>NZ_JANJZR010000060.1 GCF_024623065.1 Bacteroides acidifaciens
GAGACTATGTGACGAATAAAAACAGGTCGGTAAAGCCTATCTAACATAATCTCAGGAAAATTTAAACAGGCTCTAAGAAGAAATTATAACCTTCGAGAACGAATATTGAGATTCTCAGCAATTTTTTCTAAAGCAAAAGCTATATGATTATTGATAGTTTTCACAGATATATCTAATAATTTAGCAATCTCTTTATAAGGTAGTCCCTCGATCTTCGCCAAGAAAAAGACATGCTTACATTTAGGTGGTAGCTGTTGGATAGCATTGTTTATTTTCTCCATCTCCTCTTTACTAATCATCGCCTCGTCAGGCGACTGAATAGGAGCAAATATAAAATCCCCTATACCGTCAAGCGATAATTCGGTTTTTCCCGTTTCCTTCCTCAAATAAGAAATAGCTTTCCGATAAGTAATCGTCTGTATCCAGGCATTCATATTTTCTATACCACCCAAAGTTTTTCTGTTTTTCCAAACCTCATAGAAAACATCACTTACAACCTCCTCGGCCGGCTCCTTTTGACCAATCAAAGCAAAAACATAATGATATAGACGTGAAGAATAACGTTCCATAAAACGGCAAAAAGCCGCCTCATCACCATTTATAATTCTGTCTATGTCATTACTTTCAGATTTCACGGAAGTGTTTTACAGATTATTTCTAATTAACAAAATTGGGTCAAATATAGCAGTATATTAGGAAATACAAAAATAAATATCAAATTAAAAGTTATCAATTACAGAAAAGTTTCTACAATAAATACTATAATACCCGATTACAAGAGTCGCTTACTCAAATAGCGTACCGGATACCAGACAGAAAGGAAGCCAACAGCCAAAACTGTTACAAAGACAAGCACTATATCCCAAGCATGAACACTAACCGGATAGGCGTCCACTACAAAAGTCCCACCACCTCCACCAAGCGATATTACCCCAAACCTCTGCTGAATAAAGCAAAGGGTCAGTCCTAAAACAATGCCGGTGACAGCACCCAAAAGAGAAATAAGCCGACCTTCAAATAGAAAGATACGGGAAATAAGTTTGTCATCAGCTCCAAGGCTACGTAAAGTCACAACATCCTCTTTCTTATCCAAAATCAACATGGAAAGAGAACCGATTACATTGAAACAGGCAATCATTAAGATGAAGGTGAGGAATAAGTAGGAAATCAGTTTCTCTATCTCCATAATACGAAAGACGTCCGCTTGTTGCTGATAGCGGTTCTGAACAACGAAAGCATCCCCCAGTATTTTTTCTATTTTAGCTTGTACGGATGAAACATTTGCATCGGACTTTAGTTTCAGTTCCATAGCGGAGACTTCTGTTGTATAGTCCAGCAGTTGACGGAGGAAATCAAGAGAAGTCAGAATATATTTCCCGTCGTATTCCTGTTGGTTTACTACAAATACAACGCCGGGAGAATAGAGGTAATCCTGATTGAAGGAAGCACCGGGATTCGCCATATTCACTTTGGCATTTCGTTTGGGAAGATATACTTGAAGAGGATCTACGAATTGCAGTCCCGTACCTAAGGTTGCTACCAATTCGACTCCCATTATCCCATAATTTACAATCGAATCATGGAGAAGGAATTCACCGGCACCATAGAGGATGCTATCAATGGAAGTCAATTCTTCAAAATTATCCTCTACCCCCTTCAATACAACCATAGCCTGACGGTCTTTATATTGTACCATCGCATTTTCTTCAAGCGTTTCCGTAAAGACATCAATTTCGGGAAGCGCACAGACCGCACGAATCCGTTCGTCCTGCCCATCAAAGACTTTCCCTTCGCGGACAGTAATTTTCAGTTGCGGATCGAATGCCGTAAAGAAACTAGCTACCATATCCTGGAATCCATTAAAAACGGAAAGTGTACAGACCAATGCAAGTGTAGCAAGAGCTACTCCGCACACAGAAATGCCGGATATGACATTAATAGCATTATGCTTCTTTTTCGAGAAAAGATAACGCTTGGCTATATAAAAAGGAAAATTCACCTCTGCTATGAGTTATCTTACTTCAGCAATGAATCAATCTTCTCGATATAATCCAATGAATCATCTACGAAGAATTTCAGTTCGGGAATAATACGTAATTGATGACGTACACGAGTACCCAATTCATAACGGATGGACTTCATATTGTCATTGATATTCTTCACCATTTCTTCCGCTTTTTCCGACGGAAAGACACTGAGATACACACGGGCAATACTCATATCGGGACTGATACGCACTGTGCTAACCGATACCAACATACCCGGCATCGCTTTTGTCTGAAGCAGGAATATCTCACTCAGCTCTTTTTGCAACAGACGAGAGATCTTATTCTGTCTTGTTGTTTCCATAAATCTACTCTTTTATTTTTTTCTTATAATTGTTAACCCATCACGCAAGGGTAATATCACTTTCTCCACTCGTTTATCTTCTGCAACAAGATCATTGAAAGCCTTTATTCCAATTGTCTGGGCATCGTTGCTACGAGGCTGTTCCAACACATGACCATCCCAAAGCGTGTTATCGGCAATGATATACCCACCTTCAGAAAGATGTGCCAGCGTCATCTCGTAATATTCAATATACTTGCGTTTATCACCATCGATAAAAGCCATATCAAAGATAACACCTAAGTTTGGAACAAGTTCTAAAGCATCACCTATATAAAAACGAATTTTATCGGCAAACGGTGATTTCTCCAGCCACGGACGAGTAAAGTCCTCTTGTTCATCATTTATCTCGAACGTATGCAACATTCCACCTTCCGGCAAACCTTCTGCCAGGCAAAGAGCGGAATATCCGCTATACGTTCCGATCTCCAATATCTGACGAGGCTGAATCATTTCTACAAACATCTTCAGCAACCGTCCTTGCAAATGCCCGGAAGCCATACGAGGACGAAGGAGCTTTACATGCGTATCCCGGTAAAGTGACTTTAAATAGTCACTTTCGGGATCAATATGTTGCAGAATATATTCGTCAATAGATTCAGTCTCTTGCATAAAATCCAGCTTTTACAGATAACGGTTATTATTAGGCAATACAGTTTCATCCGCATGTTTCAATGCGTCCTCTACCACATTGATTTCCAAGAATGAAGTCTTTGTACCCGCTTTACCACTACTCAAATATCCTACCATGTCAGTTGGCTGCAGGCGTCCTTCTTTCAACAATCGGCGCAATGCAGCGAAATAATATTCCTGGCCGTTTGCCAATTCCGGCATATAGATAGCTTCCACTCCGTAAGAAAGAGCCAGATGACGCATCGTTTTTTCCTTATAGCAGATAGCCAACACCGGGTATTTTCCACGGAAAGCAGCCAGATTACGGGCAGTACGCCCACTATAACTGTCAGTTATGATAGCACGTATTTTTAGCTTAGAAGTAGCTTTTACCGCTTGTTTAGCAAGGAATGCCGTGACATCATTACTATTCTCATCCAATGGAATACGGATGTCATTATCAGCAAGTTTATCTTTCTCCGCTTGTGCCGCAATCTTGGTCATTGTTTTCACCGCATCCACCGGATACTTACCATAAGCAGTTTCCCCACTCAACATCAAAGCATCTGTACGATAGTAGATTGCATTGGCAATATCAGTCACTTCCGCACGAGTCGGACGAGGATTATGTATCATTGTATGAAGCATTTGAGTGGCAACAATCACCGGCTTCTTGGCAAGGATACATTTCCGAATCAGTACACGCTGGATTCCCGGGATACGTTCTTGTGGAACTTCGATACCCAAATCACCACGGGCAACCATAACGCCATCGGCCACTTCCAAAATTTCATCAATATTATCCACCCCTTCCTGATTCTCTATCTTAGCAATAATCTTGATATCACTATTGTGAGCATCCAGAATTTCACGGATATCGAGTACATCCTGACGGTTACGCACAAAAGAATGAGCAATAAAATCGATATCCTTCTCGATAGCATAGAGGATATTATTACGGTCTTTCTCCGTCAATGAAGGAAGATTGATACGAACACCCGGCACATTCACGCTTTTGCGGCTGCCCAAAGTTGCTTCGTTCTTCACTTCACAAAGCAGATAATCAGCAGTCTTGTCAATAACTTCCAGTTCAAGGTCGCCGTCATCAATCAGAATTGTGCCGCCAATATTCAAGTCATGCACGAAATTAGCATATGAAACGGCGATACACTCACGAGTGGTTTCAAGTTCAGGATTGCCGACAATCTTCACTTTCTCACCTATTTTATATGGAATCGGTTCAGCATTAGCTGTCGTACGAACCTCCGGTCCCTTTGTATCCATCAGAATTGCAATACGATTGGATACAGTACGCACATTTGCAATCAAAGCTTCAAAGCCTTCACGGCTGGCATGCGCAGTATTCATACGCACCACATTCATTCCAGCTTCAAACAATTGTTTTATAAAATCCACATCGCAACGCCTATCCGAAATGGAAGCCACAATTTTAGTCTGTTTCAATAACATATTCTTTTTACCTATTTATATATTATACCTTATTTATTCTCCAACAACGCTTCCAAAGCCAAACGATACGAGTTCAGCCCGAAACCACAAATCACTCCCTTGCAAGCACAAGCAATCATAGAAACATGCCGGAAAGCCTCCCGGCTATGCACATTAGAAATATGCACCTCTATCACCGGAGCCTTCACCGAACGAATGGCATCCTGCAATGCAATAGAGGTATGCGTATATGCCCCGGCATTCAGAATAATACCATCTACATCAAACCCTGCCTGCTGAATGCAGTCTATCATTTCACCCTCTATGTTTGATTGAAAATAGTCGATCTCCACGTCAGCGTATCTTTTGCGAAGTTCAGCCAGATAATCTTCAAATGTAACGCTTCCGTAAATGGAAGGTTCACGCTTACCCAGCAGATTAATATTCGGACCATTAATAATTTGTATCTTCATCACGCAATCCTGTTTTTTTATACCTTTGTATCCAAAGAACAATATTTCAAGGTGCAAAGGTAGAAAAAAGAAATGGAAATCAACGAAAAAAAGCAGAAGAAGGAACAACGGGATGTGATAATCAGGAAGTACCAACAGTATCTCAAACTGGAAAAGTCCCTATCCCCCAACACGCTGGATGCCTATCTCACAGATTTAGACAAATTGATGAGTTTTCTAACGCTAGAAGAGATAGACGTTCTGGACGTATGCCTCGCTGACCTTCAGCGTTTTGCAGCCGGGCTGCATGACATCGGCATCCACCCCCGCTCACAAGCCCGCATCTTATCGGGAATCAAATCATTCTTCCGTTTTCTCATCATGGCAGAGTATCTGGAAGCAGACCCCAGCGAACTATTGGAAGGTCCTAAAATAGGTTTCAAACTTCCTGAAGTACTGACTGTGGAAGAAATTGACCGGATCATCTCCACCGTTGACCGCAGCAAAACCGAAGGGCAACGCAACAGGGCTATTCTGGAAACACTATACAGTTGCGGACTCCGCGTTTCTGAACTTGTCAACCTCAAATTGTCCGATCTTTATTTCGACGAAGGCTTCATCAAAGTAGAAGGGAAGGGAAGCAAGCAACGCCTTGTCCCCATCTCCCCGCGGGCAATTAACGAAATAAGACTTTACATCACAGACCGTAATCAGATTGAAGTGAAAAAAGGGCATGAGGATTTCGTTTTCGTCAGTCAGCGGAGAGGCAAAGGACTTTCCCGGATTATGATCTTTCATATGATAAAAGAATTAGCGCAAAAGGCTGGCATTACCAAAAACATCAGCCCACACACTTTCCGACACTCCTTTGCCACTCATTTATTGGAAGGTGGCGCCAATTTGCGCGCCATCCAATGCATGCTCGGGCATGAGTCTATCGCAACTACCGAAATTTATACGCACATCGACCGTAATATGCTTCGCAGTGAGATTATTGAGCATCACCCCCGAAATATCAAGTATCGGAAAGAAAAAGAGTCATTATTTCATTAAATTATGATAAAATCGGCCCCCTATCTATATATTTATATTAAGAATTAATATCTTTGCGTTACTTTTTCCGTGCTGAACAGAAAGAGATTAGCGAATAGGCGAAATTTCAATTACAAACATTTAATTTATACCTAAAATGACTAAGAAGTTGTACTTGCCTTTACTCATGGCAATGATTGTTGCATTATTCTCTTCTTGCAACAAAAAAATGGGTCCACTGTCAGCTGATTACTTCACTGTTACTCCGCAAGTGCTGGAAGCAGTAGGTGGTAAAGTTCCTGCTACCATCAATGGTAAATTCCCTGAAAAGTATTTCAACAAGAAAGCTGTTGTAGAAGTTACTCCAGTTTTGAAATGGAACGGCGGCGAAGCTAAAGGCCAGCCTGCTACTTTCCAAGGCGAAAAAGTAGAAGGTAACAACCAGTCTATCTCTTACAAGATGGGTGGCAGCTACACTATGAAGACTTCTTTCGACTATGTTCCGGAAATGGCCAAGTCTGAATTGTTCCTCGAATTTAAAGCTACTATCGGTAAGAAAGTGATTACTATTCCTGCTGTAAAAATAGCTGATGGTGTAATCTCTACTTCTGAATTGGTGAACAATACATTAGGTAACGCAAACCCTGCATTGGGCGAAGACGCTTTCCAACGTATCATCAAAGAAAAGCACGATGCCAACATCATGTTCTTGATCCAACAGGCTAACATCCGTTCCAGCGAGTTGAAAACTGCCAAAGAATTCAACAAAGAAGTTGCTAACGTAAACGAAGCTGCCAACAAGAAGATCAGCAACATCGAAGTGTCTTCATATGCTTCTCCTGATGGTGGTGTAAGCTTGAATACAACTCTTGCTGAAAACCGCGAAAGCAACACAACCAAGATGTTGAACAAAGACCTGAAGAAAGCAAAAATCGACGTTCCGGTTGACGCTAAATATACTGCACAGGACTGGGAAGGTTTCCAAGAACTGGTCTCTAAATCTAACATCCAAGACAAAGAGTTGATTCTCCGCGTATTGTCAATGTATCAGGATCCTGCACAGAGAGAACAGGAAATCAAAAACATTTCTTCTGTTTACAAGACTTTGGCTGACGAAATCCTTCCTCAGTTACGTCGTTCTCGTCTGACTTTGAACTACGAAATCATCGGTAAGTCTGACGAAGAAATCGCTAAATTGGCTTCTTCCAATCCTTCAGAATTGAATATCGAAGAGTTGCTGTACGCTGCTACACTGACTAATGAGCCTGCTAAGCAAGAAGCTATCTATGCTCAAGCAACAAAACAATTCCCGAACGATTATCGTGCTTACAACAACCTGGGTAAATTAGCTTATCAGGCTGGTAATTATGACAAAGCAGAATCTTACTTCAAGAAAGCAGCCAGTGTTAACGCTACTCCTGAGGTTAACATGAACTTAGGTTTGATCGCTTTGATGAAGGGTGACAAAGCTGCAGCAGAAGCATCATTCGGCAAAGCTGCCGGAACTAAAGAACTTGGCGAATCTATGGGTAACCTGTACATCTCTCAAGGTCAATATGAAAGAGCAGTCAATTCATTCGGTGACTCTAAGACTAACAGTGCTGCTTTGGCTCAGATCCTTGCCAAGGACTACAACAAGGCTAAAAACACTTTGGCTAACGTAGAAAGACCGGATGCTTATACTGACTACTTGATGGCTGTTTTGGGCGCTAGAACTAACAACTCTTCTATGGTAATAAGCAGCTTGAAGAGCGCAGTTGCTAAAGACTCTTCATTAGCTAAGAAAGCTGCTACTGACCTGGAATTTGCAAAATACTTCACAAATGCAGATTTCATGAACATCGCTAAATAATAGAATTACCACTCTATTTTAAATATAAAGAATTGCCTGTCATTATAGCCTGTCATTATAAATGACGGGCAATTCTTTTTTTTTATCCGTAAAAGCCGTACTTTCGCAGAAAAGAAATCAAAACAATGAAAAAGAACTGCATTTTAATCCTTATAGCCATCTGTTTATTCGGTTGTGGAAAGACCGTCCAAAAAGAGGTGAGCATAACCGGAGAAATCAAAGGATTGGGTACAGATACGCTTTATCTATATGGAATGGACGAAATATGCGACCGTATAGATACTATTTTTGTGAAAGACGACAAGTTCTCTTACTCCAGCCCAATAGATACCATTACGTCTGCTTTTCTTCTCATTAGAAATCAGACAGAATACCCCATATTCCTTGACAAAGGAAATAAAATCAAGATTAAAGGAGACATCAGCAACCCCGAAGCTCTGACTATCGACGGGAATAAATACAATCAAGAATTTACAGTTTTCCAGAAAGAACTAAATGAACTGGATACTCTGTCTGAACAAGTATTAGAACAAAAAGCGGAGGAATTTATAAAACAGCATCATTCTTCTTTTGTCAGCCTCTATCTTTTAGACAAATATTTTGTCCAAAAGGACTCCCCCGATTTCAATAAGATAAAGAAACTGATTGAAGTCATGGCAGGGATATTGCAAGATAAACTTTATATCGAACGACTAAACGAAAGCATCTCACAAGCGGAAAAAACGGAAATTGGCAAATATGCACCGTTCTTCAGCCTTCCCAACGTAAAAGGAGTAAAGATAACCCGTTCATCCGAAGATTTCAAAAAGAAAAATCTGCTAATTAACTTTTGGGCTTCCTGGAATGACAGTGTTTCCAACTACCGCAGTAACAGCGAGCTAAAAGAACTCTATAAAAAATATAAGAAGAATAAGTATATAGGCATGCTTGGCATTTCATTCGACGTAAACAAGGAACAATGGAAGGATGCCATCAAACAGGATACATTGGATTGGGAACAAGTATGTGATTTCGGCGGACTTAACTCAGAAACAGCTAAACAATACTCCGTCCAACAGATACCTGCTAATATTCTTTTATCGGCAGATGGCAAGATTCTGGCTAAGAACCTCCATGGAGAAGAGTTGAAAAAGAAAATCGAGGAAGTCGTTTTCGCGGCAGAGGAAAAAGACAAGAAAGACAGTAAAAAGAAAAAATAACCAGTAACCAAACGTGTTAATAAAAGTATTTGGAGCGGCTGTTCAAGGTATTGATGCAACACTCATCACAATCGAAGTAAACAGCTCACGTGGCTGTATGTTCTATCTCGTCGGACTTCCGGATTCTGCGGTCAAGGAAAGCCATCAACGTATCATTTCCGCACTTCAAGTCAATGGTTACAAGATGCCAACCAGCAACCTGGTAGTCAACATGGCACCGGCAGATATCCGTAAAGAAGGTTCAGCCTACGACTTGCCGCTTGCCATCGGTCTGCTGGGCGCAAATGAAACAATATCCGCTGAAAAATTCCCCCGCTACCTGTTAATGGGCGAACTAAGTCTTGACGGAAGCATACAACCCATCAAAGGAGCACTTCCTATCGCCATCAAAGCTCGTGAAGATGGATTTGAAGGATTAATCATCCCGCAACAAAATGCACGGGAAGCTGCTGTCGTCAATCAGTTGAAAGTTTATGGAGTCAGCAATATCAAAGAAGTTATTGAATTCTTCAATGACGAGCGCGAGTTAGAACCGACCATCGTCAATACACGGGAAGAATTCTATGCCCAACAAAGCAACTTTGAATTTGATTTCGCTGATGTAAAAGGGCAGGAGAATGTAAAAAGGGCATTGGAAGTAGCCGCAGCCGGCGGACATAATATAATTATGGTGGGTGCCCCGGGCAGTGGAAAATCAATGATGGCCAAACGGTTGCCATCTATTCTTCCACCACTTTCTTTAGGAGAAAGTCTCGAAACGACCAAAATACACTCTGTAGCCGGAAAATTGAACCGGAACTCTTCATTAATAACCCAACGCCCGTTCCAATCTCCCCACCATACAATCTCGCAATCAGCAATGGTGGGAGGGGGAAGTTTTCCTCAACCGGGAGAAATAAGCCTAGCTCATAACGGCATTTTATTTCTAGACGAACTCCCTGAATTTTCAAAAAATGTACTTGAAGTTCTACGTCAGCCACTGGAAGACAGACGAATCACCATCTCACGTGTAAAAAGCAGTGTAGACTATCCTGCCAGTTTCACATTGGTAGCTTCGATGAATCCTTGCCCTTGTGGATATTACAATCACCCCACGAAGGCTTGTGTATGTAGCCCCGGACAGGTACAAAAATACTTAAATAAGATTTCCGGGCCTTTGCTCGACAGGATTGATATTCAGATTGAAATCATCCCAGTCCCTTTTGATAAAATTTCCGACCAACGAAGAGGAGAGTCCAGCGCATCCATCCGCGAACGGGTCATTAAAGCCCGGCAGATACAGGAGAAGCGTTATACTGGATGCTCTGGCATCTATTGCAATGCACAGATGAACAGCAAACTACTATCACTATATGCCCGCCCGGATGACAAGGGACTTGCCTTACTGAAGAATGCAATGGAACGGCTCAATCTCTCTGCTCGCGCATACGACCGAATACTAAAGGTGGCACGGACTATTGCAGATTTAGAGGAAAGCGAACAAATACTTCCCTCCCATTTGGCAGAAGCCATAAGTTATCGGAATCTGGACAGGGAGAACTGGGCAGGATAGAGAGCCTCCTTCCGCTCCATCCTGTAAAAGTAAGATACTACACCATTTGTGTACTATAATTACCTCAAACTCGAGAGATACCACACAAGGGGAAACGTTCTCTTAAAAATATTTACAGTTTAGTACACAAACGTATGGTACATTTATAATAAACTTTTGAGCAGTTTATTATAAACGGTATCCAAATTTATTATAAACTCTCAAATTGTAAATTCGGCCTTTATCGTCCATCTTTTACAACAGAAAAGGCTGCGAATCCCATAAAATTCGCAGCCTTAGCCTATATCAGATACTCCATCTTTTGGTATATCCTAAGAAGAGAGAGGAGAATTGTCACTATATTATACTACTTCTATATTCATTTTTATCTAATTTTTCATTTATTATCAGGTAGAAATCCATTTCCTTGAACTACAAAGATACAACATTAAAATGCATTTGTCAAGTGCTTGACAGGTTTCAGCTCGAAAAACAAAAGAGGAAAGTGCCCGAAAAGGATTTCCCCTTCATTATTCCCCGTTCATCTATACTCTTATTTCCAGCAAATAGACTGCAAGAACCACGCCTTATTATCATCGTTCAACCCTTGGTGTTTCAGAACTTCCGGAAAATCATTATAACTTTTCCAAAAATCGGAAACCAAAGAAGATATTTTTTCTGGTGCATAAGTTACCGCCTCTCTAAGGCTTCCCATCTTACCAAATTCTTCTTTAAAGCAAATATATGAATCACGATATTTCAACTGCTCCATCGATTTGGCAACTCGTCTCGATGCACCCAATAAACCGTTCATATCAGCCGTTTCCACAGGATAAACTATTTTAATGACCTTTTCCTGTTCGCAAGACAAAACCGGCAAATCAACAAAAAGGGCAAACTCTTCACCCAAGTATTCGTATTTTGCAGGTTGTCCGTTCACTGTAACAGATTGTGGAACAAGTGATGAAAGCACCTTCACTTTAAATGAACGCGAAACAGGCATATTTTTATATTGTCCTTCACGCTTGCCGATAACAATTGTTTGTTCCTGTCCCTGGCAGGAAGCTGCCAGTTTAGTCACAGCATATTCTGACGCATAATTCTTATCGTTTCCATTATCCTCGTAGAAACTAAAGGAAGACGTCCCATTTCCACCGGGAAATACGGTAATTACAACTTCTTCGTCATTGCCATTCAAGTTCATCACTTTGCTTGTGTACATTGGCAATACAGCGCCTGCTTTTACATAAATCGGATATTCGTCGATAGCAAAAGGACGCTCTACAATCTGACCGCCTTTCAGCAAAGTACCGGTATGCAGTTCATACCACTCCCCTTCGGGCAACCATGCACGCACCTGTACATAACCATCCTTTGCCGGAGCCGTAGCGGGAGCAACCAAAACATCATCTCCAAACATATATTCACTGCGGAATTCATAAGCTTCTTTACTTTCCGGATAGTCATAGTACATCGGCCGGCAAAGTGACAACCCTTCATCATACCCTTTACGAGCCATTGTGTAAATATACGGAGCCATCTCATAACGCTGCCGGATTGTCCTACGAAGAATATCACAATACTCTTTGTTAAACACCCACGGTTCCTTATTCAAACCGGCACTTTTTTGAGAATGTGTACGCATAATCGGGCTTAAGGCTCCGAATTGCAACCAACGAGTGTACATTTCTGGATCTATACTTTCACCGATATGTCCTCCTAAGTCATGACTCCAATAACCATATAATACATTGGAAGCTGTCGAGTTGAAGTAAGGCTGAAAATCTAATGATTTCCATGAAACAACTGCATCACCGGAAAAACCAACTTGATAGCGGTGATTTCCCAAACCTCCCCAGCGATGGTACAACATCGGACGCGTATCCCTGTTCTTTTCCATTTGGCTGAAGAATGCGTAATTGATCCACCAAGTATTACTCAAATTCTTCACTTTCGGGTCATATATCCCTTGCTGCCAATCCAACCACCAAAAGTCAACACCATCTTTCTCCATTGGCGTCAATACATTCTTAAACATATTTTTAATAAACTTCTTATCTGAATTTATCCATGAAATAGTCTGTTTGGACTGAGGATCGACTCCCATATCTCTTGCTAATCCAAGATATTTTTCTTCATAAGAAGCTACTCCATCCGCCGGATGTAAGTTAAGGGTGATTTTCACATCATTCTGTTTCAAGTATCCCAAAAACTCCTTTGGATTCGGGAATAAATCACGGTTCCATGTCCAACCGGTCCAACCACCTTTTCCTTGTTCTGTATAATGCCAGTCCATATCTACCACCAATACATCCAAAGGAATCTGATACGTATGGAAATTATCAATCAGATTACGGAACTCCCTGTCAGAATATAACCAATAGCGTGACCACCAATAACCAAACGCATACCGGGGAGGTAATGGTACTTTTCCCGCAAAGAGGGTATAATCTTTCAAAGCAGCTTTATAGTCATGTCCATATGCCATGAAATACCAATCCTGTCCGCCATTAGCCGGACGCTCTTTCACCCAATCCCAATCCTTATCATCATCAAACAGAAGCCCTTGTGAATCATCAATGAACGTCCAGCCATCTGTAGCCAGCAGGCCATCTTCCAGTTTCAGTTTGTCACCCTTCTTTGTATCAGCCACCCAAGTCTGTGTCTGCGTATCACCGTCCATGCCATCCAATGTACGATAAGTACCTTTCAAGTTACCCTTCTGTTGCATACCAGGTTTCCAGGAAAAAGGCAGCATTTCTTTAGCAGCGGTGATGATTAAGTTCTTATCTGTAAACTGTCCACTGTTTTTCTTATAACGCATCTTCATCTTAGAAGTCGTTATTTCAACCCATCCTCCTCTTGTTTTTAACTTGTAATCTACTTGAGGATACAGACGATTGATAGCGATATGAGACTTGCTATCTACAAATTTCCCATCCGGAGCATATTCCAAGCGGAGCGCTCCGTCGGAGATGACTGTGAACCTCACGTTATCATCCGTATATGCGATATTCCGTTGTGTATTTTGTGCTTGCAATACAAATAGAAAACTTTGTAAAATACAGAGCAAACCCAGCAGTAATTTCTTTTTCATAACATTTTTAAAACCTATAAATTTAAAATTCGAGAACAAAATCAGGATAATTGCAGCTATATAGTTACAATTATCCTATACCAATTACTTATTATTCTTGAAAACAGGCGCTTCCGCCTTTACAACCGGACCGTCCCCTACGAGATAAGGCCATCCGTTGTCATCCCAATACACTCTATCAAGCAAGACTACGCGACCCAAAGATGGATCGGAAGTGCGGTAAGCGTGATAGATTATCCAATCTTTACCTTCATCATCTTGTACTATTTCAGCATTGTGTCCTGTACCTAGGAATGCATCATTCTTATGTATCAACACCTCATGTTTGTTATCGTTCATCTTTTCGCCTGCCTTATTTACATAAGGACCGAAAAGATTTGTAGAACGGCATACTACCGTCTGATAAGTACTATTCGCACCTTCACAACAAGTACCGGTAGAGCAGAATAAGTAATAATAATCGCCTCTTTTCAATATATATGATCCCTCGTAAGCATTGGTGTTTCCGGTATTGGCAGCAACTTGTATTTTTGTTGCTTTCGCATTCTCTATTCCACCTTTCAGCGAAAGACCATCCTCGCTCAGTTCAACTCCCCAAATGCCATACCAACTTCCCCAAAATAGATACTTCTTGCCGTTATCTTCGATATAGAAAGGGTCGATACTGTTGTGCACGCCAATTTCATTGCTCCGGAATAACTTACCTTGATCAGTAAACGGTCCTTCCGGTTTATCCGAAACGGAAACTCCAATACCACAAGTTTCTCCACCGCCCCATTTGGACAAAGAGTAGTACATTACATATTTACCATCAATATAGTTGATATCCGGTGCCCAAATACCAGCATCCGGCTCCCATGACGGTTTTTTATCATCCTCATAAGCACCATTTACATAAGTCCAATGTACCAGGTCCTTGGACTTATGTATCCAGGTATTACCTCCCGTAGCGTACAGATAGAAATATCCATCCTCTGCCTTTATCACTGTCGGGTCCGGATTGTCGGAGTCTATAACCGGATTTGAATACCACACTTTGTCTACCAACGGCGTTTGCACCGTTTCACCTTTCTGCTTGTCGCTATTACCGCACCCCCAAGTGAATAGGGAAATCATTCCAAGCGCAATTATATTTTGCATATACATAAGTTTTGAGTTTTTCTTGTTAATTGTTACTATTCTATTCCAAATCTAGCTTTAACTCCACACCGGGACCCAATATAATATCGATCTTAGAGGTCTTTGATGCCTTAGCTGCTTCGGAAGTGATTGGTGCACCGTCTGCCTGAAACGCTTCTAATGTAATGCTCAGTTGAGCTTCCTTTCCATCCAATCCAAAAGTTCTCATATATTCCATTATCTGCCGATTGGTAAAAAGCAGTTCACGCACTCCGTCATAAGTCAATATACTCTTATCCTCTATTTCCAGCGTTTCGGCCGTTCCTTCATAATTCAAAGTTATGACATATTTCGATGCCGTATCCATATCCAGCCAACGGTAGACGAAGGCAACTCCATCAATATTCTCCTGCACAATTTGTACATAGTAATTTTCTGACTCTACTTCCACTCTCGGTACACGCGGCTGCGGCTCACCCGCACTTTCTACGTCACCGCAGGCTCCCAACATAACTATATTGGCAAGCAAATAGATTATAATAAACAGTTTTTTCATGATTTTCATATTTTAATAAACTCATTATGAAGATTACTCGGCAGGGGCGAGATATATCTTCATCTGGTCAAGGTCTACTGTCAAGGTATATTTACCATCTGATGCAACGCTCCATTTCAAGTCGCCACCATTGTCCTGATATCTTGCTTCCCCAAGTTCATGTTCTACAGCCGGATTAGCTGCCGCATGAGGAGCAAAGAAAAATTTACCACCCCAGTCAAGTTCCACTGAAAGTTTGAATTCATTGCTACCATCATTATAATAGAAATTACCAGTATAGGTCCAAAGCTCCGGATGGCGTGGGTCCTTACTTTGTAGAGCTCCTTTCTCTTTAGCAACTCCCAAATCCCAACCTACCTCGCAGGAATTACCGACAATCCAAATACCATCCTTCGGCAAAGGATACAAACTGACTATGTTAACATCAAATACGTTCAGATCAACCACCATTGTATATGTACCGCTCTTCGCATTCTCCAGCATCTCATAATCACCTTCTTCCGTTACATACTGCAAAGAGTTATCTCCATTTTCGCCTTTCATGTAACATGGATAATCCGATTCCGCACTAAGCGCAAAGAAGTACTTGCATGGTTTCAACTCTGTTTGTGATTGGTAGATTCCCGAACCGACAACTTTTTCCGTCATTCTCCGAACCGTTCTTTCTCCGGCATCATCTACCATTACCATATAAATCGCAGTAGCATTCTTATCATACCCGACCACATCCAATTGTGTTTTCGACAATTCCGGTTTCAAATACTGAGCAGACGAATTCACTTGAGCGATTACCTCTGCCTCAATAGTAACTTTATCTCCGGGAAGTATGCTCCAAGAAGCCAAAA
The DNA here is from genome assembly GCF_024623065.1 of Bacteroides acidifaciens. GTDB lineage: Bacteria > Bacteroidota > Bacteroidia > Bacteroidales > Bacteroidaceae > Bacteroides > Bacteroides acidifaciens. The sequence continues at coordinate 16,133 of NZ_JANJZR010000060.1, forward strand.
TATCATTCAGCTCATTATGCGTGAAGCTAATAGAGCGTTCTCCAGCTTCAATTTCAAACAAGCTAGTGACATTGGAGTGTAAGTCCGCCATATACATTCTAAAGAAGTAAGCAATACTGGCGTCAGCACCACGCTGTGCTGCAGCGTTCCACGTAAAAGTAACCGCAGTCTCGTTCTCCTTCTCTTTCTCCAAAGTAAGGTCAGCAGAAGAAGTCTTTAATAGCATCTGGTCTGCAGGTGTTTCCAGTGTGTAGTACTCCGGATCTTTATTACAACTCGCTACTATCGATGCCAGAAAGAGCAAGCATATTAATTTCATTATCTTATTCATAATCATGCTTTTCATTTAATTAATTCCAGAAAGGAGCCTGAACAAGGTTAGGATTCTTATTTATCTCCTCGAAATATACCGGCATCCAATACATTGCCTTTTTCCATACACGCGTTTGGAATACAGTTCTCTTATAGAACTCATTACTGTTCGTTCCACCATAATTCATGCCATAGTCATCTCCACACATTTCAGGAAGACTCTCAACGATTCTCCAACGGCGGATATCCGACCAGCGTGAGCCTTCGCAACAAAGTTCAACACGCCGTTCCATACGAACTACCTCACGTACTGCCAGCTGATTGTCATCTACATGAATATATTTAGGGTCATCCAATGAAACAGTATTTAATGTATACTGCCGCACACCTGCACGTTCACGCACCTTATTTACATATTTCAATGCTTCCTCACGGGATACTTTATTATCATAAGCCTCATTGATTGCTTCGGCATAATCAAGGAAAGAAGCTGATAAACGATACAGGAACATTTGCCGCCATTTATAACTGCCATTCTTCGGATTATCCTGAGGATATACTTTTTTACGAACCAAATAACCATTTTGAGGAGCATCGTGTGTGTAATCGTTATCTTTTTGGTTCTTAAAGAACTCATATTTACGTCCGGCTAAGGCATACCAAGAACCATTATAACTTACTGTTGTATAGAAACGCGGTTCACGGTTGCAATACATATTATAAGTCCCTTCGGCAGTCACTTCTCCCTTTTGTCCTGTTCCACCTGTCCACTCAGTAACTCTTGTCTCTTTTTCTGCAGAAAAACCTTCTTCCACATATTTTGCGTTGTTATTTGTTATCGGAAGCCCATTCTTCATAAAGAAAGCATCTACCAGTCCTTGATATACTCCCAAACCATTTCCACCACCGTACTCTTTAGTCACCGCTTTATTGGTATAAAACTGATAACTTTGATAAGCATCCTGTTTCGTATAAGGGAATAATATCTCTTTGTTTCCGTCCTGGAACTTGGTGAACCAAACATTCTCAAGCGAAGTGAAAGGGTCAATCTCTCCTTCTGCATTATATTCCACATACAAACGGTAACCAGCCTGTTCTGCCTCATCAAGCAAAAGTTTACATGCCTCAGCAGCCTTGACCCATTTTTCCTGACTGTAAGTAGAATTAAACAGTTCTTCTCCCTCCTTATTCTTATGCCCGATGTACCACTCATTACCATTCACAAGCGGACTGGCAGCAAACAATAACATTTTTGCACGAATAGTCAGACACATAACGGAAGTAATACGACCATATTTCTCTACACTTTGCCATACGGGCGGCAGTTGCTTTGCCGCTTCCAGCATTTCATTATCCAAATGGCTGACAATCTCGTCAAACGGTCTCTGTCCCACCATTAAGTCCGAAAGAGTAAAGTCAGTTGGAGCAATGTAATTGGGTCTAAAAGGAATCGGTCCATAAGTCTCCAACAATTGCCACCAATAATAAGCTGCAAGGAAACGCGCTTCCGCTTTCATATAATCCACTTCTTTCTGTGGCAAATCGGCCTCAGGCAATGCATGCACCCGCTCAATAAATATGTAAGCCTGGCGTATTTTCCGAGGAAGACCATCCCAGAAATTACCTGCCCATTGCGTATTAGGCGTCCATCCACCAAGAATCTTAGTGATATTAGGCCAGTCCCACTGTTGCCAGCGTGCGGAAGCAGTCAGGTCATCCGCAAATACTTCCCATCCGTATGTATTCAACCAATCATTTCCCGGATTAGGAATACGACTGTATACATTAGCCAGCCAAGATTCTACCTTTGTCTTATTTTCAAAGACCATGTCTATATCAATCTCCGTATCCGGTTCTTTGTCAAGATACGTACAAGAACCCAACGATACGATGCCTATCAATCCGGCAACTATATATTTTCTTAATTTCATGATTGTCTTTTTAAAGTTAGAAATTCAGGTCAACTCCAAACATAACGGAACGCATAGCCGGATAGCGCAAACCCGTATCAGTATCCAGTTCCGGGTCCCATAATTTGAACGGGGAGAAACAGAACAAGTTATTACCACTCACATAAAAACGAATCGATTTGGAATGTATCTTTTCAGTGAAAGACTTCGGCAAAGTGTATCCCAACTCCAGTGTTTTCAGGCGCATAAAACGCATGTTCTTTTTCCACCAGGTAGAAGTCCGGTAATTTTGCCGGTTAGGTTGTTCCGACAATCTTGGCCAGAATACATTCTGAGAAGGATTCTCTTCTGTCCATCGGTCATTATAGTTTGAATAGACATTTCCTTGCAACGTTTGTCCGCTACCCGGAATAAAGTATGTAGTATTACCGATTACACGATAAGTATCGCCTGTCCCTTGAAAGAAGAAATTCAAGTCCCAATTCTTGTAATTTATATTGCCACCGAATCCATAAACAATGCGCGGGTCTACAGTTCCGCCAATATAACCTTCATCTGCATCAGTAATGAAACCATCACCGTTCATATCCACATATTTAATATCACCCGGACGAACCCTGGAAGCTCCTACATCTTGTGTCGGTATACCGAATTTTAAATTACCATCCGCATCAAAGTCATCTGCTGTAAACAGTCTTTCTGCCTGCAACCCCCACAAAGTATTCAATGAACGTCCTGTCAGCCCTTTATACGTACCTACTACAGATTCCGGTTCATCATACTCGTCCACACGGTTGATAGCATAAGTGAAGTTAGAACGGAAACCTATAAACCAATCTTTATTGATTTGTTTATTATAATTCAAAGAGAATTCCACACCACGATTAGTCACTTCACCAAAGTTAGCCCATGGATTGGTCAAGAATCCGGTTTGTGAAGGAATAATCTTACGTTGCATGAAAATATTAGTACGCTTTTCTTTAAATACATCTACTTGCAGTTCCAGTTCATTCCATAAGCCCAGTTCTACTCCAACATTCATTTTTAATGCAGTCTCCCACGTAAGGTTTTCCACCCCTACTTCTCCTTCAGAAATACCTTTACGTTCAATCTGCCCTGTATCACCCCAGTGATATGTGTCTGCATCTGTCTTCAATGTTGTCATATAGGCAAAACGTCGTCCACCAATGTCATCATTACCAACTTTTCCTATAGATCCTCTTAATTTCAATTTACTCAAAGTATTTCTGAACTTATCCATAAAAGGTTCTTCGGATATAAGCCAACCAACTGCAAGAGATGGGAAAAATCCGAAACGTTTTCCTTTGGCAAAATTCTCCGAACCGTTATAACCAAAGTTAAACTCCGTCACATAGCGGCTATCGAATGTATAAGAAAGACGCCCCGCAATACCTTGCTTTCTATAAGGCTGTACACTACCGTTGTCAAAGCTTTGCTGATTATACAGGAACAATGCATCCACATCATGTTTTCCGAAAGTACGTGCATAAGTCAGCGTTCCTTCAAAGTAGACCCTCGAATTTCCATATTCACCTTTATTGCCATGTCCCAAAGAATCATCTCCGTATTTCAACACCGAATGAATCAGGTTACCCTCTATATCACGACCGGTAGCAATAGTATAGTAAGTCGCATTCTTGCCTCTGGTTATCGAACTCTGATTCCAGCGGTCGAACGAGAATGACACTTTCGCTTTCAATCCCGGAGTTATCATTTTCAGGTTCTGCTCGACAGCAAACAAAGATTGAATCTGTGAAGCTGTAACCACATCATATCCACTTTGTGTCACGGCAGCCCAAGGATTGACTCCATTGATGTTCATGATAGGAATTGTTCCGTCAGAATAACGGGCAGGGTGCACAAAAGGAGAAGTTATAAATGCCTTGTCGAAAGCATCGTCCGTACTAAAAGCCTGCTTACGGTGCGTTTGCAAGAAACCACCGACATTCAAACGCAGTACTGTCGTCTTGGTAACATCCAAATCGACATTGGCACGCATATTATAACGGGTCAGCTTCATACCGGTGTCATAAGGCAATGTCTTGTCCGTTTCCATAATTCCTTTCTCACCGAAATAAGAACCGACCAATGAGTACCGGAGAAAATCGGATCCACCCGACACTGTTAAATTAGCACGAGTAGAGTAGGCGTAATCTTTCGTTATTTGCTCCAGCCAATTTACATCCGGATACAAATCCCGGTCATATCCATAACGAGTCCTGTCAATCTGCTCCTGGCTGAATGGCAAACGTGTCCTGTCTTCCGTAAGTTCATTCAATAATGCCATATGATCGACCGCACCAATAAACTCAGGAAGTTTTGTAGGTTCTGCAATAGAATGTTCCACCCGAAGATTCACAGAAGGAGCACCTATCTTACCACGTTTTGTATTAATAACAATCACACCGTTCGCACCACGCACACCATACATAGCACTTGCCGAAGCATCTTTCAATACAGAGAATGATTCTATTTCCGCCGGATCGATATGATTTAGATCACGTTCAATTCCATCAACCAGTACTAGTGGCGACTGTCCGCCAGAGAAAGAGGCAATACCACGAATCCAGAAATTAGAAGAATCGTACCCAGGTTCACCAGAACGCTGAACAGCTATCACACCGGCAATTTGTCCCGCTAGGTTATTAGTAACAGAACGTGAAGAACCCACCTGTAACTTCTTCGGCTGTAATGTTTCGATAGAACCGATAACCGACATTTTTTTCTGGCTACCATATCCCGTAACTACCACTTCGTCCAGCGCTTCAATATCTTCCTCAAGAATCACATCAAAGTTAATCTTGCTCCCAACTTTTATTTGTTGGGGTTTAAATCCTATATAGGAAATCTCAATTACGGAACTTTTACTCGGCACATCCATATAGAAATGTCCGTCCATATCCGTTATCACTCCAGTGCCCCCTTCTTCCATAACGCGTATATTCACACCAGGAAGAGGATTCTTGTCCTTATCGGTTATCGTACCACTAATACGAATACCTTTCGCCTGCTCCGACAGATTCGTCTTACCAGCCATAGAATGTACAGGTAAAGCGGAGTTGGCACTTGTTCCATAGTACAACAACAAGCAAACAAACAATGCCTTCTTCAAATCCATAATATTAAATTTAAAAATCTCATAATAAATACTTTATCTCTAACCAAGTGAGAGCAAAAGTAGGCAACCAACACAATATGTAATAAAACAAACAATCCAATAATTAAAAGAAATTGTTCAAAATCAAATTAAAATATATAATATATATATTCTGACCTATTTATGTCATTTCAAGAAATACTCCGCACGCCCCGGTGTGAATAACTCCCACAAAGAAGCTACCGTCCAACCCGGTGCAAAGATATCATTATAATATCCTTTCCCGTTTTTTCCATAATCCCAATTTGTGTGCTGAACAACTTCCGGATAGTAACCAGACTTAGCCACTCCGCATAAGTGTCCCTCATGAGGCAGAAGTTGACGCATAGAAGTAGAAATGACTTCTGCAAATTGTGAGAAGCGGGATTCTGCATATTCCTTTGACAGCCATCGCAACACAGAAGCAAACTCAAACACAAATACATCAATATGGTTATTTTCCACCGACACATTGCCCCAACCGCGGGTTTTCAGACCAATATCTCCCAACATTTGTCCTTGTGCAAAAGGTACATCCCATACATAATACCATGACAAGGCAAAATAAGAAGCTTTCTTCGTCAGGTCTGCATAATGGCGATGCTCCTCTCCTTTGGTTATCAATGAAAGATAATAGGTAGCCGTAGCCGCATACAGGGACGCTTCCTTATCTTCGCAGTTGGCATCAAGTGTGGAAGAAAAATAATCAGCCTTAGATATCAATACTTTCTCCAGATAATCTGCTGTCTGCTTAGCACTGCCGAGATATCGCTTGTCTTTGAAATACTTGTATCCCATCACCAGTGGCAAAGTAGCCGAAGGAGTACTCCCTCCACTATTGTCGACTATCGTAAAATCATCACGAAACTTACGGGGAAAACTACCGTCAGCCTGCTGCAACTGCAAAAGTATATCCAGCATGTTTTTCATCTTCTGCTCCCATTCGGGATGACGACGCCCGTTCTCTTTTTCATAAGCAAGAAAGTGCAACATAGCATAGATTCCTTCGGACTGACGGCGTATACTATGCACAGGCTCTTCATAGCCTTTATCAAAATCTACCAATTCTTTGAAGAAACCGACCGGAGTAAAGCCGTTCTCCAAGTAGCTATCAAACACTTTCATACTATTTGCTTTCAAATCCTCCCTATCAAATTGACAACCATATTCCCAAGCATTGAATGCATTAAGGAGCACACGACCAATAAAGCCTACTTCCGCCTGCCCGTTACTCCGGCAATTTTCCGTCATTAAATGTATTCCCGAATTATAAACCAACGGATGTCCTTCTACGAAACTACTTATAAAGAATCCACTAAGAACTTGCTTCATATCGGTTATGGAATAAGGAGTATCCACTGGTTTAGGCTCATAAGTGTCATAACTATATTCCCATGCATGCCGTATGAAATCAGAATAATCATCAGCCTTATTCTCCTGAATCTCCCACGTTAACAGAACAGTTTCCCCCCTTCTCAGAAACTGAAAAGCTTCTACCGCAGGCGCCAATGTCAGCTTACGAATATAACTTCTGGGAGCTTCACGATAAGGAAAGCCAAAAGAAAGCGCAGTTATTCCGTCTTGATTTTCAAATCCGGTAAATCCTAGAGATGTTTTACCTGAAAGGATAATTTCTCCTTCCCGATGAGTGCTCAAGGCTTCGTCTGCAAACTTATCGATACGGCTCACAGTCACAAAGTGTTTTTCTTTTTCCGAATAAACACCTGCAAGCGGTGCGCTTAGCCTGTCTTCACGCACCAACCAACTATCTGAGGAATGGAACGAAGGTGCATCCTTAGGAGAACGGAGATTCCGACGATACCAAAAACCCGGCATATAAAATTGACAATCATCATGACGGTAGCCTGTTGATAACTGTTGGCTATAATTAAAATAAATATCTTCTAATGCTGTTATACAAACATTTACCCGTAACTTTCCATTTACATCTGCCACCCTTTGAGTAATTGTAACCGGAATACTTTCAGAAGCTTCCAATAAATAGGATGAACGGTCATTCCCCAATTGCTGCAATTCTAGTGAATATCTTTTAGCTACATTTCCCGGTACTTTCAACGATATAGACGCTGAAATATTTTCCGGAACATAGTTGACAGCTTCAGCAACTCCGACATACAGTGTAATAAGCGCCCCGCAAAACAAACATTTAAAATTCATGCAAACCTAATTATATGAATCAGTAAAGGATACTGGTTCTGTGTTAATACTAAGTTATTACTGCAGCAAAAATAGGGGTTTACACTTATTTTAGATATTAAAAACAGGTCAATAAATGAAAGTTTAGTCTCAATCGAGCCAAATGAAAGTAAAAATCAATGCGTAATGTTTCATACAGTGTGTATATATGTATACTGCAATAGATATATATGGCTATCGCAATGAATATATATGCCCACCACGCTAGACATATATACTCATTACACTAGGATTTAACAATGTTATTTTTGCATCCGGACATAAGTCTTTCTATCCGGTCCCACTCCCGTTATTGTTAATTTCTTCCAATGTTTCGGCAATTTTGAGAAAAGCTGCTTGATGCCATTATCTGTAACTTCCAAACCACAAAATCCATTAATGACAGTTTGTAAAAGTCCTCCCGCACCAGTTACAAAATAAGGATTCGTACCTCCTGCACCTTCGGAAATAACACCAAACGGGGGTAACTGGTTAGGACGGAAACTTTGCACAAACAAGTCATAAGCTTTATCGCCTTCGCCAAGGCGTGCATATTGCAAAGCCAACACAGAGAAAGACATTGCCGGTCCAGTTTTATCTATTTTATCTTCATAATACTCCAAGTCCTTACGGATTTCTTCAGGACGGGTTATCAGATTTAATGGATATACCAGCAAATTGGCATCCGCTTGTTTTATTGTCTGCCCATTATAGCCTTCATACTCCATAGTCACTCCACTCTCGAATTTCGGGAGCCGTAACTTCGAGGCTATCTCTTTCCAGATTGCAGGTGCCTTAACACCGCATACCACAGCAGCTTTAGCAGCATCTTGCAAAGCACGCATAGCGGCACCATTGGTAAATGCATTATCATCCACCCCTTCAGCATATTCATCGGCACACACCACATTGCGAATCGAATAAGAACCATCCTCATTCTTTTCTACACGACTTACCCAAAATTCCGCCACTTTCTCCATCAAAGGGAAACCTTCTTCTCGCAACCACCGTTTATCACCACTCATACAGTAGTAATTCCAGGCTGCGATAGCAATATCAGCAGTGATATGATGTTCAAAAGTTCCGGTCAATGCCCAAGTCGGACATGACTCTTCTCCGGCATCATCACTTTCCCAAGGAAACATAGCTCCATCATACCCATAGCTCAATGCCCTCTGACAAGCGGCTTCCAGTCTGTCAGTACGATAATCCATCATTGTCCTTGCAATGCCCTGATTCATGAAAAGCATAGGCGGATACATCCAGAACTCGGTATCCCAGAAAATATGCCCGTTATATCCTTGGGCAGAAAGCCCGAAAGGAGAAATACTCAGGCGGCTTCCTTTGCGTGCATTAGAGTAAAGATTATAAAGAGCAAAACGTACGGCACGCTGCGCCTCGTCATCTCCCTCAATCATAATATCTCCTTCCCACAGCTCATTCCAAAGTTTCCGATGTCCATTCATCAGGCGGTTCAAACCTTCTTTCGCACCATAAATCACTTCACGGTCCGATTCATTATACGGGTCTATAAAATCACGTCCGGTACAGACAGAGCCTAATAAAGCGAAAGAAAATTTTTCTCCTTTTTTTAATGAAATAGAGATTCGACTGGTTCCGTCAGATTGTTGTTGCAAGTTTGGATTCTTATCATAAATAAAAGCGGAAGAAGCTGATACTTTCTGTTCACGGTATTTGGATAAAGCCCAGGTACGTACTATTTTCAGTTCGTTTCCATCGACATTCACACTCACTTGTTTCGAACCGGGATTCTTATATTCATCAGGTACTTCAATGGGATTTTCCACTGATAAATACATATCTTCCAATGCAGCCACCTCTACACGCACCAGTCCCGCATAAGGTATATTCCTCAAGGCACAGATACTATAAGAGATATCCGCTTTTCCACCATAAGTAAAATGTGTATCGTGCGTGGCGGCTTTCATATCTATGCACTGTCCCCACCCCGAAATATTATCACCACTCACTCTCTGTCCGTCAATCTGCATTTGCAAATTGAACGGGTTGATTCCTCGCAACACACGGCTCACGTCTTGAGGAGCGGCAGCATCAAATACATGATTCAACATGACATGACGAACAGAGAAAGGTTCTTTCCACGGCAAGATACCGATACCGCCATTCGCTACTGCTGCTCCAAAATAAGTTCCGTAATAATCAGTAGCCTGTATTTTCCACAAACTTTCTTGTCCGCTTACCTTTATAGTCAGAGCTGATACCAGACAAAAAAATACGATAAATAGATTCTTCATATAATAGCATATTTAATCAGTTAACAACATTTACTGCAAAAATAGTCCGCATTGCTTGTTCTGTTCATTTAATACGCACTTCGATTGGCTTCCCATTCCCAACCTTGTATTTTTCTATAATCTTATCATCCTTTTTTATCAGAACCAGTAATGCGTTGTCCTTATTACGTTTCACTTCAATATCAAATGTTGTACTAAATGCACAAATGCGTTTCAAAGACATTGTATTCCAAGTTTCCGGAAGTTGCGGCGTCAGTTTGAAAGCATCCAGCGCAATGGGACGTATGCCAAACAAGCCTTCTGTCATAATACGGCAATATAAAGCGCTTTCTGTTGATAGATGGCGTTGATTCCCTTCCGGCCATGCTTCTACCGCATAAGGAACATGGTCGCCCAGCAAACGGGTTACAGAATATTTTTCCAGATATTCGGTAGCTATCTCTCTGGCGCCACAAGAATAAGCTCCCCGAAAAGCATAGAGCGTGGAGCGGTCCCAATACGTAGAAGTGCCCGATTGAGTAAGCAAACCGTTCTCCATCCATAACTTATCTGAGAACAGGGCAGACACAGTACCCTCTGCCCGATTGTAAATTCCCATAGTCAACGGAATACAAATCCATGAACGAAGCACCGTATTGCCATCGTAATAACGATATGTCTCATAACCTTCTACATTATAGGCAAAATATCTATCAATATTTTTATAAAGTTCAGCAGCCTTGTCCTGATAGGATTTTATACATTCACGATCTTTCTTCAGTGCTTTTCCCAAATAAACAGCAGAAATGAGGGCGTCATAATACAATGAAGAGGTACATAAGTTGGCTTTCCCCGCAGGGAAACGGTTTTCCAGTTCATCGGAGTCAGATTCCACTACTCCTTCAGCATTCAGTTTTCGATCACAATATTCCAGACACCATTCAATCAATGACCATAATTTTTCCGCCTCGTGACGGTTACCGGACGCCAAAGCATAACGTGCCGCACCATAAGCGACCATCGCCACATCTCCACGGTCGCCCGCCACGCCAAAGCAATCTATTCCCTCTGCAATTATAGATGAAGGCAAAGGCTTATACTCGTCATTCATATAACGCATAAACAAGGTGAACGAATCCATTGCCGAACGGTTTCCCGTCGGATAGCCCAAATAAGGAAAAAACGGATTGATGTATTCTGCCTGGTCGTTCGCCCAAATAGCCGCGTAATAAGCTTCTCCTCCCGGACTTTGCATATATCCGCCTTTTGTATCGAATATACTTTCCGAACCGCGTATCTTAGCAAACGAGAACATTGTATTGATCACATCACTTGGAGTCTCAAGCACCAGATTGCCCTGTACTTGCTGCAAGAATTCCCGACGTGCAACAAATTCTTTATCAACATCCAGTACCAACACCCGTCCATTCTTTTTATATCCTGCATAAATCACTTGAAACCAAGCCTTCTCTCCGGCTTTTAACTGAAAAGTTCCTTCTTTCAGCGGAGATGAAAGAGTAGCCGTTAATGTATAACTGCCTTCCACTCCTTTAGCTTCATCCGTATGATAAGAAAGAATATTCGTAGGAAATTCAACTGTCAGTGAATTTTCGGTCACATTCTCCAATTCATATTTCTCACAAAAAGCTGGCTGTGATGTAGAAGGGAAAAGCGTGCGTGTCAGCGAAACACCTCTATTACCATATATACTCTTCACAGTCATAACCCCACTTAAAGATACGGTTTCCACCTTTTCGCCTACCAGCGGCTGTCCGTTCACAAGAGGGTGTGTCGAAACGATGCATCCTCTTTTTTGTATAAACAAAGCCCCGACTTTCCCAAGCCAGGGCTTTGTCA
>NZ_JANJZR010000061.1 GCF_024623065.1 Bacteroides acidifaciens
CAGCTTAAGTGTATTTCACTAAAGTTGCGAGTTTTGATTTATATTGAGGGCGTTTTTGAGCTTTTGACACACCCTCACCACTAAATCCAAAGTATGAGTGTAATCCGGTATCGAAGAACAATTCATTACTCTGAACCAGTGGCAAAGTTACTCATTATTTTCTTCTTCTCGTAGAGGTTGCCTTATTTTTCCTTTCGGGGAACACGAAAGTCGTATTGTAGTCCCCGTCAAAGGCGACTATGGCATCGAAGCTCTTTCCCTGCTTGCTTTTGAAACCTTTGAGCAGCTTCGTGTGCCCGTCGGTGAGCAGGTCTTTGATCTCGTCATCGGTGAGGGTGCGGTTCGCCTTCAGGCGGAACACGGGCAGCCCGCACTCCGCGTTGTCGCAGCGGACAACCTTGCCGTAGAACTGCATCGTGCCGGTTCCGCACTTGGGACACTTGCAGCCGGAATCCCTGCGGGCGAACAGCTTGTCGCACGAGAGCAGTTCGGAAGTGATCTCCCGCGTGTAAGCCTCTATCTCCTTGCGGAAGGTGTCGGCAGGCAGCTCCCCGCACTCGATGCGTGCCAGATTCTTCTCCCATTCGCCCGTCATGGCGACGTCGGCGATGCGCATCGTCTTCAAGACCGAATGGAGGGCAAGCCCTTTTTCAGTCGGCACAAGCGACTTCTTGCAGCGTTCCATGTAGCCGCGCTTGAAGAGCGTTTCGATGATGGCGGCGCGGGTGGCGGGCGTGCCGATGCCGCAGTCCTTCAAAGCCTGACGCAGCGCGTCGTCCTCTATCTCCTTGCCGGCCGTTTCCATAGCGGACAGCAGGGTGGCTTCGGTATGTAGCGGCTTGGGCTTGGTCTTGCCCTCCGTGATGGAGCAGCCTTTCAGCGGCAGCGTGTCGCCTTCCCGCCAGCCGGGGATAGCGGTTTCCTCCTTGTCTTCCACGCCATAGACGGCACGCCACCCGGCTTGCCTGATGATGCAGCCTTTTGCCACGAACTCCACTCCGGCACATTCCGCCGTGACGGTGGCGGTGTCCTTGACGCATTTTTCGGAGAAAGCCTCGATCATGCGCCCGGCAATCATCTGATAGACGGTATTGTCCTCTTTGGAGAGGAACAGCGGCTTCTCGCCCGTGACGAGCAGGGCATGGTGGTCCGTCACCTTGCCGCCGTCCACGCTGCGGCGTGTCGGCACTGCCTTCGGATTGACTTTTTCTTTCCATTCGGGCAGGCTGCCGATGAAGGCGAGCAGTCTGGGGATTTCGGCGAACACGTCTTCGGGGATGTAACGGCTGCCGGTTCTCGGATAGGTGACAAGTTTCTTTTCATAGAGCTTCTGCGCGATTTCAAGCGTATGTTCGGCGGTGAAGCCGTGCTTGGCGTTGGCTTCCTTCTGGAGCGTGGTCAGGTCGTACAGAAGCGGAGTTTCCTCCGTCTTCTCCTTGCGCTCGGCTTTCGTGACGGTGGCTGTGCCTGCTTCCTTTACCTTATTATATAGCGTTGTGGCAGGTTCTTTCTCTTTCCATTTCTCGGAAGAGGAGAACTTCACCACTCCTTCGTCGCAACCGTCTGTTGCGATATGGAGCTGCCAGAAGGGTTCGGGCGTGAAGCGGCGGTTCTCCCAATAGCGTGCGCACACCATCGCCAGCGTGGGTGTCTGCACCCGCCCGACGGAATATGTGCCGTGTCCGGCGGCGATGGAGAGTGCCTGCGTGCCGTTGATGCCCACCAGCCAGTCCGATTCGCTCCGCGCTTTGGCGGCAAGGTAGAGGTTGTCGTATTTGTCGCCCGCTTCGAGGTTGCGCAGTCCCTCGCGGATAGCCTTGTCGGTGAGCGAGCTTATCCAGAGGCGCACGAAAGGCGTGGTGCATCCGGTGTAATGGTAGAGGTAGCGGAAGATAAGCTCCCCTTCGCGCCCCGCGTCGGTCGCCACGATGATCTGTTCGCTTTCCTTGAATAGCCGGGCGACGGTCTTGATCTGCGACACCACGCCGCTGTCGGGCTTGTAGCCCTTGTCCGTCTTTACCTGACGGGGGACGAGCGTGAAGGTATCCGGTATGACGGGCAGGTTGTCGCGGACGAAGCCGCGTATGCCGTAGCCGTCGGGCATGGCAAGCTGGACGAGGTGTCCGAACGCCCATGTCACGGCGTAGCCGCCTCCCTCGAAATATCCTTCCTCTCTCTTTGTAGCTCCGACGATGCGGGCGATCTCACGTGCCACGGATGGCTTTTCAGCAATGATTGTCTTCATATTTTCTTGGATTGATGTTTATAAATGTTACTTTGGATTCAGTGGCGGACACGGGATTACATCCTCATACCCTTGTTGTTTTTCTTTTTTGGGGTTTCCTGCTGTTGCTGCGCGGTGTCCTTCGGGACGGTCTGTCCTTTCTGCAACGGCTCTTTCAGGTTCTTGGTCGCCTCGTTGGTCTTGCCCTCGCTGTTCACAGCCACCTGCGTGCGGCTCTCGTTGGAGGGTGCGACCTTCTGCGCCTTGTCGGGGTCGGTGTCGTAGCGGTACGGGCGTCCCTTCTCCGGGTTGAACCTGATGTACATCGTGGCGTGGAAGCCCTGCTTGTCGGTCACGTTCTCCAGTTTCACGGCTTTGCCCGCCACGTAGTCGGCTTTCTGCTGCTCGGTGAACTCCACGCCGCTCCATTTGCTGATGGGGCGGATGCTGCCGTCGGCGTTCGTCCACGAGTTGCGGCGTTGCCCGTTCTGTATGGCTGCGGCATTCTCCGCGTCCTGTGCCTGTCGCTGTGCGGGGTTGTTCTTCGTTTCCTGTGCCTGTGCGGCACGGGGCGACCTACCGGTCCCCGGCACGAACTCCACGCCGCGCTGCTCCACGTTCACCTGAAGGGTGGTGACGAACTTCCTGCCGTCCTTGCGCTCGATAAGTTTGTCGCGCACGGGCAGCCCGGCGCGGAGCATGTCCTGTTCCTGCTTGGTGATTTCCGTCTTTCCGATGCGCTCCGGTATGCGCACCTTGTTTGCCGGGATGTCGGTAATCTCGTTCGTCTTGCGGTCTATGCTGATGAACGAGGGGATGATCTCGCCCGTTTCCCTGTCCACGATGTCCACGACCCTGCCGAGGTTGCCCGTTTCGCGCAGGTTCTTACGGTCTTCGTCGGAAAACTTGTGTTCCTTGTACTCGTCGAGCTTCTGCTCCTTGCGTATGAAGTGCGGCACAAGGCTGACATTACCCTCGCTGTCTTTCTTGAAGGAGAGGCGGGCGTCCAGCTCGAAAGCCTCGCCGCCGAAATTGGGCGACACTTTCACCAAATCGGACTTGCCGTAGTTGAGCATCTTGGTCAGGTCGCCGGACTTCTCAAGGTCGTCGCGTTTCACGCCCCATTTCTCTTCCAGCTCCTGCCAGTTGATCTTGCTCTCGTCGATGGGTTGGTAGCCCCGGTTGCCCTGCGTCTGCTGCGGGCTTTCCTGATTCTGTTCATTTTTCTGTTCCATTTCTTCCTGTTTTTTAGGTTCTTCCTGTTTCTGTTCCGGCTTTTCAGCCGCCTGTTCCTCCTGCACCTTCCGTTCGTAATCCGAGGTGTCCACTTTGTGGGAGGCGAGCATCTCCTTGTTGGCGTCGGGGTCTTTGAGCAGTTCCTTCATCACCTCCAGCAGCTTGTCGGCTTGGTCGGCCGCAATCCGGTAGAAACCGAAGCGGCTGGGTTCCTTGCACTGCCGGAAGAAGTTCTTGAAGAAGTTGTCCAGCACGTCGCCGTGGCGGTCGAATTGCAGGAAACTCCGCGCGTTCTCCGCTTTCGCGGGGGTGCGCTTGGGGGAGCCGTCGGCATTAAGCCCGGCTACCACGCTGATCTCGCCCGTCTTCTCGTCGCGGACTATCAGCACGTCCTTTTCAGTTGTTTTCTTTGCCATTTGAAAAATGTTTTAATGGTGAGACATTGATTATCTGATGCGGGCCTTATAAGCCTCGACCCGGTCCTTGTTGATTTCGTCAAGATGCTCCGAGAGAAATTTTTCCACGTCTGACTCCTTATAGTAGGATTTCTGACGGAGCATCAGGTAGGGCAGGATGCCGATGCTGCGGTAGCGTTGCAATGAACGTTTGCTGACTTGAAGCATCAGGCAGAGGTCTTGGTTGTCATAAAGACGCTCTCCGTTCAGCAGCTTTGTCGCTTCAGGGGCGTTCGCCGGTTGTTCCGGCCGGTTGTTCCGGAGGTCTTCAAGCATTTGCTCCTGCCTGTCAAGCCGCTCCATGATGCAGCCGAACAGTCTTTCTATATTTTTTGTGTCCATATACCCCAATCCTCCTTCGTTTTAGGTCTTTTCCGGTCGGATATACATTTTCCTTGTGCGGATAAGGTATTGCCGGTGCAGGACGTCAGGCTTTGCCGCCGTTCCGTCAATCATATACATTTCCAATGCACGCTCTATATCGGACAGGCGGTAACGGCAATTCCTGCCTATTTTGGAGAATGGTATGCAGCCGCTGTCCCGGTAGCGTTGCAGGGTGCGCGGGCTTACTCCGAGAATGTCCATCGCTTCCCGGTTGGAAATCCACCGTTCCGCATCAACGGAGAGCCTCTTGTTTTCACTCTTGCGGATATGCTCCGCAATTTCTTCTATACGTCCGACCAGCTTGTCGAAATCGGATTTTTCAATCATTATCATATCCATAACCGTTGCTGTTTTAATCGTTTATGCCGCAAATTTACAGGGACGGGGAAAGGCGGGCTTATGACTCATATATGACTCATAGAAGATTTTTTTGAGTTTGTCACCGCTTGGCATACGTCGCTGTTCCAAATGCTGCCACTTCCGCAGGAAATGGACGGAGTAAGACCTTTGGAAGCTAATTTTACGGCGGACAATTCTAAGACAAGGTATATTATGGAAATCGTAATCATTGAAAGAGAGGCTTTCGAGACGTTTATGGCGGAGGTCTCGGCACTTACGGAAAAGGTGGACCGGCTTTGCGCGCGGGGAACGGAACGACGGTTGAAAAAATGGATGGACGGTGAGGACGTCTGCCGCCTGCTGCGCCTTAGCCCGAAAACATTGCAAAGTATGCGTGACAGGGGCATTGTCGCCTGTTCGCAGGTAGGCAGGAAGTTCTATTACAGGTCGGAAGACGTGGTACGGCTTGTTTCGGAAAAGCAGGAGGGGGCATCATGAAACAGGAGGTTCTTACATTGGAGCAGGGCTTGTTGGCTGACGCGTTTGTGTCCCTGAAGGAGAGCCACAGGAAAATCAACCGTTTCACACAGAAGTACAACCCGTTGCTGGACGGCGACCGTTTCCTGACGGACAAAGAGGTGGCGGAACTGTTGAAAGTCAGCCGTCGCACCTTGCAGAAGATGCGTGATGAAAAGACACTTCCGTTCATAATCCTCGGCGGAAAGGCTCTGTACCGGGAATATGATATACAAGCGCTTCTGGAGAGGAACTACCGCAAGGTGGAGGATTGATATACGGAACGGCAACAAAAAGGCATACGGGCAATTCCATCGTGAGGATTGCCCGTATGCCTTTTATTGTGCCTTGCCTGTCCGGTATTCAGCAGGAGCAGCCTTTGCCAAGCAGAAAGAACACCGTCCTGCGTTCCCGTTCGTTTCCGGACAGCGCTTTACTTTTCAGCCACTCCCGGAAGGAGTGGGCATAGAAGGTGTTCAGTCTGTATGACACGGGGATGATGATGTCAATGCTGAAGATGTCCGCCGAACAGCCGTTCTCCGTGCGGATGTATTTGCAAACCTCATAGTCCGCCAGTACACCTGACTTCCGTACCGCCCTTATCTCTTTCTGTATGGCTGTGACGGACACATTGAACAGTTCGGACATTTCCCATGCGGTCATCCATATCTCTTTTTCGGGATTGCCCGCGATGCGGATGTTCCCGTCCTCGTCAGTCTTGATTATTCTTCTCATGGCAGTGTGGTTTATATGGTCTGGCAAATGAATTGTTCCATTGATTCTATCTGCTTGGCAAGGCGTTCCATGTCGTTGCTCACCTTTTCAGCCGTAATCTTGGCGTATATCTGCGTGCTGCGGATACTGGTATGTCCCATCATTCTGGACAGGGTTTCTATAGGCACGCCGTTGGAGAGGCAGATGGTCGTCGCATAGCTGTGGCGGCTCTGATGCCAGGTGATGTTTTTATTGATGCCGCACAGTTTCGCCACCGCCTTGATGCCGTTCTTGCAGTTCGCATAGCAGGGAACGGGCAACAGTTTCCCGTCCCCGGTCATGCCGCTGTACTTCCGGATGATGTGGCCCGGCACTTCCAGCAGGCGGATGTTGGATTCCACGCCTGTCTTCTGTCGTTTGGTCTTGATCCACAGATGACCGTCAAAGGAGGTTTGCAGGTTCTCTTCCGTAAGGTTATACATGTCCGTCCAGCTCAGCCCCGTGAAGGTGCAAAAGATGAACAGGTCGCGTATCAGTTCATATTTTTTCTTTTTGAACGTCCCGTTTATCAACAGGCTTATTTCCTCCTTTGTCAGAAAGCCGCGTTTCGTTTCCTCTTTGGTGATGTGGTAGGCGTAGAACGGGTCACGTGGAAGCCAGCCGTTGTTGATGGCTGTATAGATGATGCTGCGAAACGGCATCATGTACGACCAGACGGTGTTGGTGCAATGGTTCTTCTCCGTGCGGAGGAACAGTTCAAAATCCGTGATGAATGCCGGGGTAAGCTCGCGCAAGGCGATGTCGCTCATCTTGTAGCGTTGTCTGATGAACTCCGACAGATGGTTATAGACGGTGCGGTATTTCAGGTAGCTGCGCACGCTTTTCATTTTTCCTACCATCTTGGCGTAGTCCTCATTATGTTGCTTGAACACGGCAAGCAGGGTCTTGTGGTTCTGTCCCAGTCCCAGATAGGCGTTGCGTACTTTCTCTGCCGTGACATAGCTGTCCGCGTCGCATACTTCCTGATATGCACGGTTTATGCCCACACGTATCTTGTCAAGCATACGGTTACCTTCCTGCGCCACGAGGCTGCGACCGGACAGACGCCCGGTTTCCACGTTCCAGATGCTTTCCTCCACGTCCAGTTTGCTGCTGAACTGTGATACCTTTCCGTTCACCGTGATACGGCACATCACGGGAATCAATCCGTTCTTCTTCGGCGCATTGCGCTTGAGGTAGAACAATACTTTGAATGTGCTTCTGCTCATACTCTACTTTTTGTTTGCAAAATTAAACCATGTAGAGCTGGAAGACGGTAGGCAAATCACAGCATATCGGCGCATTCACACCCACATCTCATTTTTTTGAGCAGGTCCCGCTGACATTTCCAAAAGAATCCTTAAATTGGCATCCAATGGCGTATGGATCAGCGGATATGCCAGTGTCCTCAGCAAGCTGTTCTTTTGTGAAAAAGAGTAACGGGATAGTAACGTAACTCTTGCTTCAAACGGCTTTTTTGCGGCATTCAGTGGCTTTGGCAAAGTCCTCGTCGGAATTGCTAAAACGCTTTATCTCAACGTTCATTCACCATTTTTCTCCTATTCTCGTTTTTTTGTAGTATCTTTGCAGATGATAACAACAACATTGCAGATGATAAATATCTTTTAAAGAAAATATTATGACAACAAAAGCAGCATTTATTTACATTGCGCCTGAGAATGATTACAAAGCGCACAAAGCATTTATTGATTCTCCTGTCGTTAATCTGACGGTAGTGGGTGTAAAAGACTACGAAGAAGCTGAATATGTAGCTAAAGAGTTGGTAAAGGAAGGCATCACTGCTATTGAACTTTGTGCCGGTTTTGGTCTCAATGGCGTAGCACGTGTTAGCAAAGCAGTCGAAGGAAGGGCTTTAGTTGGAGTTGTTAGGTTTGATCTCCATCCTGCGTTTAATCACCAAAGTGGAGATAGCATATTCTAGTTAAAATCCTCAGCGATTTAACTAAGTTTGTATTTCAACTATAATAAGATTGATACTGGCGAAAGAAACCAAAAGAGAGCTTGTTTTTTCTTTCGCCAGTATTGTATTACATATTACACATAAGCAATGATTCTATTTGGCATTACTTGTTAGCCACTCTTTAGCCATTTCTGTCAGTCGGTATTGTTGTTTAGGATGCTTCGGCTGATTTGGATAAAGCCGTTCAATCAATCCTTCTTCCAATGCGGGGGTAATATAGCTCTCACGAAAATACTTTAAGTCTTTAATATCACATACATCCGCCATATTCCTCATTGTCATGTAAGAATCTTCCATTTTTTGAATGAGCAATTCTACTTGAGGGGTACTTAGGGGGTACTTGCCCTCCTCTGTTATCTTTTTATCCTCTTTATCATTCTCTATGATATTGGATTTGAAATCAGGTCGTTTGAACGTGATAATAACGAAACCTCCATCCGAAGACCATGTAGGAGTTTCCACACCTTGCGCCGTTACTCTAGTTTACCCAACAAGTATAAGTAATCTCTAATTCATATTTGTTTTTCCGAAATTATCACTACATTTGCAGATATGGTCAATTTATTGCTATTCTTTAAAAGAAAACAAGTGTGGAAACAGAAAGAATAAATAGAATAAAAGTAGTATTGGTTGAACAAAATAGAACTGGAAAATGGTTAGCAGAACAACTCAAAAAAAATGAAGCAACCATTTCCCGTTGGTGTTCCAATACTTCAAACCATCATTAGAAATGCTTGTCAAGATTGCAACTGTTTTGAATGTAGAGCCAAAAGATTTAATAAATAACCTGAAAGGTGCTTGATTATGGGAACAAATTTTTTCACAAACGAAAAAGAGAATACTCTTCTTGAAAAAATTGAAGGAGTTTTCAAGTATAAAAAAGTACATTTCTTTGATGCACTTGTTGGGTATTTTAGGGCTTCCGGTTATTTTAGAATCCGAAAATTCATACAACAGACCCCGCATATTAGAATTTTGGTTGGTATAAATGTCGATAAGCTTACCTATCAAGCAAATCAACAGGGATTATTATTTAATCCTAACGCTGAACAGTCCCAAGAAGAGTTCTTTAACGACATTAAACGTAATATACAAGAGGCGAAATACGATAAAGAGGTCGAGGATGGCATGTATCAGTTTATAGAGGATATAGTAACTGGTAGAATAACCATGCGAATTCATCCAAAACAAAACATTCACGCCAAGATATATATCTTCCGTGAAGAAGTATATCATCCTCATGGTTATGGATCGGTCATTACTGGTTCTAGTAATTTGACTGAGGCTGGACTAGAAAAGAATTTCGAGTTCAACGTGGAACTACGCTATGATGACGACATACAGTTTGCCACCGAAACCTTTGAAAAGCTATGGGAAGAGTCTGTAGAAATAGACATAACACACATAGAAAAGATAAAGAGTGATTCATATCTTAATCCCAACTTCACCCCTTACGAAGTATATCTAAAATTCTTATTAGAATACTTCGGCAAGAGTATTGACTTTGACCCTAACTCTGTATCCGATTTGCCTACGGGATATAAGAAGTTGTCATATCAAATAGATGCGGTCAATGACGGATATTTCAAGATGATGAAACACAATGGTTTTTTCCTTTCCGATGTTGTCGGCTTAGGTAAAACCGTTGTGTCTGCCCTTATAGCAAAGAAATTATTTTTCTCCAATGGATTTCCAACACATCGTTCTCACATATTAATAATAGTTCCTCCTGCAATGAAGGATAACTGGGAGGAGACTCTTACAGAGTTTAAGTTGGATAATTTCAGAATCATAACAAACGGAAGTCTTCATAAGATTAAGAATCCGGAATTATATGATTTGATTATTGTTGATGAAGCGCATAAATTTAGAAGTGACACGGCATCAATGTATAACGAATTGCAAAAGTTGTGTAAGACTAAGACAAAACGCTATGATGGCAGTTTGCATGACAAGAAGGTGATACTCGTATCAGCCACACCTCTTAACAACAAACCTGAAGATATAGCCAATCTTGTATATTTGTTCCAAGACTCTAAGGATAGTACCTTAGAGGAAGGTAATTTACAACGATTCTTCCGTGAGCATATTGACAGATACAACAAACTGAAAAAACAAAAGGACTTAACTCTTATCGCTGATGAAGTCAAGGCTATATATGAGAGAATCCGCATCAAGGTTGTAGAACCATTAACAGTACGTCGTACTCGTACTGACTTAATGGAAAATGATGCATATTGTAAAGATCTAGAGGAACAGAATATCCACTTCCCTGATGTTAAGTCTCCTCGAAAGATATATTATCAACTAGATACAGAATTGGAAACTTTGTACGACAAAACTATAATGTATCTAAGTGATAAAATAAACGGTCTTAAATATTACAGATACCAGGCGATAAAATACTTGAAGTCACCTAAGAAAAGTAAGTACAAGAAGGCAGATATGATATCTATACAATTGGCAGGTATTATGAAGACTTTGCTTGTCAAACGAATAGATAGCAGTTTCTATGCATTTAAGCAATCATTGCATCGATATTATGAGGCTAACAAGGTGATGCTTGATATGTTTGGCAATGGTATTATATACATCGCCCCCAATCTAAAAGTCAATGAATTACTTAGTGAAGATAAGGAAGACGAGTTGATAAAGTTGATTGAGGAGACAAAATACACCGACCCGACAATAGAAGTCTGTACACCTGATGACTTTGAAGAGGGCTTTGAGGAGGGAATCAAGGCAGACAATACTATTCTTAAGGAATTGGTTTCTATGTGGGATGCTGTAGATGTTGATCCTAAGTTAGATATCTTCATCCAATACCTCAAAGATACTTTATTGGATAAATCCATTAATCACGAGGGTAAGCTAGTCATATTCTCAGAATCAAAAGAGACCACAAAATATCTCTATGACTCTCTCAGAAATCATGGTTTGGGCAAAATTATGACGGTACAGAGTGACAATAGAAACATCCAAATGCCGCTATTGAAGGAGAACTTCGATGCCAACTACAAAGGTGACAAGAAGAACGATTATAACATAGTTATTTCCACCGAGGTTCTTGCCGAGGGAGTAAATCTCCATCGTGCAAATGTTATTGTAAACTACGATACACCTTGGAATTCAACAAGGCTTATGCAGCGAATAGGCCGTGTAAATCGTATCGGTAGCACTGCCAAAGAGGTATATATTTTCAACTTCTTCCCAACATCCAAAGTTAATGATGACATTGAATTGGAGAAGAAAGCGAAAATGAAGCTCTTTGCCTTTCATGCAGCATTGGGCGAAGATAGTCAGATATATTCTACTGATGAGAATCCGGAGAGCTTCGGTTTGTTTGATAAGGATGTAGATGAGGAACGTGATGAGAAATTGCGTTACCTGATGTGGCTCCGACAACTGAAACAAGATGACCCTGATTTGATTAAACGAATCAGCAAACTGCCATTGAGAGCTCGCACAGGTCGCAAAAGTAAATTTATACCCGGTAGCACCATTGTGTTTATCCGAAACAAGCGCCGTGATGCGTTTACATTTGTTCGAGAAGACGGGAGCATAGAGGAACTCACATTTTTGGAGGCAGCGAAAGAATTTGAAGCCCGTATTGACGAAAAGTCTATACCGCTACATGGTATGCATCACGAGCAAGTAAAAGTGGCACTTGATGCATTTGCCACACAAGAAGAGGCGACCAAGGCAACAAAACAAAAAGTTAATCCAACTCAAGGTCCTAATGAGAAGAAAGCTATAGCCTATCTTGATGGTTTTGTAAGTATCTCCAACATTACAGAGCAAGAACTTGAATTGATTAATAAAGCAAAACGAGCTATCACAACAGGTAAATTCCAACAGTTACAACGAGATATAAATAAACTGAAAACAGCAACAAAGAAAGTTCCTGTCAAACCGGTTGTTCTGTTAGAACAGTTAATCAAGATTATATCAACATATCCATTGGAACATGTCCGATATGGAGATGTCGACAAACAAGTAGATATGCTTAAAGTGTCGAAAGATTTTATGCCTGAAATTATTATTTCAGAGAGTTTTAATGTGTAATAAAGTATCGTTATGAATCAAGCATATTTGAAAAATATACTATCTGCAAGATTTGATTTCAACATCTGGAAAGATTTGTTGGAAAAGATCTTCCCAAAAGTTGAAATCTTCACAAGTGTTGCTAAGATTACGGATTCCCATGTGAAAGATGGTGGGCATGTTGGAAATATCCGATTGGGCGATGGACGCTCATTAGCCATATTTCATTTTGAAGTCACTGACAATGTACTAATATCACGTAATCGTAAAAGTTTACGCGATATTGCAGCAAAGTATGTGGATCAAGGCTTGATTCATGGAGCTTTGGTTTTCTATTATTCACAAAACCAAGACGACTATCGTTTGACCTTTATTGCCAAGCAGACCTATTTCAATGAAAGCGGTGAATTGGTTAAGAAGGAGACTGCCCCTAAGCGATATACATTCTTGTTAGGCAAAAACGAGCCTTGCACTACGGCTGCAAGCCGACTTATAGAATTGGCTAATAAGAAGACATCTGAATCTATCTATTTGACAGATGTTATTGATGCATTCTCTGTCGAGCGACTCAACAAAGACTTTTTTAGAGAATACAAAGAGCAATACTATGCGTTCTTGAAAGAGATTGGCAATACAAAACCACATCGTGATTATGTCAAGAAGCTATTAGGCCGTTTGGTATTCTTGCAGTTCTTGCAAAAGAAAGGATGGATGGGTGTACCTGCATCTAACACTAAATGGGAAGGTGGAGATAAAAAATTCCTTAGTAATCTTGTTGAGAGGCATATCGATAATGAGAGACTGTTAAGTGATGTGTTTGAGCCATTATTCTTTGGCATTCTAAACACAAAGCCAGAAGATAGAAAAACGTTATTCATTAATAAAAAATGGAATATACAACTCTTAGAAGAGTTTATAGGCATCCCATATCTTAATGGTGGCTTATTTGAAGCAGACGATGTGGATAAGCAGCCTATTGATTTCCCATATGTCAACTTCAAGAATTTGATGGAGTTCTTCTCTCAATATAACTTTACTATTGACGAAAATGATCCTGATGATAGCGAAGTAGGTATTGATCCTGAAATGTTGGGACATATTTTTGAAAATCTTTTGGAGGACAATAAAGACAAAGGTGCCTTTTATACCCCAAAAGAGATTGTACAATATATGTGCCGCCAGAGTGTGATACAATACCTCAAAACACACGAGCCATCAGAGCAGTATGCAGAAGTTATTGATCAGCTTATAAATGATGGTGTGGTGAACCCTATACTCCAAAGCAAGAACATTGCAATACGCTTTACCCAACTACTCAAAGATGTAAAAGTATGTGACCCAGCCATTGGTTCGGGCGCATTCCCTATGGGTATACTTTATGTATTGTATCACGCAATACATCATTTGCATTCACATGCAGAACCTCATGGCAACTTTGATTCAACTCAAACAAAACGAAATATTATTCAAAATAATATCTTTGGCGTTGATATCGAGCAGGGTGCCGTTGATATAGCCCGTTTGCGTTTCTGGCTGGCGTTGGTGGTTGATGCGGAAAAACCACAACCTTTGCCGAATCTTGATTATAAAATCACTTGTGGAAATTCTCAAGTATACCGCTATTCATTAGATACCCCTATTGTCAATGTATTTGAGGAATACAATCGTGTAGGAAAAGATATTTCAAAAAAGAAAAAGACCGTCTGGGAAGATTACACTCTCGAAAAATATAAACAAGATGTTATTAAGTATACGGAAGAACATTCAGATAAAGTTGGATTAAAAGCAAAAATAAATGAAATAAAAAATTGTTTCAAAATCACATTGGCTATAAAAGATTTAAAGAATAGACAAAAGGCAGAAGCAGATGTACTAGATTATGAGTTTGTGGATTTTTGGGGAAAATGTAAAGCAAAAGAAGATCCTGTAGGATATAAAAAAGCCCAAAAAACGCTATTAAGTATTGTTGAAGAAGAAAATAGAATTCTTAACAACAAAAAATATAAGGACTCATTTGAATGGCGTTTTGAGTATCCTCAATTATTAGACGATAAGGGGGCTTTTGTTGGCTTTGATATAATCATAGCTAATCCTCCCTATATCAAGGAAGGTCGTATGTCAAAGATTTTTTTTGAGCCATATAAAAACTCTCTTTATTACAAAGGGAAGATGGATATATGGTATCTGTTTGCTTGTAATAGCTTAGACTTACTTAACTCAAATGGAGTTCTTTGCTTTATTGCAACAAATAACTGGACTACAAGTTTTGGGGCAAGTAAATTACGCGAGAAGGTAATTAAAGAGACTCGCATATGTAATATAGTCGATTTTGGAGCGGTAATGATGTTTGAGAGCGCAAGCATTCAAACTATGATTATGATGTTCCAAAAAGATAAGGTAACAGATGATTACACGTTTGATTACCGTAAATTAACAAAGTATAAAGCAACTGAAAGAGAAGCCATATCAATTTTGGATAAAACATCTAATGATGCGGAGTACTATGCTCCAACTATTAGGAGGGCTAATTTATTAGGCAAGAATATCACATTCAGTCAAAGCGATGATATTTTGGATAAAATTTACAATGTAAAGGGTAACATATTCTTGACAGAAGACGAATTGACAAATGGAATACATCCACACTATGACTTTATAAACAAGAAATTGTCAGAAAAATATGGTTTTAATATTGGTGAAGGTATATTTGGACTTTCAATGTATGAATTAGCTGCATTAAACCTAACGGAGTCTGAAACAGAATTTATTAAGCCATATTATAATTCTTCTGAGAATGTAACAAGGTATATAATTGGAACAACAGATTTAAATATCATATATACAACATCTAGATTTAAGAATCCTCATAGTATGGATTCTTACCCGCATTTAAAAGAACATTTAGATCGATTTAAAGATGTTATTTCATCTGATAATAAGCCTTATGGTTTACATAGATCGAGAGTGGAATCCTTCTTTATTGGAGAGAAAATAGTTGCATTGAGAAAGTGTGCTGGCAAACCGGTTTTTGCATATGCAAATGGACTGAATTATATGTCGGCAACATTCTATGTAATAAAGACTAATAGGGTTAACATGAGATACCTAACAGGTTTGTTAAACTCTAAACTGATAGAGTTTTGGCTTAAAAATAAAGGAAAGATGCAGGGTGCCAACTATCAATTAGATAAAGAACCTCTGCAACAGATTCCTATTGCAGTACCATCAAATGATGTACAAGAAATAGTAGCAAAATTGGTTGATATGATTATTTTGCTTAATAGTACAGAACAGCGAGCCAGTGAACTGGTTCAGAATTCATACATTTCCTCTGAATTTGAAAAACTAATAGATGGTTGTATATACGAGATATATCTTCCTAATGATATGAATGGGGTATCTACAATCACCGTATTACGTAACTACATACATCAAAGAGAGTCTATTAATATAACTGATATTTGGGATTTGTATATGAAGATTGATTCAACAGGCATCATTGAATCATTAAACTCTTTATCACTTTCAGATTCTGAGGTATTAAGGACTATTATTTTATCATAACTATGGCAACAATAACTCAAATAGAAATAGATGGATTCAAGGCGTTTCCTACTAACTTTAAGTTAGATTTGGGAACAGGTAAGAACCTGCTTTTATACGGTGAAAATGGAAGTGGTAAATCCTCTTTGTATTACGCTTTACACGCATTATTACAAAGTGTATTCAAAGATGATAAAGGTGTTAAGTATTTCAAACCAGGTGATGTAAATGGGGAAGAGTTTATTACCAACAATGAACATCTGATTAACATCTTTAGATTTGATGAGGCCAAGGCTAATACATACACACCATATATACGTATTACTTTTAATGATGGTAAGATTTGGAGACTTGATAATGGAGGACTATCATCTCAAAATGGAGGAAATGAGAGTGAAATTAGAATGTTAAATAAAGATTCTGTATTTATTAATCATTCATATATATCACGTTTTCATGCAGCAAGGAATTCTGAAGAAATAGATTTATGGAATGTTTTTTATAAAGATATTCTTCCATTCCATATCCCAGCTGGAACAACCCAATTTTTGGCGGATTTTTACGATGAAATTGTATCTGATTACAATGCAGGCATTGGATTAAAAGATAATAGCATTCTGGATAAAATAAATACTTTTAATGGATACTTAAATAATTCTATAAATAGAATAAACACAAAAGTTAGTTCTATTTATAATAATAATTTTAAAAATGAAGGTGATAAGTCTCTTGAAATAAAGTTGATATATTATAGTGATGACGACCAAGATAATAAATTGAAAGAACATTTCTATCTTTATTATGGTAATATTAGAAATAGCCAAATCCTAGATAAGGAAGATTTATATCCTCCAAGAATTGGAATAGAGATTAAAGAAGAGGGTATTCTTATTCATAAGCCACAATCCCATTTTAATGAAGCAAAATTAACAGCTATTGCATTGTCTGTTAGATTTGCCAGCATGTCAACAGTAGCGATAACACCAGGCTCATTTATGGCACTTGATGATATGCTTATTAGTCTTGATATGAGTAATCGTATGAAAGTCATAAATTATATATTTAAAGATATCTATCCTAAATACAAACTTTATATCTTTACTCATGATAAACTCTTGTTCGCATCATTTAGAAAAAGGATATGTGCAAATAAGCAACAAAATGATTGGCTTTGTGGAGGTGTGTATATGCACGATAGAGATAATTCTATTGATTTCAATCGATGTAATCCTTATCCTATCTTCGTCGAAGAAAAAGATACAGAACTAAAAGCAAAAGAATATTATATAATACACGACTATCCAGCTTGTGGACAGCAATTAAGAAAATGGTGTGAAGATATATTAAGCCAATTATATCCAGACACACTATTAAAGAAAAGAGATTCAAGAACAGGTAAAACGGATGAAACATCTTTAAATGATAGAATTGTCTGTTTAAATGATTATTGTCAAAAAGAATCTATTAATTTTGAAGAGTTTAAAGATTTGAAAATATTTAAGGACAATGTCCTAAATACAGTATCACATTATGATGTATCTTCTCCTATATATGGTAATGAGATTTTATCCATAATGAAGATACTTTCAAAATTGGATCAAATCAGATTGAACAAAAATCAAATAGATGTTAATTCTAAATTAGGTATAGAACTAACAGCGGATAATGGTCAACCTGTTACGATTTGTATAGATATAAGAAGTAAAAAGATTAATATACTTGAATATAATGGAAATCAAAATGTTTCATACTATACAAAATGTGTGGTTTACAAAATAATAAAGAATGGAACACCAATGGATATCAATCCTGAAGTTACGTATGATTCGATATACGAAGCATACTGGTATTATATCGGAAGATATGGGTGTGACTCTACGATAAATCTTTTAGATGTGATAAAAGATCACGGTGTTTTCATTAAAGATAAACTTTAGATTATTATGATAATAGCAATTTTTGTTTTTTGTAAGTTCAGCACAACAACATAGAAAGAAATAATCTGAGAATAAATTTGAAAAATGAAATATGAGTATCTGTATATTCTGCCATAAGGATTCTTCAATATCAAAGAGTGTTGAACATATAATCCCTGAGTCACTTGGAAATAAGCATCACTTTTTGCCAAAGGGATATGTTTGCGATGCGTGCAACCATTATTTTGCTGTTAAAGTTGAGAAAGAATTGCTGGAACAATCATATTTCGTTTCAATGCGATTTAGAAATGAGATTTTGACAAAAAAAGGACAACTTGTTAAAGAGAGGATGATATTTCCAAGTACATTAAAAAGTTGTGAGGTTGTGCTGCAAACAACAAAAAACGAACTTATAGCATTATTTGACAAAAAAGAAAATGAAGAACTTCTTGAACTAATAAAAACAGGTAAAGCAAAAACAATGATAAGTCCATATATTCCTATACCGGAATACCCGAGCACTATTGTGTCACGTTTCCTTGCCAAATGCGCTTATGAGTATTTTTTATACAATATGGGTGAAGACAAATATGATTTGTGTGTCCAAGAATTACTAGGAAATGAATGTGATCTATTGAAAGATTTGCGAGAGTATGCCCGATATGGTAAGGGTACATATTGGCAATATAATCAGCGCCGGATATATTCGGAAGGAGATTGTGTCTTCAATCAAAACGAGAACATTTATTATGAAATCCTTCATGAAATGAAACTTTTTACAAAAGAATACAAATGCTATCCAAATGGTAATTATGAAGCTGAAATATATTTTGTAATGAGTATAGCCGGAATAGAATATGCCATTTGCATATCAGATCCCGATATTTCAGGATATCAGAAATGGTTAGAAGAACATAATGACATTTCTCCGCTGAAAGATAATTCCGAAACATTTTCCTTTAGCTTGTCTGATGTGAATCCTATATTAATTAAAAAAGATGACAATTGAATTCATTGATAATAAAAATAAGTTTTTCTCAGACGTAAAAACGTTAGGAAGAAAAAACTCTGCCACATTGGGCTTTATGCCAGATGGCGGCTTTGAAGATCATGCAAAGAACAGATGCATAATTGTTGCTCACGATGGTAAGGTTTTAGCTGGATATTTAATGTATCGAGTCGTTTTTCGTCTGTCACGAGTGAGTATTGTACATCTTTGTGTCAGTGAGGATTATAGAGGAAAAGGAGTTTCTACTGCATTGTTAAAAGCACTGAAGAAAAAATACGAAAAAAATTATCGGGGTATTTCACTTAGTTGTCGAACAGATTTTACATACGCATCTAATGTATGGAAGAACTTTGGTTTTGTTCCTTTAGATAAGGTAAGAAGCAGAAGTTATAATGAGAATTATTTAAATAAATGGTGGTATGATTTCAATCAACCAACCTTGTTTTCGAAATCTTCGGCATCCAAAGTTAAGGCCTTGCTGGATATGAACATCATTGTAAAGTTACGGGAAGCAGAAAATTCAGAAACAGTAAATCCGCTTGAAGATCCTCGTGGCTTATTATCAGATTGGCTTATTGATGAGACCGAGTTATGTTTCGCACCTGAGGCATACAATGAAATAGACAGAGATGAAAATTTGCAGCGTGCTGCGAAGACACGAAATTTCCTCATGTCTTTTTCTCAATTACAGGTTGATATTGAAAAACAGGAAAAAGTTGTAAGTGAATTGGAAAGCATTATTTGCGGAACATCTGAGAATGATATTTCTGATAGGAAGCAAGTGGCCTCGTGTATTGTATCGCACACACCTTATTTTATCACTTATGATGATGGACTACTCAATAGAAGATCACAAATAGAGGAAAAGTATCTAATACAAATTTATAATCCACAAGAGTTTATCATACAAATAGACCAACTTCTACATGGAGAAGAGTATTTGCCTAATCAATTGAAAGGTGTGTATTCGGATTCTATTTCGAAATTAAATTCTCAGGAGTTATTTTCGTGTGTTGATAGATTTTGGATGCAGAAAATGGGCGAAGATAAGCAAGCCTTTAGCACTTCTGTATACAATATGGTTAATGCAAATGGAGGGGCTTTGTATGTTCTAAAACGATATGGGGAAGTAATCGCGTTTTATGGTTTTATCGAAAAACAAGACTCAACAGACATTGAACTACTACGCATTTTAGCAAAAGATATGTGTGGTGCAATATTTTTTAAATTGATTTCCAATATTCTTCAAACTACATTAAATGGCAATAAGTCGCAGATAGTATTAAACGAGAAGTTTATCACGGAAGAACAAAAAGAAATACTTAGTAACTTCGGCTTTATCAGACAAGATGATTATTATGTAAAATACGTATTCAACAAAGTTATAAAAAAAGAAGATATATCTCTGATTACTAGAAAAATATATCCTGAAGTAACTATTAATCATAGTGATAGAATTTTATTTGAAGTAGAACGAAAACTGTTCCCTCTGAAAATTAAAGGACTCAATATTCCTACATATATTATTCCAATACAGCCATATTGGGCAGGTCAATTGTTTGATATTACTATTGCTGGAGAAGACTTGTTTGGGGCAAATCCAGAAAAATTGTGGAGTTTTGAGAACGTGTATTACAGACATACAAAACCTATAACAGAAAAATGTCCTGCGCGAATATTATGGTACGCAAGCGGAAAAGATAAATTTCATTCTCATACAAAATCAATAATAGCTTCTTCATATCTGACAGATGTAATGACAGGAAAGCCTAAAACACTATTTCGTGTGAATAGGCGTTATGGAACTTATGAATGGAAGGATATTTCGAAATTATGTGATGGTAATATTAATATGGATATTAGAACTCTAAAATTTTGTCATACAGAAGTCTTTGGTTATCCTGTAAATTACAATAAAATCCAAGACATATTGATGTCTAACGGAAGAAAGAGAAATACTTTTGCTTCTCCTGTAGAAATCAATGAATCAATCTTTTTCCAAATTTATCAATTAGGCAAATGGAAAGAACAAAAATAGCGCATAAATATTTGTTTATAGCTGTTAAGCCAAAATATGCAAATAAATTGATTTCAGGTCAAAAAGATATTGAACTGAGAAAAATGAGACCTCATATTCAACCAGGGGATTATGTCATTATATATGCTTCTGCTCCAGTTAAAGCTGTAATCGGATTCGGAAAAGTAAAAAACATCATTGAATGTACTCCTAATGAAATGTGGGTAAAGTATTCAATTCGTTTAGGAATAATGAAACAAGATTTCGATTCATATTATGTTAATCATAAAAAATCAATTGGTATTGAGTTCGAAATAATCAAACCAATAACACCTATTGGGTTGGAGGAATTAAAACAAGTCGATTCTAAATTTCATCCTCCACAGATTTATAGATATGTAACAAATGAGGAAATTACAATTGCATTGTCGCAAAGGATTAAACAATAAATTACTCATACTGGAAAGTGAAAGATATGAACGAAGAAAACAAAATAATACTTTATCAAGACGATAACGAGATAACTCGTATTTCGGTGCGTTTCACTGATGAGGATTTGTGGCTAACGCAAAATCAATTGGCAGAAATTTATTGTACTACCCAACAGAATATTAGCCAGCATGTAGATAATATCTATAAGGATGGAGAACTTACCATAGAAGCAACCAACAAGAAATTCTTGTTAGTTCGTCAAGAGGGTAATCGTCAGGTAAAACGTAACATTGACCACTATAATCTTGATATGATAATTGCCCTTGGCTATCGTGTGCAGTCTCAGGTTGCAACCCGCTTCCGACGATGGGCAACCCAGCGGCTTCATGAGTATATCCAGAAAGGGTTTGCGATGGATGATGAGCGCTTAAAGCAAGGTGGTAACCGTTATTTCCGTGAGTTATTACAACGTATCAGGGATATTCGTAGTAGTGAGCGCAACTTCTACCAGCAAGTAACAGATATATACGCTACCGCCACCGATTATGACCCACGTGACGAGATGACAAAGACCTTTTTTGCCACCGTTCAGAACAAGTTGCATTACGCTGTCCACGAGAATACGGCAGCCGAGGTTATTTACAATCGTGTGGACAACGAAAAGCCGTTTGTAGGTATGACTAATTTCAAAGGCAGCTATGTAACTAAGGATGATGTAAAGATTGCCAAGAACTATTTGTCTGAGATTGAACTCCAACGCCTGAATCTGCTTGTTTCCGGTTTCTTGGACTTTGCCGAGTTCCAAGCATTGGAAATGAATCCTATGAGAATGAAAGATTGGATAGAAGCACTGGACGACCAAATTATAGCACACAAACGAAAGGTTTTGATTGGTAAGGGAAACATTTCGCATAAACAAGCGATTGAGAAGGCAGAAAAGGAGTTTGCCATCTATCGCAAACGCGAAATGGAACAGCTTGAAAGCGATTTTGATAAGGAAATCAAAAGATTGAAAGATAATAATGGTAAAAGTTCAAACTAATTCACTACCTTTGTATTCGGAAACTTTCACGCAACCTTGCGCAAAACAACGCAAGTTATTGGTGGAGCAAACGGAGGAGATTGCAGTTGAGTAGCTTTTAGAAAAGAATGATATTCAACCACTTGGAAATAAATTACGATTTCTGGTGGCACCACGTTTTAAGAAGGCAAAACGATGTAAATCCCTGAATTTCAAAGAAGTTCGGGGATTTTTCTTTTCCAAGAATAGGCAAAATTAGTGGGATTGAAGCAAACTATACGTCCTTATTCAAGGGACTGTTTTTAAAAGCCCGGAATGTTCCACTGCGAGGTGTTTACTTCATTCTTTTACAGCACATTGCACTATTTTACATAACAGGGTTCTCGGTTCGATTTCCTAACTTTGTATCATTAAAAAAGCCGTATGGAAAGAAAAAGATTCAGCGTGTTGTTCTTCATCAAGCGTAGCAAACTGTTAAAAAACGGGGAAGCACCCGTGCGTGTGCGTGTCACTTATGACCGCCTATACGTGGAACTTCAACTAAAGCGGAGCGTAAAAGTCCCACTCTGGTCGCAGGAAAAAGAGAAATCGACAGGCAAAGACCGAAACTCCGTAGAACTTAACCATTACATTGACGCCCTGCGTGTAAAATTCTATCAGATTTACCAAGACTTGGAACTGGAGGGAAAGATTATCTCCGCACGTGCCATAGTGAACCGCTATCAGGGAAAGGACGAAACTTTCAAGACATTGTATAATGTATTCAAGGAACATAACGACAACTGCCGGAAGCTAATCGGGACGGACTATGCTGACATCACCGTAAGACGTTACGACAATTGCCTTAAATACCTCATGGAACTGGTTAAACGGGATTACAAGGTAGATGATATGTTGCTGCGTGAGGTAAACGGGGAACTAGTGCGCAAATTCGACTTATACCTAAAGACAGAAAAGCATTGCGCACAGAATACCGTTATCCGGTACATGAAATGTTTTAAGAAAGTGATAAACCTTGCCATTGTCAACGAGTGGCTGACAAAGAACCCGTTTGCAGGGATCAAGTTTCACGAGGTGGAGGTAAACAAACAGTTCCTAAGCCAAGCCGAGATAAACCGGATATGGCAGAAAGAGTTCAGGATTGAACGGCTGGAACTGGTACGGGATGTCTTTATCTTCTGCGTATATACATTTGTTGCACTAACTAATGTGTAGTTGATTATCAATAAATTATAAGCTAATAATAGAGATATAGGTAATGGCTTAGAAACCACCTGTCTTCATCATTTTGCATGATTCTCAATCATTTCAAATAGCTCAATGCGAAGATAATATTATTTTGAGAATTAACCAAATTCTGATAATCAAAATCATACAAATTCAGCGAATTACCGGCTATGGTTGCTGAAATTTATACTTCAATCCATATTCTTCCAGTTTGTTGTACAGCGTCGTACGTCCTATCCCGAGCAGTTCGGCGGCAACCTTGCGGTTCCCGTTCGCCTGCTTCAACGCGCGTAAGACACGCTCCTTGTCTTCCGCATCGCTGCGCAGGGCGAAGCTGACAGGTGAAGTCGCCCTCGTCACGGCAAGTTCCAGATGCTCTTTCGTGACAAGACCCGTCTGCGCCTGCAACACCGCACCCATGATTTTCTGCCGAAGCTCGCGGACATTGCCCGGCCACGCATGGGTCAGCAATGTCTTGCGGGCTTCTCCGTCAAAGCCGGTGACATCGCATTCCAGTTCCCGGTTCGCAATTTCACGGAAGAACTCAGCCAGCGGCATGACGTCCTCCTGACAGTCGCGCAACGGCGGGACGGTTATCTCGAAGTCATGCAGACGGTACAACAAGTCCTGCCGGAAACGCTTTTCATTGACCGCCTTCTCCAAATCCTCGTTGGTGGCGGCGATGATGCGGACATTGAAACTTCTATCCGCCTTATCACCAATGGGACGGTATCTCCGTTCCTGTATGGCGCGGAGTAGCATCTGTTGTGTTTCCGGTGCGAGGTTGCCCACCTCGTCCAAGAACAACGTGCCGCCTTCCGCCTCATGGAAATAACCTTTCTTGGCATTGTCCGCACCAGTGAATGCCCCTCTGACGTGTCCGAAGAAAGCCGACGGCGCAAGTTCTTTGGTAAGCGAACCGCAGTCCACAGCCACAAACGGTTTTCCTGCCCGCTTGCCCTTATCGTGCAGCAGGTGGGCGATATGCTCCTTGCCCGTACCGTTCTCTCCGAAGATCAGCACGCTCATGTCAGTGGGGGCTACCAGCCTTATCCGGTGCATGATTTTCTGAAAGGCGGAACCGTCACGGGCAAAGACGGGCATACGGCTCCGCCCGATATTCCGCTCTTTCAGTATGGTACGGAGCAGAGGGACGAGCTTGTCCTCCACGAGTTGTTTGGGTATGTAGTCCAGCGAACCGAGTTTCATGCTTTCCACCGCCGTATGCACTTCGGCATAGTCGGTCATGATGATGAACGGCTGCGTCATACTCTCCTTGCGCATCCAACGCAACAGGTCGATGCCGTCACCATCGGGTAAGCGCAGGTCGGAAACCACGATGTCCCCGTCTGCGGCTTGTTGCAGAAGTTTCCTCGCGGTCGAGAGGTGGAACGCCTGCACGGTGCGGAATCCCTCCCGCACCAGCAGGTTGCAGACAAACTCGCAATACACGATGTTGTCCTCCACCACGATGATTTTTGTCTTATCCATTGTTATATTTCTTCCTTTCTTCTTTTGCCAGCCGGATTATCTCCGAACCCTTATCCAGCACAGCTTTTATAGCATTACCAATTGTTTTATCGTCAGGCGTGCCATCGCTATGAAGCAATTTGTATAGTTCCCTTAACGGCTGGTCGGCACGGAGTATCTCCCACGAGCTGCGCAGGTGGTGTGTAAGTGCGTTCAGCTCCTGAAGGTCTTTCCGTTGTTTCGCCTCCCGTACCGCCTGCATTTCTTTCTCGGTTTCCGTAATCAGTTTCTCCAGCATGAAGGATTCATTGCCGTAGGATAGCAGGGAGGTGAAATCCGGCTTTTCATTTTGTGCCGCATTCATGGCGCATTTATTTGAAATCTCCATCAGTTCAGATATGGAGAACGGCTTGAACAGGCATTCTGTGAATCCATGTTCTATAAGTTCCTCTTTGCCGCAACTGCCCGAAGCGGTTATCACGACTACCGGGATATCCCTTGAATTGCCAACGTTGGAAGTGCGCAACAGTTCCAACAGCTCGAAGCCGTTGATTTCCGGCATGTTCAGATCCGTCAGAAGCAGGCTGTATTCTTTCCGGCGTATCATTTCCATCAGTTCCGCAGCATCGGTACAGGTGTCGCAGTGTACGCCTTCCTGTGCATACATTTCTTTAAGCATCAGGAGAAGTACCTCGTCATTGTCGATGGCAACCACATCGTGGAATGTATGGTTATGATGAACCTGTGCTTGATTTATCCGTTCCGGAATTTCCCCGGCTGTCTGCATGGGGATTTCCACAGTGAAACAGCTGCCTTTGCCTTTTTCGCTCTCCAGCCGGATTGTGCCGCCGAGCATTGTCACGATACGCTGCACGATGGACAATCCCAGCCCGAAGCCGTCTTTTGTGGCGGCGTTTGACAGACGTTCAAACGCACCGAATATACGTTGTTGCTCCTCTTCGGTCATGCCCGTTCCTGTATCTTTGACGATTAGCTTCAGTAAACCGTTATCATAATCCGTTGTCAGAGATACGCCGCCGCTATCAGTGAATTTGATGGCGTTTGACAACAGGTTGTTCCCGATTTGCAGGATACGTTCCTTATCGGTCAAGACGACTGCATCCGTTTGATTGGTTATGGTCAGAGCCAGTCCCTTGTGCATGGCGATGGGCGTAAACTCCGTTTCAAGAATGTGCGTGATTGCCGAAATCCGGCAAGGAGAGAAATTCGGCTGCTCCTTGCCATTGTCCAGCCGGAAGAAACTCAGCAGGGTGTTGAGCATTTCTCGCATACGGTCGGAGGATTGCCGGATATTACGGACATATCGCTCTTTTTTATCCGCATCATTCCCTTTTTCCATCAACGCGGTATAACCGATTATTGCCGTTAAAGGTGTGCGCAGTTCATGGGTGATGGTATGCACCGCTTTCTTGCGGGAGGCTATCAGAGCCTCGTTTTGCTCTACCGACTGTTGCAACTGTCCTATTAAATCAGTCGTTTTCTGTTTGTACCGTTTGATTCGGTTGGCATTACGGTGTATGATGATATATGAGATTGCCAGCAGAAGGAGGACGAATCCTGTCAGGCTACCTATCTGCATAAACGACTGTTCCCTCATTGCGGTTATCTCGGCTTCCCGTTTTTGCAGATCGGCTTGCACATTTTTATCCATCTGGCGTATAAATCCGTGCAGTTGCCGGTTAAGTTCCGCGTTTCGTGCCGCAAGGCTGTCGGTATATTCCGACAGACGGCGGCTTTGCGCCCGTTGCTCGGCTATCATGTCCCGGTCGAGGGAACGGAGCATTGTTGTGGTCACGGTTGGCTTTGGCTTTTCTTTCTTGCCGAATATGCCGAGAAATCCTTTCCGCTTCGGTTTTTGCGGCTGTTCCTGCACACTTTTCTGTACGATTATGGGTACTTGACGAGTGATCTTATCGTTGATGGCTTGTTGCTGTTCAAGTACCTGCACGATTTGACGCATTTGTCGTTCCTTATCTTCTAGAAGATGGCGTACACTGTCTATGCGCTCTGTCGGATAAATCGTTTTGAAACGGCATAGCATACTGTCCATTGCCATGCGTTGATAATGGTAATGTTCCAAATCTGCATATTCCCACTCCAATACTGTCTCGCCTGATAAAGAAAGTTCAATAAGAAGAACAAATATTTCGTGCGATTCTTGGCGAAAAGTATCTATATGACGATTCTGAACTTCCAATTTCTCTAAATCGCACCATTCTTTATACCAAATATACATTATGCCGATAACCAATAATGCCATCAGCAAATAGCCGAGTGAAATTAGATTCTTAATAGATTTCATACTGCCTGTAATTTATCCCAACGTCCATCTTTCAGATAAGGCAAAAATTCCCGTATCTTATCTACCGACCAGTCCCACCATTTCAAATCCTGCATCTGTTCTATTATATCAGGACTGAACCGCTTTCGTATCTCCTTTGCGGGGATACCACCTACAATGGTATAGGGCGGAACATCTTTCGTCACAACCGCCCTTGTACCAACAATAGCACCGTCACCGATATGGACACCAGCCATAATAACGGCTTCATAGCCTATCCATACATCATTGCCTATTACGATGTCGCCTTTGTTGTCCCAAGCGGAAGCCACATTTGCCTTATCCAATTCCCAA
>NZ_JANJZR010000062.1 GCF_024623065.1 Bacteroides acidifaciens
GAGATTTCAACAATACTTCTGCGTCCGACTTATACCCCAAAATTCGATGTTTTCAAATTTTTGTCATGTACTTAAATCAAGGACAATTGTCATGGAGCGGTAAGTTCGGCGACCACGATGTCAGCGCCATGGGAGTGTTCAACCGTACCGAACGAAGCACTGGTAGCGAGTTCCCTCACTATCGTGAAGACTGGGCGTTCCGCGCTACTTACAGTTATGCCAACCGTTATTTCTTGGAATACAACGGTGCATACAACGGTTCCGAGAAGTTTAGTCCCGACTATCGTTTCGAGTTGTTTAACTCAGGTGCGTTGGGCTGGATGATAAGCGAAGAAAAATTCTTCAAGCCTCTCCGCAAGTGGGTAGATATGTTGAAAGTACGTTATTCTGTCGGTGAGGTAGGTGACGACAACCTTGGTATTCGTTTCCTCTATGCTACACAGTGGGCTTATGGAGGTAAGTCTTTCCACGGTTTGAACAATCGTACCGAATCTCCTTACACTTGGTACAAGGAAGCTACAGTAGGTAATCCTGATGTACATTGGGAAACAGCTTTGAAGCAGAATATAGGTGTTGATTACGCTTTCTTCGATGGTTTGCTTGCCGGTAGTTTGGAATTTTTCTATGACAAGCGGTCGGACATTCTTGTAGCCGGCGACAAACGTGCCACTCCCGGTTATTTAGGAATTTCCGCCCCGGCTGCCAACTTAGGACGTGTGCGTACGAAAGGATATGAATTGGAACTCCGTGTAAACAAAACATTGAACAACGGTCTTCGTCTGTGGGGTAACTTCAATATGACTCATGCTGAAAACAAGATTCTCAAATACGATGACCCTGTGTTGCGTCCTGCATACCAGAAGTCGGAAGGATTTGCCATCGGACAAGACCACGCTCATCTTACGGCAGGATTTGCCAACACGTGGGACGAAGTATTCGCTATGCCTACACACAATACGATGAACGATCAGAAATTGCCCGGACAGTACATCACTATGGACTATAACGGTGATGGCGT
Organism: Bacteroides acidifaciens; assembly: GCF_024623065.1. Lineage (GTDB taxonomy): Bacteria > Bacteroidota > Bacteroidia > Bacteroidales > Bacteroidaceae > Bacteroides > Bacteroides acidifaciens. The sequence goes on from NZ_JANJZR010000062.1 coordinate 1,019, forward strand.
GGTAGATGCCAACGACAGTGCTCCCTACGGTTATACGGGTACTCCCGAAAATACGTACAACGCCACTATCGGATTCGATTACAAGGGATTCAGTTGCTTTGTACAATTCTATGGAGTGACCAATGTCAACCGTTATGTAGGTTTTACTTCCTTGCATAATAACGTGAATACTGTATTTGACGAAGGCGTATTCTGGTCGAAAGACCGTTTTGATGCAGATGCTCCCATGCCTCGTATCAATTCTACTCCGAGCTATTATGAAGGTACTCGCTTCCATTACGACGGTTCGTTTATTCGTCTGAAGAATGCTGAAGTGGCTTATACCTTTACACAACCATGGGTAAAGAAAATCGGATTGAACAGATTTAAAATATTCCTGAACGGAAACAACCTTTGGGTATGGTCGCGTATGCCGGATGACCGCGAATCGAACTTTGCAGGTACGGGATTGGCTTCGCAAGGTGCTTATCCTACTGTACGTCGTTTCAATCTGGGTATTAAGTTTGACCTCTAAAACATCATCGAATTATGAAAAAATACATTATAAAATATGCTGTAATGGCTTGTTTGAGTCTCGGATTGGCGGGTACGGCTGCTTCGTGTACCGACTATCTGGACAAGGCACCCGAATCGGATGTCACTCCGGAAAATGCCTTTAAGGACTTCCACAATTTTCAGGGATTTGTAGAAGAGCTTTATGCTTGTATTCCCGACATGGCCAAACAATACTGGTCAAACTCCTGGAACTGGGGTGAAGACGAAGTGATTGGTGTAGACTGCAATTATCACATGGGATATAAAGTGGACCAAGGCGACTTTTGGGGATGGCAGGCTGAACACGACGGCTGGGGAGCCGGATTTATGGATTGCAAAACGCTGAATCTGGACTTTACTACTCCGAACGACGGATTCAGATGGAACCGCGACTTGTGGCCCGCTTCTTGGTACGGAATCCGTAAATGTAATATGGGACTGGCAAATCTGGATCTGCTTACCGATGCAACGCAGGAACAGAAGAACGCCATTGCCGGACAGCTTTATTTCTTCCGCGGGTGGTTCCATTTCATGCTGATACAATATTTCGGCGGATTGCCTTATATTGATAAGGTGTTGCCTCCCAACGAAACATTCAACGAGCCGCGACTCAGCTATCACGAATGTGCTGACAAGGCTGCCGATGATTTCCGGATGGCTGCCGACCTGCTGCCTATTGATTGGGACAAGACATCTATCAGCCCGAGCACGAAAGGAAACAACCAACTGCGCATCAACAAAATCATGGCACTGGGCTATTTAGGCAAAAACTATCTGTGGGCAGGAAGCCCGTTGATGAACAAGGTGTCCACAGGAAGCGAATCCTACAATCAGGAATATTGCCGGAAGGCTGCCGAAGCGTTCGGGGAGTTGCTTACGCTGGTAGAGAAAAAACAGACGCAATATAGTTTGGTAGACTTTGAGGACTATTCCGACCTCTTCTACACATACGGAAAGAATGCTCAAATGCCAGGTTCTACAGAAGCATTGTTCAGAGGATTGGTGGCAGATGGCTGGCAGAACTCTACTTTTGGTTTAGCTCTTCAGTTTGTGCCTGCTAGTTATAAGAAGGAGAACAATCCGCAACTCTCGCCCACAGCCAACTATGTGCATTATTACGGTATGGCAAACGGATTGCCGCTCGACGACCAGGAATCCAAGTGGGACAAAAATCATCCTTGGAAAGGACGCGACCCGCGCTTCTATCATGACATTCGCTTCGATGGTTCGCCTATGGTATCTGATGCAAAGAAGGATTCGAAGGAGGTTGGTGACTTAGCCGTTGCATCCCTCTATACAGGCGGAAACGCTCGTGACGACCAGTTCGGAAGCCGTACCGGATTCCTGCTCGGCAAATTTATTCCGGTGACAGCTAATAAATGGGATGAAGGCTGGGGATGGAGTCCGCAGTTGCATATCTATTGCAGCTATATGCGTCTGGCGGACATTTACCTGATGTATGCCGAAGCTGCGGCAAATGCTACCGGCTCGTCTACAGGAAAGTCAACCAACTGCACGCTCACAGCACTGGCCGCAATCAACACCATCCGCAAACGTGCGGGAGTAGAAGGTGTCAATGACAAATATACCGGTTCAATCGATCTGTTCAACAGTGAGATTCGCCGTGAACGTGCGGTAGAACTTGCATACGAAGGACACCGTTTCACTGACTTGCGTCGTTGGCTGCTTATCGACAAGAAACCTTATACCGAAAAGACCGCTGTCGATTTCCAACGCGTAGGCGAACTTGCCGAGAATCCGCAGGAAACAGCTGTAAGTGGCTATACATATCGGGTAATCGTGACGCGTAATTTCACGGAGAAGCATTACTGGTTGCCTCTGAAATTGTCTGACGTGACCTTGTATCCGGAGTTCTATCAGAATCCGGGATGGTAAACAAGTGACTTATTAAACGAAATAGAATATCATGAAACAAATTCATAAAAATATAATTCTTAGCGCCGGACTGTTGTTTGCTTCTGCCGGGCTGATGGCTCAGACGGATGTGGAGAAGACTGATACATTGGCTCAGAAAGTGAATGTGGCTTTCCGCACAGTGGACCGGGCGGATTTGATGGGTGGTGTCTCGTCCGTCAATGTAGAGGAACTGACTAATAAAAGTTATTCGCTGTACAGTCTCGACAATATGCAATCTTTAGTGGGAGGTTACAACGGACAATTATGGAACATGGGCGAAGCATTGGTATTGGTAGACGGAGTCCCTCGTGAGGCAAACAACATTCGTCCTACCGAAATAGCCCAAATCACATTCCTCAAAGCAGCGCAAGCCGTGGTGCTTTACGGCAGCCGTGGTGCGAAAGGAGTCATCCTTATCACCACGAAGCGCGGATGCGATAAAGACTTGCGGGTGAGTGCGCGTGCCAATGTCGGTATCAATGTGCCTAAAAGCTATCCTAAATATCTGGCTTCTGCCGAATACATGACGTTGTATAACGAGGCGTTGCGCAACGACGGGTTGGATCCCGCTTTCTCGGATGAGCAGATTTACAATTATGCAAGCGGAAGTAACCCTTACCGTTATCCGAACATCAACTTCTTTTCCGACGACTATATTCGGAAGACAAGTCAGGACTATAACGGAGTGGCCGAGTTTTCGGGGGGCGGACGCTACGCCAACTTCTATACGAACATCGGTTACGAGAGTTCCAACGACTTGCTCAACTTCGGTGAAAGTAAGAACAACCGCAACTCGCGCCTGAATATTCGCGGTAATGTGGATTTGCGTATGAACGACTGGATCAGCGGTTGGGTAAATGCAAATGCTATCTTCTACGATTCCCGTCACGATAAGGCAGACTACTGGGCCAACTCGGCTACGTTACGTCCGACTGCTCCCGGTTCGGCGCCTCTTGTACCTTTCATTCCCATTGAGTTTGTCGATAAAAACGATGCTGCTTCGTGGACGTTGATAAACAATAGCAATTACCTTATTGACGGCAAATATCTATTGGGAGGTACGCAGTTGAACATGACTAATCCTTTTGCTGCCATGTATGCGTCCGGTTATCAGAAAGCTACTTCACGTCGTTTCCAGTTTGATGCGGGAATCAACCTCGATTTGTATAAGGTGCTGAAAGGATTGTCATTCCGTACACAGTTCTCCGTAGACTACGGAACTTCTTACATCACTTCTATCGACGACGATTATGCAGTGTATGAAGCCTCTTGGAACAATGCTTTCGGAAGCGACCGTATTACTTCATTGACCAAGTACAATATGGACAAGCATACCGGTACACAAAACGTATCAGGCAGTACGGCGTATCAGACCATTTATTTCTCTGCACAGTTCGGCTATCAGAACACTTTTGCTAACAATCATCATGTGAATGCATTGTTGTTAGCTCAAGGCAGCCAGCAGACCTATTCAGGTACCTACCATCGCACCAGCAATGCCAACTTGGGTTTGCAACTCGATTATAACTATGCCGGTAAATATTACGCCGATCTCAGCATGGCAGCGGTTCATTCCGCTAAATTGCCCGAAGGCAACCGGATAGGGCTTTCTCCTTCGTTTACGTTGGGATGGCGTCTTTCCGAAGAGGGGTTCCTCAAAGATGCCGACTGGCTCGATAACCTGAAACTGACGGCAGGCTATAGTGTGCTCAATCAGGATTTGGATATCAGTGATTACTACATGTATGCTACTAAGTTTACACAGGCAGGTACATGGTGGGGATGGAGCGAGGTAAACAACTCGATGCAGACCACCGACTTCCTGCAAGGTGGAAACCCTGATCTCGGCTACATCAAGCGTAAGGAATTTACGGTAGGACTGGATGCTTCTCTTTGGAAGGGATTGGTGAGACTCAATGCCAATTACTTCATGACCAACACCGAAGGATTGCTGGCGCAGCCCCAAAATTATCCGTCTTATTTCCAGACTTATTATCCGAAGTCCGACATGCGTCCTTATATCAACATGAACAACCAGCGTCGTACAGGTGTGGACTTGAGTGTAAACGTGGGCAAAAAGCACGGCGACTTTGAATGGAATGTGGGACTTGTGGGTATGTACTACACCTCTAAGAACACCAAATGGGACGAGAATGTGAAATATGACTGGCTGAAAGCCGAAGGTGAGGCGATTGATGCTTTGCGCGGATATCAATGCATCGGATTCTTCAAAGACGCTGCCGATGTGGAAAGTTCAGCAAAGGTGAATGCTAATACCAAACCCGGTGATTTGAAGTATGTAGACCAGAACAACGACGGTGTCATCAACGAGCAAGACCAAGTGGTGTTGGGCAAATGGGGTGCTTCCTGGGTGATGGGTCTCAACCTGACTGCCAAGTACAAAGGATTCACATTGTTTGTGGCAGGCACCGGATCGTTTGGCGGCAAAGGACTGAAGGATAACAGTTATATGCACGTGTATGGCGATCGCAAATATTCCGAAGTGGTTCGCGGACGTTGGACGGAAAAGACGGCAGATATCGCTACATACCCGCGTCTCACCACACAAGGTGGCGACCTGAACTTTGTAGCTTCCGACTTCTGGTTGTATGACACTTCACGTTTCGATTTGAACCGTGTTCAATTGTCTTACGACTTCCCGGCTGCCATGCTGAAAGGCAAACTTGTGAAAGGTTTACAAATCTATGCCAACGGAACAAGCCTGTTGACCTTGGCGAAGGAGCGTAAATATATGGAGATGAATGTAGGGACTTCTCCCCAATGCCGTTCGTACGCACTGGGTGTAAAGGTAGACTTTTGATGGGTCTCTCGTTGTAGAATATAAAAATATAGAATAAATAAGTCATGAAGAAAATTATAACAATATGTGCCTTTGCCGCTTGTCTGACCGGATGCGATGACTTGTTCGAACCGGCTATCGAGAACAACCTCGGACTGGAATATATGTACGAGAATTCGCAATATGCCGAAGGAATACTGGCAAATGCCTATACACGCATACCCTGCGCAGGCTATTCTTTCAACGACGTGGCTACCGATGATGCTGTGAGCAATGATGCGGAAAACAGCTGGCGTAAAATAGCCTCCGGCATGTGGACGGCAAACAACAATCCTGCCGACCGTTGGACTTCCTGCCGTTCTGCCATACAGTACATCAATCTTTTCCTTGCCAATGCCGACAAGGTGAAATGGGCGAAAGACGAAGTGGTGGCGCAGATGTTCTGCGACCGTGAGAAAGCGGAAGCCTATGGCTTGCGTGCCATGTATATGTATTACCTTCTCGAAGCCCATGCGGGCTATACCGAAGACGGTGTGTTGATGGGGGTGCCTATCTTGACTGAACCGGAAGCTGCCGGATCCAACTTCAATGTGCCACGCAGCACATTTGTAGACTGCATGAAGGCGTTGAAAGAAGATGCCCGGTTAGCACTCGAAGGATTGCCTTGGGAATATGGTGATGCAGCGGAAATGCAACGCTTGTCTGCTAAATATGCAGGAGCAGACCAAAGCAAAGTCACCCGTGTGTTTGGTGCAAACTTTATCGGTCGTATGTCCGGCAAGGTGGTGGAAGCGTTTGTGGCAAAAGCGGATTTGCTCGCTGCCAGTCCGGCATATAGCGACCAGTCAGGCGTTGATTGGAAAACGGCTGCTGCCAGTGCTGCAAAGGTACTGAATCATATCGGAGGGGTAGACGGTATGGATCCTACCGGATGGACATGGTATTGCAATGCGGACGATATTGAAAACCTTAGCCCTACCGAATCACCTGCTGAAATTCTGTGGCGTGGTGAACGTGCCAAATCCCTCTCGCTCGAAGAAGATAACTTCCCGCCTACACTCTACGGTAACGGACGTATCAACCCAACTCAAAATCTGGTGGATGCATTCCCGATGCTGAACGGTTATCCGGTGTCTCATCAGTCCGGTGAATATGATGAAAATCTTCCGTACGCTAACCGTGACCCGCGTTTGGAAGCATACATTCTCTATAATGGTGGCAAGGCAGGCAATACGAATAAGGAAATCTTTACGGCAGCCGACGGAACTACCAATGATGCGCTGAACAAGGTGGTAGGACGTTCTACCCGTACCGGATATTATCTGCGCAAACTGTTGCGTCAGGACATCAGCCTCGACCCGAATGCGAAAGCCGACCAGTATCATTATACACCGCGCATCCGCTACACCGAGATATTCTTGGCGTATGCCGAAGCGGCAAATCAGGCGTACGGTCCGCAAAATAAGGGCGGCAACAGCTATTCTGCTTATGACGTGATGAAAAAGTTGCGCCACCGTGCCGGCATCGGTCTCGACAATGGTGATGCTTACTTGGAATCCATCAAGAACGATCAGGCGAAGATGGCGGAACTTATCCGCAACGAACGTCGCATCGAACTTTGTTTCGAAGGTTTCCGTTTCTGGGATTTGCGCCGTTGGAAGAGCAATCTGACCGAAGCTGCCAAAGGGATGAATATCAGTGGAACCCGTTATACTCCGATGGAGGTAGACAAACGCTCGTTCAGTGAGTATATGTATTACGGTCCTATTCCTTATTCGGAAGTTCTTAAGTATGACGAACTGAAACAGAATCAGGGTTGGTAAACCGATAGTGTAAATTTAATAAAATGCTAAAGCATACTATGATTATGAATAAGACAATAATGAAATGCATGGTCCTTGGCTTGTTGTTTGCCGGCTGTGAAAACGGAGACAAAGAATTCGACGACTACGAATATCAGACCATCAGTTTTGCTACTCAGACTCCTATACGCACCATCACATTGGGCGAAGATGTATATCCTACCGAACAAGACAATGAATATCGGATGCAGATCATCGCTACATTGGGCGGTGTGTGGTCAAACCGCAAAGAGCGCACGGCACAGATTGTTATCGATGAAAGTTTGTGTGCCAATGCTTATTTCGATAATGGCGAGCCGATACGTCCAATGCCTAAGGAGTATTATACCTATTCTTCGGAACAAGTGGTATTTCCCAAAGGAGACATTTACGGACGTATGGACATACAGTTGACCGATGCCTTCTTCAACGATCCTCTTGCGCCCGAACTCACTTATGTCATTCCGGTACGGTTAGCACAGGCTTCAGACTCTATCTTGTCGGGCAAACCTAAAGTTGAGTCTCCCAATCGCTTGAATGCGGCAGACTGGGACGTGCTTCCCAAAGACTATGCGCTTTATGGGGTGACCTACAAAAACAAGTATGAGGGCACTTGGTTGAGTCGTGGCACGGACCAGCTCGACATTAATGGCAACACTTCTACGCTTAACCGTAACCCGCAGAATATAGAGAAAGCAGACTTACGTACATTGGGAACTATTGCCCTCAACAAAGTGCGTTATCCTCTTTCGCTTTCGGTGGATGTGGTGAATGACAAAGGCGAAGCTTCCAAGCAAACGTTGACAATGGACTTGGTGATAACGGTTGACGACAACGGCAATTGCTCCATCACTACCGACACGCCGGGGGCTCAGGCAAGCGGTTCGGGCAAGTGGACTTATCATGGTGCCAAGAAAGCGTGGGGCGACAAAGACCGCGACCTGTTCGAACTGACCTATGAAGTGACCTATGCACCTTATGTGTTGAATGCTGTGACCGGTGAAATGGGTACTGCCAAATGTAGCAGCACAGACGCGCTGGTGTCACGTGACCGACAGAGCAAATTCGAAACTTTTAACGTGAAGTTGAAGTGAACCGCAATCTAAACAATTCAAAAAAAACTACATGAAGATGAATAGAAAAAATAATATGGTATGGGGCACGTTGGTAGCAGCTTTGCTGGCTTCTTGCGTGGATACCGAGATTGCCGATGTCACGGTGGCAAAACCGGAGTCGATAGCGCAATACGAGTATCTGAATGATTATGCCCCGCTGAAATCGTACATAGACCGTGCAGCTAATCCCGATTTTAAATTGGGATTAGCGTTGGCAGCCAACGAATTTATCGAAGGAGGGTTGGTGTTTCGTTTAGCGGAAGCCAACTTCGACGAAGTGACCGCAGGCAACGCGATGAAATATGCTTCGTGTGTGAACGATAAAGGGGAGATGAATTTCGAAACTGTGGATAAATTTGTCACTGCCGCCCAAGCTGCCGGAATTACTATATATGGACATACGTTGGCTTGGCACGCACAGCAGAATAATAAGTATTTGAATTCTTTGATTAAAGACAAAGAATTGCCGCCCGCTGTAGGAGAAGGAAATTGCTTGCATATCAATACTCCTGAAGCGAAGGCGAATCCATGGGATTGGCAAAATATCTATGATTTGGAATCTTCTCTTTTACAAGGGAAAACTTATGTATTCTCTATGAAAACCAAGGCTTCATCAGCTGTGACATTTCCACTTTGGATAGAAACACCGAATGCTGGTAATACACATTATGGCATACCACAGATTTCAGCCGGAACTACGTGGAGCACAATAAGTATTGAATTTACACCTAATAGTGATTGTTCTCGTTTGTTATTCAGTTTCGGACAGTTTGGAGGAGATCTTTGGTTTGATGACATGGTGCTGGTTGAAAAAGGTTCTGAGCAAAATATGATAAAGAACGGAACTTTTGAAGAAGGAAGTTTGCCTTCTAATTGGTCTAAACCAAGTTGGCATGCGCATTCTTATTCAATTATACCTACACCGGGAGACGCAGCAGTTATGATACCTGTCAGTGTGGCGTCTTATGATTTTCAAAATGGTACTCCTTTGCCTGGATGGGGAGACGGTATGACGCTAAAAGTTGAAGATGGGGTGTTTGTCATAGAAACTTCTAATCCGACTGACAGCTGGAAAAAACAAATATGTCATGAAACGAAAGTTCCTTTCGAAAACGGACAGACATATAGTGTATCGTTGAAGATAAAAGGAACTGTAGCAGGCAATATTGGGTTAGCTTTTCAGAATCCTGACCCCGATAAGGGGTATCCTAATTGTGGTAATTTCCCGGATATACCGATTACTACGGAATGGAAGGAAATAACTGTTAAAACGACCTGTAATGGTGAAGAAGCATTGCGTTTAATATGGAGTGTCGGTGCATATGGAGGGACTATTTTTATGGATGATATCGATATATTTTATGAAAAATCGGCCAGTTCTATTCCTCTTACTCCCGAAGAGAAAAAAGAAGCGCTTACTTTGGCAATGAACAATTGGATTGAAGGAATGATGAAAGCTACCGGTGGTTACGTGACTACTTGGGATGTAGTGAACGAAGCTATTTCAGGTGGTGGCAATGACGGTGAAGGTTTCTATGTCTTGGAGTCTGCTTCTAATGCAGGTGCTAATGCAGCCAATAATTTCTACTGGCAAGATTACTTGGGTAGTGAAGATTATGCTCGTATTGTTGTAGCTGCCGCCCGTAAATATTATGCAGAAAACGGTGGTGTTAAACCTCTCAAACTTTTCATCAACGATTACAATTTGGAATATGACAATCATAAAGCCAAGAGCTTGGTACACTGGATAGAGAAGTGGGAATCTGACGGTGTGACAAAGATTGACGGTATCGGTACACAAATGCACGTGACTTATCGCGCCAATGCTGCTGACCAGCAGAAGCAAGAAGAACGTGTAGTGAATATGTTTGAAATCTTAGCCAAGAGTGGTAAACTCGTGAAAGTATCCGAGCTGGATATGGGATATGTGGATGAAAGCGGCACTGCGGTGTTGACAAAGGATATGACCGAAGAACAACATAAGGCGATGGCTGAATATTATAAGTTTATCGTGAAGAAATACTTCGAGATTATTCCTGTGGCACAGCAATACGGCATCACGCAGTGGTGTGCTACCGATGCTCCTGGTGCCCCCGGTGATTCTAACTGGCGTGGCGGTGAACCTGTAGGCTTATGGGATTCCAACTACAACCGTAAGCATACTTATGCCGGTTTTGCAGACGGATTGGCTGGTAAATAATAGAGATTGATAAGAAAAGGCAGCGGGGCGAATTGTATCCGCTGCCTTTATTGTTTTAATGCATATTTTTGCAACAACTATTATGTAACATCAACATCATATATGAAAAAGATCATTTATTTGCTGGCGTGGATAGGCTTGGCTTTGGCGTCTTGCTCGGACGAAAGCTCTCTTCCCATACAACCGGAGATTCCTGCCGAACCGGAAACACCCAAGGACGAACCGGCTCCGGAGAAAGACTATCATCAGTTGCCGGTGTTGCACGTAGAGGGGCGCTACCTTAAAAACGAAAAGGGCGAGACGGTCAATCTTCATGGATTTACACAGACCTACAGCCCCTTTTTTAACGACAACGCATGGACTAACTACGATGTGCAGTCGTGTCTTAGCTATAACAAACGTATGGTAGACGGGATTGTGGCTGCCGGATGGAAGTTCAACTTCGTGCGGATGCATCTCGACCCTTATTGGAGTGATGATACTTCAAAGCCGTTTGTGCGATACGAAGGACACGAACGCTTTTCCGAAACCCGTTTCCGCAAGTATCTCGACGAACTGTTTGTGCCGATGGCGGAGTATTTCGTATCTAAGGGAATGTATGTGGTGATGCGCCCGCCCGGGGTATGCCCCAACGAAGCTCCTTATCAGGGAATAGAGGTGGGCGATAGCTATCAACAGTTCCTGCTTAACGTGTGGAACATTGTTTCGCAACACCCCAAAGTGAAGAACAATACGGACATCATGTTCGAACTAGCCAATGAGCCGGTCAACATCAAAGGGACCGACGGAGCCTATGGCAGCACCTCCGATGCCTGCTTTGCCAATGCAAAGATTTACTTCCAGTCCATTGTAGACAAGATAAGAAGCCATTGCCGTAATATCATTTGGGTGCCGGGCTTGGCCTACCAGTCGCAGTATGCCGGATATGCCACCCACCGCATCGAGGGCGATAACATCGGCTTTGCGGTGCACTGCTATCCCGGATGGTATGGCAGCGATGCCGAAAAAGACAGTGGCGAGGGAATCGGCTCTTCCACCGGTGGCGGCTACGAGTCCTTCCAGCGCGGATGGGATAAGCAAGTAGGTCCGGTGGCGGCGATTGCCCCCATCATGGTGACGGAAATAGATTGGGCACCTTTGAAATACGATGCCACTTGGGGAAAAAGCATCACAGGCGAAGCTGGTGGCAAGGGTTTCGGCGCCAACTTCAAGTATATAGCCGACAATGCAGGAAATGTGTCGTGGCTCTTTTTCACTACAAGAAGCCACGAGCTGGCAGCGTTTAAGGACGTGCCGGGTACAGAGGGCAACTATACATTCCTCAACGACCCCGAAGCCTGTCCGTGGGCAATGTATCATTGGTTCAAGGAGTATGCCGAGGGAGTGACCGTCAATGGCGAGCCCGAGAGATTGGAACTGATGGGCGAGCAGGCGACACGCTCGTTGCAGATGGGAGGAGTGCACTACCTGAAAGTAAAGGCAGTGTATAAAGATGGCACCTCGCGAATGGTGACTGCCGAAGCGACTATCAATAGCTCGGACGAACAAGTGCTGAAGGTGGAGCCGACTGGCAAACTGGTGGCGGTGGCACCAGGTAATGCTACGGTAACGGTGACTTACCGCACAACAGCGGGAAACAGCATGCAACAGACATTGCAGGTGACGGTGGTTTCGCCTTTTGTGCTGACGGAAGACGTGTTTGACCCTTCGATATGGGAAGAAGGTACCTTTGACGAAACGACCCGCACCTTGGTGACAGGCGCATGGGGCTTTGGCGGATGGAAATACCCCGGCGGACTTGACTTGTCGGGCTATCGGAGGCTTACCGTGGAATTGGGCAACGACAACGAGTGCGGTGTCTCTTTCCGCCTTTTTGACAAGGACAACTATTGGTCGAAGCCCGCCACCTACGATTTCGGACAGGCACGCAGCGTAGTGGTAGATTTGCAGCAGATGAAAGATGTTGATGGCAATAGGGTAGATCCATCGCACCTCTACATTGTCGGATTCTGGTCGAATGGTGGCAAACCGATTGTGATAAGCAGCATAAAGTTGGAATAAATATAATATAGAAAGATAGTAAATGAAGAAGTTTTTATTGTTGAGTTGTTTGTTGTGTGCAAGCCTTTGCGCGGTTGCACAGGATGCAAACTTTTACATTTATCTGTGCCTGGGGCAGTCCAACATGGAAGGCAATGCCCGCTATGAAGCACAAGATACGCTGGTGGATGCACGCTTCCAAGTGTTGGCGGCGGTAGACAATAAAGAGTTGGGACGCGTGAAAGGCGAATGGTATCCCGCCCGCGCTCCGCTGTGTCGTCCGAACACCGGGCTGACACCGGCTGATTATTTCGGACGGACCTTGGTAGAAAACTTGCCCCCGCATGTGCGCATCGGAGTGGTACACGTGGCGATAGGCGGGTGCCGGATCGAGCTTTTCCAGAAAGACAAATGCGGGGAGTATATCAAAACAGCTCCCGACTGGATGGTGAACACGCTGAAAGAGTATGACAACGACCCGTATACCCGTTTGGTGGAGATGGCACGCATTGCACAGAAAAGCGGTGTGATAAAAGGGATACTTCTGCATCAGGGTGAGTCGAACACCGGTGACAAGGAGTGGCCCCAAAAGGTGAAGAGCGTATATGACAACCTGCTGGCTGACCTCCATCTGCAGGCTGACGAGGTGCCTCTGATTGCCGGTGAAGTGGTGAATGCCGACCACGGTGGTGTTTGTGCAAGCATGAACGAGGTAATTGCTATGCTGCCGCAGGTGATAAAGAACTGCGCTATTGTCTCCTCCAAGGGGTTGAGCTGCGCTCCCGACCATCTTCACTTCGATGCTGCCGGTTACCGGGTGCTGGGACGCCGCTATGCGGCACAGGCACTCCACCTGATGGGCATTGAACTTCCTTCGCCCGATGATGTGTGGAAGCACACAGTGGCAGCCCCCACCAATATGCACGGCAGCGACTTCCCTCGTGTCGACAAGGACAACCGTGCTTATTTCCGTTGCTATGCTCCCGATGTGAAACGCTTGCAGGCAGACGTCTGCGGCAGGAAGTATGAGATGGCAATGGACGAGCACGGCTGGTGGAGCGTGAAGACCGACCCGCTGCCGGTGGGATTCCACTATTATTTCTTGTTGGTAGACGGATTCAGGGTGGTAGATCCCTCTTCGTGTACCTTCTTCGGTTGTTGCAGCATGGCGAGCGGCATCGAGATACCCGAAGGGGCGGAGGGCGATTACTACCGCCCGCAGCAAGTGCCGCACGGGCAAGTGCGCTCCTGCACCTACTATTCAGAAGCGAAGAAAGAGTTTCGTCGTTGCATGGTGTACACACCGGCAGAGTATGAGTCTCACCCCAAAAAACGCTATCCGGTGCTTTACTTGCAGCACGGCATGGGAGAAGATGAAACCGGCTGGAGCACCCAGGGATATATGCACTACATCATGGACAACCTGATAGCCGCTGGCAAGTGCGTGCCCATGCTTGTGGTGATGGATAGCGGAGATGTGGAGACTCCCTTCGTGCCGCGTCCGGGGAAAGATGTGAACGAAGAGCGTGCGCTTTACGGTGCTTCTTTCTATGATGTCATTCTGAAAGACCTCATTCCGATGATAGACCGTACATTCCGCACCAAGACCGACCGCGAACACCGTGCGATGGCAGGCTTGTCGTGGGGAGGACACCAGACGTTCCAAACAGCGTTGCCGCGTCTCGACATGTTCTCCTACATCGGTGGGTTTAGCGGGGCGATTTTCGGGCTGGACGTGAAAACGTGCTTCGACGGTGTGTTTGCCGATGCAGGTAAGTTCAACAAGAAAGTGCATTATCTCTTCCTCGGCTGCGGAACGGACGAACAGATGGGCACGAAGCAGTTGGTAAAGTCTCTCCGCGAACTGGGCATCAACGTGGCTTATTATGAATCGCAAGGCACCGGACACGAATGGCTCACATGGAGACGCTGTCTGAAAGAGTTTGTTCCACACTTGTTTAAACATTGAAAAGGATATGAATTTGAAAGCAAAACTTGTGGCGGCATTATTGCTGCTTGGAGGTGCTCTACCTCATGGGGCAGGAGCGCAAAATCCGTTTGTGCAAACCTGTTATACATCGGATCCTGCCCCTATGGTGCATGATGGCACATTGTATGTCTATACAGGACATGATGAAGATAAGGCTGATTTTTTCTGGATGCAGGAATGGCGCGTGTATTCTACCAAAGATATGGTGAACTGGACTGACCATGGCTCTCCTCTTGCCATCGAATCATTCGACTGGGCGGACGACCGTGCCTGGGCGGCACAGTGCATCGAACGCAATGGTAAATTTTATTGGTATGTCTGTTTGCACTCTAAACTGACCAATACGATGGCAATCGGTGTGGCGGTAGGCGATTCACCTGTCGGTCCTTTTAAGGATGCCATCGGTAAACCCCTTTATGACGGGAGCTGGGATTATATAGATCCTACCGTATATATAGATGATGACGGTCGTGCTTATCTGTATTGGGGAAATCCGAATATCTATTATGCGGAATTGAATGAAGATATGATTTCCTTGAAAGGTGAAGTGGGCAAACTGCAACAGACTGTTGAGAGCTTTGGTGCACCCAATCCGGAAAAGCGTGTCAAAGGTGTTAAGTATAAAGATACTTATACAGAAGGTCCATGGCTTCATAAACGGGAAGGAAAATATTATCTTCTTTATGCTGCCGGAGGTGTCCCCGAACATATTGCCTATTCCATGAGCGACGGACCTCTTGGTCCGTGGAAGTATATGGGAGAAATCATGCCTTTACAAGATACGGGCTCGTTTACTAACCATTGTGGAGTGATAGACTATAAAGGCAATTCTTATTTCTTCTATCATACGGGTAAGCTGCCGGGTGGTGGAGGCTTCGGGCGAAGTGCGGCGGTGGAGCAATTTAAGTATAACGCTGACGGCACTTTCCCGATTATTAATGCTACCCGGGAAGGGGTGTCACCGGTAGGCACGCTCAATCCTTACGAAAGGGTGGAAGCTGAAACAATCGCTTTTTCTGAAGGTGTGAAGTCCGAACCCAATGCGAAAACCGGTATATATATATCTGAAATTCATAATGGAGATTATATAAAGGTACGTGAGGTGGATTTCGGCAATAAATCCCCCAAACGGTTCACTGCTACCGTTGCCAGTGCTCTTCGTGGCGGGACACTTGAAGTACGTACAGACAGTATAAGCGGACCATTAATGGCAGAACTGACTATTCCTTCAACGGGCGGTTGGGAATGCTGGAAAACATTGCAGGCTGATATGCTAAAACCGGTCACAGGAATACAAGATATTTATTTTGTATTCAAAGGCCGTAAAGGCTGCAAACTGTTTAACTTTGATTGGTACAAGTTTAACAGATAAACATGCCAGAGAGCAGTTGGGTTACTCTTCCTTTTTACTCAACTGCTCTTTCATATACATGGAAGGCGGAACTCCGTATAGCTCTTTAAATGTAGTCGAAAAATTATTCGGGTCGTTGAAGCCTGTCAGCATAGCAATCTCGGAGATTGTATGCTGCTTTTCAGACAGTAAGCGTGCGGCTTCTTTCAATCGTATGTTGCGTATAAAATCACGCGTTGTCTGGTTGGTGAGTTCTTTGAGTTTGCGGTGCAGGTGCACGCGGCTTATGCCTACCTCGTTGGTAATCTGCTCGATGGTCAAGTTCGGATTGCTTATATTATCATTGATCACTTTCATGACACGTTCCATCAACTTTTCATCGGGTGATTTCACTTCCAGTTTCTGAACCTTGTTCTCCTGATTTTGCTGACCTGCAAATACTTTGCGTAACTGCTGCCGTATATTAATCAGATTTTCTACCGTCTTTTGCAGGATTTCGATATTGAATGGCTTCATGATATAGGCGTCGGCCCCTGTATTCAGACCTTCAAGGTTGTCTTCTTCCCTCGTTTTCGCAGTAAGCAGAATGACTGGGATATGGTTGAGGTTTACATTCTGCTTGATTTTCCGGCATAAGGTAAGTCCGTCCATTTCGGGCATCATGATGTCACTAATGACTAAATCCGGAGCCTTTTTAAATATTTGCTCTAATGCTTCTTTACCGTTACGGCTTTCCATGATATGAAATTTGTCTCCAAACTCCTGCGCTATATAATTTCGGATTTCTTCGTCGTCCTCTACAATTAATACGTGATATTTAGTTTTTACCCTGACTTTCTTTTCTTCCTCATTTTCTATAATGGGAGAGATGACAGGAACAGTTGGGGCGGCTACAGTTACCTTTTGCTCATTGTTGTCAACTTCTTCAGGCCGTAGATGCTTGTTACCCAACGGTAATCGGATAATGAAACGGCAACCCGGTTGTTCTTTATTATTTTCTACATAGATAATTCCATGATGTAATTCCACTAATGAACGAGTCAGATGTAATCCTATTCCTGTTCCGCCTTTCGGATTCTGTTGGCTGTTACGTATCTGATAGAAACGATCGAAGATACGTTCTTTTTCCTGTTCATCGATGCCTGTTCCGGTATCCGCGATAATTATTTCGGCATATTGTTTCAAGGGATCGGGCAGTGTATTGTCTTCTCCCGTACGGATGGTAATATCTATGTTTCCTTTTTCGGGAGTAAATTTGAAGGCATTAGACAGAATATTCAGGATAATCTTATCAAAATTACCTGTGTCTACCCATACATTCAGTTCCGGGAGCGTACTGTGAAGTTGCAGCCGGATATTTTTTGTATTTGCCTGTTGACCGAACGTGGTACATAAATCCTCTATAAAAGGAATAATATTGGTCTCCCGGAACATCAGGAACATTTGTCCTTTATCAATTTTCCGAATATCCATTAGCTGATTGACAAGATTCAGAATACGTTCCGCATTTCTGTAGATAATATGGTATATTTTCAGGCGTTCATTGTTCTCCTCATTCTTAATCAGTTTCTGTAGAGGACTGATGATTAGAGACATCGGAGTGCGTATCTCATGAGAGATGTTGATAAAGAACTGCAGTTTTGCTTCATTGATTTGTTCGGCATGGATATGTTGCAGCATTTCCTGATGCATTCTGTACCGATGTCTGATCTGAAGAATTATGATAAATATAATGGTCAGTAATAATAAGGAGTAGATAACTTTGGCCCACCATGAAGCATACCATGCAGGAGATATAAAGATGGTGATTTCCTTTATATTTGAATACACAGTGTTGTCTTTTGCTCTGATTTTAAAGTTATAGGTGCCGGGTTTCAGATTGCTGAATGAGATACGGTTTACACCTTTGGGCAGGCTAATCCATTTTTCATCGTTGATAGAATAAAGGTAGTTGATGTGTTCGGGGGCATTCAATTCCAGAGTGGCAAACTCGATGCTGAACACATTGTCTTTATAAGATAGATAAAACTCTTTTGCGTTGAATACGGGGCAGTTGATAATATTGTGGATACCGGATTTCATTCCTTTTCTAACCGGATTGTTATGCAGGAAAAAGTCGGTAATCCGGATATTCCATGTTTTTGCCGGATTGATAATGTCTTGCGGATTGAAATAGGTGATACCATTCATTCCGCCAAACCAAATAATGCCTTGTTTATCTTTGAAGGAGGCATTCTTGTAGAACTCATTTCCCTGTAATCCGTCGCTGACATAATAATTGATAAATTTGTTGTTTTTCTTTTGGAATTGGGAAATTCCGGCATTGGTGCTTATCCAAAGAAAATCTTTTCCATCTCCTTGTATGGCATATATTGTATTACTGGGCAATCCGTCGGCAGTCGTATAAGTGGTTAGTTCTTTCGTTTTTTTATTCCAACCGGATAATCCTTCGGAACTGCCCAACCAGACAACTCCGTCGGCATCTTCAAAGATTGAATAAATAACATTTTGTGAGAGTATCTTATGACTTTGGAAATCAGGACTGTCGAGGTCTATACAGTTGACGCCGTCGTAAGTTCCGACATACAGTTTATTATCATCGGAATAGTGCAGGCAACCTATCCATTCGTTGATGAGAGATGTCTGAGATTGTACGGAGGTAAATTCTTTCGTTTTCAGGTCGTAGTAGAACAAACCGAATCCCATTGTCGCAATCCAAAGACGTTTGTTTTTATCTTCAGCGAAGTCGTATACACGTTGGATATAGTTGTTGTTCTTATCTACAAGTTTGTATTGGTAATCGCACAGTCCTGTCTGTTTGTTCAGCTTTCCCATACCGTTGATAAAGGACCCGACCCACATATTGTGTTCGGAGTCTTCGTACAATTTAATAACAGTTGAGGGTACTGAATGAGGATGGGCGGTGTGTGAGAAATGTTTGGCCGGCTCCAGCTTTTCCGTAAGGGCATAAATACCGTCGTTATCCGTTCCTACCCATAGAGTCCCGTTATTATCTTTACAGAATGAAGTAATGCAACAGGAACCGATGCAATTTTTATCTGTTGATTTATGTCCGATATACTTAAAGCTGTTGGTGCGGGCCGGAATTAATATGACTCCTTTCTGATAAACAGCTAGCCATAAGTTGCCCGAATTGTCCTTTAGGATGGAGTGTATTTTCGAGTTTCCCGAATCGAAATAATTATTGTCAAACTTGTATTCGGAGATTTCGTGTGTCTGGATATTATAAATGACTACTCCCTTGCCGTCAGTGCCGATATACAATTCATTGGGTATACCGGAATAAAGGAAGCAAACAGGGAGTTCTCCTTTCTCTTTCAAATCGACTGGAACAAAGGTTTTACGTTCTTTATCGTAAATGAATAGTCCTTTTCGTATACTTCCTGCATAAATGTTGCCTCGCTGGTCCTCGCATATACTTTTGACGTATCCGTTGTCTTTAGACAAGTGTAGCGTGAGCTGATTGTCGGGAGTGAGTTGATATACTCCTTCTTCCCCTTTTGCCATCCATACATTTTGTTTTTTATCTTCAAACAGACTTCCGGGTGAAGTGACTGCGATATCGGCTTTTCGGACAGTCAACAGATGGTCTTTGATGTCCAGCTTGTACAATACATTTCCGGATACCCATATCTCTCCGTTTTTTCGCTCGATGAAAGAATTAATGTTGCTTTCAAGCGTTTCTCCGGTATCTTCCCATTTGGCAAGTGGAGTAAAATTGTCCGTGGCCGGATCATACATTTGAATCCCTATATATGTGCCGATAAGCAAATGACCCTTGCTGTCTTCAAAAACAGTACGAACAAAATTGTGGGCTAATGAATGTTCGTTATCGGGCTCATGTTTGTATATGGTAAATTTAGCACCGTCATAACGGTTCAGACCATCTTCTGTTGCAACCCAAATGAAACCGTTCCGGTCTTGATATATTTGATTAATCAGACTGCTGGAGAGTTCTTTGTCAGTAGTGAATAACTTAGGAGATTGTCCGTTGCATAACAAAGAAAACAATAATAATAGAAAAGTGAATACATTTCTCATAGTTTATAGATCGTTGTTGGTAGCACAAAGAAAACTAAAAACCTACATATAACCTAATAAAAGATGAATATTTTCATTAGGCCTTGGGGGTACAATCGGATGTTGTAACATCGTTGGTAAATAATGTAACATGAGAAAAGATTGACCTACCACCCCGTCCTTCGGACACCCCTCCTTTCCGAAGGAGGGGAAGCCATGCGGGCGAACTTATATCGAACTGATGTTACTTACAACATAGGTTTTACCGGGCTTTGTTTCGATGTCATATTCATAAACTTTCTGCAGTTTGGGAGATTGCGCACTTACCCCTTTGGCTACAAGAGGTTGCTTGATAGGAGTGGCGGCAAATAATCTATTTGAGCACTCTTTCCCGTTTGCCTGTTTTAAGCCTTTCCCTTTCAGTGAGACATAAGACCGGATGCGGAGCGTACCGCCTATATTCGATCGGATGATCGCTTTATTTAACACCTTGTTTTTCCAGTCCATATCGACGGTAAAGTTTCCACGTGCCACCAGCCCCTTCACACTTCCTTCTTTCCATGCATCAGGCAATGCCGGCAATAAATGTACGGCACCGTCATGACTTTGGAGCAACATCTCCGCTACTCCGGCTGTATAACCGAAATTACCGTCAATCTGGAAAGGCGGATGGGCATCCAGCATATTGGGATAGGTGCGCCCGTTCGGATATTCGTTAGCCAATTGATCGTTGGGCAATAGTTGAATCATATTTTGGATGATTTGGAAGGCATGGTTTCCATCCAGCATGCGTGCCCAGAAATTGACTTTCCAGCCGATACTCCAACCGGTAGCCTTATCACCGCGTTGCAGCAATGTGTTTCTTGCTGCCTGGAATAACCCGGGATTGGAGTATGGAGAAATTTGATTACTCGGATATAGCCCGTACAAATGTGAAATATGACGGTGCTCGTCCTTGGGATTGTCAATGTCTTCCAGCCATTCTTGTAGTTGATTATGTTTTCCTATTTGCATAGGTGGCAACTTTTCCAGTGTTTGTTTGAGCGAATCCTGGAAAGAGGGGGCTTCACCTGCGATGTATGAAGCCGATAAGGTATTATGCAGCGCATCAAAGGCAATCTGGTTATCCATGGTGCAACCTGCCGTGATGGGACCGTGTTCCGGTGACACGGAAGGAGACACTACCAACCATTTATATACTGGATGTTCCACCAGAAAATCCATATAGAATTGTGCGGTTCCTTTCAGTATCGGATAATATTCCTTTAGAAATTCTTTATCTCCGGTAAAGAGGTAATGTTGCCAGATATGTTGAGCTAACCATGCACCGCCGCTAGGCCACATTCCGGCTGCGGCAAAATCGACTACACCACAGATTCTCCATAAATCAGTATTGTGATGCGCCATCCATCCCCGACAATCATACATGGTTCGGGCGGTTTCTGCTCCTGTGACAGATAAATCTTTCAACATGGAGAATAGCGGACCATGTGTTTCACTTAAATTGGTGACTTCTGCCGGCCAATAGTTCATTTCTGTATTAATGTTGATGGTATACTTGCTGTCCCACGGGGCATGTGTGCTGTTATTCCATATTCCTTGCAGATTAGCCGGTTGTCCACCCGGTTGTGAAGATGAAATCAGCAGATAACGTCCATAATGGAAAAGTAGAGCTGCCATTGCCATGTCTTCCCCATTCCCGAAGTTTTCAATTCGTTTGGGAGTTTCCAGTTGGGAAGCTTTGCCTGAAGGTAATGTAAGGCGTACACGGTCAAATTGTTTTTTATAATAAGCGATATGGTTTTTGAAAGCTTTTTCGTAAGGTGTTTGCATCGCTCTTTTCAGATATTCGCTGGTCCGTTGGGATTCATCGGCACTGACATCCTGGTAGTTTACGTAGTTGGTTGCTGCCGATATATAAAGGGTGGCTTCTGTCCCTGCATTTATTTGGAGCGTATTTCCTGCCGGGCGGAGAGTGCCATCTGTTTTCACTTGAACCTGACATTCTGCGCGTAGTGCGGCTTTCAAACCTTCCTGTTCTTTTCCTTGACAGGTGATAGTCAGTTTGTTATTTTGAGCATTGACCTCATATTTCAATGGGCAGTTGTATGACACATTGAAATTTAGCGCATGGGGTTGGCTCGCCTTGATGTGCATGATGATGACATTATCCGTGAATGAGGCGAAAGTAGTGCGGGTATAGTTTATACCATTCACTTGATAGCGGGTGGTAGTTGTTGCATTTTCCAGATTCAAGTCGCGGTAGAATCCGGTGGCATCCTTATGTCCGGGGAACTCCAGGTACAAATTTCCCAATGTCAGATAGCTCATTCCGTGTTGCCGGGTTAGAAAATTGGCATCAATGAGCCTTTGTGCTTCCTTGTTTTTTCCTTCAAATATCAGTTTGCGCACAATAGGGAGGACATGTACTGCATTCGGGTTATTATTGTTATAAGGAGAGCCTGCCCAAAACGTTTCTTCATTCAGTTGCAGTTCTTCACGCTCGGTTCCTCCATATACCATCGCCCCAAGGCGGGAATTGCCGATAGGAAGAGCTTCCGACCAGTTCTGTGCCGGTTGGCTGTACCAAAGTTTCAAATTTTGTCCTGAAACTAAATGACTTGTTAACAGGAATAGCAGGAAGAGTGTGTTTCTATTCATATTGTACATTTGTATAGGAATTAATATGGGTTTCTCATGATCTGAAAGTCTTTGCTCAAATCGGTCGGATTATGTGTTACAAAGATAGATTATTTATTTGTTATGAAAGCATAAAAGATGTATCGGATTTTTTGTTCGTAGGTTGCCTCTTCCTGTGTTTGTGTTACCAATACTATGATGTATGTTACATACGGCTTATTGGGGAAGAGATTTTTTTGCTTTTTGTGCGAGAGCAACGTACTTTTGCAATATCTGTTTGGAAAGTGGAAGTATTAAACGGGTGTCTTACATAACTGATAAAACACATTATGATAATTATGATTACTGTAAAAAATGCATTCATACTATTGATGGTGTTGGCAGTCACATTGATTGCGCAACCTCTTTCTGCTGTTATACGGCTTCCTCGATTAGTCAGTGACAAAATGGTGTTGCAACGTGATACGGAATTGAAAATCTGGGGGTGGGCGGATTCCGGTGAGAAGGTCACTGTACGTTTTCAAGGCAAGCATTATGATACGGAGGCGAATCAGAAAGGTGAATGGTCGGTAATGTTGCCTCCTCAAAAGGCGGGAGGTCCTTTTGTGATGGAAGTGAACGAGCTCATTATTCGTGATATTTTGGTGGGAGATGTTTGGCTATGTTCCGGGCAATCAAATCAGGAGACGCCTATTTCGCGCCTGACAGATATATTTCCCGAGATTAATGTGTCGAATAACCATATGATCCGTCATTATAAAGTACCTACTCAAAACTCAGTAGAAGATTTAAAGGAAACGATTGCCGGTAACGCTGTATGGCATTCGGCTATTGCTTCTGAAGTGATGAACTGGACTGCATTAGCCTATTTCTTTGCGCAGGAAGCGTATCAAAAATATGGAGTTCCTGTGGGGATGCTTGTTTCTAGCCTTGGAGGTTCCGCCATAGAAAGTTGGATTAGCCAGGAACATCTGAAAGAATTTCCACAATTGCTCATTGACAGAGAGGCATTGGATAGTTTGCGATTAGTCAGGAGAGATAAGGGAGCCGGTAAATGGATGGCAACCGATGTTGATGATTCTGATTGGTCGACGATACAGGTTCCGGGTAATTGGAGAACAAACGGAATGGATGTAAACGGTGTGGTGTGGTACAGAAAAGACTTTGAGGTCCCTGCTTCTATGGTCGGTAGGCATGCGAAGTTGTATATGGGGACACTTATAGACAGCGACTCTGTTTTTGTGAATGGATGTTTTGTCGGTTCCACAGCGTATATGTATCCACCGCGCAAATATAACATTCCGGCAGGCGTTTTGCGTGAAGGGAGGAATAATATAACAGTGAAACTGACGGCTAATTCGGCTAACGGTGGTTTTGTGGAAGAGAAACCATATAAGATAGTCGGCGATGAGGCGGAAATAAATTTGGTCGGTACTTGGAAGTATAGAGTCGGCATGAACCTGAATGAAGCAGGGAAGTATGTTAAACGACTGGCTAACTTAAAGTCTGCGGGGTCGGGACTTTATAATGGAATGATTTATCCGATTAAAGATTATAAAATCAAGGGAACAATTTGGTATCAGGGCGAAACTAACGCTGGACATCCGCAGGGATATGCCACATTGTTGGAATCATTGATTACTAACTGGAGGGAACTTTGGGAAATGCCGGAGATGCCTTTTTTATTGGTTCAGTTACCTAACTTTATGAAGAAGCAGATGCAGCCTTCGGATGGTGGTTGGGCAAGGCTCCGGGAAGCACAGTTGCAAATTGCTATGAATGTGCCTCATACTACATTGGCGGTAACTTATGATGTGGGAGAATGGAATGATATTCACCCGTTGAATAAGAAAGCTGTAGCGCACAGGTTATTCTTGGGGGCTCGTAAGGTTGCTTATGGGGAAAAGTTGGTAAGTTCGGGACCTGTTTATAAAGAGATGAAGATAGAAGGTGATAAAATCATCCTGACATTTACGGAAACAGGCAGTGGGCTCACCAGCAAGGAAGGAGTGTTAAAGCACTTTGCCATTGCAGGCGAAGACAGAAAGTTTGTTTGGGCGAATGCTGTTATTAAAGGCGGTAGGATAATCGTTAGCAGCAAAGACGTAGCAAAACCGGTGGCTGTCAGATATGCTTGGAGTGATAATCCGGAAGAAGCTAATCTTTGTAATAAAGAAGGATTGCTGGCTTCTCCTTTCAGAACAGATAATTGGTAATATGAAGAAGGTGATTTTATTTTTTATTGTATCAGTTTGTTGCTTGTCGTTATATGCACAAACAAACTATCAGAGTAGAGTGATGACAGATACGCTCTACAGTGACGTATTAAAAGCAAAGCGTGCGTATACTGTTTATCTTCCTAAGAGTTTCGAACAGGATAAAAAGAAAATGTATCCTGTGCTCTACCTGTTGCATGGTATGTGGGAAAAAAATGATGTATGGATGAACCGCGGGCACGTAAAAGACGTGATGGACTGTCTTACGGCCAGCGGTGAAGCTTGTGAAATGATTATTGTCTGCCCCGATGCGGGGGGAGGAGATCCGAATATATTTCAGAATGGGTATTTCGATATGCCGGGTTGGGCGTATGAAACATTCTTTTTTACGGAGTTTCTGCCCTATGTAGAGAAACGTTTTCGTGTGATAGGTGATAAACGGAATCGGGCTGTAGCAGGACTTTCGATGGGTGGTGGCGGAGCTACTTGTTATGGGCAACGCCATACGGAACTTTTTTGTGCAGTCTATGCAATGAGTGCATTAATGGATATTCCGGAAGAAGGGGCCGCCCGCTTTAATGATCCGAATGGTAAATTGGCTGTTCTGACTCGTTCGGTTATAGAAAAAAGTTGTGTGAAATATGTTACCGGGGCAGATGAAGAACGGAAGAATGAACTGCGCAGTGTAGCTTGGTTTGTAGATTGTGGTGATGATGACTTCTTACTCGACCGTAATATTGAATTTTATCGTGCAATGAGGCAGGCTGATATCCCCTGTCAGTTTCGTGTGCGCGATGGAGGGCATACTTGGGAATATTGGCATTCGGCTCTCTATATTTGTTTGCCTTTTATTAGTCGGTTTATGGGGGTGTGATTTTTGTTTTATTTTATACGGAAATAACCCAAAATACTATCGCTGACAATAACTCGTCAATATGCAGCTTTTATCTCTTTCTCTTGCTTAAAAATAACTAAGAGCCTGTTTAAATTTTCCTGAGATGATGTTAGATAGGCTTTACCGACCTGTTTTTATTCGTCACATAGTCTCCGTCATGCTCCTCACAACAACAGAAAGTATACTCGAAAGCAACTCTCAAAACTG
>NZ_JANJZR010000063.1 GCF_024623065.1 Bacteroides acidifaciens
GACTATGTGACGAATAAAAACAGGTCGGTAAAGCCTATCTAACATAATCTCAGGAAAATTTAAACAGGCTCTAAATAATGAGGCAAAGTTAAGGATGTTTGAGGAGCAGGACAATAAAAGGAGAAATCAGTCTGGTTTCCAACTTCTCCTTTCCCTTTCCAGTATAGAATAATTCCGGAGTGATTATTTGAAAACCATCTTCATCGGTCTGCCTATCCACACTTGTGGTTGCTCAAGGTTGAAAATAGATGCTATTGTAGAAGCTACATCATACTGCATCATGCTCATGTCATCAAAACGAAGTCCTTTTTTAATATTCTTGCCAGAAATAATGAAAGCTGTTTCCATTTCCTGCATTGTTTTGCCGCCATGGCCTTTGTTAATGCCACCGTGGTCGGAAGTTAATATGAAAATAGTATCATCAAGGATTCCTGCGTCTTTTACAGCTTGGACAATTTGTCCGACATAGGTATCCAACTCTTTGAGTTTTTCATAATAGGCGGGAGTGTCATGTCCTTCAGTATGTCCCGTATGGTCGGGACCGTCGTAACAGATGGCAACGAGAGCCGGATGTTTCTCCTTTATATAGGAGGATGCTACATTGCCTAATTCTTTGGGAGCTTTGTTGCAATCGGCAACATGGTAATGATAACTCATCGAAAGGGTGTCTACTAAATATTTGATTCCTTCCCATTCGTACAAACAGCCGATTTCCGCTTCTGGGCGGGCGTCGCGCAGCAATTGGAAGACAGTGGGGAAGATTCCGTTCTTGTTCAATACGCGTGACGGAAGCTCCGGAGTTTTAGAGCCCCATTCGGTGTATCCGTGAAGTTCCGGTCCGGCTCCCATAAACATGGATGCCCAGTTGATGGCACTGGAAGAAGGAAGTGCCGACCGTTTCTTGAGTGTGTAGGCGCCGTCTTCCATTAGTTTCTTGACGTTGGGCATGTCTGCTTTGGGCAGGCTATATGCACCCCAGCCATCCAGTCCGATAAAGACAACGTGTTTGGCTTTGTCTTTTCCCTTGGCATTGCAAGAGAAACTGAGACTGAAGAGTAAAGCAAATATAGTAAGTAGTGTTAAGAGCATCTGTCTATTCATGATATTTTTATTTATATGGTTAATGTTTTATTCGTTGTTTAATGTGAGGTCATAGCTAACGATAATAGATACAAGGTAGGACTATTATTTAGTACTGATTACTCTTTATTCCTCCTGATAAGAATGACCTCTCGGAAAAATTTCTCCATCCTATGCTTTCTTCGAAGTCCATGGTTGTAAAGCATCTGTCCAAAAGGGATCGTCTGCGGGAAGACCTAGCGGCAGGAAAGTGAGTGACGCCATATATAGGCTTCCATTATTGGTATAATAATCCGAAATGCCGGCTTGGGAACTGTTGAAGCCTAGCGTGAGGAAATCTTTCGTGTTGAAATTGCGGTTATTTCCAAACATACGTTTGATGACAGCCGTCATGCCGGCACGAACTTGCCCTTTTCCCATTCGCGGAGTTGTCTGCGTCGGATTGATTCCTTCCGGAGTGTCGTCGTCCGCTAATGACAGCCAGGGAGCCAGCCCTGCCATTAATCGTCCGAAACATTCCATATAAGTCACGTCTTTATTTCGCCCGTCCCAAGTCGGGCTCAATTCCGGAAGCTTTCTTCTATATTTATGCGTTATAAATCAGCACCACTGTGTATGCCACATAGCAAAGCACCATAATACTTCCCTCTATTCGCGTAATCGTCCGTCTGGCAAAGAACAGCCCGAAGAACCAGAGCAGGATACCGGAACCTACTAATGTAAACAGGTCGAAGTTGGTAATTTCGTTAAGATGGAGAGGGGTGATGCTGGCACTACATCCTAGTACAAAGAAAATATTGAGGAGATTACTGCCGATTACATTTCCAATGGCAATTTCCGGATTTTTCTTTAATGCGGCAACGATAGACGTTGCCAGTTCAGGAAGAGAAGTACCTCCTGCAACCAGCGTCAGTCCGATAATCGATTCGCTGACACCCAGGTTGCGGGCAATACCTGTAGCTCCATTGACGAATAATTGTCCGCCGTAAATAAGTGCGGCGAGCCCGCCAAGAATATAAAGGCTGGATTTCCACCAGGGGAGCAATTTGATTTCATCTTCTTCGGTGGGGTGAGCGAATTGCTGGGAGTCACCCGTGGGAGGCGTGGACGGAGTACGGGCAATCGCGAAGGTATATCCCATGAAGATGGCGAAAAAACAAAGCAATAATAGGCCATCCACCCTGTTTAGGATGTTTTCCGAAGCTTTGTCAAGAAAGACATCATTGGCGCATACCAGCAGGGCGACAGAAGAAAGAATGCAGAGCGGTATCTCCTTCCTGAGCGTATTCCGGGTGATGACAATCGGGGCAAACAGGGAGGTGCAACCTACAATCATCAATGTGTTGAAGATGTTGCTACCCACCACATTGCCTATGGCTATGTCTGCACTGCCTTTGAGGGCGGAAGCGACGCTGACTGTCAGTTCTGGGGCAGAAGTGCCGAATGCGACAATGGTAAGTCCGATAACAATAGGTGGGATACGAAGGCGTTTGGCTATCGAAGCCGATCCGTCTGTCAGTCCGTTGGCACCTAAAAGAATGAGGATGAGTCCTCCTATAAGAAATAATATATTCATACTTTTTTCTGTTTGTTTGCAAAGATAATCATTTTGGAAGTTGATATGTCAAAAACAATCCGTATGTTTGTTCTGTTTTTAGAATAAAAAAGGATTAACCTTAATTCACTTTCAGCGAATAAATAGGATATGGAGATGAATAGAATGAAAAAAATGGTGTTGGTGTTGCTGATGTCTTTGGGGGCGATAGGGGCGCAGGCACAGTTGGAGCAAGCTGTCAAAAAGATATTTGCCGGAGATACCATAGCCGAGACACATCCCGCCTTGAAGCGGGATTCAGACTCGGCTTATGTGGCAAATTTGCAAAAGACATTGGAAGAAGCCCGGCTCAATGAAGCGAATATGCGTATGGAGATGGAGCAAATGAAACTCCAGATGGCTACCGCCGATTCCGTGAAATACGCACAGCAACGACAGCGCATTGATTCTTTGCGCCAGTTCACGAAGGGAATACCTGTAGTGGCGGATGGCGATACCTTATTCTATCTTTTTACCAAACGTGGCGGATATACTCCCCAGCAACGGGCGCAAATGACAGGCATGGCAGTTGAGGAACTGGGGAAACGCTTCAATCTCCGTCCCGATTCCGTTTCTATCGACCATTCGGATATTGTTTCCGATTTGATGTACGGCAATAAGGTGTTGCTTTCACTCACAGACCAGGATGCATTGTGGGAAGGTGTTTCTCGTGACTCCCTTGCCAAAGAGAGACGGGAGAATGTTGTCTCCAAACTGCATGAGATGAAGGCTGAACATAGCATTTGGCGGATGGTAAAGCGGATTCTTTATTTCGTGTTGGTGATTGTCGGTCAGTATTTACTTTTCCGTCTCACGAACTGGTTGTTCCGTAAAGTGAAAGCACGAATCCTGCGGTTGAAGGATACGAAGATAAAGCCTGTCTCCATTCAAGGATATGAATTGCTTGATACGCAGAAGCAGGCCAACCTGCTGGTCTTTCTCGCTAGTGTAGGGCGGTATATCCTGATGGCGTTGCAACTGCTGTTCACCGTTCCTCTTATTTTTATCATATTCCCGCAGACAGAAGGGCTGGCATACCGATTGCTGGGATATATATGGAATCCGATTCGGGGTATCTTTGTCAGTATCGTGGATTATATTCCCAAGTTGTTTACTATTATCGTTATCTGGTATGCGGTGAAGTATCTGGTGCGTCTGGTACTTTATCTGGCGCGTGAGGTGGAAGTTGGACGTCTTAAAATCAACGGTTTCTATCCGGACTGGGCGATGCCGACTTTCCATATCATCCGATTCCTGCTTTATGCATTTATGATTGCGATGATTTACCCTTATTTGCCAGGGGCTAGTTCCGGTGTGTTTCAGGGAATCTCCGTTTTTGTCGGATTGATTGTTTCGCTCGGTTCAAGCACGGTTATCGGTAATATCATTGCCGGACTGGTGATTACCTATATGCGTCCGTTCAAGATGGGCGACCGGATTAAGCTGAACGATGCTACCGGAGATATTATTGAGAAAACACCGCTTGTCACCCGCATCCGTACACCGAAAAATGAGGTGGTCACTGTCCCCAATTCGTTTATCATGTCCTCGCATACCGTGAATTACAGCACTTCGGCACGCGAGTACGGACTGATTATCCATTCGGAAGTGTCTATCGGATATGATATCCCGTGGCGGCAAGTCAATCAAATATTGATTGATGCTGCGTTGAATACTCCCGGAGTGGTGGACGACCCGCGCCCGTTCGTGTTGGAAACGTCTTTGAGTGACTGGTATCCGGTTTATCAGATTAATGCCTATATCAAAGAAGCGGCTAAGATGGCACAGATTTATTCAGACTTGCACCAGAATATACAGGATAAATTCAATGAAGCGGGAATAGAAATCATGTCACCGCATTACATGGCTGTACGTGATGGAAACGAGACGACGATTCCAAAAGATGATTTGAGAAATAGCGATTCAGCGAATCAGACGGGACAGGGAGATAAGACCGATAAAGTATAAGGTGTCCCTTTCATCACGAAAGAGACACCTTGTGTCGTGTGTTTTTTCACTGAGAGTAGAATTTATATCATCAAGGAAACTTATTTCTTCCGGGTGACCGTATAGAGTATATTCCCTTTTTTATCTATCATATGTAAGTTGAGTTCTTTCTTGTCGATGGAGCAGACGGAGAAACCCGGTTCGGGGCTACAGAACTTTGTCCCTTCAACAGGTTGCACTTTGCGCGCCAGAGATGCGGCGGAATTAACGATATAGTCGATGTCGCTTCCTGGAATGCGGATGTGCTGGAAGTTATGGATGTGTCCGCAGATGTACATGTCTACCTTGTGTTTCCGCAGGATGGAATCCACACGTTTTTGCATATCCAGGCGCTCGCTCTCTTCTTTCGGAGTATAGGCATAGATGGGATGATGTCCGGCTACGATAATCCATTCTTCTTTGGCATTGGCGAGCACGGACTCCAACCATGATAATTGCTTGTTGATATCCTGTTTGCAGGCATCGGGGTATTTATCACTTTCATTACGATATTTGTCAATCAGCGGAGCCGTGTCTATCCATACGATGCGGATAGTGGCGCCGTTGTCTTCGAATGTCCGGGTGTAGTAGCGGTCGGGCATTGTCCAGCGACGGCTGACATGGGTATAATCCAGTACGGCTTGCGTGTTGCCGCGATATTCGTGATTTCCCAAGACGGGGAACCAGTCAATCATCAGTTCCGGGTGAGAGTAAACCAGTTCGTAGTTGGTCATCCACAAAGGGTCGTTCACACTGCGTACTCCTTCGAAATGATGAACATCTCCGGTAGCCACTACAAACTCGGGGCCGATTTCTTCCCCCATCGTACCCATTAATTCGGCAATGGGCTTTTGGTCGTAATATCCGTTGCGTCCTAAATCATTCGCCACATAGAAGTTAAACTTCTTGTCAAATATAGAGTAGTCCAATTGTGCCTGGACGAAGCTGCAAATGGAAATCAGTACGAGAATCAATAAACTTTTAATCTTCATATTCTGTTGATAATTAGTGGTTTATAATATAACACTTGTCACTCCCGGACTTTCGGCTTGTTCCTTTAAAAGGAAAGGGCTGTTCCTTTTAAACCAATGCTCCGTTTCTTTTAAAGGAACGAGGGTTTCCTTTTAAAGGAATGAATCCGGTGTCCGGAGAGTATCAGAAGTTGATTTTTACGCCGGCATTTATTTTTACACCATAGTGTTCCGACTGCATTGTGCGGTCTTTGGTTCCCTGATAATAGCGAAGCGGTTGATTCAACAAGTTGGTAGCGTCTGCATAGAACGTTGTCTTTATTTTCTTGCCGAATGTATAACTGGCGTTCAAGTCCATATAATCTACGGTATCGTAATAACGGTCTAATGCGGCAACTTCGCCCATCTCGTCGATAAAGCTTGATGCATGATTGTAGGAGAGACGTACGTTGAAACCTTTTTTCTCAAAGTAAAGTGAAGCATTGGCTGTGTGTTCGGGAGAGCCGGGTAGTGAAAAGTCTTTCTCGTTTTCGCGCCCTTCGAAGTTGAAGTTGTTCACTTTGGTATGAGTATAGGTGTATGTGCCGTAGAATCCGATACATTTCAGTGCGGGAGCAATGAAGCTGAAGTCGCGTTGGTAGGCAAGTTCTACACCGAATAAGTCGGCGTCGCCTGCATTCTTGGGCTGGGTGAATTTCTTGTACTCGTTATTTTGATACATATAGTCGCCAATTACTTGGTCTACAATAAAGTCATTGATTTTCTTGTAGAAAATACCGGCGCTGACCAGTCCGACGCTTTTGAAGTAATAGTCTGCACTTAAATCGAAGTTGTAAGAGAGGGTGGGTGTCAGGTCGGAGTTACCCATGACCAACTCGTTATCGCTGCGGTTGATATTGACACATGGAATCAGCGCGGAATATTTGGGACGGCTCAATGTCTCGGTGAAAGAAGCGCGGATTTTGAAATCATCTGTTACATCATATTTGAATAATACGCTGGGAAGCCAGTTGACATAGTTGTTCTTGTGGTTTCCGGTAGGTTCAAGGCTTTCGTCTTCGTTTTCATCCACGTTCCAGTTCCAGCCGTTGTATTTGATATGGGTAGCTTCCATACGTAGTCCCAGCATCAGTTTTATCTTCTTTCCAAGATTCTGGTCGAAGCGGAAGAAGGCGGAAGTGATGTTCTCTTTGGCGTGGTAGTTGCCGGAAGACTCTTCAAGCACCAGTTCTCCTTCCATATTCTTCAGGTCGAGTGAACCCAGGTATTCTTTGGATACGAAATCAGTTGCTTTGTACTGGCTGCCCGGCATGTAGCCGTCGCGAATCTGACTGCTGAGGTTATTCATGTATTCAGTGTTGTACGTATCTTTGTATGTGTCCGCATAGTCGTAGCAAGCTACGTCACGGTCTTTGGTCTTGGATGCGTATTTGGCTCCGAACTTTAGGCTGTTTCCGTAGATACCGTTTGTGAGTGGCAGCTCGAAGTTGACTTTGAATTTCAGGTCATTTTCATAGATTTCCTGGTTGCTTTCGGTCAGTTCCTTTACTTTCCATTTTCCTCTTTCACCGTCCACTTCTCCGTTGTGCAGGCTTACGTCTGTTGTCACGTACGGGAAACGGCCGCCTGCGTCTACAACGTTGAATCCGAGAAAGTCCTGTTTCAGGTTGAAATATCTTTCGTTCGGACGGTCTTCGCTGGCACGTGCATAGGATGCGCCCCAATCCACAGACAGCTTGCCGAATTGGTGTTCTCCACCCAGGCTGAAGTCCATAGTCTGTTGAAGTTCCAGGCGTGCGTTCCTGTTGTTGGGTGTCCCCCCTTTGGTTTCTATTTGGGCGGCTTGCTGCATTTTACCTTTGTCGTCCAGTCCGGTCTTGTCCAGGTCTTTGTAGGTCACCCGGTAACGGTTTTCCCAGTCATGGCGGCGGTTGTAGATACCTTGCAGTGTCAGCCGGTGATTCGGATTTATCTCGTAATCGAAAGCCAGTGAATAGCTTTGGCGTTCGCGGGTCACGTAGTACTGGCGTTTTTGTGCTTCCACCATGACTACTTCCCCTTGCTTGTTGACGTCGTATTCAAACTCTACATCGTCAGAACCTCCCGGAGCATTCTGATAAGAGATAGCTGCCAGTATTCCTAACTTCTTGTTGAAGAAACGGTCACCGTAGGTAAGTCCCAGGTTTAGTTGGGCTTTTTCGCTTATCCAGTTGTATCCGGTTCCTGCTGTGGCACTGAACATTCGTTTGTAGGGAGTACTTTTCGTAACGAGGTTGATAGACCCGCCGATGGCGTCTCCATCCATGTCCGAAGTAACCACTTTGCTGACTTCGATTGTCTGTATCATATCGGCAGGGATAAGGTCGAGTTGTACGTTGCGTGTATCGCCTTCGGCAGAAGGGAGACGATTTCCGTTGATAGTGACGGAACTAAGGTCGGCGGAAGTACCGCGCACTTGTCCGAAACGGGCTTCGCCCTGGTCATATTGCACATTGATACCATTGATACGTTTCAGGGCATCGCCGATATTGGAATCGGGGAATTTGCCGACCTGGTCGGCTGAAACTACATTGGTGATTCCAAGGTTGTTTTTCTGCGCATTGATAGCGCGGCGTTGTCCCTGGAAAGCTCCGCCTACCACCACTTCCTGCAATTCGAGCCCTTCATTGAGTATCACGTCTTTTTCGAGTGTCTTTCCGGCAGGGATGGTGATTTGCATTTCGACAGGCGAGTAGCCTACGTAACTGACTTTTACTGTGTATGTGCCCGGAGTAAGATTGGCGAAAGTGTAGTAACCGTTGATGTCACTGGTCACTCCGGTGTGTAGCTTTTCGATGTAGATGGATGCTCCCGGAAGAATTTGTTTGGAAGTATCCACAATGCGTCCGCGGATAGTACCTTGCTTCACTACGTTCACTTTTTCTTCTGCAAAAGTGTTACCGCCGGTGCTCATGACTAAAAGAACGAATGGGAGTAATTTTAAAAGTCGTTTCATAAATGTTAGCGTGCGTTAATTATTTGCCGCAAAAGTAGAGAGCTAAGGTTTCTTACTCTTTACAGTTGCTTGAATAACGCGTAACAAATATGCTACGTTTGTATTACAACATTTTTGAGGGGCTATCGGATTGAACGGTTAATCGCTTCCGAGTATAGTGTAATGAATATCAAAACGTCCGTTAGTGAGACGTTCGCCATTGCCGAATGTCGCGCTGATTATTCGCTTATTCGTATCGAAGCGGCTTATAAAGGCTGTTCCGTCTTCCAACTCTTCCCCTTCGAACCGCACGTCCGTAATCACTGATTCTTTACCTTCTTTAGGGGATAACAGGGTGAAATAGATGCTGATTGCAGGCTTCACAGTGACGGAAACGGATAGTTTATCCTCTTCTTCATTATAGCGGAATGAGTCGTGAGTCCATGTGTTTGAGTGTCCCCATCCAAGGTACCGCCCACCTACATAAATCCAGCCGTCTACAAGACAGCCGAATGTATCGGCACCCGTAGTTGTGGCGGAGGGCAGGACTGTGATATCGACTGTGTCATCTTCCATGCAACTCCAAAAACTGAGAATAGTGAGAAGGATGAGTATTGATTTCTTCATGGCTATTACAATAAATGTTAGAAATAATAGGATAATCCCGTCGTTATATTTAGTCGTGTGAGGTTTGAGTCATTATTTGAGTTGAATTTTACATCAATCGTTTCTCCATGATAATGAGACCTCATCTTGAAAAGTCCGCTGAACATATATTGTACTCCCAGTCCGATTCCTACATTGGGAGTCAGTTTATAGGTAAGATCGGCTTGGGTAAGAAGTCCGATACTACAGGCGTTGACTTTTCGTGTTTTACCGAATACCTGACTGTTATTTCGTAGAAATACGACACCGGGGCCGGTTTCCACACGAACCTGCCAATGCTTTGTATAAGCATTGCACATACCAATCTGGGCGCCCATGAAATGAGTCCATAAGTGGTCTTTTCCTTCCGGATGACTGCCTTTGGAGGAGAATCCGGAGTAGATTGCGCCGAAAACAAAGCGTTTGAGAGGGCGGAAAGTATATTGCCCATTCCAGCTTACGCCTTGTGCGAGGTCGCGTTGGTAACTATGGGTGGTCAGTGTCAGTGAGGGAGGATTATGGAGCATAACACCATAGCCCGCATGAAAGGTGAACTCGTGTCTCTTGAAATCCCTTTGTGCGAAGAGGGAAGAGTGGCAAGTGATCACAATGAATAATAAAATCGCTTTTATCAGTGTTCGCTTCATATAGATTAGTTTAGATAATACGTCCTTTTTGCAAAAGTAGAAAATATATTAGAACTTCTCACAACGAATCAGAATTTTTTGGCCATTATTTAATGTGCTGGCAAATAGGTAGGTATCTCCCCCTTCTGCCAGGTTGATGCGTTTGCGTAGTTCGGCCACGGTAGCCGGAAAGTTGCGGACGGTGAGGTTCGCTTTCTTAAGGTCTGCCAGGCTTTCTTTTATTTCTTTCTTATTGAAACTGCATTGGTTGACGATACGGAAGATTCTTCCGGGAAAGCCGCTAATCAGCGTATCGGAAGTATAAAGGTGGCTGTTGGGATGCAGTTTCTTTACCGGGTAGGCTGTGGCGGTACTTCGGAAAGCACCGGCTTTCAGGAGAGACGCATTCGGCTCATACAGATAGTTGCCTAATGCATCCGTGTAGGCACATTCACTGCGCTGCTCCTGTTCACGGGTGAATACGAAGTGTTGTTCTTCCTGTTCTCCTTTTGTGAAGAGGTTTACGCAGTGGATTGGGAC
Source organism: Bacteroides acidifaciens (assembly GCF_024623065.1). Taxonomy (GTDB): domain Bacteria; phylum Bacteroidota; class Bacteroidia; order Bacteroidales; family Bacteroidaceae; genus Bacteroides; species Bacteroides acidifaciens. The sequence continues at coordinate 10,417 of NZ_JANJZR010000063.1, forward strand.
TTCTGCCGGCGGGTTTTGTCCGAGTAATAACAGTAGCTCTTTACATTCGTTGTTGACGGACAAGATATGGACTTCCTGCGTATGTCGCAGCTCTTTCAGTGCTAATGAAAGGTCGAGCATGGGAGAGAGTTTTATCATTATCCGGTTGGCTTTGCTTAGTAAAAGTTCCTCCAGTTCGGCTACGTCTGGTTCGCAGTCGGAGATGGCTACGGTTTTGCCGCCATGCTCGTTGCGGCGGGCAGGATCGAGAAATATGCAGTCTACGGGAGACATTGCTTGCAGGTAGGCTATGCCATCTTCATTTCTGACGGTAATGTGATTCAGATGGAGTAAGGGAAAGTTGTGTGTGGCTATTTCGCAAAGTTCTTCTTGACGTTCTACATAAGTGGCCGATTTGAAATTGCTGGCAAGGAAAGAGCAGTCTATCCCGAAGCCTGCGGTAAGGTCGGTCAAAGATTCACCTTGCAGGAGGCTTGCCTTGTAGCGGGCGGTGATTTCCGAAGAGCATTGTTCCAGTGACAAATGTTTCGGATACCATATGTCTTCTATTTCTTTCCATGATGGGATTTTCTCGGCGGCAACCTGTCGTCCGGCTATCTGGGTGATGGCAGTCGGCATGTCTACATTCGGATACTTTTTAGCTTGTAAGGCTAAGGCGCGTATATCGTCCGACTGGTGTTTACGAATGAATAGTTGGGTTTCGGGAGAGATTTGCATATGCGTATTGTTACGTTGTATAGGGTATTATTATGTCGTATAACAGTGATAGTACGGTTATTGCTGAACATTGGGTTATGGTATTACCTTGTATTTCTGCCTGGCTACATCACGGCTGCAAAAGTTGAAGTGCCACCATTCGCTGGGCAATGCACGGAATCCGGCTTCTTTCATTACTTTTCGTAACAGTATCCGGTTTTGTCGCTCTGCCTCGCTCATTTTTCCGTTACGTATCAGTTCGTTCTCTTGGGTGATATGCGCTTCTACGCCTAGATGGTCTACTTTTGTACCCATTGGTAATGGTTGTCCCGAAGAATCCTGGATACTGATGTCTACTGCCAGCCCGTAATTGTGGAGTCCTCCGCCACGGTTCGGGTTGGACACGTATTTGTATTTAGATGTTCCTTTCACTACATCCCACATTTTCTTTTGTATGGACATCGGGCGTGCGGCGTCATAAATGAGGAGACTGTAAGACGGGTGTAGTTTTTTCAATGCTCTTTGTGCTTTCACAAGGGCATATGCCGCGTCTGGATGCAGATAGGCTTCCGACAGGTTGTCATAAAGCACTTCCCCGGTGAAATTGTCGGCTTGTGTGTACATCAGTTTAACGGCCAGACTGCTGTCTAGTTCGGCAACGTTCACCAGTCCTAAAGAGTCCATATAGAGAGCCATTGCGCTTTTCGCCGGTTGCGGAGCAGGAGGACATTCTTTCCGGAGTTGTATGTCATCCGATGGATGCTCGTATTCCGCTATGTCGGGGCTTCCCTTTTCCTTGTGACCGAAGACGGAAGTACATTCTGCTAGTAGCAGGCAGAGAATGGGCAAACTGTATTTTAGAAATCTCATTCGGGCTTTTGTATTTAGTGCGCCAAAGATACTTCTTTTTGGCTTTAACTCCAATAAGCGTTTGTTGTAGTTCTTTCTATCGCCTGATATTTAGCTACTGCTTTCTTCAGATTGGCTACGCTTTTCCATACATCCAATAGGTGTCGGACGCGTTCATCTTCGGCTTTGCTGTTATTGATTGATAGCCGTTCCGCATAGATTTCCAATAACTTCTTTAAGTCTTTGATTGGTTTTTCGGGAAGTTCGGCGAGTAATGCGACAAGCTGTTTCTCCAACTCCCGATTATGCAGTGGACTGATGTTCATCATCTGTTGCAGTATCAGGTCGGTTGGCCTTTTCGGCGGCCCCCATCCTGTGCGTTGGTGTGAGCATGGAAATCCTGCTTATGCGTGAGCTGTCTATGCATCCTTTTCCGTCGAGATACTCTCCCTGAGGATAATATATTTCTACCAGTAACGGATGTGGAGTGCGCGGGTGATACTCTGTGCTCTCGTTATATTTCCCTTTATTGACGATTCGGACGTTCTGCCCTTCTCAGCCATAGATAAAAAGAATAGGTGTTTGATTGTATATTGCCTAGATATGGAAATTTATTTTTTGTAAGAAAAGAGGTCCTGGGAGAATTATATTGTTTTTAAAAAGTACAGCTTGCAATATATAAGAAAATAAATGGATTATCCTTTTGTATAACAGATCATAAAAAATTATTTTTTATAGTCCAATACGATTATTTATACATAAAACAATTATTCTTTATAACTATTCTTAGATCCTATCTACTATATTACAATAAAGTAATACTTTTGTTTTTGTTAATGTCTTGGCGACATAATCTAAATAAGTCTTATAAATCTTTAATCGGAAAAAGAAACAGCTGTTTGTGAAAATCGCTAATATTGTTTGTTTTGTTTGTGTTATCCCATTTTGAGTCAAGTGTGACATCAAAATGGGATTTTCTTATTATAAAATACTCCAAGCACCACCCGAAATCTATCTAAAATGACCTAAAAACTATCCGCTGATAGATTTTCCCCTAAACAATATTTGTTCTTGACCTGTCACTTCTGTTGAATTCCCGTAAACTTGCACCATCAAAATTATTACGCTGAGTATTCACATATTAAAAGTAACGCATATGAAAAGTTTAAGCTTCAAAAAAGACCTGGTGGGAGTACAGGACGAATTACTCCGTTTCGCATACAAACTGACGACCGATCGTGAAGAAGCAAACGATTTGTTACAGGAAACTTCATTAAAGGCGTTGGATAACGAAGATAAATATACCCCTGACACAAATTTCAAGGGATGGATGTATACGATAATGCGGAACATCTTTATTAATAATTATCGCAAGGTTGTACGCGATCAGACATTTGTTGATCAGACCGATAATCTTTATCATATCAACCTGCCGCAGGATTCCTCATATGAGAGTACAGAAAGGGCTTATGACTTGAAGGAGATGCGCCGCGTAGTCAACGCTTTGCCTAAAGAATATAGAGTGCCGTTTGCTATGCATGTAGCCGGATTCAAATATCGTGAGATTGCAGATAAACTGAATCTTCCATTGGGTACAGTAAAGAGCCGTATTTTCTTTACTCGCCAGAAATTACAGGAAGAGTTGAAAGACTTCCGCTAAACTTTATAGCTTTTCAGTTGATATTAAATTAATAGGTATTAGAGTAAAAGAATTGAATGGGATTGCATAGAAAAACTCCTGTGAGCTGAATACTTATGGGAGTTTTTCTATGTAATCTTATCTTTTGACCTATCGATTTGAGGTCAACAATAGATCAACAGTGATGTGTTTCGAGGTGATTTTCCACCAATTTAGCCATATTTCTGCTTGGCCCCATATTTCAAGGAAGGATGGAGTATCAAAATAGAAAACCTCATAAACTATTGTTTATGAGGTTTTCTATTTGTGGACCAGCCTGGGCTTGAACCAGGGACCTCCAGATTATGAGAACGATAAGATGATATTCTGTGATAGTCCGTTTTATTAATCCTTGTTGAATATCAGTTAGTTGCAAAATTCGCTATCCTCTATGAAATTCACTAAATCCCCCTAACTGAAATAGTTTGTTTACGCATTGTTTACGCAGAAACAAGCAGGAGCGAAGACTGTACTAAGCCCATTTAACAAATACAAGTACCATCTATTGACATAAAGCATGATGTTGTCGCAATTATTTTTGAGGTTTGCGACAAGAATGTATTAGCACTATAGACATAGATAGTAAGGACACTCTGACACTTTTAATATCAACTCTAACACCAACTAAGACACTAACTCCGACACTACGTGTATTGATAACATATAAATAGAACTTCTATAGCAACTGTGTTTATTATAATGATTCAAATCAGTATTTCTGGTTATTTTCATCATAAACTAATCCATTTCTTTTGTCGAGTGAAATGAAATCACTATTTTTGTGAGCAAATAACAAATTTTGCCAAGATGGAAACAGATATAAATCGTCTGAAAGTTGTTTTAGCGGAGAAGAAGAGAACAAATAAGTGGTTGTGTGAGCAATTAAATGTCAACCCATCCACCGTTTCAAAATGGTGTACAAATAGTTCTCAGCCAGATATTGAAACCCTAATTAAAATATCACACCTATTAGATGTCGAATTGACCGATTTAGTGAATAAAGACTTTAAAACTTTTTAACCTATAAATCAAATGTCTGATTTATGATAAAAATCCGAAATGAGGAATAAACGTATTGAATATATAATAGATGAAATTCTTGACCAGTATGCGTATGCTGATGAATCAACCCGACCATGGATTATAGGATTCAGTGGAGGAAAAGATTCAACAGTATTATTAATGCTTGTATGGATTGCGCTCGAAAAATTAAAAGAACTACCGGGGCCATTTCAACTTCGTAGACCAATATATGTAGTATGTAATGATACAATGGTTGAAAATCCTATAATTGCATCGTATGTTGATCAAGTTCTTGAACAGATAGAAAAAAAAGCGAGAGAAGAAGATTTGCCTATTTTTGTCCGGAAGACTACGCCTCGATTGGAAGATTCATTTTGGGTGAATGTTATCGGGAAAGGTTATCCTGTCCCGAACACAGCATTTAGATGGTGTACAGAGAAAATGAAAATTAAACCTACTGCTCGTTTCATAATTGAACAAGTTGACGAGTGTGGGGAAGCTATAATTTTAATAGGAACAAGAAAGGCTGAAAGTGCAACTCGCGCTCGTTCCATCAAGAAACATGAAATTCATGGCAAGCGACTTACCAATCATACTCTGTTGACAAATACATATGTCTATGCACCAATCAAAGAATTGATGTTAGAAGAAGTCTGGTACATAATAAATACCATTCCATCTCCTTGGGGATTTGATAACAAAATCCTGTTTAACATTTATGTTGATGCGAGTGCGGACGATTACGAATGTCCAACCGTTGTAACAGACAAAAGTCATGGTTCTTGTGGTCAAAGTCGTTTCGGTTGTTGGACTTGTACTGTTGTGAAGGATGATAAGTCCATGCGTTCGCTTATAAAAAATGGGCGAGAATGGATGCAACCGCTTTATGATTTTAGGTTAAAACTGGATCAAGAACGGAATATCATTGAGAATCGGTTCCCGTTGCGACGGGATGGAAGAAGAGCCGTGAACGATATGGGATCCTACACTTTCACATATAGAGCGAAAATGTTGGAAGGGCTGTTAAATGTTCAACATGAATTGCAACAATATAATCCTGAAATAAAACTCATTACAGATCAAGAATTGATTGCAATTCAAGTGAATTGGTATCGAGATTTTAACTTTGCACATCAAGTATCAGAAATATATAACAAAATCTATAATTCCTCATTAAATATGGAAGAGGGCAAGATAAAAAACAAATTGGAAGCAGATTTGATGAAAGAAATTTGCCAAGAGAACCTTGAAGAAGGTGAATTGATAGAGCAACTTCTTATGCTTCAGAAAAGCAAGTCACTCATGCAGCGACGCCGTGGCTTGAAAACAGAAATTGAATCTCGTTTAGAGGAATTTGTAAATAAAAAGAAATCATGACGATACGCGAAATAGAACTTAATAATTTCCGAATTTATAAAGGGAAGAATAAGATTGAACTTTTTCCCGATGGGAATAGGAATCTGATTATCGTCAGTGGTAATAATGGTTTCGGCAAAACAACTTTTCTCATGTCATTAGTTTGGTGCCTATATGGTAAGAACATGGGGAAGGTTGATGAACTATATCGTAAAGAAATTGACGAAAAAGGAGGTTATAGTAAATACATTGGTAATAGTCTCAACTTTGCTGCACAGAAAGAAGGCGAAACTCGGTTCTCTGTGTCCGTTACATTTACGGACGTAGAAATTCCTGATACGCCTTGCACCGAGATAACAATTGTTCGTTCCTATGATAGTGCAACAAATTATGATGACGAGTTAGAAATTCTGATTGATGGCCGGAAAAACGATTTGTTCACGGGATCAAAAGAGGAAATTGCAAAAGAAGAGGAAATATTTATTCGGGATTACATACTTCCAATAGAGATTGCAAAATTCTTTTTCTTTGATGCAGAAAAGATAGTTTCATTTGCTCAAATAAATACTCCAGAACAACGAAAAGATTTAAGTCTTGCATATTCTCAAGTTCTTGGCATACAGAAATACGAAGATCTCAAAAATGAGTTGGTTAGAATTCAGGATGATTATAGGAAATCATCTGCTAAACCTCAAGAGAAGCGCGAGTTTAATGGGCTAATCGCAGATATTGATTTTAAAGAAGGAGAAATTGGCAGATTGATCGAAGAAATATCTAATTTGGAAGAAGACAGAGTGTTTAAACGTCATAATTCTGCCGAACTTCAATCAAGATTGATTCGTGAAGGCGATATGATGTCAGCCGATGAATTGCAAAAATTGAATAATCGAAAGGAGGAACTTGGCATAGTGTTAAGGGAAGCAGATGACAGTCTTAAAGATTTATACAGTCTTATTCCATTTGGTTTGGCTGGAGGTATTATGGCTGAACTTTCAACCCAATTAGAAACAGAAAAAGCGTATAAGCAGAACAAGCTTCAGTTGGAAGGAGTTAATGATAAAACTGATGTCATACTTGGCGATATTGAAGAAGCAAAGAAAGAACTTCATTTCTCAATAGATATAAAGACTAGAGACTTCTACGAGCTTCAAATCAGACAACTCATCAAAAAGCATTTTTACAATGTTTCTGATGAAAGTAAGTTTGAGCACTTCAGTACGTTGCATGACTTTAGCCAAGGACAGATTGATGAATTTACGCATATTATTGCGAAAATCAAAGATAGTAAGTCCTCTTTTGAAAATCTAATTAACAAATACACCAAGGCTAAATCAGAATTATACACAATCGAAAAGAACATTCGAGAGGCTGAGAAAAAGGCAGAGAGCGATTATGTTCAAGATTTGAGAACCCGAAAAGAGAATATCGACCGTCAGATAGATTCTATAGGTATTGAGATCGGGAAAAGACAAAGTGAAATAGAATCACTTCAAGAACAAGTGATTGCTCACAAAAAGCAAAAGGAGATTCTCTCTAAAAAAATAAATGTGTCTGATCAGAACCGCGCAGTTGACAATGAGGCTACGCGTCTGATCAATACGATACAAAAATTCCTTATTCGCTTCAAAGATGAAAAGAAAAAGGCTCTTGCGAAGAAATTAGAGACAAAACTTCAATCATATTTGCACAAGACCAATCTTGTTAAAAAGGTAATTGTTGACATCAATGGCAATGGCGATGATGTTGACATCTGCCTATTTGGATATGATGACAAGAAAATTGACAATAGCATTCTTTCCATGGGTGAACGCCAGATGTTTGCATCTGCGCTGTTAAGTGCTTTGGTTGATGAAACAGAAATTGATTTTCCTGTTTTCATAGATAGTCCTATGCAGAAATTTGACCCACAACATACAAAGAATGTACTCACGAAGTTCTATCCAAATGTTTCAAAACAAGTGATTCTCTTTCCCCTTCTTAAAAAAGAATTGACGGAAGAAGAATATCAATATATTCAACCGATTGTGAATAAATCCTATTTAATAAATAATGAGAAGAATGGTTCACACTTTGTTGAAGTGAAACCAGAAAATCTTTTCGAAGAATACAACAATAGCGGATATGCAAATTAACATCAAAACATCTGGCGAAAATCAAGCCATTGTAACCCAATTAACAAAAAAACTTACTGGGGGTACAAAAGAAAATGTGATAGCTCGTATTGCATTAGGCTATTCTTTGTCTACGGGAAAACGCTTTACCCAACAGGAATTTTCTACCTACGATTCACAAGGAAAAGAATACAAAGACCATATTCTGTTTGATGGACAGTATAGAGATTTCTATATTGCCTTAATTTGTCAGGCATATGGAATAACTAAAAATGATGAGCTTATTCCCAAATATATAAAGTTGCATATTGACCATGGATTAGAAAAGATAAATTATCTGTTTGAAAACAATCCACAATATACTTTCTTCGATTTCTTAACTGAATACTTCAGAAAAGGAGTTGATTTGATTGAGGATACTCCTGAAAGATTTGATTGTGTTGAAAATCGAAATCAACATATCACAAAAACTACCTTTTCAGGACCAATCCAAATAAAAGTGGGCTATAATATTTCGACAGGTGAGAATATATATTGCTGTTTCAACGATTCCACTCGTTACAATAATCAGCATATTGCTGTTGCCGGAAAGTCAGGTTCCGGTAAGACTCAATTCGCACTTGAGTTTCTTCGTCAACTATATAAGCAGACGCAAGGGCAAGTCAACTTCTTGTTCCTTGATTTTAAGGGATTGAGTGAGGATGACAAAAACAAAATGAGTGACTTTTTTACAGAAACTCATACAGAATGTATAAATGCGCCTCATACACCATTCCCTTTGAATCCCGTTTCATTCATTGACAATGTTAACGAAAAGAACAAACTGGTAGGTATAAATAAGTTTGTTGACATTATTGCTAAATACTCCAATATCGGCAAGAGGCAGCAACAAACACTAAAAGATGCTACCAAAGAAGCGTTTATTCAACATAAGGACGGTAAGCATCCTTCATTGAAGGAAATCTATGATTTGGTAATTGAATCGGTTGGCGATAACCGTGACACTCTTACTGAGATTATGGAACGTCTTAGTGAATATGAACTCTTTGCGTCAAGAGTTAATGATCCAAGTATCTTCCTAAATAACAATTATTATTTTTCTCTATCAGGTGAGCTGGATAGTACGGTTCGATTCACGTCAATCTTCCTCATCATTAACTACATCTTTAATGTGTTCACAAATATGGGTGGCACAGAAGTCATTGATGGTAACCGAAGCATGCGTTATGTGTTAATGATTGATGAAGCTCACGATTTATTCCGAGAAAAAAAGTCTTTGGAGATTTTGGAAGTTTTACTTAGAAAAATTCGGTCATATGGAGTCTCTATAGTTCTTCTCTCTCAAGGCATATCGGAGTATAACCAAGGCAATTTCGATTTCTCGCAAGAATGTGAAACAGCATTCCTTTTACCGATAAACGACCTTAATAATACAAAAGCAATAAACAAATTCTTAGGTCTGAGTGAAAAGGATGGATCTCGAACTCTGCGAAATCTTGAAAAATTAGATAACGGACAATGTGTATCTAATATTAAAGAATTGCAAAAAGGCGACTTGTTTGAAGTTGTTCAGTATTGGAAAGAAAAATAATATAAGAAAAATTATGGACTGGATAAAATCACATAGGCGCAAATTGATGTTCTTCATATTATTTTTCTTAATATGTGGATCTAGCAGTATATGGATGTCTATTCTGTTTCTGGATATAGGATGTAAAGACGTGGCAATTGGATTAATTACAATTGCTATTGCTTCTGTATGTGCTTCTGCAGAAAGAATCTTAGAAATGATAGACAACAAGTCAGAAACTAGAGATGACAACGATGACTTTTACGGTATTGCATGGTTAGTTGTACCATTATTGGCATCAATTATAGTAGTTGGTATTCTTAAACGATCTGAGATTGCTGCTCTAATTATATCTATACTTGTTTATTTCTTATATTGCTGGTTGTGGTGGTATCAGAATAGACATAGAAATATTTTCAAAAATCCGACAAGTCCACTTGGAGGAGATATATAGAATTATATTATCGTATGAAAAAAATATATGGAATAAGAGTTAGCCAACCTCTTGGAGACTTCTTTATTGCAAAAATCAAAGCAAAAGATTTACTTGAGATTTCAACATCTTCTGTTGCTCGTTATAATAAAGAGGGGAAATTGGTCGGAAATCAAAGACCTCTTAAATTGCCGAGATTAAAGGCAATCGCGAATTTTATAAAATCTGCCGAGATGTGCTTTCCTACTTCTATTTTAGTTGCCGCAAACGTTGACAATGAAGGAAATATTATAGAAGAGCAGTCTAAAAGATGGAGTATACATCCAACTTCTATTTCTGATTGCTTTGAAATAAAAATTCCGTCAGAAGTTTCATCACTAATAATTGACGGTCAACATAGGCTTAATGCGTTCTCTTATACAGAAGAACAATTTAAGGATATAGAATTAGTCTGCTCCATATTTTTGGATTTACCCAATCCTTATCAAGCATATCTTTTCGCTACAATAAACGGTAATCAAAAAAGAGTTGATAAAAGCTTGGCTTTAGAACTTTTTGGATATGATGTTGAAGACAAACCTTCAAATACCTGGTCGCCAGAAAAATTAGCTGTTTATCTTACTCGAAAATTTAATTTTAGAAAAGATTCTCCGCTTTATCAAAAGATAAAGTTAGCCCCGCTTTTCTCGTCAATAGAAGAAATTACAGATAGAACAAAATGGCTATTGTCAACGGCAGCTATGGTGGAAGGCATCATGCACCTCATATCTTCTAATCCTCAAAAAGATAGAGATTTCCTTGCCATGAAACGTTCTTTGTGGTCTGGAACTGGTACTCGTTCTGATTTGGGAAAAATGGAAAGTAATGGCAAACGAGATACTTCTGTATTAAGGAACTTGTATATAGAAAACAAAGACGAAGAAATATATGAAATTATATTTAGGTATTTTGATGCAGTGAATGAAATTCTATGGAAAAATGCGTCAGCAGATAGTGTCATTACTAAGACAATAGGCATATCTGTGTTGTTTGATATATTGAAAGCTATCATTGAGAATGAAGGCATTCAAGATTCATTTGAAAAATATATTTCATTAATTTCAGACGTTGATTATACTAGTGATTATTTTTCTTTGTCAGGAGGAGGGAAAGTGAAACTTAGACGTATCCTAAAATATAAATTAGGTTTTTTGACAGACGCAGATTTAATAGAGTCTGACATTAGATTTCTACAGGAACCATAAAGTATCCGAGTTAAAGCTGAAACATATAATAAGCAAAAATTATTATCAAAGAATATGACAGAGCAAGAACTACTACAAATGCGTGACTTGGCAGAGGATGGAAAGTTACAGTTTAAGGAGCGTGCGAATGATCGATATGACATAAGTTGCGAGATAGTGGCGTTTTGCAATTCTCGTGGTGGACAACTTGTCATAGGCATAAATGACAAGACGGGGGTAATCAATGCTCTGTCATATCAAGAATTGCAGGAAGTGACAAATCTACTGACAAATATTGCATCAGAAAATGTTATTCCCAATATACTAATAGAAGTGGAGAATGTTCCAGTGAAAGGTGGTGGAGTTGTTATCGCCACAATTCCAGAAGGTAAGAACAAGCCATATCATGACAACAAGGGGATTATATGGGTGAAGAATGGTGCAGACAAACGTAAGGTGTTCGACAATTCAGAGCTTGCGGAGATGATGAGTGAATGCGGTAGTTTTGCCCCTGACGAGGCTGCTGTACCTAATGCCACTATTGATGATTTGGATGCAGATACTATCAAACTTTATCTAATGAGCCGTTTTGCACCAGTATTTAAAGGGAAAAACATCGACGAGTTGAATATGAAAGATTATTCGCTTGATGCAATGGCCGAAACCATTATAAAAGGAACAACCATCGAAAAATTGCTCAGAAATCTACATTTCATCCGTCCGGATGGCAAAATTAATGTTGCGGCAATGCTGCTATTCGGCAAATATACGCAACGTTGGCTACCTGTCATGACAGCAAAATGTATCAGCTATATCGGTAATTCTGTTGGTGGTACACAATTCCGAGATAAAATGCATGATATGGAAATTGAGGGTAACTTGCTCCATCAATTCCGTACCATTATGAATTTCTTTACTCGCAATCTGCGTAAGGTTCAGGTTGAAAAGGAATTCAATTCTATAGGTGAACTGGAGATACCTTACGAAAGTCTTACCGAGTATGTCGTTAATGCACTTGTACACCGCTCGCTGAATATTAAGTCTCCGATTCGTATTTTCATATTTGACAATCGTGTAGAAATTCACAGTCCGGGAACCTTGCCAAATGGATTAACTATTGAGGATGTTAAGAATGGTACATCAATGCCTCGAAATATGTTTTTGTTCACGAATGCAAATTACTTGTTGCCCTATACCGGAGCAGGAAGTGGGGTGCGCCGTGCGCTTGAATACAATCCAAATGCCGCTTTTTCAAATGGGGTAGAAGACAAAGAAATCACTCATGCCGCCAACGAGTTTGTTATTACCATACCTCGCGAAAGTAACCAAGTTCAAGCAGAAAGTAATCAAGTTATGATTGCTAATGAGCGTAAAAGTAACCAAGCTAATGAAAAAAACAACCAAGTTCAAGCAGAAAGTAACCAAGTTATGACTGCTAATGAGCATAAAAGTAACCAAGCTGACAAGGAAAGTAACCAACCTCGCGTAAACTTGGTTACTCGTAAACTGACAAAGAAAGAAGAGGATATTAGGAACTTTTGTTCCGTACCGAGGACTGCGCAGGAGATTATGGATAGGTTGAAAATTTCCAATCAATCTAAAAATCGGCAGAAGTATATTACTTCCTTAATAGAGCTCGGTGTTCTTGAACGTACTATTCCCGAAAAACCCAACGACCCAAATCAGAAATATCGTCGCAAAAAATAACTACATAACAAGAATTTAACTTGCCGGTAATTTGCTGGCAAGTTAAAAACAGCGCAAACCTTGACTATTATATGTGATACTTCAAGTGGCGCAATATACAATTAATCCCACCCCCACTGTATAGACGAGCAAGAATATCACCAAGACTTTCATCCAAAAATCTGAGTACCAAACACCCTCATTACATCTGAGGATTTTGCGCATATTGGATTCATGCTCGGTAATAAGTTTCGATTGTTCGGCGCGGTGATTAGCCAATACCGAAACCCAACTTTCTATAGAATAGTCTATAAGTTGCCTAAGCTTTGCAAGTTGTTCGTAAGCATTCGGTAAACCACGTTGCAAATTTTGTGAATTAGTTCCGAACCGGTGCTATTCGTAGCTGATTCGGAACTAATAGTATCTATTCGGAACAAGTTTGATAGGATTTTGTCCAATTACGTGGTAGAAGTTCTTCCATATTCTTCTCATCCCTCTCATAATATGGGATTTTGCTCAGGACATCTTCCATCCAGATTCTAGGGTCTACTTCTGCTGATTTGCAGGTGGCTATCAGTGAGTATACGATGGCAGCCCTGTATGCGGATGCATCGTTGCCGCAGAACAGATAGTTCTTTCTTCCCAAAGCCAAAGGTCTTATGGCATTTTCTATACGGTTGTCATCAATTTCGATTCTTCCGTCGTTTACGTATCTGGAAAGTCTTGGAAGAAGCGTGTACGTATATTCGATGGCTTTACCCATACGGCTTTTAGGAAGCACTCTAAGATAGGTGTCCTGCAGCCATTTTTCAAATTCAAGTATCAGCGGATAGGCCTCACTGATACGTTTCTCCTTACGCTCTTCAGCTGTGAGTCCTTCAGATTCTATCTTGTACAACTTGCCGATGTAGTGTATTGCCTGTGTGGCCAGCGTCCTATTTTCTTCCAGGGCATCCACGTACTTCCTTCTGACATGTGCCCAACAGCCGACCAGAGTGATTCCTTTCATCCGCTCAAACTGTTCGTAAGCTGCATAGCCATCGCATTGCACAATGCCATGGTAGCATCCCAGCAGTTCACGGGCTACCATACCCGAACGGCTGCCACGGTCATAATGGAACATGACGTCTCCCGTGATGCCGTCGCGCACGCACCACTCATCCCCCTTTTTCGCCTTATGTTTCTCATTGTCCAGCACAGGAATGACACTCTCGTCCACTTGTATATACTCACTGGAGAGTATCTTCTGTTTGAGCAGGTTGTACAGCAACCTGAGTTTCTCTACCGCCATTTCATACCATCCGCACATGGTAGATTCGCTTATGCTGATTCCTGATTCGCGATACTGCTGTATCAGACGGTAGAACGGGAGATGATACATGAACTTGCCGATGATAATGTCCGTCAGGACCGAGGCGCCTGCCATACATTTACTGACCGGAACAAGAGGTAGAGGGTGAATCAGAATCTGCCTTTCCTCAGGGTATTTCTCCATATCGGACTTACTTATCACTTTGTGACGGACAGTCTTCAGGATATATAATTTTGCCGGAACACGTTCCAGGCGTGAACTCTCTTCCTTTCCGATTTCAATGAAATCATCCTTAAGCCGACCTTCCGCATCAGTTGTCCCTTCGGGGTAAAGATCAACAACCTCTACCGAAAGAGAAGATGTATCCAAGGGCTTGCGAGCCGGCTTCTCCCTGACTTTTATGGTTCTGGTGATTTCTTCATCGCTTTTGCGGACTTCCTTCTTCATTCGGGATATTTCCATGGAGGACATTTCTGCTTTTGAGAACAGGAACAGTTGGTTGGGATCGAGCGGAAGATTCTTCTCGCTCATCCGGCCAAAGACTTTTTTCCGAAGCCAGTATAGGGATTGTTCCAGTGAGGAAACCCTGCTGATAAGCGCCGCTTTATCATGACGGAGCTGCTCTAATTCTTCCAATAAGGCTTTTTCCTGTTCTTCCGTAAGCATCTGCATCTCATTGTTTCACAATGTAAATATACTAAAATCCAATGACATACAAAAGCAAACAGAGTAAAAAATGGGTACTATTTTCGAAGTTTCTTCAGGTTTTCAAGTCTCGTGCGACGAGAGTCGCGGTCTTCCATGATACCCTCCACAATCATGACAAGTTCCCGCCATTCTATATTTGTACAGACCTCATTGTCATTGGCAGAATCAGGTTTTCCTAAGGTTCCTGCTTCCAGAAGTTTGGAGTACAGCACCATGCCGCCCGGCTCCCAATGCAGGAGCTTTATACGATTACGGGCACGGTTTATGAAGATATACACATTGCCGTTGCAGGGGTCCTGACCCATGGCGTCGGTGATGACACCGCTGAGAGTATGAAAACTTTTGCGCATATCAGTCGGGCGGTTATATAACAGATAGTGCATGCTGTCATTAAGGCTGAACATGGCTGCAGGCCTGGATGATTGAAAACAGTTCCTTTTCATTTAGCTCACCGCAAATGCATATGGCACTACCGGCCGGGGTACGTATTTCTATCTCTTTCAATCCGTTTGGCGTGGCCGGTGTGCTTTTCTGTTTCCGTCCGGTTGTACCGGCAAATGAAGGAACAGGAACAAAAGATCCGCTGTGCGGAAGCTCGATAAACTCACCTTGAGCCGTTTTACCAGATGATTGCTCGGCGGCATAACGGGATTTGCTGTCATAAAACCGCCATACGGGGATATTGAGTTCCTCTAATCTTGACTTATAAGTCACTTTGTGCTCTTTGCAGTAATTCATTATCTCTGCTACTTCTTCTCGTGTCATCATAACTTTACTTTTTGGACGTAAAGTCAATGACGCAAGTTTGAGAAAAAAATACGTACTTTACCGAATGCTTACTTTGTAACAACAATTGTGGCTTTAGTAAAAATAAAGATGTCGTTCAGATGTGTTTTGGGCTCACCGATAAAATCATGTGGGCTTCTCAACAATTAGTATCTTTGCCCTAAAAAACTTTTATGACTAGTTACGAT
>NZ_JANJZR010000064.1 GCF_024623065.1 Bacteroides acidifaciens
TGGATAAAAATAAAATTGATTATGAAATAGAAATAATTCCAAGAAATATCTCACCTAAGTTCTAATCGAACTTAGGTGAGATATGTGAACAACTCTTTTTTTATTAACTAAAAGTAATACTTATGAAAAGAAACATCTTTTTGTTGATGTTGTGCTTATTTGGCTTGATAGGGGCTATGGCACAGACTAAAACTGCTACAGGTGTGGTTACTGACCAGTCCGGTGAGACTGTTATTGGTGCGTCTGTAATAGTGAAAGGTACCACTAATGGTACTATTACGGATATTGATGGTAAATTTACCTTAAGCAATGTGAAGGACGGAGATATAATTCAAATATCTTTCGTCGGTTATAAAACACAGGAAATTAAGTTTGCCGGACAGATGTTGAATGTCATCTTACACGATGACACGGAAGTTTTGGATGAAGTGGTGGTTACAGGGTATGGTGGGGCTCAGAAACGTGCGACGTTGACGACTGCAATCTCTAAATTGGACAACTCTGTTTTGAAAAACGCAGCATTCAGTAATGCCGGGCAGTCTTTGCAAGGCTCCGTAACAGGTCTCCGGGTAGTAAACACTACTGGTCAGCCGGGTACGAATCCGGATATTACTTTACGTGGTGGAGCGACTATCACTGGTGACAACAGTAACGCTTTGGTTGTTGTAGATGGTATTGTACGCAACAGTATGTCTGATGTGAATCCTTCCGATATCGAATCTATCCAAATTTTGAAAGATGCGGCTTCCACGGCTATTTACGGAGCTCGCGCGAATGGTGGTGTTATCTTGATTGAAACGAAAAGTGGAAAGGAAGGAAAGACTTCTGTCAACTATAAGTTCAAGATAGGCAAAAACTTCACTCGTAAGGGATATGAATTTGTAAATGCGGAAGATTATATCTATTATAACCGTTTGGGTATGCTTCGTACCAACCAGGCAAGGGATGGACGTATGGCCCCATACAATGTAGATACACAAGCCGGATATGGCGTAGGGAATGCATTGTACGATATTCGGTATCTGACGGATGAAACGGCTCATCTTCAGAATGAAGGATGGTCTGTAATGAACGACCCGTATTATGACGGGAAGCAGATTTTATTTAGAGATTACAACGGACAGTTGGATGATGAGGTATTCAGCAGCAGTGCCATTACACAAGACCATTACTTGAATATTACAGGTGGTAATGAGAAAAGCACCTTTGCGAGTAGCTTGGGATACTATAACGAAGATGGTATGGTTAAAGGAACAGGTTTCAAGCGTTTCAGTGGATCGTTCAACGGATCGTATAAGATTTTTCCGATATTAAATATAAAAGCGGGTGTCTCTTATGTATGGTCTACCCGGCCGGAATTATGGATCGGTACTTATGAATTCTTTTATCGTACCCGTTCGCAGCGTCCCACATGGAATCCTTGGATGGAAGACGGTTCTCCTGCGTCAGGGGGTGGTACAGGGGATGGTAATCCGGCTTACTATCGTGATTTGCTGACCCAAAAGAACAGTACGGCACGTGCCACATACAATATCGGCTTTACGTTGGATATTCTTCCCAAAGAATTGGTTTTGAATGGAAACGCTTCTTTATTGAACTATCAGTATCAGAGAGAGAAGTTTGACAAGGCATATCAAACGCAGACATCTTCTACCCCGAATACGACTCGTAATGCGGAAGCTTGGATTCAAAAATATAATCAGATTCAGCTTAACGCTTCATTGACATATACCAAAACGTTTGCCGAAAAGCATAATTTGGATGCAATGATTGGCGGAGAGTATTATACTTACAATCAATTTGATTTTGAAGCTAAGACACAAGGTTCTCCTACGGACGATATCCCGACCTTGAATGTTGGTTCCGATAGGACTTTCACTCGTACGGAAAAAACGGCTTATCGCATTCTTTCCGGTTTCGGTCGTGTCAATTATAACTACAACATGAAATATTTGTTGTCTTTCACGGCTCGTTATGACGGAATTTCCCGTTTGAAAGACAATCGTTGGGGCTTCTTCCCGGGGGTATCCGTAGGATGGAATATCATGGAAGAAGATTTTTGGAAAGAATCCAAAGTGTCCGATATCGTTTCCAATTTGAAACCGCGTCTCAGTTATGGTGTGAATGGTAATGTAAATGGTATCGGAAATTATGAAGTCTATGGAGAATATGCACAGGTGGATGCTAAAACTTATGGTGGGGCAACAGCTCTTTATAATAAGAAATTGCTCAATACCAACCTGCGCTGGGAACAGAGTCAGACCTTTGAGGTGGGATTGGATATCGGATTCCTACAGAACAGACTTTCTTTTATTCTCGACTTCTACAGCCGTCGGACAAAGGATTTGCTGACCAAACAAGCATTGCCCGGATATACCGGATTCTCGGATATTGTAACGAATATGGGTACGTTGCGCAATTCCGGTTTCGAAGCAGAAGTGAAAGCAAATATCATCAACAAGGGTGGTTTCACATGGGATATGACTGCGAATATCACTTCTGTTGCCAACAAGATAATTGCATTACCTTATAACAATGTTGAGAACAACCGCGTAGGCGGTTATGAAGTAGCGGCTGGTAAAGTAGATGCCAATGGCAAGTTCCCGACAAAATGGATTGCCGGTCGTCAGGAAGGCGGTAAACTGGGAGAATTGGTTGGATATAGACAGCAGCATGTTTTCAAAGACTGGGATGACGTAAAGCAACATGCAAATTTACGTGTGGATGAAGTTGCCAACTTGTATGGTCCCGGACTGGCTGATCAGATCAATCCCGCTACCGGAAAGACTTACAAGGAATCTGCCGGATGGCAGCCTATCGAGCCGGGTGACGCTTGTTGGGAAGACATCAACGGTGATAATATAATTAACGGTTACGACCGTTCTGTAATGGGTAACATCTTCCCGAATGTTACGGGTGGTTTCTCTACTACATTCGGATATAAAGGCCTGTCACTCTATGCCCGTTTCGACTATGCTTTGGGACATACCTTATACAATGACTTGAAAGCTCGTTCGTTGGGACAATATCAGGGGCAATTCAACATCATTACGGATGTGAAAGATATGTGGAGCGAAGCAAATCCGAACTCAGACCTTACGAAGTTCTACTATGCCGACCAGTTGGCGAAAAAGAATATTACTCGTTCGAACAATGCTTCTACCGCAGCCGACAACAACAGTTCCCGTTATTATGAAAAGGGTGATTATCTGGCTTTGCGCGAAGTCACATTGAGCTATCAGTTGCCGAAATCGCTTATCAGCAAGGTACATATGACAGATGCATCTGTGTATGTCACCGGACAGAACTTGTTCTATATCACCGGATATGGTGGTGTATCTCCTGAACCAGCCGTATCGACTACATACGGTCGTGGTATCGATAATGGTCGTTATCCTACTCCGAGAACACTCTTGTTCGGTTTATCTCTAACATTCTAGTTTAATAGGACTTAAAAAAAGAATAGAATTATGAAAAGTATATTCAAATATTTATTGGCAAGCGCAGCCTTGCTGCCTTTCCTGACAGGATGTAACTCTTTGGATTTGGAGTCGGAAAGTACAATAACCGATGCCAACTATTGGAAGAGTGACACGCACTTCAGTGCTTTCAATGTGGGTTTGCATGCGCAGCTCAGAGAACGTTCGTACAACTTGTTTATATTGGGTGAACCTCGTGCCGATATTTATGGTGATGCACCGTTCGGCGGGGAGGCAACTCAGGGCATGGAAATCTTCCCTGCCAATTCGCTAAACAGGGAGAACGTAGGGCTCAGTAATTTTGCTAATTTGTACGGAGTTATCAATCAGATAAATCTGATGATTGCCAAAACGGAAGAAACCGGATTGCTACCCGAAGCTACCAAGAAATATTATTTGGGAGAGGCTTATGGGATGCGTGCTTTTCTTTACTTTCATTTGCTCCGCTCATGGGGGAATGTCATTCTGCATTTGACTTACACCAGTGGTTCGACCATTGATTTGGCAAATATACAGAAGGCTGCTTCGCCGGCAACGGAAGTGATGGCCCGTATCAAAGAAGACATTGCTGCGTCTGAGACGGCATTTAATGGTGATTATTCCTACAAATACGGAAAACATTACTGGTCGTTGGGAGCTACAAAAATGTTGAAAGGTGAAGTATACTTGTGGAGTGGCAAGCAAATGGGTGGTGGCGATGCTGACTACCGTACTGCTAAAGGGGCTTTGCAGGAAGTGAACAATTGTCCGGGTATCGCTTTGGAAGACAACTTTACCAATGTTTTCGCCTATGCGAACAAGAAAAATAAAGAAATAATCTTCACCATTCATAATGGACGTGATGAGTATAATATGTGGGGCGGGACCAGTTTTAGAAATAATCTTGTTCCTCAGCAGGCTTACATGACTTCCGGCAATTATTTTGATGAGAACGGAGTTTCTTTTGCCGAAACGAAAGATGCTGAACTGAATGGTTTGATAAGACTTCAGATTAAAAAAGATTTTTATGATAAGGTATTCCGTGAAGGCGATACTCGTAAAGCCGGTTCGGTGAAGGCTGTTTATGTGAAAGAGGGGGAAGACTTGGTATATAAGGCTTGTTTCCCTTATAAATTCCAGGGTACGATGTTGCCTGGCGGCTCAGAGCGTGCATGGTTGGACGATTATCCTATTTATCGGTATGCAGACTGCTTGCTGCTTTTGGCAGAAGCCAAAGCTTTACTAGGTGAAGATATCACTACTGAAATCAATACCGTTCGTAAACGTGCATATGGTGAAGCTTATTTCGAGGCAAATAAAGCAACCTTGGCATATCCAAATGAAAAAGGCGGTGATTTTTATTCTGTCAATCCGTTTGTAGCAGGTGATGATGACCCTATTGAAACAGTTCTGAAGGAACGTTTGCGCGAGTTGATGTATGAAGGAAAACGCTGGTATGATATACGTACTTTGGGTTATACGGCAAAATATTCTACAGCAAATGAAAAAAGGCTGTTATGGCCGATTGATGCCAATACGTTGACCAATAATAGAGAACTGGTTCAGACTGAAGGTTATCTCACCAGTGGAGAAGGTGAAGAATAGGATTAATTCAGGCTGATAATTAAATAAAGCAAGAGAACGTATGTGCGTTTTGGCATATGCGTTCTCGTTTTTTATGGTGGTTGATTTATTAATTATACTTTTTATAATAAATTATTTTATTAAATATAGCGGAAATTCGTTGCGATTTTATATATTTGCGGCATGAAACATTTAAATAATACCATGAAAAAGAATTTATTTTTATCAATCATCTTTTCTTTCTGTGTGATTTTGCAGGCTTTTGCGTCAGATACTGTATTTGTGCGTGAAACTCAGATTCCTGTTTTGATTGAACGACAAGACAATGTGTTGTTTATGCTGCGTTTGAATGCAAAAGAGAGTCATACTTTGGACGAAGTTGTTTTGAATTTTGGCAAAGATGTAAATATGTCGGATATACAGTCCGTTAAGTTGTATTATAGTGGTACGGAAGCCAGACAGAACTACGGTAAGAATTTCTTTGCTCCTGTATCTTATATTTCCAGCCATACACCGGGAAAGACATTGGCGGCGAATCCTTCTTATTCGATTAACAAGTCGCAAGTGAATAATCCGAAGCGGAAAGTTGCGTTGAAGGCTAATCAGAAACTTTTCCCCGGAATCAACTATTTCTGGATTAGTTTGCAGATGAAGCCGGATGCATCTTTGTTGGATAAGGTTGCGGCTAAGATTGCTGCGATTAAGGTTGATAACAAAGAAGCCCTTATGCACACCGTTTCACCGGAGAATATAGTTCATAGGGTAGGGGTAGGCGTGCGTCATGCCGGTGACGACGGTTCGGCTTCCTTCCGTATTCCGGGATTGGTGACTACCAATAAGGGAACATTACTGGGAGTATATGATGTACGTTATAATAACAGTGCCGATTTGCAGGAACATGTAGACATAGGTTTGAGCCGCAGTGTAGACGGCGGTAAAACCTGGGAGAAGATGCGTTTGCCTTTAGCTTTTGGTGAGACCGGTGATTTGCCTGCTGCACAGAACGGTGTCGGCGACCCCTCAATTCTAGTGGATACCAAGACCAACACAGTATGGGTGGTGGCAGCGTGGACGCACGGAATGGGTAACCAACGTGCCTGGTGGAGCTCATATCCGGGAATGGATATGAATCATACAGCCCAGTTGGTGTTGTCAAAGAGTACGGACGACGGTAAGACATGGTCTAAACCCATCAATATCACAGAGCAGGTGAAAGACCCTTCCTGGTATTTCCTTCTGCAAGGCCCGGGACGTGGCATCACCATGCAGGATGGTACATTGGTATTTCCGATTCAGTTTATCGACTCTACCCGTGTCCCGAATGCGGGAATCATGTATAGCAAAGACCGTGGCGAGACATGGAAAATCCATAACTACGCACGTACCAATACAACAGAAGCCCAAGTGGCGGAAGTAGAACCGGGCGTGTTGATGCTGAACATGAGAGACAACCGTGGCGGTAGCCGTGCAATCTCCACTACAAAGGATTTAGGCAAGACATGGACAGAACATTCCTCTTCCCGCAAGGCTTTGCAGGAGCCGGTTTGTATGGCAAGCCTGATTAGCGTGAAAGCGAAAGACAATGTATTAAACAAAGATATCCTTTTGTTCTCCAACCCGAATACAGTTAAAGGCCGCCATCATATCACTATCAAAGCAAGCCTGGACGGAGGTGTCACATGGTTGCCCGAACATCAGGTGATGCTGGACGAGGGTGAAGGATGGGGATATTCTTGCCTGACAATGATTGATAAGGAGACAATTGGTATATTATATGAAAGTAGTGTAGCCCACATGACTTTCCAGGCTGTCCAACTAAGGGATATAATAAAATAGACATCAAGTACTAATTTAAAACGAGTACTTACCATATGACCTGTAATCATGAAAAACAAATTCATACTATTGATATATTTTATAATTAACTTATACACGTCTTCAGTGGCAAAAGCAGGTGATAATCACCTGCTCCCCCAACCACAAAAGTTTACCCCTTCTCATACAAGTTTTCAAGTGAATAAGGTGAAGCTTTCCACTCCTGTGCTTCAACAGGAGTGGGAAGCCTTTATCGCAGAAATGAGTGGAACAGTCTCACCAAAGGCAACTGCCGTCATCGAGGTGAGACTACTGCCTTCTCTCCCCGAAATACCGATGAACCGGGATGAGGCTTACCGCCTGAATGTGACCAAGAAACGGATAACCGTTGAGGCTGTGACCGAACGCGGCGTTTATTGGGCTATGCAGACTTTACGACAACTGGCAGAGAAAAGAAACTCAAAAACACAGATTCAAGGAGCTGAAATCGTTGACTGGCCTGCTTTCCGTATCCGTGGATTCATGCAGGACGTAGGGCGAAGTTACATTTCTTTGGAAGAACTCAAGCGTGAAATCGCCGCGCTTGCTCAATTCAAAATCAACGTCTTCCACTGGCACTTGACTGAGAATCAATCCTGGCGTTTGGAAAGCAAGATATTCCCGATGTTGAATGATAGTGTGAACACCACCCGGATGCCCGGCAAATATTACACGCTGGAAGAAGCTAAAGAACTGGTCGCATTCTGTAAGGCACACCACATGACGCTAATTCCCGAAATAGATATGCCCGGACACAGTGCCGCATTCATACGCACCTTCCGCCACGATATGCAAAGTCCCGAAGGAATGAAAATCCTGAAACTTCTGCTGGACGAAGTGTGCGAAACGTTTGATGTGCCTTATTTGCATATCGGAACGGATGAAGTGCAGTTTACCAACCCCCGTTTTGTACCGGAAATGGTGTCCTATGTACGTTCCAAAGGCAAGAAAGTAATCTCATGGAATCCGGGCTGGCACTATAAACCCGGAGAAATTGATATGACCCAGCTCTGGAGCTATCGTGGGAAAGCGCAGGAAGGTATTCCCGCCATTGATTCACGTTTTCATTATTTGAACCATTTTGATACATTCGGTGATATTGTCGCATTATACAACAGCCGTGTTTATAATAAGGAACAAGGAAGTGACGACCTTGCAGGCACGATTCTGGCTATTTGGAATGACAGGCTGATTGATTCCGAATGGGATATGATTATCGAAAATAATTTTTATCCCAATATGCTGGCTGTGGCAGAGCGTGCCTGGAAAGGTGGCGGAACTGAATATTTTGACAAGAACGCCACAATACTTCCCAGCGACGAACAGTCGGAGCTATTCAAGAGCTTTGCCGATTTTGAACGTCGCCTGTTGTGGCATAAGGAACACACCTTTGCCGGTTATCCGTTTGCGTATGTCCGTCAGACAAATGTGAAATGGAATATTACGGATGCGTTTCCGAATGGAGGAGATTTGACAAAGTCTTTCCCACCGGAAGAATCCTTGCGGGATAGTTATACCTATAAAGGAAAGACATACAATGTACGTCCTGCCATTGGTGCCGGCATTTATTTGCGCCATGTATGGGGTACGCTTGTTCCCGGATTCTATAAAGAACCGGAAGAGAACCATACAGCCTATGCTTACACCTATGTTTATTCACCGAAAGAACAGACAGCCGGCTTGTGGGTGGAATTCCAGAATTACAGCCGTTCGGAAGCCGACCTTCCCCCTTTACAGGGAAAATGGGATTATAAAGAAAGCCGCATTTGGATAAATGAACAGGAAGTATTGCCGCCCGTATGGACAGCCACCCACCGGACTAAAAGTAATGAAATCACTCTGGGTAACGAGAACTGTGTAGTGCGTCCCCCTTTGGAAGTCCGTCTGCAAAAAGGGTGGAACAAGGTATTGCTGAAATTGCCGGTAGGGAAGTTTACTACTCCCGAAGTCCGGTTGGTGAAATGGATGTTTACCACTGTTTTTGTTACTCCCGACGGACAGAAAGCGTTAGAAGGACTTGTGTATTCACCGGACAAAATATTGAAATAGCCAATCATAGAGAGAAAGACTTTTTGGATATGCCATGAGCTAATAAGAATATGCTATAATGAAAAAGAAATATGCTATAATGAAAAACGGATGTGCTATAATAAAAGACGGATGTACTATGATGCAAAACGGATATGTCAATGAACCAATAAAAGGAATAGCTTGTAGGAAGTTCTTTTTTCTAGTGGTCATATTGTCCTTAACTTTGGCATGCCATGCTCAGGAACGCAAATATTCTACGTTTTATTACCAGCGTGCTACGTTGTTTGAAGAATTGCCCGTTACTTCCAACGACATTATTTTCCTCGGAAACAGTATCACGAACGGTGCCGAATGGGCGGAACTGTTTCAAAATAAACACGTGAAAAACCGTGGAATCAGCGGCGATATTTGCATGGGAGTATATGACCGCTTGGACGCTATCCTGAAAGGAAAACCAGCTAAAATATTTCTTCTGATTGGCATTAATGATGTGAGCCGTGGAACTCCTGCCGATACGATTGTATACCGTATCGGGATGATTGTCAGGAAGATAAAGACGGATTCGCCGAAAACAAAGCTTTATCTGCAAAGTGTTCTTCCCGTCACCGACCATTACAATATGTTCAAGGGGCATACTTCCCGTTGGCAGGTTATTCCTGAAATCAATAAAGGGTTAGTCCGTCTCGCAGAGAAGGAAGGATTGACTTACATAGACTTGTACTCTCACTTTATAGACGGACAAACCGGAAAGATGAGCACTGCCTACACAAATGACGGTCTGCATCTTCTCGGAAAAGGGTATCTGAAATGGGTGGAGATTGTGAAACCTTACATTGGAAAGAAGTAAATATCAGAAGTAAATATCTGAAACAACCAAATACCAGAGAAAACTAAACACCGGGAGAAAATAAATGAAAAAGATTCTGATACTATCCGTCTGTCTGTTCGTTTGTTGCGTGCTTTCTGCCCAACAACGGATAAAAGTTGCATGCGTAGGAAACAGTATCACCTACGGAACCGGATTATCCGACCGTGCAACACAATCTTACCCCATACAGTTGCAGAAACTACTGGGAGAGCGATATGAAGTCGAAAATTTTGGGAAACCCGGTGCTACCCTGCTCAATCAGGGACACCGCCCCTATACCCGACAAGAAGAATATCAGAAAGCATTGGATTTTGCGGGAGACATTGTCGTCATTCATTTGGGAATCAATGATACTGACCCCCGCGACTGGGCAAACTACCGTGACTTCTTTGTGAAAGACTATTTGAGTCTGATTGATACCTTCCGCAAAGCTAATCCCGACGTGCGGATTATCATAGCGCGAATGACCCCGATTGCCGACCGCCATAACCGTTTTCTTTCGGGAACCCGTGACTGGCACGGCGAGATACAGACAGCCATCGAAACAGTAGCGCGTTATGCCGGTGTGCAATTGATAGATTTCCACAAACCGCTTTATCCATATCCTTTCTTGCTGCCGGATGCCGTTCATCCTACCGCCGAAGGGGCAGCCATCATGGCAAAAACAGTTTATTCGGCTATTACCGGAGATTATGGCGGCTTGAAATTATCCCCGCTTTATACGGATAATATGGTTCTCCAGCGTGATACCCCCTTGCTGATACAGGGAACAGCCGACGCAGGAGAACAAGTAACAGTCTGCATAAACCGTCAGCAGTGGATTACAAAAACTACACCGGATGGGAAATGGTCAGTGAAATTATCACCATTGAAAGCAGGCGGCCCTTATACGCTGGCAATCTCCACCCCTCAAAGAGCCTTGAAATACACTAACGTCCTGGCAGGAGAAGTCTGGCTATGCTCTGGTCAGTCGAACATGGAATTTATGTTGAGCCAAGCCACTACCGGCAAGAAAGACATTCCTCAAGCTGCCGACGAACAGTTGCGCCTGTATGACATGAAAGCCCGTTGGCGTACGGACGCGGTACAATGGGACGCTTCCGTCCTCGACTCCCTGAATCATCTTCAATATTATAAAGACACAGAATGGCAAACCTGTACCCCCGACAATGCAGCCCGTTTCTCGGCGATAGCATTTTATTTCGGTCAGATGTTGCGGGATAGCTTGAAAGTTCCGGTAGGGTTGATATGCAATGCAATCGGCGGTTCGCCTACCGAATCATGGATAGACCGGAATACGTTGGAATATCACTTCCCAGCTATATTGAAAGACTGGACACACAATGACTTTATACAAGACTGGGTACGCGGACGCGCTGCATTAAACATCAAACAGTCGAAAGAGAAATTCCAACGCCACCCTTACGAACCTTGTTATTTGTACGAGTCAGGTATTCGTCCGTTAGCACAGTATCCGGTCAAAGGTGTGATTTGGTATCAGGGGGAATCGAACGCTCATAATTGCGAAGCGCATGAGAAACTTTTCAAACTCTTGATATGCAGTTGGCGTAAGAACTGGGAGAATGAGGAACTGCCGTTCTACTACGTTCAGCTCTCCAGTATAGCCCGTCCTTCCTGGACGTGGTTCCGTGACAGTCAGCGCAGGATGATGAACGAAGTACCGAATACGGGTATGGCGGTATCTAGTGATAATGGCGACTCGTTAGACGTACACCCTAGAAATAAGAAACCGATTGGCGAACGTCTCGCTCGTTGGGCGTTGAATAGAACGTATGGCATGAACCATGTACTGCCATCCGGCCCGTTATTCCACCAAGCCGATT
Source organism: Bacteroides acidifaciens (assembly GCF_024623065.1). Classification (GTDB taxonomy): domain Bacteria; phylum Bacteroidota; class Bacteroidia; order Bacteroidales; family Bacteroidaceae; genus Bacteroides; species Bacteroides acidifaciens. The sequence goes on from NZ_JANJZR010000064.1 coordinate 11,640, forward strand.
TCCGTGAAAATGCCGTATATGTAACTTTCAATTACGGCAAAGGCTTAAAGAGTTCGGACGGTCATCCTTTGCGCACGTTTGAGGTCGCCGAGACAGACGGTATTTATTACCCTGCCGTTGCCGAGATAATAGACGGTCGGATAAAAGTATATAGTGAACAAGTAAAACATCCACGATATGTCCGCTACGGTTGGCAGCCTTTCACATGTGCAAATCTGGTGAATGAAGCAGGCCTGCCGGCTTCGACTTTCCGTGCGGAAGCACCCGAGCGGTTCATTACGGATATTCATTTGCAGAAAATGGAAGGGTTCCCCCAATCGGAGAAAGGCTTCAAACTTGGCGTTTCCGCCTGCTACTCAGGAATCCTGAGCGGCAACCTGCTGATGGCTGGTGGTTGTAATTTTCCCGGTGTTCCTGCCAGCGATGGCGGAAAGAAGAAATTCTATCGGGGGATTTATACGGCAATGATAAATACCGATACGGTACTTGCCTGGCGTAAGGTAGGAGAGTTGCCTGTCGCTTCCGCTTACGGAGTTTCCGTGTCTTGTCCGGACGGTATCATCTGTATAGGGGGAACCGATGGAAAAGATGCGCTGACGTCCGTCTATAAAATCAGCTGGGGGAGAAACCCGAAGGCGGCAAAACAAGGGAAAGTCGTCATAGAAACTCTTCCTGCTTTGCCTTATGCGTTGGATAATATGTGTGGCACGTTGATAGGCGGGCAACTGTTCGTTGCAGGCGGCAACAGAAACGGCAAACCTTCCAACTCATTCCTTTGTCTCGACTTGGACAGGCTTGAGACTGGTTGGCAGGAGTTACCGGATTTTCCGGGAGATGCACGGACGCAAGCCGTCTGTGCCGGACAGCTTAAAGACGGTGAAACCCGTATCTTCCTATGGGGTGGATTCGCCGCTTCCACCGATGGCAAACCGGCAACACTTTCTACTGACGGCTATTGCTACTCATCCGCATCCCGGCAATGGACTCCCATAGCTACCCCGACAGGAAACGATGGTGAAACCATCTCCTTGGGTGGTGGGACAGCTATCGCTATAAATGAAAATCTAATTCTCTGTACAGGCGGAGTGAATAAAGATATCTTCCTCGCAGCTCTCCGACAGCCTCAAAAGGATTATCTTTTTCATCCAGCCGAATGGTACAAATTCAATGATCGTATATTAATATATAATATCAATCAAAACACATGGCAGGAAATCGCCCGTACCCCGCAAACAGCCCGTGCCGGAGCGGCGTTGACAGGATGGGATGAAACTTATTATAACATAAACGGAGAATTGAAGCCGGGTGTCCGCACTCCCGAAATAATCAGAATAACAGTCGAATAATAAAAACAATGCCGCTTGTAATCTATATTTTGTTAAATTATCAGGGAAATTGGCGGAAAAATAATATCTTTGACACCGTTAATATCTAATACTCCCACTATGATGATTAATTTAACTGGAAAAAAAGCTCAAATAGCGTGTGGATTACTCTGCTGTTGCAGCATGGTCTATGCCCAGAGCAATGATAATTCAGAAGTTCTAACTTTGCACACAGACTGGGAGTTTTCCCAAGTAGGGACAGAAGTATGGCGTACAGCCGTAGTGCCCGGCACGGTACATCAGGACCTTATTCATCACAATCTCATCCCCAGTCCCTTCTACGGTACCAACGAACAGAAAATCCAATGGATAGAAAATGAAGACTGGGAATACAAGACGGCTTTCACAATCACCGCCGACCAACTGAAACGTGATGACGCCCAACTCACCTTTGAAGGACTCGATACCTACGCTGACGTCTACCTCAACGGAGCATTGCTATTAAAAGCCGACAACATGTTCGTCGGCTATACAATCCCCGTAAAAAAATACCTTCGTTCCGGAGAAAATCTCCTTCACATATATTTTCATTCGCCCATCCGGCAGACATTGCCCCAATACGCTTCCAACGGATTCAACTATCCCGCCGACAACGACCATCACGAGAAACACCTGAGTGTATTCTCCCGCAAAGCCCCTTACAGCTACGGCTGGGACTGGGGAATCCGTATGGTGACCAGCGGCGTCTGGCGTCCGATAACTATTCGCTTCTACGATGCCGCCTCCATCAGCGACTACCACGTGAAGCAATTATCTCTGACCGACCAGGTGGCGAAGCTATCCAATGAGCTGGAAATAAACAACATACTTCCCCATCCGCTTCAAGCAGAAATAAAAATAAACACCTCGCTCGAAGGAGAACAGGAATCCGCCATGAGCCAAACAGTCATCCTGCAACCTGGAATCAACCACGTCTGTATCCCTACGGAAGTCGTCTCACCGGTACGCTGGATGCCGAACGGCTGGGGAGCTCCGACCTTATACGACTTCTCCGCTCAAATCATCACCGAAGGTAACATCGTTGCCGAACAATCCCATAGAATTGGACTTCGCACCGTCCGCCTGGTGAACGAAAAGGACGCAGACGGAGAATCCTTCTATTTTGAAGTAAACGGTATCCCGATGTTTGCTAAGGGAGCCAATTATATACCTCAAGACGCACTATTGACGAATGTGACTACCGAACGCTATCAGACATTGTTCCGCGACATCAAGGAAGCGAACATGAACATCGTCCGCGTATGGGGCGGCGGAACCTACGAAGACGACCACTTTTACAATCTGGCAGACGAGAACGGGATATTGGTATGGCAGGACTTCATGTTTGCCTGCACCCCTTATCCGTCCGACCCCACCTTCCTGAAGAGGGTAGAGGCGGAAGCCTGCTACAATATCCGCCGTCTTCGCAACCATCCTTCGCTAGCCATGTGGTGCGGCAACAACGAAATACTCGAAGCCTTGAAATACTGGGGCTATCAGAAAAAATACACCCCAGAAATCTACCGGGAAATGATGACTGGCTACGACAAGCTTTTCCGCGAGTTGCTTCCCGCCAAAGTGAAAGAACTCGATGCAGACCGCTTCTATATTCACAGTTCCCCTTATCTTGCCAACTGGGGACGCCCCGAATCATGGGGAATAGGGGATAGCCACAATTGGGGCGTCTGGTACGGAAAGAAACCCTTTGAATCCTTGGACACCGATTTGCCTCGTTTCATGAGTGAATTCGGCTTTCAGTCTTTCCCTGAAATGAAAACCATTGCCACATTCGCATCTCCCGAAGATTACGAAATCGAGTCGGAAGTGATGAATGCCCATCAGAAGAGCAGCATTGGCAATGACTTGATTCGTACTTATATGGAACGTGATTACATCGTACCCGAGAAATTTGAGGATTTCGTTTACGTCGGACTTGTATTGCAAGGACAAGGCATACGTCACGGTCTGGAAGCCCACCGCCGCAACCGCCCCTATTGTATGGGTACATTATACTGGCAATTGAACGACAGTTGGCCTGTTGTTTCCTGGTCGGGCATTGACTATTATGGCAACTGGAAAGCCCTGCATTATCAGGCGAAACGAGCTTTCGCCCCTATCCATATCAACCCTATCCGGCAGAATGACAGCTTGTGCGTCTATCTTCTCTCAGACCGTCCCGATACAATGGAGAAGATGACATTGGAAATGAAGATAACAGACTTTGAAGGAAAAAAGTCAGGAAAAACGATACAACTGAAATCCTTGTCTATTCCGGCAAATACTTCTCAATGCGTGTACAAGGCAAAGCCCGACGATTTGCTCTCTTTAATAGAGCGTAAATCTTCGGAAACGTCTCAATCTTCTGCGGAAAAACGGTTTTCGGAAGTATTCCGCCATTGCTTCATGCAACTGACCTTGAAAGACAAATCCGGTCATACGGTAGCCGAAACAGTCTACTTCTTTGAGAAGACCAAAGACCTGCTTCTGCCCGAAACGAACATCACCTGCAAGATGAAACAGACAGACGGCAAATGCGAACTGACACTTCTTTCTCCTGCTTTGGCAAAAGATGTCTTTATCGAAATACCTTTGCAGGGTGCCCGTTTTAGCGACAACTTCTTCGACCTTTTGCCTGGAGAGCGTAAAACGGTTGTCATCACTTCTCCCCAAATAAAGAAAGGGAAAGAGTTGCCATTGAAACTCAAGCATATTCGTGAAACCTATAATTAAATATCTATTAGTAACTTAACACTTAATTTTTAGTTTATGAAACAATTCTTAAAACTAACTGGATGCCTGGCAGTGGCGGGACTTTTTGCTTCGTGCCAATCCGCGCAACAAGAAGCAGATTATCAAATCATCCCCTTGCCACAGGAAATCGTTACAGCTCAGGGGGGGGCCTTCATCCTGAAGAGCGGAGTGAAAATCCTTTATCCGGAAGGTAACGAAAAGATGCAACGCAATGCAAAGTTCCTGGCAGACTATCTGAAAACAGCTACTGGAAAAGACTTTGCCATCGAAGCCGGAACAGAAGGTAAGAACGCTATTGTACTGGCATTGGGAGCGGAAGCCGAAAATCCCGAATCCTACCAGTTGAAAGTAGCAGGTGACGGAATCACTATCACCGGTCCTACGGAAGCCGGAGTATTCTACGGAATCCAGTCTTTGCGCAAATCCTTGCCCGTTGCAGTGGGGGCGGATATAGCCTTGCCGGCAGTAGAGATAAAGGATGCTCCCCGTTTTTCTTATCGTGGCGCTCACTTCGACACCAGCCGCCATTTCTTTACCGTAGATGAAGTGAAGACATATATAGACATGATGGCTTTACACAATATGAACCGTTTCCACTGGCATATTACTGAAGACCAGGGCTGGCGTTTGGAAATCAAGAAATACCCGAAACTGACGGAAATCGGTTCCAAGAGAACGGAGACAGTTATCGGACGCAACTCCGGCGAATATGACGGCAAACCTTACGGCGGTTTCTATACTCAGGAACAAGCGAAAGACATAGTAGCTTATGCGGCAGAACGTTATATCACGGTTATCCCCGAAATCGACCTGCCGGGACATATGCAGGCTGCTCTTGCCGCTTATCCGGAACTCGGATGTACAGGTGGCCCGTACGAAGTATGGAGACAATGGGGTGTATCCGAAGACGTGCTCTGTGCCGGAAACGACCAGGTATTAAAATTCCTCGAAGACGTATATGCCGAACTGATTGAAATCTTCCCGTCGGAATATATCCATGTAGGTGGTGACGAATGTCCGAAAGTACGCTGGGAGAAATGTCCGAAATGCCAGGCACGTATCAAGGCGCTGGGGTTGAAATCGGATGATAAGCATAGCAAGGAAGAACGTTTGCAGAGTTTCGTTATTAACCATATTGAAAAATTCCTCAACGAACACGGACGTCAGATTATCGGTTGGGATGAAATCCTCGAAGGCGGGCTTGCACCGAACGCGACTGTCATGTCATGGCGTGGCGAAGGGGGGGGTATCGAAGCGGCCAAGCAGAAACATGATGTTATCATGACACCGAACACTTACTTGTATTTCGACTACTACCAGACAAAAGACACGGAGAACGAACCTCTCGGTATTGGTGGTTACCTGCCTCTTGAAAGAGTGTACAGCTATGAGCCCATGCCGGTTTCCCTCACTCCGGAAGAACAGAAATATATCAAAGGCGTGCAGGCTAACCTTTGGACTGAGTACATTCCTACTTTCTCTCATGCCCAGTATATGGTATTGCCCCGTTGGGCTGCTTTGTCCGAAGTTCAGTGGTCGACTCCCGACAAGAAGAATTATGAAGACTTCCTGTCCCGTCTGCCACGCCTGATTAAGTGGTACGATGCGGAAGGATACAATTATGCTAAACATGTATTCAACGTTACTGCCGAATACACTCCGAATCCGGCAGACGGTACGTTGGACATCACCTTGTCTACCATTGACAATGCGCCTATCCACTACACTTTGGACGGTACGGAACCTACCGCTGCTTCTCCGCTTTATGAAAGCCCGTTGAAAATCAAGGAAAATGTGACTTTCTCTGCCATTGCTGCCCGTCCTACCGGAAACAGCCGTGTGGTTTCTGAAAAGATTAATTTCAGCAAGTCAAGTATGAAGCCGATTGTAGCTAACCAGCCTATCAATAAGCAATATATGTTCAAAGGCGAATTTACTTTGGTAGACGGCTTGAAAGGAAACGGCAATTACAAGACCGGCCGTTGGATTGCATTCTACAAGAACGATATGGATATGACTATCGACCTTCAGCAGCCAACCGAGATTTCGAGTGTTGCCATTTCTACTTGCGTGGAGAAGGGCGACTGGGTGTTTGATGCGAGAGGACTCTCCGTAGAAGTCTCGGACGATGGTAAGAACTTTACCAAAGTCGCTTCTGAGGAGTATCCTGTAATGAAAGAAAGCGATAAGAATGGTATCTACGAACATAAACTGTCATTCAGTCCGGTAAAAACTCAATACGTGAAAGTGGTTGCCCTGTCTGAAAGTAAAATACCGGCATGGCATGGCGGAAAAGATAATCCGGCATTCTTGTTTGTAGACGAAATCACGATAGATTAATGAATATGAGAAATAGATACGCTAAAGTTTGTCTTTTCTTATGGGTATTGGGAATGTGCTTGACCGCACATTCCCTCAAAGCACAGTCCGTCATTCCTGTCCCGTTGAAAATGGAGCAGGGGATGGGTTCTTTTTTGCTTTCAGAGAAAACAAAACTTTATACAAACCTACAAGGCGGAGAAGCGCAGCTTCTGGAGAATTGCCTGCAAACATTGCCGGTTCATCTCAAGAAAGGGAAAAAGAAAGATACACAGAATGTACTTTCTCTATTGATAACGGAAAAGAGCGGGCAGTTGCCCACTCCTGAAAGTTATACGCTGTCTGTCACACCGGAACGAATCCGGATTCAAGCAACTTCGGGAGCCGGACTCTTCTACGGGATTCAGACACTCTTGCAGCTATCGGTTTCTTCGGGTACAGGCGTCATCACCGTCTCCGCCGTAGAAGTGCAGGACACGCCCCGTTTCGCTTATCGCGGATTGATGCTCGACGTATCCCGCCATTTCTTCACCAAGGAATTTGTGAAGAAACAGATAGACGCACTGGCATTCTATAAAATTAACCGTCTGCATCTGCACCTCACGGATGCGGCAGGCTGGCGGATTGAAATCAAGAAATACCCTCTGTTGACAGAATTTGCAGCCTGGCGTACCGATGCCAACTGGAAAAAGTGGTGGAATGGCGACCGCAAATACGTCCGTTTCGACGAACCCGGAGCTTCCGGCGGTTACTATACCCAGGATGATATCCGTGAAATCGTAGAATATGCCCGTCAGCATTTTATCACGGTTATTCCGGAGATTGAAATGCCTGCCCACTCGGAAGAAGTATTGTCAGCCTATCCGCAACTCTCTTGTGCAGGCGAGCCCTATAAGAATGCGGATTTCTGCGTCGGAAACGAAGAAACATTCACTTTTCTTGAGAATGTACTGACCGAGGTCCTCGAACTTTTCCCTTCCGAATACATTCATATAGGCGGTGACGAAGCCGGTATGGCAGCGTGGAAAACCTGCCCGAAATGTCAGAAGAGAATGAAGGACGAACATCTCTCTCACGTAGACGAACTGCAAAGCTACTTGATTCACCGGATAGAAAAGTTTCTGAACGCCCGCGGCCGTCGTTTGTTGGGTTGGGACGAGATACTTAAAGGCGGTTTGGCTCCTAATGCGACAGTCATGTCATGGCGTGGCGAAGAAGGCGGCATTGCTGCTGTTACTTCCGGTCACCGGGCTGTCATGACGCCAGGAAGCCACTGTTATCTGGACAGTTATCAGGATGCCCCGTACTCCCAGCCGGAAGCCATCGGCGGATACTTGCCTTTGAAAAAGGTCTATGCTTACAATCCGGTTGCCGCTTCATTGTCAGCGGAACAGGCGAAACTTGTGTATGGCGCACAAGTTAACCTTTTTACAGAATATGTTCCGACTCCCGAGCATGTAGAGTATATGTTATATCCCCGCACATTGGCGTTGGCGGAAGTTGCCTGGTCGGCTCCCGAACGCAAATCATGGCCGGACTTCCATGCCCGCGCTTTGAAAGCCGTATCGGATTTGCAGGCAAAAGGCTACCATCCTTTCGACCTTAAAAACGAAATCGGCAGTCGCCCGGAATCTACCAAAACTGCCGCTCACCTTGCTTTGGGAAAGAAAGTGATTTACAACGCTCCGTACAGCCTCCACTATCCTGCTCAGGGAAACACCGCCTTGACGGACGGCATACGTGGCGATTGGACTTATGGTGACGGTTGTTGGCAAGGCTTTATCAACGGCAAACGTCTGGATGTAACGATTGATATGGAAGCCGAAACTTCCATCCATTCCGTTACCGCAGCCTTTATGCAAGTGGTAGGCGCGGAAGTATTCCTGCCCGCATCTGTCACGATTTCTATTTCCGATGACGGAATTAACTTCACCGAGTTGAAACATCAAACCTTTGAAGTAACCAAAGAAGACCCTATTAAATTCACGGACATCTCTTGGGTAGGAAACGCACAAGGAAGATATGTACGCTATCAGGCACAAGCCGGAAAAGAGTTCGGTGGTTGGATATTTACTGACGAGATAATCGTGAAATAGACATCCGGGCATGGGTTTCGTACTACCTTAATGTGAATTCGATAGATGCCTGTACTATTCGATTCTTCTTCTTCCCGAAGGAGGGAAAACCATGCGGGTGAACATCTATCGAACTCACATACCCTTATATAAAGCATAAGTGAGCTGCAAAAAAATTACAGCTCACTCATACCTTTTTATCTATATATAATAGCAAAACATCAATCGAAGAAGCTCTTGAACTTCTTGAAAATCTTCTCCTTCACCGAAGTGCTCGGTTTGAAGTTATCCGAAGCATCCATTTTCTCCAGTGTAGCTTTCTCTTCCTTGTTAAGAGTTTCCGGCACATAAATACTGATATTCACAAGCAAATCCCCCGTTCCATATCCATTCACGTTCGGCAATCCCTTGCCACGAAGGCGAAGCACTTTACCCGGCTGAGTGCCCGAATCAATTTTCACTTTCACCTTACCGTCAATCGTCGGAATCTCCACAGCGCCACCCAACGCAGCCATCGGGAAACTCAACAACAAATTGTAAATCAAGTCATTCTCATCGCGAATCAAGTCTTGATGCGGTTCTTCCTCTACAAGAATCAGCAAATCGCCCGACACGCCATTGTGCTTTCCGGCATTACCCTTGCCGCCCATCGAGAGTTGCATACCCTCTGCCACACCGGCGGGGATTTTCACCGTCACCACTTCTTCACCGTAAATGATTCCGTCGCCGCCGCACTTCTTACACTTGTTCTTGATAATCTTACCTTCACCGTTACAAGTAGAACAAGTGACACGTGTCTGCATAGTGCCCAGAATCGTTTGCTGGTTGCGAATCACCGAGCCGCTACCCTTACAAGTAGGACACGTCTCCGAACCGCCGTCACCCTCGGCACCCGAACCGTGGCAATGGTCGCACGGCACATATTTCTTGAGTTTGAACTTCTTTTCCACCCCTTCGGAGATTTCCTTCAAAGTCAGTTTCACTTTCACGCGAAGGTCACTACCGCGATACCGGCGCTGTTGTGAACCGCCGCCACCACCGAATCCGCCAAAACCGCTGAATCCGCCGCCGAAGCCACCGCCACGACCACCGAAAATATCACCGAACATAGAGAAGATGTCATCCATCGACATTCCCTCGCCACCGAAACCGCCGAACGGTCCGCCATTGCCTGCCGCACCGCTCACACCCGCATGACCGAACTGGTCATAACGCGAACGCTTATCCGGATTACTCAATACGTCGTATGCCTCGGCTGCCTCTTTGAACTTCTCTTCAGCCTCCTTGTCACCCGGATTCTTGTCGGGGTGATACTGAATTGCTTTCTTACGGTATGCTTTCTTTATTTCATCTGCGGTGGCTGTCTTCGTCACCTCCAATATTTCGTAATAGTCTCTTTTTTCTGCCATGCCCTTTTATTGATTTATCATTCATAAATCTCTTTATTCTCCTACTACCACTTTAGCGTGACGCAACACCTTGTCGTTCAATGTATATCCCGTCTGCACACAATCCAGAATCTTGCCCTTCTGTGCTTCCGACGGTGCAGGAATTACTGCGATGGCTTCATGATAATCCGTATCCAACGGCTGGTCTTTCGTCTCGATGACCTTTACCCCGTTTTGTGCCAATACAGCCAGGAATTTGTTGTAAATCAGCTCGATGCCCTCTTTCACGGCATTCACGTCCGTTGCCGTCTCCATCGTCTTGATGGCACGTTCGAAGTCATCTACTACCGGAAGAATACTGCTCAGGCTCTTTTCGCCGCCGTTCAGAATCAGTTCGGCTTTCTCCTTCATGGTGCGTTTGCGGTAATTGTCGAACTCGGCAGACAGGCGCAGATACTTGTCCTTCTGTTCCTCAATCGTCTCCTGAGCCTTTCCCAACTCCTGTTCAAGCTCTTCCTCGTGCGTCAGCGGAGCCGCGTCCTCAGCCTGTTCGTTCTGCGGTTGTTCTTCCGCACCATTGTTCAGAATGTCTTCCACATTCATCTCTTCTTCCTTCACTTTTTTTTCTTTCGGATCCATTTTTGGTATTTACTATTTTACTAGTTACTATTTACTATTTAACACACATGCACGATATCTATTGGGAAGATAGCGTCCATAAAAAAACATGCCGGACTGACCGGATGTCATTGATTTTGCCTGCAAAAACTTTGCCAATTGTCTGCAAATGCTTTGCCAAGTTGGCTGTTTTGCCAAAAAACGCAGCAAAGGTAACACTTTTATGTCAGATTGGCACATAGCAGATAGTTCATAATTCATTTTTAATGTCTAACTTTGCACGCTAAAATAGTAAATATTAAAATAGTAACTGGTAAAATAGTAAATAGTAACTGGTAAAATAGTAAATAAAGAAGATGATTACAGTTTCAAACGTATCGGTACAGTTTGGTAAAAGAGTGTTGTTTAATGACGTAAACCTGAAGTTTACGAGTGGTAATTGTTATGGTATTATCGGTGCGAACGGTGCGGGAAAATCTACCTTCCTTCGTACGATATACGGGGATTTGGACCCTACTACCGGTTCGATTGCCCTGGGACCGGGCGAACGCCTCTCCGTATTGAGCCAGGACCACTTCAAGTGGGACGCCTTTACCGTGATGGATACCGTAATGATGGGGCATACCGTGTTGTGGGACATAATGAAACAACGCGAAGTATTGTATGCCAAAGAAGATTTCACAGACGAAGACGGACTGAAAGTATCCGAACTCGAAGAAAGATTTGCCGAGCTGGACGGATGGAATGCAGAAAGTGATGCCGCCATGCTGTTGAGCGGACTGGGCATTAAGGAAGACAAACATTACACATTGATGGGTGAATTGAGCGGTAAGGAAAAAGTGCGTGTGATGTTGGCACAAGCCTTGTACGGAAATCCGGACAACCTGCTGCTGGACGAGCCTACCAATGACCTCGATATGGAAACAGTGACCTGGCTGGAAGAATATCTCTCCAACTTCGAACACACCGTGCTCGTAGTAAGCCACGACCGTCACTTCCTCGACTCCGTATGTACGCATACGGTAGACATCGACTACGGAAAAATCAACATGTTTGCCGGTAACTATAGCTTCTGGTACGAATCAAGCCAGTTGGCTCTCCGCCAGCAGCAGAACCAGAAAGCGAAGGCTGAAGAGAAGAAGAAAGAACTGGAAGAGTTCATCCGCCGATTCAGCGCCAACGTAGCGAAGAGCAAGCAGACCACAAGCCGCAAGAAGATGCTTGAGAAACTGAACGTAGAAGAAATCAAACCCTCTTCACGCAAATATCCGGGTATCATCTTCACCCCCGAACGCGAACCGGGCAACCAGATTCTGGAAGTCTCCGGTCTGAGCAAGAAGACGGAAGAAGGCGTAGTGCTCTTCAACGATGTCAACTTCAACGTAGAGAAAGGAGACAAAATCGTATTCCTTTCACGCAACCCGCGTGCGATGACTGCCTTTTTCGAAATCATCAACGGAAACATGAAGCCGGATGCCGGAACATTCAACTGGGGCGTGACTATCACCACCGCTTATCTTCCGTTGGACAACACTGACTTCTTCAACACCGACCTCAACCTCGTAGACTGGCTCAGCCAGTTCGGCGAAGGCAACGAAGTATATATGAAAGGTTTCCTCGGCCGTATGCTGTTCTCCGGCGAAGAAGTGCTGAAGAAAGTAAGCGTACTCTCCGGTGGCGAGAAGATGCGTTGTATGATTGCCCGCATGCAGCTCCGCAATGCCAACTGTCTGGTTCTGGACACTCCGACTAACCACTTGGACTTGGAATCTATCCAGGCATTCAACAACAACTTGAAGACGTACAAGGGAAATATCCTCTTCTCTTCCCATGACCATGAATTCATCCAGACCGTTGCCAACCGCATCATCGAACTGACTCCGAACGGCATCATCGACAAGATGATGGAATATGACGAATATATCACGTCCGACCACATCAAGGAACTGAGAGCGAAGATGTACGGTGATAAATAATCACGCTAACGCTTAGCCATAGCCATAAAACTAAGGCGCGGATTACGCGCGGATAACACGATAACTAATCATTTTTGATTAACAAAAACCGTGAAATCCGCGTAATCCGCGCCTGATTTGTTATTTAGCAATCCGTGTCTGATTTTCATTGATAAGCCCCACTCACACATTTCATGTGATTAAGTTTATCTATAATCCGTTTATCTGTTATTTCGTGCAAAAACGACTATCTGCGGGAAAACTGCCATTCCGCAAGGGGAGGGGGTTAGAATTCCAACCCCGTCTGAACCGGAAGCTGCGGGCGTATTGAATTTTCCGTGCGTTCTTGGGGCGTATATTCCACCACACAATATTCTGTCACCTTGTTGTCGTTTTTTCGGGAGTGGAAATGATTGTTTTCCAATACTGTGACCAACATTCGTTTCATCTGCGCGTTGGACTGTGTGCGCCCGTTCAGGCTCAATACCGACAGCAGATAGGAGGCAGGAAACCATTGCGCCTGTATATCGTTCGGTCTGGCAGCCCGGAAATAGAAGAAGAGATTTTCCTCTATCGGGTCTTTTTGGCGGAACGCCTCATTGCGGTTGTTGAGAAACGTTATCTCATCGTTCTCATACCAGTATTGAAATCCCTGTCGGTAGAGCGCGTATGCCTGTGCGTATATCCCCTCATGATTGACAGGCGTGTGATAGTCAATATCCAGCAGAGTGTTGAACAGGATACGCCTGTTCTGACCGACGTCCGGCATACAGTGCGGGTTGTTGGTACTGGCAATGAACGACGCCCGGCGGATGTATGTATAATTCTGGATATCGTAAACCTTGCGTTCGTTTACGACATCTTGCGTGATAAGGCTTTTCAAGTTCTGCATCCGCTCGGGAGAGAGCGTGTCAAACTCATCCAGGTTGATGAGCAGGCAAGACGACATTTGAAGCAGATGGTTATTATTGTCAGGATTAATCATGCCGTTGCGATAATAATCCTTAAGCTCCGGCGGCAGCAGGCGGCGGATAAAGGTACTCTTTCCTTTCCCCTGTGTACCGTGGAATAGCATCAACTGGTGGTTTTGCACCTCGTCGTTGATGGCGCACGCCACCATTCCCACGAGCCACCGGCGGAAACTGTCTTCGAAGAAAGCTTGGTCAGCGGCTTTACGTTTTCCAGCCGTTCGGGAGAGAAGAAAGCGTCCGGGTCATGCGACACGAAGAATCCTCGTCCCAGGTCGCTTCCGCTTGTGTCCACTTTTGTGTTGAGCAGCTTTTCATATTTGCTGCTTGCCAGGGCATACATGCGGTGATGGTATCGTTCGAGTGTGGGGACAGTCATTCACCAGCCGGCGGAATTCCGGGAGCTTTTCTACCGGCATGTCGTCACAGTCGAGCGTGATGATGTCCTGATACGTGTCGAGACTGCAAGCCAGCCTTTCCTTTATGTAGGTAGCCGTGATAGTGTGGTAGGGCAGTTGTTTTTTCATTCGGTCTGCCTTCACCGTATCTTCCTCTTCCATGGCTTCCCGAAGTCTCCGGATTCTGTCGCGATAAACATTTCCCCGGATAAATCCGAACAACTGCTGGATACTTATACTTCCCGATACGAGTGATAGTCCTCTGTATGTGGTTATTGCGATATTTTTCATTTTACTTGTTGATATGTATTTAAGCTGTGCCAATAGTAACACGCTGCAAAGGACGGCTTTTTGTGTAGAATAAAAAAGAGGGTGTGTCAAAAGCTCAAAAACGCCCTCAATATAAATCAAAACTCGCAACTTTAGTGAAATACACTTA
>NZ_JANJZR010000065.1 GCF_024623065.1 Bacteroides acidifaciens
AAATATACATAAAAGTTCTCTCATATCAGCGGATAGAGAGAACTTTTTTTTCGGTGGGGACTTTTTAGTCAGCCCCCGTACGCAGTTATGAGAAGATGGTCGCCTACACTGTTCAATATCTGCCAATTCTTGAATGTGCGAAATTTCTGTTCGCCCTTCTTTGTATATGGCATCTTGAATTCCGCATATACTAATGTCTGTCGTTTTTCCGGATGATTCTTACGCGCCAGCGTCATGTATTTGATTTCCTCACTCTTGATTTTTTTTCTTCCTTCTTCTGTCTTGATGCTGATGGTCTTGGTTCCGGAAGGCAGGTTAGAGGAACGTTGGCCGCCTATTTGTCCGGCAATCAATTGATTGTCTTTCGTAGTAATTTCCGTTTCATAATAAGTTGTACCACTGATTACTAATTCTACAACTTGGCAAGAATTGAACGTCCATACAAAGAATGTCGCCATAGGAATCAGTAGTAGAAAGCGGGTGATTCTTAAAGGTTTCATACGAGTCTATATTTAAATTGATGAACACAAAATTAAGGCATAGCAGACAAATGATTCTCAACATAGGTTGAGAACTACAAGCATAACATAAAATTCAGAAAAAGGAAAAAATATATTAGCTGAAGATAGGAGCGGAGAATTTTATTCCAATGTATTATTGGTGAATGTCAGTTCTTTCCGGATACGGCTCAGATGTGTAGGCGTTATTTGTAGATAAGAGGCCATTTCTTTGAGAGTAATGTTTTGCAATATATCCGGACATCGCTTCAGCAGAGCAAGATAACGCGCTTTGGGCGACGATCCATGCAAATCCAAGTACCGCATATAAGCTTGTCGAAACAAGCCTTCTGCCAAGATTCGATGCAGTTCCGGTGAATTCGCAAGTTGGTGTTTTAATACGGTGACCGAGCATTGTATGACCTCCGCATCTGTCGCTGCAATGATATTGGTTTTAACAGATTCCTTATTTACGGAACTTAGAAAATCACCAACCAGACCATTACTGAATACAAACCCTGTAATATGTTCGTAACCTTCAGTGTCCGTTATCGTGTATTTGAAATATCCCTTCCTGATAAATCCAAAATACTTGATGACATCTCCCTGCCAGACAAAAACCTCTCCTTTCCGATAATGCTTTACCATTCCGTTTTGCAAACAGATCTCATGCCAGACAGTCATATCCAAATTGTCCATATATGAATTGAAGTTTTCCATATTCTGATTTAACCAACAAGTATGCATTGCAAATATAGCGAAGTTCGATGAATTATCAGCCATGGCTACTGAAATTTATCCCTCAATCATGGTCTATTACAATCCTCTTCGATGTATTCTACTCCTATCACTGTCACCGAACCTCCTTCGGGAAAACATCCACCAAAAGAATCCTCATAATGCCGAACAAATTTCAAACAGGAAACTCCCTGTCACTCCACATTTCCTTCATTACATTCAAACAAAAAGCATCGTCCCGTCGTTATAATATAAGGACGGACTAATGGCTCCACATCAAGTCCGTACTTTTGCAAAAATCTTATTCAAAAACAATAGAAACGATGAAAATTGAAAAAATTGTAGCTCGAGAAATTCTCGACTCAAGAGGTAATCCCACAGTAGAAGTTGACGTAGTATTGGAATCAGGCATTATGGGACGTGCGTCAGTGCCGTCGGGTGCTTCCACAGGTGAACACGAAGCATTGGAGCTTCGCGATGGTGACAAGCAACGCTATGGTGGAAAAGGTGTACAAAAAGCGGTTGACAATGTAAATAAAGTCATTGCTCCGAAATTGATCGGAATGTCTTCACTCAACCAGAGAGGAATCGACTACGCAATGTTGGCATTGGATGGCACCAAGACCAAATCAAACTTGGGTGCCAACGCTATTCTCGGTGTATCTCTTGCCGTAGCCAAAGCTGCTGCCAACTATTTAGACCTTCCTTTATACCGCTATATCGGTGGAACAAATACATATGTAATGCCTGTGCCGATGATGAACATCATCAATGGCGGTTCACATAGCGATGCTCCTATCGCATTTCAGGAATTTATGATTCGCCCGGTAGGTGCTCCTTCTTTCAAAGAAGGTTTGCGTATGGGCGCTGAAGTGTTCCATGCATTGAAGAAAGTCTTGAAAGACCGTGGTCTTAGCACCGCCGTAGGTGACGAAGGTGGTTTCGCTCCCAACCTGAAAGGTACGGAAGACGCTCTGAATTCTATTCTCGCCGCTATCAAAGCAGCAGGATATGAACCGGGCAAAGACGTAATGATTGGTATGGACTGCGCCTCCTCCGAATTCTACCATGACGGTATTTACGACTACACTAAGTTTGAAGGCGAAAAAGGCAAGAAACGTACCGCCGAGGAACAAATCGACTATTTGGAAGAGTTAATCAACAAATATCCTATCGACTCTATCGAAGACGGCATGAGTGAAAACGACTGGGACGGCTGGAAGAAACTCACTGAACGTATTGGTGACCGCTGCCAATTGGTAGGTGACGATCTGTTCGTGACAAACGTCGATTTCCTTGCAATGGGTATCGAAAAGGGTTGCGCCAACTCTATCCTGATCAAAGTAAACCAAATCGGTTCGTTGACCGAAACATTGAACGCTATTGAGATGGCTCACCGTCACGGTTACACTACGGTTACTTCTCACCGTTCGGGTGAAACGGAAGACGCTACTATTGCCGACATCGCAGTAGCTACCAACAGCGGACAAATCAAAACCGGCTCTTTGAGCCGTTCAGACCGTATGGCTAAATACAATCAACTGCTTCGTATCGAAGAAGAGCTTGGCGATTTGGCTGTGTATGGATATAAGAGAATTAAGTAAATCGGCATTTCCCATATGTATACAAAAGAAAAGCATTCAGGTATTTGCCTGAATGCTTTTTTCCTTCGTGAACTGTCTGTATGTCCATTTTTTGAGCCTCTTGTCGGATTCGAACCAACGACCCCGAGATTACAAATCACGTGCTCTGGCCAACTGAGCTAAAGAGGCGGGTGGGTAAGCTAACTATATCGCGCCGCTACAACCAACTACCTTTGCTGCGATCAAGCCCTGGAGGATTCGAAGGGAGCTGGCCGTATAGGACTTACCCGTTTTGCGGTTGCAAAGGTAGGCATTTTTATGAATCCTGCAATAGATATGGATAACTTTTTTCACATAAAAAAACTAACAGACTACATTTCAAGCAATTAAAAATACAAAAAAAATCCCGGCCAGCAACTTTTATTGCTTTATCAACTTTAACAACCAGATTTTCCCTACCAACCGATATTATTTGTACCTTTGTGCGCAATTTATAAATGAAGATGACAGAGAACAGAAGCTATTTACAAAAATATGCCATGCATTTTGGCACGTACATGGGAATCTATTGGATATTGAAGTTCATATTATTTCCGCTGGGATTCCACATACCTTTCCTTTCGCTTTTATTTCTAATCCTGACATTATCCGTACCATTTATCGGATATTATTATGTGAGAATGTACCGGGATAAAATTTGTGGGGGAAGTATCCAGTTTTCGCATGCTGTCCTTTTTACTATATTTCTGTATATGTTTGCCTCCTTGCTGGTAGCTGTAGCCCATTACATCTATTTCCAGTTTATCGACCACGGCTTTATCATCAATTCTTATACACAACTATGGGACGAACTGATGGCAAACACCCCCGCCCTGATTGAAAACAAAGAGATTATAAAAGAGACGATAGACAGTGCCCGTTCACTCAATTCCATAAATATCACCATGCAACTATTATCATGGGATGTATTCTGGGGAAGCCTCCTTGCCATCCCTACCGCATTAATGGTAATGAAAAGAGCTAAAACCGGAAGCGACGAGCCTGCTCAATCGTAATTTGTAATTCGTAATTTAGTAATAAAAAGATGGATATATCAGTTGTAGTCCCATTATTCAATGAAGAAGAGTCACTACCCGAACTCTACGCTTGGATAGAACAGGTAATGCAAGCCAACGAATTCTCATTCGAAGTGATTTTCGTTAACGACGGAAGCACCGACCACTCATGGGAAGTGATAGAAAAACTCAAGACACAATCAGAACACGTAAAAGGAATCAAGTTCCGACGCAACTACGGCAAATCACCTGCACTCTACTGTGGATTCGCCGAAGCCCAGGGTGACGTGGTTATCACGATGGACGCAGACCTGCAGGACAGCCCGGACGAAATTCCCGAACTCTACCGGATGATAACCCAAGACGGTTACGACCTCGTATCCGGCTGGAAGCAAAAAAGATATGACCCGTTATCCAAAACATTGCCTACGAAGTTGTTCAATGCCACTGCACGCAAAGTTTCGGGCATCAAAAACCTGCACGATTTTAACTGCGGACTGAAAGCATATCGCAAAGATGTAGTAAAACACATCGAGGTGTACGGTGAGATGCACCGCTATATCCCCTATTTGGCAAAAAACGCCGGATTCAAGAAAATCGGTGAAAAGGTGGTACATCACCAGGCACGCAAGTACGGCACTACCAAATTCGGGCTCAACCGCTTTGTCAACGGCTATCTGGACTTGCTCTCCCTTTGGTTCCTTTCCAAATTCGGAATCAAGCCGATGCATTTCTTCGGATTGCTGGGTTCTTTGATGTTTCTCGTAGGAATGATTTCTGTCGTCATCGTAGGCGTCAGCAAACTATACGCCATGTCCAACGGTCTGCCCTACCGACTGGTGACCGACTCTCCCTATTTTTATTTGTCACTCACGGCTATGATTATAGGTACACAACTGTTTCTTGCCGGATTCCTTGGCGAACTAATCTCGCGCAACGCACCGGAACGGAACAACTATCAGATAGAAAAGAAAATTTGATTCACATTCAATAATTGACTATGAAGAATTTAGTTCGTATCTTTCTCCTATTGATAATCGTCGGTGCCGCTGTGAGCATCCATAGTTCATGCTCAGACGAGAACGATTGTTCGTTGGCGGGACGCCCGATGATGTATTGCACATTCAAGACCATAGACAAGAGCCTAGACCCGACCAAGGTGTTAAACGACACGCTTGACTCGCTGACAATCAAAGCATTGGGAACAGACTCAATTATTCTCAACAACGAGAAAAAAGTGCATAAGATAATGCTGCCGTTACGCTATACCAGCGATTCTACCGTGTTTATTCTCCAATACAATCCGGTAGACAATCCTGACGATGTAGATACCTTGTATATCGTACAGCAGAATACTCCCTATTTCCAATCAATGGAATGCGGATATATGATGAAACAAAATATCATCAGTGCCAAGTTCGGAAACAGAGCCAATAGTTCGGAGAAAATAGACTCTATCTATCTTAGAAATAAAGAAGCCAATAGTAATGAAATTGAGAATCTACAGATATTCTTTAAATATCGTGACCGCACACCGGATACGGCTGACTAGCCTTTTTCTACTCTTCTACATCGGACTTCCGTTGTCGGCACAACAGCAACGTCCCACCCATACACCCAAAAGAGATCAGAAAAAGAATAAGGTTGTCGAAGTAGATACCATTCCTTTTTACAATGGTACATACATCGGTGTGGACTTATACGGCCCGGGAAGCAAACTTCTTGGTAGCGACTTCATGAGTTCCGAAATCAGCGTGGCAGTCAACCTCAAAAACAAATTCATCCCTACCATAGAATTCGGTATGGGTGGAACAGACACTTGGAGCGAAACGGGCATCCACTACAAAAGCAAAGTTGCTCCATTCTTCCGAATCGGTGTGGACTACAACACCATGGCAAAGAAGAAAGAGAAGAATAGTTATTTGTATGCAGGTCTTCGCTACGCATTCAGTTCCTTCAAATATGATGTATCCACCATGCCCGCAGGCGACCCTATCTGGGGAGATGTTATAGGCAACCCCAGTCTGGAAGACAATTACTGGGGCGGAAGCGTTCCTTTCAGTCATTTGGGAATGAAAGGTTCGGTGCAGTGGCTGGAAATCGTTTTAGGTGTCAAAGTGCGTATTTACAAGAACTTCAACATGGGTTGGTCGGTACGCATGAAATACAAGACAAGCGCCTCTACCGGAGAGTACGGCGACCCGTGGTATGTGCCCGGCTACGGAAAGTTTAAATCGAACAATATGGGAATCACCTATTCCCTCATTTATAAATTGCCTCTTTAGAATACAATGACAGGACTAGAGATTTGGTTGCTTGCAATAGGTTTGGCAATGGATTGCTTCGCCGTTTCGATTGCAAGCGGCATTATTCTGAAACGTACCCAATGGAAACCTATGCTGGTCATGGCTTTTGCGTTCGGGCTTTTTCAAGCAGTCATGCCTTTTATCGGATGGATGTTTGCCAAAAATTTCAGCCATTTCATAGAAAGTATAGACCATTGGATTGCCTTTGCCATTCTTGCTTTCCTTGGCGGCAGGATGATTTGGGAATCTTTCAAAGAAGAAGAATGCTGTCAGTTATTCAATCCGGCAAGCCTGAAAGTGGTATTCACCATGGCAATAGCAACAAGCATCGACGCGCTGGCCGTGGGCATTTCGTTTGCCTTTCTAGGAGTGCAGGGCTATAATGGAATCCTGTCCCCTATCCTAATCATAGGATTTGTTTCATTCGTCCTGTCGCTAATCGGACTTATCTTCGGTATCCAATGCGGTTGTGGACTGGCACGGAAATTAAAGGCAGAATTATGGGGTGGCATCATCCTGGTCATTATCGGAATCAAAATATTAATCGAACATCTGTTTTTCCAATAAAAAGAGTTTTCTCATCAAACAAAAGAGCGTATGAAAACAAAGAAGAATTTCCTTTGGCTGGCTTTCCTGATTCTGGCAACCATCTGGATATTGGCCAGACGCAACCAGCAAACTAACTACTACAGTATCAAAGGTCTGGTATTCGGAACTGTATATAAAATCACCTACGAGCATGAAGGCGATTTAAAACCGGAAATCGAAGCCGAACTGCAACGTTTTGACAATTCTCTATCGCCATTTAACGACAGTTCTGTCATTAGTCGTGTAAACCGTAACGAAGAATTGGTTACCGACAGCTTCTTTCAAAATTGCTTCAACCGTTCGATGGAAATATCACGCGAAACAAAAGGTGCTTTCGACATCACGGTAGCCCCTCTTGCCAATGCTTGGGGATTCGGTTTCAAGAAAGGAGCTTTCCCGGATTCAATCATGATAGACAGTCTGCTACAAATCACCGGATATGAAAAAGTGAACTTGGAGAACGGTGAAGTTATCAAGCAAGATCCGCGTATCATGTTGAGTTGTAGCGCAGTAGCCAAAGGGTATTCGGTAGACGTAGTAGCACGTCTGCTCGACCGGAAAGGTATAAAAAACTATATGGTAGACATTGGCGGTGAGGTAGTAGTAAAAGGTAAAAATCCTTCCAATAATTTATGGCGCATTGGAATCAACAAACCCGTCGACGACTCACTGGCCGTAAACCAAGACCTACAAACAATACTCGAAATTTCAGACTTAGGCTTGGCAACTTCCGGCAACTACCGCAACTATTACTACAAAGACGGCAAGAAATATGCCCATACCATCGACCCGAGAACGGGCTATCCGGTACAGCACAGCATCTTGTCCTCTACCGTAATCGCCAAGGACTGCATGACCGCCGATGCCCTGGCTACCGCCTTCATGGTGATGGGACTGGAAAAAGCGGAGACTTTCTGCAAGGCGAACCCGGAGATTGACGCTTACTTTATCTATAGCGGAGAAAACGGAGAGTTCAAAACCTACTACACGGAAGGAATGAAAAAGTACATAGCGAAATAAAATCCGTTTCTTCTCTTTCATTCTCTTCACATTAGGATAAGTAACAAGCTATCAATTATTTCGTGTGACAACCCGAATAAAAAGCCTTTTTCACATCCTTCACGACCGGACATCATCGCGGAAACGCTTACCATCGCAGAAACGCGACTTATCGTGAAGGATGTGCCGCAAATCTCCTGAAACTCCCGACGGGTCATCATCTGATGTCCGGCAAAATATTCTTTCAACAGCATATCAATCTCCACTCCCGAAACCTTCTCCGAATGACGGACGTACTTGGACTGACTGGCACGGACGTCAACGGAATGTCCTTTCAGACTAGTGTCAGGACGGAAACGAACTGTAATCATGAATGAATCTTGTAACAAAGCATATCCGTATCCACCTTACCATTCATAAAGATACGGGGATGTAACGCTGCCTCTTCTTCTTCCGAAGATGCATTAGGATTTTCATACCAATCAAATACAATAGCCATTACTTCTTATCAATTAAAATGTGTAACTTCATCATAGGACGACTGGAATCGGCTACTCGGACAACTGGAATCGGCTGTTCAGTCAACTATAGTCAGCCAACCGGACAACTCTAGTCGGCTTTCCTCAAATAAGCACTAAAGATACGACAAAGTAACGGCATATCAGCATAAGAAAGCATATTTTTCGTTTCAGGAGAAAATAAACATTTTCTTAGCCAAATACTTACAAACCCCATATTCCATGTTATACCTTAACAGCATCAACCGGTCGAAAAAACAACATTTATTTACTTAACAAAGAAGAAAAATATGAAGACATTAGAATATAACTCGAAACGCCTGGCAAAAAATACGGGTGTTGATGAAAGAATCGCCAAACGTCATCGTTTCATCGAACACCTCAAAAAATCTGATGCAAATATCCAGCCTCAACATATGCAAAGCCTATCAGAAAAATTTCCGGTCGTTCCCCCCGTATCGCTTCTTTCATCGGAACAAGTAACCGTACCGACCTGCTCCGTGACCCGACGGGTAGCCGCAGATTCATCTGTATTGAAGTGGAGCACGATATAGACTGCACCGAAATAGAGCATTCGCAAATCTATGCCCAACTGAAAGAGGAACTGCTTGCAGGCGCCCGTCACAGGTTCAGTAAAGAGGAAGAACATGCCTTGCTGCGTCATAACAGCGCATATTATCGCGTCAATCCCATAGAAGACATTGTGCGCAGCACATACGTGCCTGCCGCGATGGATAAACCGGATTGCCTGTCGCTCTCCGCCGCTATTATTCATCAGGAATTGAGAAAGAGTTTTCCGGCCATACTTCGTAGCTGTACTCCTATCCAATTGGCACAAATCCTGACCGCAGCAGGTATCATCTGGCAGCATACGAGGTTGGGGAATGTGTATCTGGTGAAGAGGATGAAGGATGGTGAAGAGTGGAAATAATGCCGTTCATTCACAGAAAGTAACTGTGAATGAACGGATAAGTTTTATGTGAAAAGAGTGGAGAACGGTTTATAAAAATAAAGTACATTATTCAAGAACAAAAAAGTTTTAGAATCATCTCCGAATATTTGGATATTATTCGTTATCTTTGAAAACTTTATTTCATTAATTAATATCATTTGAGATGATGAGAGAAGCCCAAATAGAAGAACTATTTATAAAAAAGTTAGAAGAGCTCAAATACTCCTATCGCAGAGATATTCGCGACAGAAACTCTCTTGAACAAAACTTCCGAGAAAAGTTTGAATCTCTCAACCGGGTAAGACTGACTGAAAACGAATTTGAACGGCTGAAAGCCGAAATTATAACTCCTGATGTATTTGCCGCTTCGAAGTTGCTGCGTGAAAGGAATTATTTTCAACGTGAAGATGGCACCCCTCTACATTATACATTGGTAAACATAAAAGACTGGTGCAAAAATGAATATGAGGTTATCAACCAATTGAGAATAAACACTGGAAATAGTAACCATCGATATGATGTTATCATTCTTATTAATGGTATCCCAGTAGTTCAGGTCGAGTTAAAAACATTAGAAGTATCACCAAGGAAAGCAATACAACAAATTGTTGATTACAAAAACGATGTTGGCAACGGGTATACCAACTCATTACTTTGTTTTATGCAGTTATTCATTGTTAGTAACAGGAGCGACACCCGCTACTTTGCCAACAACCAAAATCAACATTTTAGTTTTGATTCCAACGAGCAATTTCTACCAGTGTATCAACTTGCAAATGAGCGGAATAGAAAAATCAGACATTTAGACTCTTTTGCAGAACTATTCTTACCTAAATGTACATTGGGGGAAATGATTAGCAAATATATGGTCTTGGTAGAAAGCGAGCAAAAACTATTGATTATGCGCCCCTATCAAATCTATGCAGTAAAAGCAATTGTAAACTGTATTCATCAAAATCGGGGTAACGGTTATATATGGCACACTACAGGTAGTGGAAAGACGCTTACTTCTTTCAAAGCCTCCACATTATTGAAAGATAATCCGGACATAGAAAAATGCCTTTTCGTTGTTGACCGCAAAGACTTGGACAGGCAAACCCGTGAAGAGTTTAATAAGTTTCAAGAAGGAAGTGTAGAAGAAAACACCAATACCGAAACACTTGTAAGGCGACTACTTTCTACAGATTATGCAGATAAAGTCATTGTAACGACCATCCAAAAACTGGGTTTGGCATTGGATGGAAACCATAAAAAGAACTATAAAGAACGCTTAAATTCATTGAGTAAAAAACGAATGGTTTTCATCTTTGATGAATGTCACCGTTCACAATTTGGTGAGAATCATAAAGCTATTAAGGAATTCTTCCCTAATGCTCAATTGTTCGGCTTTACCGGGACACCTATTTTCAATGATAACGCAACACAAAAGACTATAGAGGACGAACATGCCTCCAACAAGACTACTAAAGATATTTTCGAAAAGGAACTACATGCATATACCATTACAAACGCAATTGATGACAAAAACGTATTGCGTTTTCATGTAGAATATTTTAAAGGAAAAGGGAACATTAATCCTAAACCCGGAGAAACCATTACTCAACAAGCAGTGATTGAGGCTATTATAGCTAAGCACAATGCCGCAACTAATTCGAGGAAGTTCAATGCGATTCTGGCAACCGCTTCTATAAACAATGCTATAGAATATTATAACCTTTTCAAAGAAATCCAGAAACAAAAGCAGAAAACAAACAAAGAGTATATACCTCTAAATATAGCCTGCGTTTTTTCACCTCCGGCAGAGGGAAATAAAGATATTCAGCAAATTCAGGAAAACTTGGAGCAAGAAAAAGAAGACAACAAGCAAAATCCTGATGAAAAGAAAGCAGCATTAAAGAGTATTATCAAGGATTATAATAAACAATACGGAACAAATCACAGCATTAATGAGTTTGATTTGTATTACCAAGATGTACAAAAGCGCATCAAAGACCAACAATACAGTAATGCGGATTATCCTCACAAGAATAAAATTGATATCGTCATTGTAGTAGATATGCTACTTACAGGTTTTGATTCCAAATATCTGAACACCTTATATG
This sequence comes from Bacteroides acidifaciens, assembly GCF_024623065.1. Classification (GTDB taxonomy): domain Bacteria; phylum Bacteroidota; class Bacteroidia; order Bacteroidales; family Bacteroidaceae; genus Bacteroides; species Bacteroides acidifaciens. Next base: position 11,339 of record NZ_JANJZR010000065.1, read on the forward strand.
TAGATAAAAATCTAAGATATCATGGACTGATACAGGCTTTTTCACGTACTAACCGTGTATTAAACGATACTAAACCATACGGAAATATTTTAGATTTCCGCCACCAGGAAAATGCCGTAAACGAAGCTATCGCTTTATTCTCAGGAGAAAAATCTGAAGAGCAGGCGAAAAAAATCTGGTTAGTTGATCCGGCTCCTGTAGTAATTGAGAAATATAAAAAAGCCGTAGCAGCTTTAGGTGATTTCATGCGACAAAATAATTTAGCCTGCGAACCCCAGGAAGTGTATAATTTGAAGGGGGATACTTTGCGAATCGCTTTTGTCAAAAATTTCAAGGAAGTACAACGGTTAAAAACCCAGCTCGACCAATATACAGACTTAAACGAGGAACAACAAACTCAAATTGAAGAGATATTGCCAGAAAATACTTACCGTTCATTCAAAAGTTCGTACATAGAAACGGCTAAGCAATTTAGGGAAATACAACAAAAAGGCGGTGATAATATCCCCATAGATATACAACAACTTGATTTTGAGTTTGTACTTTTTTCCTCAGCATTGATTGACTATGATTACATCATGGGACTAATTGCTGACAGCACTCAAAAGAAACCATCTAAACAGAAAATGACAAAAGCACAAATCATCAACCTGCTTTGTTCAAGTTCTAATTTGATGGATGAACAAGAGGATTTAACTGAATACATAAAAAGTTTGGATTGGAATAATGGGCAAGATGTACAATCGCTACATGATGGTTACAATGCTTTTAAGATAGAAAAAAACGAGAAAGAGCTATCCAATATCGCAAACAAGCACGGGTTAACTGCGTCTGCCTTAAAAGATTTTACAGACAAAATCATGCAACGCATGATTTTCGACGGTGAAAAACTAACGGATCTCCTTGAACCATTAGATCTAAGCTGGAAAGAACGCCGGACGAAAGAACTTGCATTGATGGCAGACTTAGTCCCTCACTTAAAAAAACAAGCTCAAGGGCGTGAGATTTCAGGATTAGCCGCTTATGAATAACATAAAGAAAAGAATATGAGTAACCAACCTAAAATATATAAATATAAAGATTTGTCGGGATTAGCCGCAAGGTTACGTGGCGATCTGGTTGAACATGATTTTGTCTTGCTCTACGCTCATAATGGAACAGGGAAAACCCGTTTATCTATAGAGTTTAAGAATAAAGGAAAAAAGAAAATAAACGGAGACACTCTCTATTTTAATGCTTTCACCGAAGATCTGTTTCATTGGGACAATGACTTGGAAAATGATATGGATCGCGTTCTTAAAATAAATGCTGATTCAAAATTCTTCAATGCATTTAAAGAATTATCCCTGGAAGAGAAAATCTTCGCATACCTAGAACGCTATGCGGAATTTGACTTCAAATTTGATTATGAAAAATGGGAAATAAGCTTCAGCAAGCAGATTCCCAATCCCAAACATAAGTTTAACAACAAAGAGCCTGAGTATATCATTCAGAACAATATTAAAATTTCTCGTGGCGAAGAGAATATTTTTATCTGGTGTATCTTTCTTGCCATCTGCGAACTGACAATAGATGGTGCAGAAGCTTACAATTGGGTTAAATACATATACATAGACGATCCAATCTCCTCGTTGGATGACAATAATGCTATTGCTGTAGCCAGTGATTTATCTCAGTTATTAAAAAGAGGAAAAGATAAGGTCAAATCTGTTATTTCATCTCACCACAGTTTATTTTTCAACGTCGTTTACAATGAATTAAAGCAAAAACCATGCAAACGATATTTTCTACATAAGAATGGAACTGACGGATATACTCTACAGGCAACTGACGAAACACCTTTTTTCCATCATATAGCCATATTGAGCGAACTCAAACAAGTGATGGAGTCGGGTAAAATCAACACTTATCATTTCAATATGTTACGCAGTATTTTAGAAAAGACATCTACGTTCTTCGGATATGACGACTTTTCAAAATGTATTCATGGAGTAGAGGATGAAGTACTCTATTCACGAGCACTAAACCTACTAAGCCATGGAAAATATTCTATTTATGAACCCGTAGAGATGGGGGATGACAACAAAATTCTTTTTATAAAGATATTGCGAGCATTTTTGGATAAATATCAATTTGACTTACCTATTCTTCTAATTGAAGAAGAAAAAGAAGTGATTGATGCGATTAACAAAGAAAAAAAGAAAAATTAAATATGACTGTACAAGATCAAAAACAATTAGGTAAAACCCTTTGGGAAATAGCAGACGGGTTGCGTGGAGCAATGAATGCAGATGACTTTCGTGATTATATGCTATCGTTTCTTTTTCTACGCTATCTGTCTGATAATTATGAAGAAGCTGTAAAGAAAGAATTGGGGAGAGATTATCCCCAGTTGGAAGAAGCCAACAAACATAAAGCTTTAGGAGTATGGTATAAAGCAAATGAAATGGACGTACCGGAATTTGAAAAACAAATGCGCCGTAAAGTTCATTATGTTATAAAACCTCAATATTTATGGAGTAACATTTCAGAAATGGCTCGTACTCAGAATGGAGAGTTGCTACAAACACTTGAAGAAGGCTTTAGATACATTGAAAATGAGTCATTTGAAAGTACTTTCCAAGGTTTGTTTTCGGAAATAAACTTGAATTCGGAAAAGTTAGGCAGAACAGCCTCGGATAGAAATAAAAAACTTTGCACTATTATTCAAAAAATAGCAGAAGGAATTGCCAGATTCTCAACAGATACAGACATCTTAGGCGATGCTTATGAATATCTTATCGGTCAGTTTGCCGCAGGTTCGGGAAAGAAGGCCGGAGAGTTTTATACCCCGCAACAGCTATCTACTATTTTATCTAAAATTGTAATCTTAGATAGTCAAGACCCGGCATTAGGAGAAAAAAATAAATTAGACAGAGTATTGGACTTCGCATGTGGCTCCGGTTCCCTATTATTGAATGTCCGCAGACAGTTAGTGGAAACCGAAGGAAGTATTGGGAAAATATATGGACAAGAAAAGAATATTACCACCTACAACCTTGCCCGTATGAATATGCTGTTGCATGGACTCAAAGATACAGAATTCGAAATACACCATGGCGACACATTGATCAATGACTGGAATATTCTGAACGAAATGAATCCTGCAAAAAAGATGGAATTCGACGCCATCGTTGCAAATCCCCCTTTCAGTTTACGCTGGGAGCCCAATGATACGCTAACAGAAGATTTCCGTTTCAAGAACTATGGCATTGCACCTAAATCGGCTGCTGACTTTGCATTTTTATTGCACGGCTTCCATTTCTTGTCCAATGGAGGAACAATGGCTATCATACTCCCACATGGAGTATTGTTTCGCAGTGGAGCAGAGGAACGTATCCGCACCAAACTACTGAAAGATAATAATATAGATACAGTGATAGGTTTACCTTCTAATCTGTTCTTTTCTACAGGGATTCCGGTTTGCATTTTAGTATTAAAGAAATGTAAGAAATTTGATGATGTTCTTTTCATCAATGCCAGTGAACATTTTGAAAAGGAGAAGAGACAAAATCGCCTGCGGGAAGGAGAAGACGGTAAGCCTAATGATATTCAGAAAATCATAGAAACATATCAATTCCGAAAAGAGGAAGAACGATACTCCCGACGGGTGTCTATGGACGAGATTGAGCAAAACGGTTACAACCTTAATATTAGCAGGTACGTAAGCACGTTCAAAGAAGAAGAGCCCATTGACATACATGCAGTAATGGCTGAAATCAAAGAACTTGAAGCTAAACGAGCTGATTTAGACAAAGAAATAAATGTTTATCTGAAAGAACTTGGATTGATAGAGTAATAACGATGCCGAAGAATTTTGAAATAAAAAATAGTACAGCCGAGTTCCTCATGTTCGTGATGGACGGTAAAGAAAACGGTGTACAAGTGACGTATAAAGACGAAACAATTTGGTGCACGCAGAAGGCAATGGCTACACTATTCGACGTAGGTGTTCCTGCCATCAGTAAACACTTGAAGAATATCTTCGATACAGGTGAACTTTCAGAAAAATCAGTTATTTCCATTTTGGAAACAACTGCCTCAGATGGCAAATCCTACAAAACTTCTTTCTATTCGCTCGATGCTATTATTTCTGTTGGTTACCGTGTGAATTCTGTCCGTGCCACTCAATTCCGCCAATGGGCAACCTATATATTGCGGCAATTTGCCATACGTGGGTATGTTATTGATAAAAAGCGAATGGAAAATGGTTCATTCATTGGTGAAGACTATTTCGAGCATTTGCTTGCCGAAATCAGGGAGATAAGATTAAGCGAACGTCGTTTCTATCAGAAGTTGACCGATATATACGCCACAGCCATCGACTACAATAAGGATGCACCAACTACTCGTCTATTTTTTAAGAAAATGCAAAACAAAATGCACTTTGCCGTACATGGTCATACTGCTGCTGAACTGATAGTAGAGCGAGCTAATGCACAAAAAGAAAATATGGGATTGACAACCTGGGAAAATGCCCCTGACGGGAAAATTGTAAAACCTGATGTGAGCATAGCAAAAAATTATTTGAATGAATTAGAATTAGAGGATATGGGACGTTTGGTCAACGCGACTCTAGATATGGCTGAACGTATGGCAAAACGGCATATCCCTATGACTATGGAAGATTGGGCAAGACGAATAGATATTATCCTCGAAGCTGGAGATAATGCAGTATTGATTGATGCGGGTAAAGTTACCGCAGAGTTTGCTAAATCTTTTGCAGAATCAGAGTTCGAAAAATATCGAATTGTACAAGACAGGTTATTTTGTTCTGACTTTGACCGGTTTGATGACAACGATATCCTTTCATTCAATTTTAACCTTAAATGAAGAATAACAGTTATGGCAAATAATAACAATACAAAAAACCTCAATGTTCCAAATTTGAGATTCCCGGAGTTTAAGGGGGAGTGGAAAAAATGTACGATTGGGGAATTGGCTATCAAAGTGGGTAGTGGTGTAACGCCAAGAGGAGGCGAATCTGTATATAAAATGGATGGGCATTCTTTTGTTCGTAGTCAGAATGTAGGCTTGGGACATCTTATATTGGATGATATTGCTTTTATTGACGAAGAGACACATCTACGTCAAAAGAGCACAGAGTTAAAATTAGAAGACGTGTTGCTTAATATTACAGGAGCATCTATTGGACGTAGTGCATTAGTGAATGAGCAAGTAGTAGGTGGTAATGTTAATCAGCATGTCTGCATTATTCGTACTAAAGAAAATCTCATATCTTCATTTCTCTGCAACTTTTTATTGTCCAATTATGGTCAAAGACAAATAGATAGTTTTCAAGCAGGCGGAAATAGACAAGGCTTAAATTTTGAACAAATTAAATCTATTAAAATTGCTATTCCGTCCACCAAAGAACAAACAAAAGTCGCAAAATTACTACAACTAATAGAAGAGCGTATTGCTACCCAAAGCAAAATAATTGAGAAATATAAATCTCTAATTAAAGGGATAAGATATTACATTTTGGAGGAATCTACACACTACAATTATTTGGGCAACTTATGTGATATCATTAAAGGACATCAGGTTAATTTAGATAATCTATTAAAACATGGGAAATACTACGTTATGAATGGTGGTACGCAGCCTTCTGGATATTATAATTCATATAATACAAATGCAGGTACAATATCTATAAGTGAAGGGGGAAATTCATGTGGTTATGTACAGTATAATAAAGAAAATTTTTGGAGTGGCGGTCATTGTTATACACTCCAAAATATTAAGGGAGAACTGACTGAAAAATATTTATATCATTACTTGAAATCAAATGAAAAAATGATTATGGCTCTTAGAGTTGGTAGTGGCCTACCTAATATTCAAAAAAAAGATTTAATGTCATTACGGATTCCCATACCTGCTAAAGAAAACCAAAAGAAGATTTCTTGTCTATTGGATTCTATTGAAGATAAAATATCTGTTGAAACAAACGTAATGACGAAGTTCATGCAACAAAAGCAGTATTTATTGGCAAATTTATTTATATAAGCAAGTTTGCCAATAAATACTGCTTTTGTTTGGCATATGCATCCAATATCGCCCTTTCTGTTTCTATTTTATTGTCAATAGTTGAAAGAAATCCAGCAATCTTTGTTTGTTCCATTACATCTGGAATATATGATTTATAATTTCCTATGTCATCATTGGATATATTAGGTTGCGCACTAGCTGTTGGAATAGAGCTAATATAATTCTTGAAATTATTTATTTGAACTAATTGATAGAAAAATTCTAAGCACTGTTTTGTTCGGAAAGTTGCAACTCGTTGATTTATATATGCTATTCCCTTATCTTCAATTTTTCCAACTTTACCAAAAGTAGCACCAGACAGAGCCATAACAAAATCGTTTTTTCTAACAATATACTTTTCGTTAGGTGTTTCCGAAGAATATATTCCTGAAAAATTTGACAACTTAATTATTGGTAGGATATCTCCTATTCTTATAACTTTATTTGTTCCTTGGTTGAATAAACTACTTTTAAATGCATATCCACCTTGAATAATTAGTACATCACTTAGTTTTCTTAATTTCCAACTAGAAAAAACATTTCCTTCCTCATCTTTAAAGCGTATCTTTAATGAAAAAATGTTTTGACTCATTGTTTTTTTTAACAACTTCAAGTCTTCAATTATTTTGATTTGAGCTTCAATACGAGAGTCAAGAAGAGATAAAAATGTAGCGATTTTATTCTGTTCCAATTTTGATGGAAGATAGACTACATATTGAATTATCTGTTGTTTATCACCCCTTGGCATCTTTGTACCCTTTGTGCCTAACATTACATAATTAATAAATTTATCATTGGCAATTAAATGATATAAAAACATTGCTGAACACATACCACTATTTCTAAAAACAAACACATCGGTACTGCAACCGCCATCATAACTGGCGTACCAAATTTTCTTTAAATATGGTCTTATATTAGAAAAAAGAATGTCGTCCTTTCTGAACGCAGTTACATTGGTGTTATGAGGAAGAGAAGTAGCTAGAGTCACCCCTTGAAAGTTTTGAAGAATATTTTCTGTTGATACATAATTATCAACAGAAAGAGATGAAGTCGAAATTCTGTCTTTTATATCCCCGACTAATTCACTTAAATGTTTCTTTTTCCACTCCCCCTTAAACTCCGGGAATCTCAAATTTGGAACATCTAAAAAATCAAAAACAAAAAAGGAAATATCCCTTCATAAAATCCTTAATCCTTATCTTACAAGAATATTAATCTATTTAAATTATGAAAGCATGACAGCAAAGAAAACAATTAAAGAAATTACCATTATGTGGAAAGAAGACAAACGTAAATATGTGAAAAGCTCAACATATTCAGCGTATGCCCTAATCTTAGAAAACCACATACTTCCTATGTTTGGAAATAAGTATGAGTTACTCGAAAACGAAGTACAAGAGTTTGTCTTACAGAAACTTCAGAAAGGACTAAGCGCAAAAAGTGTAAAGGATATACTCATTGTACTAAAAATGGTAATGAAGTTTGGAGTAAAACTTGGTATATTATCCCATCAGGATTGGTGCATCAAATTCCCGACACCACAGGAAAACAAACAACTAAATGTACTCAACATTGCTAATCACAAAGCAATATTGCAGTATATAAGCGAACACTTCACTTTTCGAAATTTAGGCATCTATATTTGCCTGACCACAGGAATGAGAATAGGTGAAATCTGCGCACTGACTTGGGATGATGTGGACATTGTCAATGGAGTAATATGTATTCGGAAAACCATTGAACGAATTTATATATTGGATGGTGAAAAAAGACATACAGAAATCATTATCGGTACACCTAAAACTCAGAACTCTATCCGTGATATTCCTATGAACAAGGAATTATTAAAGATGTTACGCCCATTGAAAAAAATCGTAAACGGCAAGTTCTATGTACTTACTAATGAAGAGAAGCCAACTGAACCACGCACCTATCGCAACTATTACAAACGAATGATGGAACAACTCAATATTCCCCCACTGAAATTTCACGGACTACGTCACAGCTTCGCTACACGTTGTATTGAAAGCAACTGCGACTACAAAACCGTAAGTGTAATACTTGGACATTCAGATATCACCACTACATTAAATCTCTATGTTCATCCAAACATGGAGCAGAAGAAACGGTGTATTGATAAGGTTTTTAAATCTATCAAGTAATTAAAAATAGGATAAGGCTAACAAAGTATAGCACTTATCCTATAATCTTATATTCCTCAAAAAGAGTATTTTATTTCATAAACACAAAATACACCGCCGCAATCAAACAAACGAACGCCGCCAAATGATTCCAATGCAACGCTTCACCCTTGAAAAACACAGTTGTAAACACTGTAAAGATGACAAGAGTTATCACTTCCTGAATCACTTTCAACTGCATCAACGAAAACGGGCCGCCGTTGCCGATAAATCCGATGCGGTTCGCCGGTATCTGACATGAATACTCGAAGAAAGCAACCGCCCAACTGAAAGCAATCACACCTATCAACGGAAGAGCTGCGAACCAGCTATATTCCTGTTTCATTTTCAGATGTCCGTACCAGGCAAATGTCATAAAGACATTAGACACGATGAGCAACAAAATTGTATATATTCCTTTCATAACAATCTATTCTAATTTATCTGTTTTAATCTATTTTATTCGGTAATAAATCTTCCTGTACATTCGTCATGCTTCCCCAAAGGCTATATCGAGCTTCCGGGTTCATCGCTTCCAGTTGCCGCAAAACACCTTTCATATCGCTCCGGCTGGACTGCGATTCGTAAGGACAGTTCTTCACCTGCTTCCGATAGCCATGCAAAGCCGCCAATTCTATCAAATCCGATTCATGAACCATGCACATCGGACGGATGATCGTCATATCAAACTTCTTCATCACCAACCGGGGCGGCATAGTACTGAACGCACCCTGATAAGTGATATTCATCAGCAATGTTTCCAAAATATCATCCATATGATGCCCCAAAGCAATCTTGTTGCACCCCTGCTCCTTGGCAACCGTAAACAAGGCTTTACGCCGATTCCACGAACAAAGGAAACAGGGAGACTTACGCGTATCCGTAGAAGGGTCAAATGAAGTCTCGTATTGAAGAAAAGGCACTCCGCAGGCTTCACAATGCGCTTTCAAATACTCAGTATCACTCTGATAAGGAATATTCCGCATCACCACATGGACGGCAACGACAGAAAAACGAGGTTTGTAGATACGTGCGCGTTTGCCCAACAGTTCTACAAGCGCCAACGAATCTTTCCCGCCCGACAATCCGATGAGAATTTTATCACCTTCTTCTATCAGTCCATATTGCACCACTCCTTTGTTGAACCGCTTATCAATGCGGCGAATGGTTTTCTCTTCTTCTGTAAATTGTGCCATATCTTCAAAAATCGGCTGCAAAAGTAAGCGAAAAGAATGATTTAAAGAAGAATTAACATAATAGATTCTCTGAAAAAGGGTTTATTTCTAATAAATTTGTACTTTTGAACAATTGAAAAATTGACAGATGCCCGGAAGTAGCAGTACTTTCAAACAATCCGTCACTCATAAACGATAAATAACGATGAAAGGGAAATATATTCTATTTTTATTTTGCAGTCTCTTCCTTGGTGAAGTTTCCGCGCAAACACTCGAACAGGCGCGCACCTTATTTACAAAAGGTGACTACGAAAAAGCCAAACCTGTATTCAAAAAGTATGCAAAATCCCAACCTTCCAACGGAAATTATAATTATTGGTATGGCGTATGTTGCCTGAAAACCGGAGAAGCCGAGGAAGCGGTAAAACCACTCGAAATGGCAGTAAAGAAACGCATAGCCAGCGGTCAGCTCTACTTGGGGCAGGCTTATAATGAAACTTATCGCTTTGAAGAAGCGGTAGAATGTTTTGAAGAATATATAGCCGACTTAAAGAAGCGTAAAAGACCGACAGAAGAAGCAGAAGGGCTGTTGGAAAAGAGCAAGGCAGATCTTCGTATGCTGAAAGGTGTGGAAGATGTTTGCATTATCGACAGCTTCGTTGTGGATAAAGCTACTTTTCTGAATGCTTATAAAATCAGTGAAGAATCAGGCAAGCTGTTCACGTTCAACAAATTCTTCCAGACAGAAGGGGAGCATGAAGGGACTGTTTACGAAACCGAAATCGGAAATAAAATCTATTATAGCGAAAAGGGTGAAAGAGGGAATTTGGACATATTCTCAAAAAACAAGCTGCTGAACGAATGGAGCAACGGGCGTCCGCTTCCCGGCAGCATCAACGCTTCCGGCAATGCCAATTATCCGTATGTTATGTCGGACGGCATTACTATTTATTATGCAAGTGACGGTGAAGGGTTGGGCGGATATGACATTTTCGTCACCCGCTACAACACGAACAGCGACACCTATCTCGTACCGGAAAATGTAGGTATGCCGTTCAATTCTCCATACAATGATTATATGTATGTCATTGACGAATATAATAATCTGGGTTGGTTTGCTTCCGACCGCTTCCAACCGGAAGGGAAAGTCTGCATCTATGTATTCATCCCGAATAATTCAAAGCAGACATATAATTACGAAGCGATGGATCAGAAGCAGATTATCCGCTTGGCACAAATCCATTCATTGAAAGAAACCTGGAAGGACAAACAGGAAATCAGCGAAGCATTGCAACGCTTGGAAGCTGCTATCAACCACAAACCGAAAGAACGCCGTGTCGTTGATTTTGAATTTGTCATTGATGACAACACAACGTATTATCAGATAAATGATTTCAAGTCCGCCAAGGCCAAACAGCTTTTCCAACGCTATCGGCAGATGGAGAAAGACTTTCAGCAACAAGAAAAAAAATTGAACAGCCTGCGCCAGCAATATTCCACAAGCAACAAGCAGGGAAAAGAAAGAATCGCTCCTGCCATCCTCGACCTGGAAAAACGCATATTGCAAATGTCAGGCGAACTGGATGCTCTGGAAATCAATGTACGTAACGCAGAAAAAACGAAATAAATTAATAACACTGAACTATGGATATACTCATTATCACCGTTCTCATTATTGCCGCAGTCATACTGTTTCTTGTAGAACTGTTTGTCATTCCGGGCATCAGCCTGGCAGGAATTTCGGCATTGGTTTGCATACTTTATGCCAACTACTACGCATTTACCAATATAGGAATGGCTGGAGGATTTGCCACTTTGGGTATATCGGCCGTCGCCTGTATAGGGTCACTGGTCTGGTTTATGCGATCGAAGATGCTGGATAAACTGGCTTTGAAAAAAGACATTGACTCGAAGGTAGACCGTAGCGCTGAACAAAGTGTGAAAGTCGGTGACACAGGTATCAGTACTACCCGTCTCGCACAAATCGGTTATGCGGAAATCAACAACAAAATCGTTGAAGTCAAATCAATGGACGGTTTCCTGGATGAAAAGACCCCAATCATCGTCAACCGCATCAGCAACGGAACAATCATGGTTGAGAGACAAAAAAATAATATTCACTAATACAAACTATCAATGGAATCATCTTTTTACTTGCCTATCTTTCTGATAGCCGGAGGTATTATCTTCCTGATAATATTTTTCCATTACGTGCCTTTCTTCCTTTGGCTGTCGGCCAAAGTATCGGGAGTGCACATCTCACTGATACAGTTATTTCTAATGCGCATCCGTAATGTTCCGCCGTATATCATCGTGCCGGGCATGATTGAAGCTCACAAAGCCGGTTTGAAAAACATCACCCGTGATGAGCTGGAAGCCCACTACCTGGCTGGCGGACACGTCGAGAAAGTCGTCCACGCACTGGTATCCGCATCGAAAGCGAATATCGAACTGCCTTTCCAGATGGCTACGGCCATTGACTTGGCAGGACGTGACGTATTCGAAGCCGTACAGATGTCTGTTAATCCGAAAGTGATTGACACTCCGCCTGTAACGGCTGTTGCCAAAGACGGTATCCAGTTGATTGCCAAGGCTCGTGTTACGGTACGTGCCAACATTCGCCAGTTGGTCGGTGGCGCAGGTGAAGACACGATCCTTGCCCGCGTAGGCGAAGGTATCGTTTCATCTATCGGTTCTTCGGAAAATCATAAGTCGGTACTCGAAAATCCGGATTCTATCTCCAAGCTCGTACTTCGTAAAGGGTTGGATGCAGGAACAGCTTTCGAGATTCTGTCTATTGATATTGCAGACATCGACATAGGTAAAAACATCGGTGCCGCCTTACAGATTGACCAAGCTAACGCGGACAAGAATATCGCCCAAGCAAAAGCCGAGGAACGCCGCGCAATGGCTGTCGCTTCCGAACAGGAAATGAAAGCAAAAGCACAAGAAGCCCGTGCGAAAGTAATCGAAGCGGAAGCGGAAGTTCCTAAAGCAATGGCAGAGGCATTCCGCAGCGGCAATCTGGGTATCATGGATTACTACCGGATGAAAAATATCGAAGCAGATACCTCGATGCGCGAAACGATTGCCAAACCGGCAAACGGCAACATTGGCAACCAGCCATTGAGCAAATAAGTTACTGTAAACGCTGGAACCCGGTTTCATTTCAGTTCCAAGACGTATTCTCCCTTTTCTACGGAAAAAGAAAGATGCTTCTTCTGAACTTAAATCTGGTTCCGGCGTTTCTATTTATAGATACAATCATATTGTAAAACTAAAACCTTTCAATAGCATGAAAAAGTACTTTCCATCCTCAGAATTGATTATCAACGAAGACGGTTCGGTATTCCATCTTCACGTAAAGCCCGAATGGCTGGCAGATAAAGTAATCCTGGTAGGCGACCCCGGACGTGTAGCACTCGTGGCTTCTCATTTCGAAAACAAAGAATGTGAAGTGGAAAGCCGCGAATTCAAAACTATCACGGGTACATATAAAGGAAAGCGGATTACGGTGGTTTCTACCGGAATCGGTTGCGACAATATCGACATTGTCATGAATGAGTTGGACGCTCTCGCCAACATCGACTTTAACACACGGGAAGAGAAGGATGATTTCCGTCAATTGGAATTGGTGCGTATCGGTACATGTGGTGGTTTACAGCCTAATACTCCGGTAGGTACATTCGTTTGTTCGCAGAAGTCTATCGGCTTTGACGGGTTATTGAATTTCTATGCCGGACGCAATGAGGTATGTGACTTGCCTTTCGAACGTGCTTTCCTTAATCATATGGGTTGGTCGGGAAATATGTGTGCCCCTGCTCCCTATGTGATTGATGCCAGCGAAGAACTGATTGACCGGATTGCCAAAGATGATATGGTGCGTGGTGTTACGATTGCTGCCGGTGGTTTCTTCGGTCCTCAAGGACGTGAGCTTCGTGTGCCGTTGGCAGACCCGAAACAAAATGACAAGATTGAAGCATTTGAGTACAAAGGTTTCAGGATTACTAACTTCGAGATGGAGAGTTCGGCTTTGGCAGGACTTAGCCGGTTGATGGGACATAAGGCGATGACTGTCTGTATGGTGATTGCCAACCGGCTGATTAAGGAAGCCAATACCGGATATAAGAATACGATTGATACGCTGATTAAGACTGTTCTTGACAGAATCTAAAAACAGACTTATCTGAATTTAACAGTGTCCAAATAAAAAACGGCTTGAATATTATTACATGTATATCATGTTGATTCAAGCCGTTTTTTTTCTAATTTATTCTCTCATCAATATACAATTATGAATCTCTCCTGATGATGCTTCGGATGCTCCAGTTCGTCAATCATTGCAGCAGCATAATCCTCTACGGAGATATGGCTATTTCCCACAATATCTATAATCATGTCATCTTTGCTAAGACGGTAGCGTCCGGTACGTACACCCGGTCACATATCTGCTGCCGGAGAGAAAAACACCCAGTCTACCTTTTTTTCTTTCTTCAGGAAATTCAGATAGAATTCTCCCAACGCTTTGACTCCCGGTAAAATATTTTCAGGAACTTCGCCGGAATCCATCAACCGCAATCCCGGAGCAATGAATAAAGAACCGGCACCGCCAACCATCAGAGAACGGTTAATTCCTGCCTTCTTTATCCCATTAACAATAGTCAGATAGACTTTGATTGTCTCATCATATATATTAGGATTGCTCCATCCTGGATTAAATGCACTGATAACGGCATCTGCTCCTTTACAAACTTCAGCCACTTCATTGAGCGAAGACACATCCACCTTCACTACTTTCAGATTTTCATTTTGTATCTTTATCTTTGCAGGATGACGAACCACGGCAGTCACTTCAAAACCACGATTCAGAACCTCATTCAGTATGTCCGAACCTACAAAACCACTCGCACCTGTAAGGACAACCTTCTTTACTCTCTTCATTAAGTACATGACAAAAATTTGAAAACATCGAATTTTGGGGTATAAGTCGGACGCAGAAGTATTGTTGAAATCTCCT
>NZ_JANJZR010000066.1 GCF_024623065.1 Bacteroides acidifaciens
AAATATACATAAAAGTTCTCTCATATCAGCGGATAGAGAGAACTTTTTTTTCGGTGGGGACTTTTTAGTCAGCCCCGTATGTTCATTGATGTAACTACTATTGAACCTATTATGAAAATTAGTGAGGACATCAAAGATTTGATGTCTAAAATAAACAGATGTAAAATGAAAGTCGAATCCGCAGAATCTTCTATGGATATTTTTGCTCCTAATGGATATTCTTCTCAATACTCTCGTGGAGAATATGCGCGGGCAAAAAAAGAGAAAGAAGAAGCCAAATCTGATTTGGATAAATATACCAAGAAACTTTCAGAACAACTTGTTTCTCTAAAAGAAAATGTTGCAAAATATCACAAAGGTGAATTTACAGGTTGGGCGGTAAGTCATAGATTTAGGAGTCTTAATGGCGCAGGCTCAATGACCATTCCGGGAGAAATGATTTTCTTTTGCGATAAAGAGTTTACAACTTGTGGCGGTTATGAAGTTGATAAGTTTGAGAACTTTGCAAAAATCTTGAAAGCTGTAGATGAAGCAACTTCTGATGAAGATATAATAGATTATTTTAGGGAGGATAGCTTTTTACTGTAACTCCCGTCTTTTAATAGAATAGAAAGTTAGCGTGCCTTCATGGCACGTTAACCTTTTATACAATGTAAACTTTATCAACGGCAAATCTTTCTTTTAGTATGCAGGCATTGTTTATTGGGGTAATTTGTATTATAACTATTTCAATTTGTTATATAGCTATAACAAGAACACGCCTAAAAAATAAGTCCAAGGAACTTTCTGAAAAGTTAAACCACATATCTTCTTATAGCAATAAATCCAATTATGAGCAAGCAAGAGAAAGATTGTCGGCATTAAACAACGGAGCATTTATTGATATTCCGTCCGACCTTAATAGCACTTTTTCAGGGAAGATAATATCTGCAACGCAAGAAAAAGATTTTGTCAATCATTATAAGCCGCATTTTCAAGAAGCATATTCACTTGTTAAGAAACTTGAAGCCTTTAATATCACTCCATCTGAAACCATATCCAAATTTATCAGTGACTTTGGGGCTATCAATAGACTTGTAAAACAACATAATGAGGGAATCATTACATTTCTACTTGACACGCATAAAGAGTTTTTCGACCATTGCCTAAAATATCCGTTAGACAAGCAACAAAGACGCTCAATCGTTTCAGAAGAAGAAAATTGTTTAGTAGTCAGTAGTGCAGGGAGTGGAAAGACTTCATCCATCGTAGGGAAAGTAAAGTATTTGACTGAAATAAAGAAAATCAACCCTCAAAATATTCTCCTTATCAGCTACACAAACAAGGCTGCCGCTGAATTAACAGAAAGAATGGGTATTGCTGGTTTGCGAGGGTACACTTTTCACAAACTTGCCCTTGACATTATCGGACAGACAACAGGACAAAAGCCATCAATATATGAAAATACGGACGCGCTCTTCGTGAAAATCTACCATGAATTATTGAACGACAAGAAATTCAAGAAAAGCGTAATAGAATACTTCATTGATTATCAAACGCCCGAAAAGGAGTGGGAAAAGCGGAAGAATGAGCGTAGGCAACAACTTTCAGAGCAAAAAGAGGTGCGTTTGAAAGCAACGTTTCCCGATATGGACGGAAAAACTGTTTATGTACGGAGTGAACAAGAGCAGAAAATATGCTTTGCGCTATCTTCCCTTAGCGTAAAATTCAGATATGAAGAGCCATACGAGCATCCATTGGTAGACGAGATGCACTCTCAATACAAACCGGATTTTTCCATTTATTTTGAACAAGGTGGAGAAACAAAGCGAATATATTTAGAGCATTTTGGAGTGGACGAGCATGGGCTTGTTCCTATATGGTTTGCCAAAGACAGAGGCATTACCTATGAAGAAGCAAACCAAAAGTACAACGATGGCATAACATGGAAAAAAGCGGCACATGAGAAATTCGGCACTAAGCTGTTGACAACTTCAAGTGCAGACTTTCATTATTCCGATATTCGGGAGAAGTTGAAAACCTTATTGGAAAAGGCTGATGTTTCCATCCAAGAGAAAACAGATGCAGAATTATACGATATGGTTCTTCCCCCGAACAGCAAGCATGAGAAGGCTTTTATCCGCCTTGTCGTGACTTTCGTGACATTGATAAAGTCAAGTTGCAAATCTGTAGATGAAGTATTAAGGCAAACTAAAAACGCAGGGGACGAACGCAGTACGTTCATTATCAAAAACATCTTTCAGCCCGTTTATAAACGGTATATTGAAGAATTGGCGAACATCAACCAAATAGATTTTACGGATGCAATTCTGCAAGCTACCGACATTTGTCGTTCCTCCCATCCTGTGAAGTATGATTATATCATTGTGGATGAGTTTCAAGACATATCAGTTGACCGTTACAACTTCTTAAAAGTATTGCGAGAGGGAAATCCACCCGCCAAGTTGTATTGTGTGGGCGATGACTGGCAGTCCATCTATCGTTTTTCGGGGAGCGACATGGCACTTTTCAATCAGTTTTCAGATTACTTCGGCCAGACAGAAATCAATAAGATTGAAACAACATATCGGTTTGGAGAGCCTTTAGTCAGCCTGTCCTCGCAATTTATCCAACGCAACGAAGCCCAAATTAAAAAGAACATCCATCCTTTTAACCCACAAGTTAAAACAGAATTACAGTTTTGCGATTATGAAAGACGAGATTATTGCAATGTTATCGGACAATTGGTCGCGTCAATTCCATTAGACAAATCAGTCTTTTTGTTAGGGAGATATTCCTTTGACGATTATTACCTGTCGTTCATGTATAAATTCGTGAAAGAGGGTAATCGCTTTTTCTATATCATCGGAGACAGGAAAATAGAGTTTCTGACCGTTCATAAATCCAAAGGACTTGAAGCAGACTATGTGATAATTCTTCAATGCAACAAGGACACATACGGGTTTCCCTCACTTGTAAGCGATGACCCTGTGCTTAATTATGTCTTGACAAAAAGCGACCAATATCCATACGGAGAAGAACGCAGGCTGTTTTATGTAGCCATTACCAGAGCTAAAGTAAAGACCTATATACTGTATGACAGACGCTTTCCTTCCGTTTTCGTGGACGAATTCTTGCATCCGGAAAAAGTCACGGAAGAAAGTTATGCCAAGCATCCAAACGCCAACAAAAAGTGGACACGCAGTGCGGATAATTTTCTGCTTACCCTTTATCATGAAGGGAAAAGTATAAAATACATAGCCGAGAAAATGGGCAGAAGTCAAACCTCGATAGTAATGCGATTAGGAAAATTGGAAGGGAAACGGCAATAAAATACTGATTGCATTTCGTTTGTCGAAAATATATGTTACCTTTGCATAGAGTTGTTTGACAGCAATGTACTGCACATCGCAGAATTTATGACCGTTGCCAAGTCATTACCTCACTTGTGGCAAAAAGTGCGCAAGTTGCTTATTCCTAAATTATTCCTATCTTATAGCTGTATTTTCGGGAAAAATACTACCCGCAGGGCTGGAGATTTTTGCCGAAAACAGGAGGCTTGACCTTGCATTCCCGTCCAATCCCGGAATTACCTTTGCGCCCAGAACGGAAATGACTGCCTGATGCGGCTCACTGAAAGACGCGAAAATGGAGGTAAACGGAAGTGGAGGCAGATTGGACAGGAAAACTTCAAAAGAGAAATCCGTAAAAAAGGGATAATGCCAAAAAGAAAAGGGACACTGCCGGAAGCGTGAAACCGGGCAAACCACCGGCAAGGAAGTATGATTTTATATGTCTGGCCGAGCGTGTCCGGTCTGACGGATAAAATCATTCTTCCCGGTTTGCCTGCCGTGTATGACGGCTTGTTCCATTTACGGATCGGGCGGTCAGACACGGCTTTCCGCTTACGGCTCAAAGGAACAGCAAAAAAGAAAAATCGTCAGAAACCCGTAAAAGCACCTCTCTGGCATAAGCGCAAAAGAAATGGGCCTTGCATCATCAGTCTAAACTTCTGTTTAGGCGTGAGGCAAAGCCCTTTTCTCCGCTTATGCGGTAGTCGGCATACGTTCGTCCAAAATCTCTTTGTGCGATGGTGTGTCGACGGAGAGAACCGCTTTTACGGAAGATATGAATACGAGTATATCAAAAAATCACACTCGAAACACCGAAAAAAAGTAAATCATTGGGGAGTTTGGATAAAAAAGTGTACCTTTGCAATAGAGTTGTTAGATGTAGCAAAGCACAGCATACCAGTGAATTTGCATTGTCGCTAAATCGTTACCATAAAATTGAAACTCTCTTATTCTAATCTGACACACAATTAGATACAGTTTTTTTTTGACTATCCGAGGCAAAGATAGCGTTTTCCCTAAACTTATATTCTCAGATTATCAATTTCTTTTTGAATCCCGTCCAAAAATAGGGAAACGTGCGCCCCGTCCATTTGCGTGTGGTGGAACTGGAAAGAAACGGTAAGCGTCGTTTTCAGCAGGCGGTGTTTGTATTTGCCCCAAATAAGGAACGGATTATTAAAAATGCCGCTATACATACCGACAGCACCGTCTATTTCGTATTGCGCCAATGCGGAAGTTCCGATAACCATGCTTTCCGTCAAGTCGTGATTGACGCAACTTTCAGCCACTTGTTTGGTAAGTTGCAGATAGTGTTGATTAAACACAGATAAATCATCACAGAAAGGAATATCACACGAACTTACCTCGCCTTTTCTGTTGGCGACAATGGTGTTTACAGCGATGGTATCGTACTGCATCAGTTTACCGCCAATGGGCAGCAGATAAAATTCTTTCACGCTCCTTGCGGCTTTGCCGATGCACCAGCACATCAGCATATTAAACTTCATGCCCGATTTCCGGCTGATTTTCACAAGGCGTGACACGTTGAGTGTCTTAAAGAACGTCACCATTGGCATAGGTGCGTTCATCCACATTTCAAAGGCGTATGCCCGGCTGGTTTCTTGGGGATTTACTTCTTTCATACTTAATGCTATTTTCATTCAATGAATCAGGCGGCAAAAGTAGGAGAAGCGTTTGACCCTGGATAGAACAAATGGGACATTTATACGGGATTGGTGAACAAATCGGAATATGGATTTGATATTTTCAGCAAAGACATGGGCGTATATCCGCAGAACTTCTTGAACTCTCGGATAAAGTGCGACTGGTCAGCATAACCACTTGTGTATGCTATTTGTGCTTGATTGATTTCTTTACCCGCTTGATGCTGCATCTGCGCCAAAGCCTTTTGGAAGCGAACGATACGGGTATATTCTTTGGGATTAATACCTACAAATGAATGAAACAACCGCTCAAACTGTTTTTTACTTAGGCAGGCAATGGAAGATAATTCGTTTACAGAGATTTGCGGAGTGATATATATTCGCTGTATGGCGGCATCTATCCTTTTAATTCTGTGTGTGGTATCAGCTAAATTATCGGCAATTTGTGACAACAGCCATTTTTCTATATAGCTTATGCAAATAGAATAATCCTCACAGTCGAATATTCGTGTAGCCAGTTCATTCAAACTCTTGTTTTCAAGGCTGTAACCGGACACTTCTTGATTGTAAAAGAGCGATGTCGGCATGTTCAGAAACATACTCATAGCGTGAGGGCGGAATACAACCACTATCATTTCTGTATTGCCGTCAGCATACAAATGGGATGAGAAATTAACTTGTCCGCTGATGGTAAGTTTGTCTTGTGCAGCATTCAATTCTGGGATATATAACGGTGTTTGTTTATGGAAGATGATTTGAGGGCAACCGATAGGAAAAGTCAGGGTATTCAAAAACTGGTTACTTTTGAATACCCAATAATATCTCACGTAAGGTTGCAATAGCTTACATGGTCTGTAAAAATCGAATTCCTCTTGAATCATTTTACAAAAGTAGCAATTTTGTGTTGGTTACTAAGTAAAAAGAGGTAAATGAAACATAGAAACGACTGCGCATAATGACAAAGTCGTTTCTATGATAAGAATTATATTTTCAATCCTTTCTGTTGTTCCCACTTGGCATACATCTCCCTTGAAAGCTCCACGATCTCCCGGCTCAGTTTCACAAGGTCGATGGTATGTTTCTCCAGCTTGTAGAGCAACGCCATCGCCTTTTTCTCCGAGAAATGAATGCGCAATTCTTTCACGACTTGGTTGTAGTTCGTGCCAATGGCACGGAACTGGGCGTGGAAGTCGGACAGCTTGGTCGTATAGTCCATCAGCGTCTTGTCCACTTTCAGCACATTGAACTTCTGCCCGAAGAAATGCGCCTTCAGAAAGACGGCTTTCGCATACAACTGTGATTCCTCGTACATTGTGAGAAATTTGTTCCATTCCTCATCATCGAAACGCACCATCACGCAGTGCGTTTTCGGGTTCAACTTGGGATTTCTCCCGTATTTGCTCTGCTTTTTCATTCTTCTTATTCTTTTAGTTTAATGATTCATTCATAGTCTAATCTCCGATTAAAGAACCCCGAAATTATCCGACTGCGGAGGATAATTCTGCCCACGGCGGTGCAAGGATTTTCAGTTACTTAGAATTATTCGGGTAACTGAAAATATATCTTGCTGTGTCTTTGAGGACACAAGAATCCTCCGCCTGTCGGATTGATTTTCGAGTGTAATAACTCACCTTGTGTATCGGTCGAACCGATGGAGTGCATCCAACGGCTCAACCGGTTCCACCGTAATCCCGTCAGAGTTTGCGCCACTGCTCGATGTCATTCCGGTAGGCATCGAGGTGCAGGCGGACAAGGTTCTCGATAAGTCCGGATGCGCTCATGCCCTTTCCACCAAGGTAGCGGACAACCCTGTCCAGTTCGTCACGTACCGTCTCACTGATGAACACGGGTTTGCGGTTGATAATCTTGGGGACTTGGAGATAGGTGGTGCGGTACTCCTCCAACGACAGCCTGCGCTGCTTGCTGCTGATGCGCTTCTGCGGTACTGCCGCTTCTTCTACCGTTTCATCAGCCATAACCATCTCCGCTTCTTCCGTGACGGTTTTGCCGGGCTATTCCAGTTCTTCCGGGTCCAGACCGATACGCCTGTAGAAGTCTTCCTCTGACTTTGGGGTGTCGGATTTCCTGTACCCCATTTTTTCAACGATTTCACGAGCCTGCTGCTCTGTAATGCTTGGTTCTCTTTTCATTGTAAAAAACAAATTGATTAAGTTATTGAATGTGGTCTTGGTCAGCACCTCGACCGATTATCGGGAGCAAAGTAAGGTGCTTTAGTGCAGTCATTCAAGCGTTTGGAGTCTCTTAGACAATTTTGTGCGGTTCTGCAATATGGTGATGGGACCAGCGGTGAGGACTTCTACGATTTGCCGGATATGAATAGCGGAACGGATAAAGGTAAGATATAGGGTAAGTTTGAATTAAGCCCTTATTTTCAATCTTGCAGCATTCCTAATTTTCGGAATCAAAGGGATTAGCACCACTTACAACGTGTGCCAACCTCTACTACCCTGTGCCACATGCTACCAGTAATAGTAATATACATTGTCAGGCATCGGATTATGTCTTTCTTTGTGGCAAAAGGAATAACAGCAGTCCTAAAAGATGGAGCGGAAATCATGGTACACAGGCTTGCTTACGGGGAATCGACAGGCAGTAACCCGGACAATGACCACCGTATCGGCGCAACATGCTGCCACTTTCGGAAAATCCATTGCAGGACAGCGGATAATGTATTCCTTTGTGCCGAAAGAAAAAGAAACAGTAACGATTAAAAGAAAGGCAATATGGAAATCGTATCAATCGAAAGAAAGACCTTTGAGGCAATGGTCGCCAAGTTCGACCGTTTCGTCAGCCGTATGGATGCCATCTGCCATCGGCATGGGGAAAAGACAATGAGCGAGTGGATGGACAATCAGGACGTGTGCCGGATGCTCAACATCAGCCCACGCACGTTGCAGACGCTTCGGGATAACGGCACATTAGCATACAGCCAAATCAATCACAAGACCTACTACCGTCCCGAAGATGTGAAGCGTATCATTTCTGTCGTGGAGGACAGGAGAAAAGAAGCAAGGTTCAAAGGCAGGACAATATGATAACTGAATAGAGTAATAACAATAATCCCATTAAATCCAAAGTAATATGAACGAACTGATTAACAAGGACAACGAGTGGATAATCCACTTCATGGGCAGCCTTGACCGACTGCTTGACAACGTAGAGCATCTGACCGCCAACTACCGTCCGACATTGGGCGGTGAGCGTTTCTTCACCGACAAGGAGGTGTCGACACGGCTGAAGGTGAGCCGCCGGACACTTCAGGACTACCGGAACGAAGGGCGTATCGCCTATATCCAGTTGGGCGGCAAAATCCTCTACCGTGAATCCGACATCGAAAGGATGCTGAATGACGGCTACCGCTCCGCCTACCGACAGACTGCAACCTGATTTTCTTGAAGGAGCGCAGATTGCCGTCTGCCCTATGGTTGCGGAGCAATGGAACCCTTCGGCAAAAAGAGGAATGGCTTACAGATGAAGCACCAATACCCTGCTTCGTCTGTAAGCCATTCCTTTCTATCTTCTGATTTCCCGCCAGTCGCTTGTTTCCGTCCACGGATGCCCCAAGAGCGTGTGGCAGGCAGTGGCAAGGTTTTCGGGCCGAATACGCTCAAATTTGTTTGAGGAGGATTCTGCCCGAAACGGCTCTGCCGCCCGATCTTGCCTCTGCCGTTATAGCCATACGCTACCTTTGCATCCGACATCGGTAACGAGTGGCTGACGGAATGGACTTCAACTATACCATAGGTTGTTACCCTTGCCACAGGAAACAAACAATGTTATCGATGTTTCTCTTTTGGTTGTGCTGATTTTATTTATTATAAACCATCTGAACAATGCACTTTCTTTACTGCATACTCTGAATGCAATGGCTATAATCATTTCAATGTTATAAGTGTCATAACTGATGCCGTCCGATTGCTTTATATACTTCATCGTATCATATTTGTTCAACTCCTTATTCTTATATATCGTATGAATCGCCTTGCGAATGTCGCACGAGAACACTCCGAGCAAATTGGCAATCTCAAATTGCGTCATCCATACAGATGCAATAGGCATAGTGACTGCACCCGTTTCACTGATTGAAATTATTCCTCTATCCATATCTATCGCATTACTTTAAACATTACGCTCTTTACATTATTCATATCGCGCAGAATAGAGGAATCCAACACACGTGCATAGTGCTGCGTCATTTTTATATTGGAATGGCCGAGCATCTTCGCTACATTCTCAATACTCACACCGTTGGCGAGGCATACAGAGGTCGCATACGAGTGGCGGGCTACGTGTGTGGTCAAGGTCTTGTTTATCAGACATAAGTCTGCAATTTCTTTCAGATAGCTGTTCATTTTCTGATTGCAGGGAACTGGCAGCAATCTGTTTTTCTTTTGGCAAGCCGGATGTTCCGCATATTTACGGAGAATCTCCAATGGAATATCAAGCAAAGGAATGTTGCACATATTCTTCGTCTTTTGGCGAGGTTTGCGAATCCATAGGTTGCCGTTGGAGTCTTCTACGATATGTTCCGGTGCCAGTTGTTGCACGTCTATGAAGGCTAGCCCAGTGAAAGCCGCAAAGGTGAAAACATCACGGACAACTGTGATACGCTCTAATGAAAACTCCTTGTGATAAATGGTGAGCAGTTCGTCCATTGTCAAGAACTCGCGGATAACTTCTTTCTCATGAAACTTGATGCCGATGAATGGGTCTTTGGAAATCCACTCGTTGGCAAGCGCAAGGTTGGTTATCTTCTTCAAGCACTTCATGTAGCGGATAACCGTATTCTGTTGGCACTCCTTCTCCGTTTTGAGATAGAACTCAAAGGCACGTACCAGTTCTCCATTGACTTCTGACAACGGTAAATCCTCCTTGCCGTATTTCTGTTTGATAAGTTCAGCAAGATAACGCTTGCAACTCTCATAACGGCGGACGGTAATCAAGGCATAGTCCTTGCCGACAAGTTCACGGCATTGGTCGTTATGTTCTTGGATGGTTTGAATGAGTGTGCGGACAACTTCCGGTGCTTGGTCTTGTCCGAAGAACTTTTCCTGCAACAGGCGGGCAGTGATGAATTGTCCTTGTTCCTCTAGTTCATTGAAAGTCTGATGGAGTTTGATTCTTGCCTCCTCAATATAGGCGTTCAAGTCGCAGGATTTGCGGCTCTTGCCTTTGGCGCACTCCTTCGCCTGATTCCACAAGGCTGGTTCGATGCTCTTGCGGATATTGTTTTCCACTCGCACACCGTTCACGGTGATACGCATACATACGGAGGCTTCTCCGTTTTTCAGCAGTTTGGCTTTCTTGATGAAGAAAAGCACATTGAATGAGTTTCGTTTCATGTTCCTACAGTTTTTTCGTTGGATAAAAGTAGGAAACCATGCACGCTTTCGTGATACGCAAAACATTGCAAATCAGAGAGAAATAATCTTGTTCGGTGGAGATTCGCGCTCCACCTTTCTTGCTCCTCCTTTTGGAACACCACGGGCGGTAATATTCTGCCGTTTTTTGCGTTCCACCGGGAAACAAAAAATCCCGATTTCGTTTGGAAATCAGGATTTTACTGTCTTTTGCTTTTCTTCTAAGTGGTGCCACCAGCAATATAAATGTTAAATTATTATCAATCGGATTAAATTCAAATATATACTAATATACTGATATTAAGCCGAATTAAACAATTCTCAATTTAGGCGGATAGCGGCTGTTTTAGAAATTATAGTGACTATTCAAGAAAAGTCACTAACTTTGCAGTGTCCGATTCATAAGGGAATCGAACCTTGGATTCTATGGCAAAATCTCTTTCCCGGTTCTTCATCCGCAAGCAGGACGAGAAGAACGAAATCGCAACTCTTTTCTTTAGGGTGCAGAACAAGAAACACAAAGTCGATACGCTCTTTTCCTCTCAGATACGTGTGAATGTTGCGGAGTGGAAAGAGGCTTTGTCGTGTCCTGAAAAATGGATGCGACATCAAAGGGCGAACTTCAATCTACACGACTCACTCAATAGGATTGAACTGGTAGTGAAGTCGGAAGTCGAGGGCATGTCTTTCGATAAGTCACATGTTGAGGCCGAAATCCTCTCTATCGCCAATCCGAAGAAAGCAGAAGCCATAATGAAAGCTAAGCGTGAAGAGGAGGAACGGCAACGCGAGGAAGAACGCATAAAGGAAGAGCAGGAGCGTCTGATAAAAGAGGGCATCGATGCTGAACGCGCCAAAATATGGAACTTCATAGACCGATTTTGCAATGAAATCAAGAGCGGTGCCAGGCTTAATGGTCATGATAGATATGCGCCCGGCACTGTGAAGGCATGGAATAGCTTTAGGAAGCTGTATGACTTGTTTGACAGAAAGCATCGCTACACATGGCATGATGTAGACCGTGCATTCGTCACCAAATTCCTGAATTTTATGGAGAAGAAAGATTATATGGTGACTGCGCAGAATAAATATCTGGTCGATCTCCGCGCAATCATCAGCTATGCCTATGCCGACGGAATACACGACAATGACCGCGCCCTGCAATATTTCGCAAAAAAGAAAATTGAAGAGAAAGACAAGGCTATCGAAATCTACCTTACCGATGCGGAACTTCAGGCATTGTATGAAATGCCACTATCAGGCAAGCAGGAAGAGGTGCGCGATATATTTCTTGTCGGGTGCTACACCTGTCAACGCGTGAGCGATTACAACGACATTGACAAGGATTGTTTCACCACTACTGCCAAAGGAACACCGGTAATACGCCTCATTCAGAAGAAAACCCGCAACGAGGTAAAGATTCCTATAATGAATCCCAACCTAAAGGCTATATGCGAAAAATACAACTACAATCTCCCTTATGTTGTTGACGTGATACTCAACCGCTACATAAAGGAGATTCTGAAGGAGTTGTCCGATAAAGTGCCCGACTTAGCCAAGATGGTAGTAACCAAACTTACTCAAAAGCAGAAGAAACTGGTGGAGGACGGCAAACTCGTTGTCGAGCACAACGAAAAGGGAGAGGTGATAATGCCTCGCTACAAGTGCGTGACAACCCACACAGCACGCCGTAGCGGAATCACCAACATGTACCTAACCCACAAATACTCCATAGTCCAGATGATGCACGTCAGCGGCCACAAGACACAAAAGACCTTTATGGACTATATCAAACTCTCCTCGGACGAAATCGCCGACGAGATAGACGCAATCGCTAATGGCGCAAAATCCGAAGTATTTTGACTATTATTACTCGGAAACAGCTACAAATCAAAATATAAATTGTAATTTTGAATATGGAAACAAATAATTCACAACTCGTAATCTATCAGGCGCCGGACGGAAATATGTCGATTGATGTGACAGTTCAGAATGATACCGTATGGCTGAGCCAAGGGCAGATGGCCGAACTCTTTGACAAAGATCAGTCAGTTATTGCCCGCCACATCTCTAATGTTTTCAAGGAAGGCGAGCTGGAGAAAGAGAGTAATATGCAAATTTTGCATAATACTCTGTCGAAGTACAAACCGACTCAGGTTTACAGCCTTGATGTTATTATCTCTGTTGGCTATCGCGTTAAATCCAAACGTGGTACTCAATTCCGCATCTGGGCTAATAAGATATTGAAGCAGTATCTTCTTCAAGGCTATGCCATAAACGAGCGGATAGCTGCACAGAAATATGACGAGCTTAGTCAGTTGATAAAAGTGCTCGGCCGCACAATCCAAAATCAGGAAAGGCTTACGGAGGACAGCCGTTCATTGCTCGATGTTGTTGTCGATTACACATACGCCCTCGACACTCTTGACCGCTACGACTATCAGGAACTGAAGATCGAGGACACCACCGGTAAAGAGTCGTTTCATGCCACTTACGAAAACGCCATGGAAGTCATCCGCGAGTTACATGAGAAATTCGGTGGCAGCACATTGTTCGGCAACGAAAAGGACGATTCCTTCAAAAGCTCCATTGGTCAGATTTACCAGACCTTCGGTGGCGTTGACCTATATCCCTCAGTGGAGGAAAAAGCTGCCATGCTCCTGTACCTTGTTACCAAAAACCACTCATTCAGCGACGGCAACAAACGCATTGCCGCAACTCTATTCCTGTGGTTTCTCAACGGCAACGGCATTCTCTACAACGGAGACGGCACCAAACGCATCGCCGACAACACACTCGTTGCCCTCACCCTGATGATAGCCGAAAGCCGCACTGAGGAAAAGGACACAATGGTAAAAGTCATCGTCAACCTAATCAACAAGAACAACTGAGGATAAGACGAAACAACACCCGAAATATGCACGGCTTAACGACTTCATGCCGAGGATTGACCTGTCGGTGCTGAATGATTATGTAACGGCTAATCTCTGCGCTGATTTTCATACTCGTTTGGGACATTTGTCACACCTAATGTCAATTATTCTTTGTAACTTTGCGTATGGCTACTCTCTCTAAAATATTGGTTTTGTGTGTAGGCTTTGCTCTCTCCAATAACTTATGGGCGCAAAGTCATATAGATTCTGTGCAGACTGACACAAGTCCGCTCAAGATTGAGCGTGATGCACTTGGTGCAGTATATTATTGGATAGACAATAATGCGCTCGACCTTGACCGAGTGGATTATAGTGATTTATATGAAACCTATATGACACCAATTGAGGGTCAGTTATTTGAGGACTGTACTCAGCTATTCATTGAGGGGAAACTTCGATTGGAACCGGACTTTCTAAAGACATACTCTTACTCTTATTGGAGAGACAAAATTGATACACCTGTAAACGGAGTGCTTGGCAATGATTTCAGGCGGATAGAGGTCTATTTCTATCCCGATGCTGTTAAGTCGGATTCGGTAACATACGTCGTAAAAGGCCGGACAAAGGTTAAGAAGAATGTCTGCGATTTCACAGGTGAAGTCAAAATCAAGAAAATCTATCACAAATATGAGCGTGACATCGACTCTCCCGATTGCTATTTGATAATCGCGGATTATACTCTAAAAGAAGATGTTACGCAAAAAGGTAGCGGAGAGTTTCGGGGTGTAATGGGTGCGTATGGCTATGTCACTGAAGATGCTCCCGGAGTAATACAGGTTAACAATATAGATCAGGACGGCGACGGATATATGAACCGTTCTTATGTAGGCACATGGCGGAGTTATAAGAATCCTGCGGTCGTCAAGCGTTGTATGTGGGGCGATAACCGTTTGCCATTCCGCTTTGATTTTGATATAGGAGCCGGAGAGATTGTTGTCAATCCCAAATACTCGTCTCCGGAATGGGATAATTTTATGCAATGGAAAGACCTTGATATTGTCGAACCCGAAAGCGGCGACAGCCGTGCAACATATAAAAATCCGTGGTGGTAATGAAGCTGACCGATAAACGATTTTGGATATTGCTTATTGTGATGGCGTATGCTTCTGTTGCGCCCGCACAAACAGTTTTCTCTGTGGAGAAAATAAGCGAAACAGAATATGTTAAAGCTGAAAAAGAGTGTTCGCGCTATAATGTCATTACGGCTGATTCCATTGCCGATAATGATATTGTCTCTATGGTGTTGAAGGAGTCGCAAGCTAAATTTGAACGCCTTGATTCTGCTTGGCAACAAGAAATATATGCTATTTATGATAACCCGGATTTTGGTTTTAACAAACGATGGCTAACATTTCTGCCTGCACTGAAATTATATGGTTTCATTATCCCTGAATCGCCGCATGACGATGCAATATGGTGGTTTGATTCTGAGAACGGTAAATATATCTGTCGCGCGGCTTGTCCCACGGCGGTAAACGCCAATGGGATTTATGTGTCGCAGGTCGGCTATGATTGCGACTGGCCTTTGGATTTGAGGTTCTTTCGTCGCGATGGAAACTTCATATATGAATTTGAGTCATACAAGAGCCTTCAATACAGTGGTGAAGAGCCTTATTGTCAGGGCGATGAATCCGGACTTCGCACTATTTTCTGGCATGACAACAATACGTTGTATCTGAAAACCATCGACCATAACCGACAAGAATCGGTATATCTAAAAATCAAAGTTCAGCAGACCGTCAGGGACATGCTTGAAAACGTAATGCCAAACGAAGCTGTTAGACCGGCTCCAATAAAATCTGTCAGGAATAATAAGAAAGGAGGCGGGCAATGAAACTTATTTATCGGGCGAAATGGATAATTGTAGTATTTTTTGCGATTACGTTCTTCTTTTCTTTCGCTGTTCTTTTTGCGGGAGGGACGACCAAGATTAACTGGTGTCTGTTGGTCGCAAATATATTGCTGATATTCGCACAGACGGCAAATGTAGTCTATGCGTTCAGGAATAAGTATAAAGAGGTCGGACCTGCTTTGCTTGTAATTCTTTTTATAAATATCGCTCTGATGTGGTTCGTATATGTCATGGGGTGGAATTATACCGTTAAAGCATTAACCGTAGGTTTTGAATGAATAATCGAATTGATATATACCCAAGTATATGGCGAGTGATTGGTTTTACGCTGATCAGCTTGTTGTTTGTTGTTGGTGGGTTCTTTATGACAAACGATCCTCGTTCTGGTATAGATAAATTTATCGGTTATATGGGAATGATATTCTTCTCTTTCGGGGTGATTGTCGGGATAGGTTGGCTGATATTGATCGCGATGCGCAAACCGCTTGCAAGGATATTTGATGACCGTCTCGAATATCTGATACCGGCAAGGATGAAGTATGAAATTATTCCTTTTCTGCGTGTTGAGATGTTTGTCATAACAAAAACAGGAAGTGCTAAAATCATAAGGGCGGATTACTTGACCGGAGGTGGGAAAAACACCGGAATTGTGAACACTTTTGTATCAGTTGGTAAAGTATGCGACATACTGAATGATAAACTTGAACGGTATTGGGAACAGCCGATGTTGTCACAGAAATTAGACCAAGCATCGGTGGCACAATATCTTAAAGTTATGGGAATTGAATCGTGTCGATTTGGATTTGATACAACCAGCAAACCCGACTGTGTGGTGGTAATGCGAGATGGAGACACATATAAACTTGTTTATATCGATGACAGAGGATCGGCAAAAACATTGAGCAATCATCTTACTGAAAACGATGCGTGCCATGCGTTGCTTGAAAACTTTATTGAGGAAGAGGCTTTCAAATCCAAATATGGTGTGAAATAATGGAAACTTTAATGGAATTGATTGCTGAAATATTTATCCGTTCATGGTTCGGCTCGGCGATTAGACATATCGGAGCCGGGCTTCGGTATGGATGTTTGCGACTGTTCCGTCGAGGGCGGAAAGTATCATACAGGCAAATACGTTATGGTTCGGACGATTTCAGCAACATGGACCATGCCGACAACAACCTTGCAAATGGTTTTATCGGCTTCCTTGTTTTTGCGGTTTTTCTGATTTTAATAGCCAACTAAATGATAAATAGAAATCTGAAATTCTTTCAGTTATGAACAACTGCTCCGTTATATTCAAATATATACCATACTTAATCGTAGTGGTATTTTTATTATTGCTGTCCGGTAAAACTTTGACATGATAGGAAATGGACTATTTTTATCTCATACAGCATGAAACAGACTCGTATAGATGTCTTTTAAGGGCTTTTTGATGCTTAATGCTACCAATTTCACATCGCCTCAAATGACAAGCCCTTTTTCGTAAAACAGGTGTAACTTATTATATTTGTAGAGAATATATGATTTTGTCGTTTTTTACCGGACAGCAATATATTTTTATTGATGCTATTTCTATCCCCGATACTGCCGGATGCGGGTATTGATGATATATCTCATAATGTTCTTCATATTTCTTATCTCTATGGACGTATTATTTTTGCGATAATGATACTGATATTTTACTATAAAGCTATCAGAACTCGTCCTATTGCTTATAAGATATATTCTTCGTTGACTCTCTTTCTTTACCCTTTCTTATTGTATGTGATGTTCCATACAGAGAATCCCATAAACTTTATACCATATTTTATTTCACTGTATCTATTTAGTGGAGCAGGTGAGATTTACGTCATAGCCATTTTTGATGTAGTTTTGGTTTTCTTATTAGTTTATTTGATTCAGATTTTTATAAATTTACAGTTTTATAGAAAGTAATATGAAGCGGTGGCAAAATAACCTAATATATGGTCGGATTGCTTCTTATAGAAGCAATAATAATGTTATACGTAGTTCCCAAAGCTAATGCTGATGAAATCAGTATGAAAATATCGTTGGTAATCGCGTTATTTTTAGCCATTCTTGTAAGTTTGGCATTGTTGATAAAAGGCAACCAAGGCAATTATAAGGCTATAATTCCAATCTTCATCGTTTGTGGCGCTACGTATATTCAAATTCTGTATTGTGCAGCATTCTATAGCTGGGGAGCCTACGTTTGTATGGCTTTGCCAATATTCCAACTGATATTGGGATATGCGATATTTAGGTATTCCAACGACATTGTTTCTTTATTTATTGGCTGCTCTAATCTGATGTTTTCGACTATATGGGCTAATCAATATCAAGGTTTCCTATGGTTCCATAATAAGTCCGGTGATTTAGAAACTATGGCTGTTGCAAGTTTTTGTGCCGTTATCGGTGCATTGATTGTGTTCACGGTGTCAAACATTATGATAATGAAATTTATCCCGAAAACTCATTGAACAAATATGAAACTGACCGATAAACAATTTTGGATAGCATGGCTTGTGCTTCTCATCTTGGCAATTGTGAGTTGTATGGCAGGAGGCTGGAGCGAGGATACAGCGTTGCTTGGTGCGGCTTATACGCTGTCGCTGTTTTTGTTCAAAGTACTATTATCTTTTTTTGACCTTTGCGCGTTATTACTTTATGAATTAGAAATTTCACTATGAAAAATCAGCAAGATAACTTAGGCAGTCAGGATGGAAAGATTGATTTGAAGATGTGGATGGAGGAGCATCCGCAGGAATATGGCGAGTTTGCTGCGGCGATGGGCGAAGCGGACTCGCTGGAGGTGTTTTTGTTGGGTGCAGCAGCATTTCTTTCGTCGCCGGAGTTTCAGAAGCGATTGGAGAATATGATTGACCTTGACAATCTGGACTTGGATGAGCTTTTGAAGATTCTTCAAGAGTCGGATTTTGCTGAGAAGATATTTGGCGAACAGGCAGAAGGGAGCGAATGGGCTAAATACCGGTTGCCATTTGCCGCATGGCTCAAATATGGACGCTCTTCTGAAATGATGATAGATAATATTGAGGAAGCGGCAGAGTCGATTGACAACAAACAGTACCAGTGGCAGCTTGCAAAGTTCATGAAGACATTTCTTGCAAGGGAGGTAGAGGATAAACGACGCTCGCGCAAGGATTTGAAGGAGTTTCTTGATTATCGCATGAGTGTAGATAACGGCAATTTGGCTGATTGGGCGTTGGAGGGTATTGATGAGTCTAAACCGACTGCTAAAATTACAGAGAACGCAGAATTATCTCATGACCTTCTTTCCCTTTTGGCATCTCACGGCAGTGAGATTGTTAAGCGCATTGGCAAATGGATAGAAACACATATCCGTGGCGTTGACATAGCGCACTTATATGTCGCACTTGTCGAGTCTGGCGAGCTGGATCCGTCAACACCTGTCAAACGATTTGTCGAGATATTATCCGCCACATTCCCTGAATGCAAAATCGTCGGCGAGCGTCAGGTGCAGAAGAGCGTAAACACGCTACAAGATTTATCTCCCAATCGTAAGCGATTTATCAAAGACGAGCCAGAACATCGCTTCGCTATTGACTCTATAAAGACCGATGTTTTACGAATTGACCCAGATGGAGTAGACTGAAATAGCCTCTTTTCAATTCGTTTGATTCGTTCTGTAGTTCGCGAACTGAACGAACAGCTAATTCTTCTTATTTCAGGAAATTCCGCTATACTTTTGCGCCATCGTTCCATTTCGGAGCGGTGGCGTTTCTGTCTTATGCCGCCAGTAGAAGCGTCGAACAATGTCGGCAATCAAAATAAAAATGCAAGATTTATTAGATATGCTCAATGAGGGTCGGGCCCATGTCAAGGTAGAGATGAACGCCGAAGACCTCAAAGCATTTTCGGAGGACTTGATCCGCCGCGCAAAGGATGAACTCGGCTCGATGGTCGAGGCAGCCAAGAAAGAACGTATGCTCACCAAAGCCGAGGTAAAGGAACTCTTTGGCGTATGCGATGCCACACTCTGGCACTGGGCAAATAAAGGTATCCTCAAACCTGTCAAGACCGGCAACAAGATTATGTACCCGGAATATGAGGTACGCAAAGCCCTCGGACAACGTAACATCAATATCTGAGCATCATGAAAGCGAATGGCTATTACAACCATCCACGCTTTCCGTTGGAAGCCGGATGTGGATTGATCGAGGAGGATAGCATTGCCTTTACCAGCGATTCCGGTAAAACTGCCGAAACTCCTTCTTTCCCTTTGGAGATATTTCCGAAAGCAATCCGCGACATAATAGAGGCTCTTGAGGAGTATGAGAACTATAATGTCGATTTCACTTCGGCTTCATTCCTTACAGTATTCGCGGCTGCTATGGGCAACACTTGGTCAGTCCGCTTCATGACAGGATGGGTAAGCCGACCGATAATCTACATGGTGCTTGTCGGCTCGCCGAGCTGTGGCAAGACACCTCCATTGCAACAGGCGGTCGCACCTCTTCTCAAACTCGACGGAGAGTATGACATGATCTACTGCAAGGAGATGGAAACCTACCGCCGATGGGAACGCATGTCGGCAAAGCAGCGTGAGAAACATTCTCTACCTGAAGAAATGAAGATGCCTCAGCGAAAATGCCATGTAGTGGTTGACTCCACTGTAGAGGCTCTTATCGGGGCGTTGCGCGACAATCCGCGCGGAGTGCTGATTTACAAGGATGAGATAGACAGCCTTCTTTCCAATTTCAACCGCTACAACGGTTCGGACGAGGGCTACTTTCTCAGTCTGTTCAGCGGTACGCCTTTCAAGTACAGCCGAAAGTCAAACAACGAGCATATCTTCCTAGCCAATCCCTATTGTTCTATTATTGGCACTACACAGCCCGGTCGTCTGGGCGAACAGTTCGGCGGCAAGCGAATGATGAATGGCTTTTCATCCCGATTCCTGAAAGTCTATCCCGAAATTGACGAGATGCTGTCGTGGAACGACACCGCCATGCCGGACGGCGTTCTTGAAGAATGGGAACGAATTATCCGAAGGGTAATAACCGTCACTCCTTCAACAGACCAAGAGGGAAAAGCAACCTCAATAGAGCTACTGTTTTCCCAAGAGGCAAAGCTCCGCGTAATTCAATGGAAAGACGAGGTCAATAACAAGGCTTATGCTGAAACGGATTCAGATGCTGTCAGGGCGTTGTGCGGCAAACTGGAAACTTATCTGGTCCGCTTCTGTCTGGTCATACAGATTATGCACTGCATCTGTGGAGAATCG
This sequence comes from Bacteroides acidifaciens, assembly GCF_024623065.1. Lineage (GTDB taxonomy): Bacteria > Bacteroidota > Bacteroidia > Bacteroidales > Bacteroidaceae > Bacteroides > Bacteroides acidifaciens. The sequence goes on from NZ_JANJZR010000066.1 coordinate 20,435, forward strand.
GGCATGGATAAAATTGAACCGGGAACTGCCGAACTCGCCATCAGGCTCACCGAATATTTCAGAAACATGGAGAGCCGGATTGCACCGGAGATTGAAACCGGTATCCTTGACAACCGGTTCACCGAGTTACTCGGAAACCTCAGGGATTCGTTCACCACGGCAGAAGCTGTCCGGGAAGCCCTGCAACTCGGAATCTCGGAATCTTCGGTCAAGAGATTCCTAAGAGACGGAGGCCGAGGATTCGTGAAGAAAAAGTCCCACGGTTGCTATCGCAAAATATGACCCATGCGCTGACACTATGAACTTTTGACATTATGACATTTTCGACCGAGGTCGAACTGACTGAGATACCCCGGTTGCTCACGCCTGATTTGGAGTATAAACCTTGCTTTGCAAGATATGCCGATTGTGTCCACAACGGCTATCCCGCCTCCCCCGAGGTGAGGGTCAATCCCGCTCGAAACTCGCAGTCTTTTGTCTAATGATACATTGCCCGTGAACGATGATAGACTGAAAAATGAATGATGAAGAACTGAAAGTCTGCGGTTGATATATTATCAAGCAACACATTTATCATGAACCGTGATACTTCGGTTTATCGGTCATCGTCACATTGGATAATATGATAATGAGCCATTGGACAATAAGTCATCGGGTAATGGAGCATTGGATAATCAGACAATCGAGTCACTAAGATATTATATCATCAAGGTATCAGTTCATCAAATTATCAAGCAATCATTATACCAAGTCATCAAGTCACACAGCCTTCATTGTATTAGATATTCAATCCACCAATTTATCAAACCATAATATCTTAAAAAGTTAATCTCTATGTCCGATAAAAAATCCATTACTATAAAAATACGTGTCGATTCGCAGACCCACGCAGAAATGCAGTCAAGAGCCGACCGATACACCGACGGTAATCTGAGTGCGTTTGTACGTTGTGCCACACTCAAATATGAAGAGCAGCCGATGGCTGACCGAGACAATCCCCGTATGATTGCTTTGATCAAGTCCGCTATCAAGCTCATCGAAAGAACCGGCACCAACACCAATCAGGTTGCAAAGCACATCAACGAACAGCAGAAAATGAATCCTTACTCGTTGCGGGCGGCTGATCTTCTTCCCCTCGGTCAGTTTTGCGAGGGTACAGATAAAATCCAACAGATGCTGACATACCTCTATAACATGATAATATCAGGAAAATGATAGTCAAGAAGCTCAACGATGTGTCCGGCGGCGGTTTCCCCGGCGCTCGATATAACGAGAAGAAGATTGCTGATGGCGTGGCAACCCTTATGGCGATGGAGAACGTCAGCGAAGCGTTGCGCCACAATGTAGAGACGCTGCACCGCTTCGGCCTTGATGCCTCGGCTGAAGTCGAAAGGTATCTGAAGGAAAACTCTAAGACTTACGGCAACACAAAGACGACTCGTTTCCAGTTCCATGTGTCAGCATCTGTGAACGGACGCGCCATGTCGCCTGAAGAACTTACCTACTTTGCGCATGAACTTATGGAGGGTATGGGTTATGCCCGTCAGCCGTATTTTGTTTACGCCCACCACGATACCGGCAACAACCATGTGCATATTCTCTCGACGAGAATAAAGCCAAACGGTTATGCCATATCTGACCATCAGGACAGGCGCAGGCTTAACGAGTGCGCCAACCGCATACTATCTCCTGACATCAAAAAAGATATTGACCGGATTCTCTGTTACGACTATGAAACGGAGGGGCAGTTTGCCAATATCGTCAAGACTCACGGCTACAAGATAGAGAAATCGCTCGACGGCTACCGACTGTTCAAGTGTGGAGGCGACGCCGGGAATATCGCCATCGGTGACATCCTCAATCGAATCACCAAAAACAGCCCCAAGCGCAAAGACCGCGCTACGCAGCTCCGCTCCATAATCCGGAAATACAAGAGCGAGATAGCCGAGGGAAAATGTCAAAATGTCGATAATGTCAAAGTGTCAAAAGGTAAGAAGCGAAAGCCGGTAAAAGCAAAACTGAACACCGACATCCGCAAAATACTTGACAACCACGGCAAACCGTTGAGCGAGGAGAACTGTCAACGCATACAGACTCTCATTGATGTTCTCAAGACAAAGTTTGGCATAGACATCAGTTTCCAGAAGGACAAGGGCGGCAGGGTGAGAGGCTACAGTATAATCGACCATGCCGAAAAGATTGCCTTCGACGGCAGTAAGGTGATGAAACTGTCGGAGCTGATAGACTTCGTCATCAAGCCACAAAGGAAACCATCACCGCTTGACGTGTACCGCGACCTGTTCACTGTCAAGGTGGGCAAAGACAGCAGAGGGAACTATATGCTCATCAATGTCAAAGACGGTCCGACGTACCGCAAGCCAATCTCACCGAGGCAGTACGCATGGTATAACGGCGTAAAGGATGACGAGCGCGAAGATGTAGGCCTGACAATAGCGGCCACGATGTTCTCCAAGGAGATACTGACCGAATATCTTATGCGCTATCCGATACACAACCATCAAGAGAGAATAAAAGGCATGGCCGTTGTCAAACATAGAAACGGCAACTATTGCCTCCGCGCTATCTTGACTGACGGCTATATGCCTTTGATCGAATTAACTTCGGAGGAGGAAGCCAAGTTCCGCTCTCTACATGCCGATGAACAAGCAAGACAAGACTTCCTGATGTCAATAGCCATGCTGCATCTTACTCGAAAGGATGCCGAGGCGGTTAAAGAGAGGATAAAGCAGAATACCCAGTCCAAAGCCGGAGTCCGTATTCTCCCTTCCCGTCCACAGGACTACTCCCCGGAAATCTCGCAAGTGTTCACATTCAATCTTGCCAACGCACTATCTTCCCTCAATGTCAGTTCCGGCTCATCCGGCTACAAGCGCGAGTACGAAGTCGGCAACCGTTCCCGCTACGATGACATCGACGACCGTCAGTCCGGCACCCGACTTACAATGTAAGAATGAAGTAGTGACTATCTCAGCGCACCACGACGATAGTCACTATTATTTTGCAGAGAATTTAATGTAGAATTTAATTGGGTTTAGAATTAAACGCTACTTTTTAATACAGTTTAATCAAGCCGATTTATCGTGGTTTATAGCGATTTAGATAGTGACTATTATAGTGACTACGGGCGATAGTGACTAAAAGAAAAATCGCCAACTCTGTAAGAATTAGCGATTTAACTTTTACTTGCGTGGTGCCACCAGGAATCGAACCGGGGACACAAGGATTTTCAGTCCTTTGCTCTACCAACTGAGCTATGGCACCTTTCTCGTTTTCGGGTGCAAAGATAAGTATATTTTTTAATACCGCAATAACTTTGAAATAAATTTTCGCCAAATAATCACGGATCTTTCATTTAGGATTTCGTTGCTCATTCAAAAATGTTGTTATTTTATAGGGAGTGCTTCCTAGGGTGGTTAGAGTGCTTTTTGCTTCCACTGTTCATAATTCATGGAGTGATTTGATGGTTGGATAATATGCTTCCGATGATATCCATTTCTTTGATTTTCAATAGAATAATCAGTCTAATAAATAGGTCGAATGGTAGATTTTTCGTAACTTTATAGTTGCAAATCAAATAGTTATGAATCAAATCAAGCCACTCGACCAAGTGCTTTCGATTGTAGTGGACGCGCACAGTCATATCACAAAAGTAGTAAATAAATTCGGTTCACCAGACAGTATTTTGTACAAACTGAAGGAATTTTCCTCATCCGTTCCGGATTTTAGAAGATCAGACAAAGGAAATATTCGTCACAGACTCGATGCCAGCATCATGCTGATGATACTTGCCCGCACCTCAAAGTGTGTGTGCCGAACCGAGATAATAGAATTCGGCAGGCACAATCTTAATAAATTCCGCAAATTGGGCATATTGAAGAATGGTGTCCCATCCGAGGCGGCTCTCTGCCGCGTAGAGCACGGTATAGATGATTCGGCACTTGTGCCGACAGGATGCAGGAGTTTGCGAAGTTTTTCCACCGAAGCCCCGGCATCACATTGGCTACCGAAGTCTGCAGAGAGAAAAGCAATGAGATAAAGGCCGGACCGCAATCTTGACTCCATACAGAGAAGAGTCCATTCGGTGTTCTCAATGTGTAAAGGCCTCCGTAAAAAGCGGTCTGCCAAAAGAAAGGCATGACTGAACTGATGAGATATGTATCAATGAGCTTTATCCGACTTTTGAGTTTCCTACACCAAAAATAATGAAAAATTAGATTTGGATAAAAGAATAACTTTCTGACTTTTATACACAATCGTCATACATGAAAAACCGGTTATGGATTTGTCTTTGGTTTCTTTTCGATTTTGTGTTGGAATTCTTTTGTCGAAACACAAGGGGCGCTATCTGTGTACACATTTCATCTTTCTGTTCGTAGCTATTCCGTATCAGAACATTATTGCTTATTAGGGTTGGACATTCTCGCCCGAAATCACGTACCTGCTTCGTTTCATTCCTTTGCTGAGAGGCGGATATGCGCTTGCCATTGTGGAGGATGGCTCACTTACAACCGGGCTTCGAGCCTGTTGGTGTCTTATCTGACTATGTTGGTGGCGACGGTTTATTTTTCTAGCCCTGCTTTTTTGTGCTTGAGCATAAAGTGAACCCGTTGGTTAATGGGTATGGGGACGCTTTGTGGTGGGCTTTTATGGACGTGACTACTGTCGGGACAAATATTGTCGCCGTGACGACTACCGGAAGAGTACTTTCCGTATTGTTGGCAGCTCTGGGTATGATGATGTTTCCGATTTTTACAGTCTGTATTACGAACCTGATTCAGCAATCCAACAAGCGGAAGCAATATAACGAAGCAGAAGCACGGCAGAAAAAAGCGAGTGTGCATTCTTTATTATTGCTGTCCGGTAAAACTTTGACATGATAGGAAATGGACTATTTTTATCTCATACAGCATGAAACAGACTCG
>NZ_JANJZR010000067.1 GCF_024623065.1 Bacteroides acidifaciens
TCCTCCGTATTACCGCGGCTGCTGGCACGGAGTTAGCCGATCCTTATTCATATGGTACATACAAAATCCCACACGTGGAACATTTTATTCCCATATAAAAGAAGTTTACAACCCATAGGGCAGTCATCCTTCACGCTACTTGGCTGGTTCAGACTCTCGTCCATTGACCAATATTCCTCACTGCTGCCTCCCGTAGGAGTTTGGACCGTGTCTCAGTTCCAATGTGGGGGACCTTCCTCTCAGAACCCCTATCCATCGTTGTCTTGGTGGGCCGTTACCCCGCCAACTAACTAATGGAACGCATCCCCATCCCATACCGAAATTCTTTAATAATCCCATCATGCGGTAGGACTATGACATCGGGTATTAATCTTTCTTTCGAAAGGCTATCCCCGAGTATGAGGCAGGTTGGATACGTGTTACTCACCCGTGCGCCGGTCGCCATCAAAAGTTTGCAAGCAAACTTTCATGCTGCCCCTCGACTTGCATGTGTTAAGCCTGTAGCTAGCGTTCATCCTGAGCCAGGATCAAACTCTTCATTGTAATAATATTGTTAATCATCCATAAAGGATGGTTGTTGCTCTGTTCAGGATGCCGTACATTTTATTGACTCTTATCAATTACCTGTGTTCCATTTACATTTCTGCTTCAGGAACAAGCATTGACGGTTCTATTTATTAACTTGTACTACTTGTATTGTTTATCAATATTTCAAAGAACTTGTCGCTTCCGTTTCAAAAGCGGGTGCAAAGGTAAGAGGTTTATTTTTAACTACCAAACTTTTTCGGAAGTTTTTTTTATTTTTTTTCTTTTCTACTCATTTCTCAGACTCTCTTGCGAAAGGGAAAGAATAATCATAAAAGAAAAAACAAAACCGCTCTCTTTGCGAATCGGACTGCAAAGATAAAAACTTTTATTTATATGTTCCAAACTTTTTCGGAAGTTTTTTGTTTTTATCATCAAGCGGTCCTACGCTTTGTCACTAAGTCATTTGTCAAGGCTTTCTTCTCTTGGAAAGCGGGTGCAAAAGTACTCCGTTTTGGGATACACTCCAAATATATCAGGATCTTTTTTCCAATTATTTTTGAAGGATTTTGCTAAAGTGCTGAAAAAGAATGATGTTGTAGAACATATTTTTTAATGAAGGGACAGGCGTTCGCGGGAACGGATAAGAAAGGACACCTTATTATATTCACACGTGCGCGCGAAGAGAACGAAGAGAAGAAACGAAGAGAGAAGGAAGAAAGAAAAAAGAACGGCTTTCACAAGCAGACAGAAGATTCAGGAACTACATACTAAAAAACTGGTAGGATTACGAAAAATGATTTGTCACCATGTCCATGCCATACGACAAGATGATGAATACGGAGCATACGGATGATTTTATCCGATTTATGCAATTCAAGACTCAGAAGACTGGAGCAAATTCACGAGTTCCGCCCATTTGTTCAGACTCAGGTCAATTCCACCCTGCTCCAAGGAATGGAGAGAGGAAAAGAAATATTTAATTATACGTTCAGGAGCATCACCCTGTTCATAAGCTAGCTCACCAAGGATATAATACAGACAGGAGATTTGGATATAGTCTATCTAGGTACAGGAGCTATTCATGGAAGACTCAACCAGACTATCCAGGAGTTCATAAGCCTAGCTTTGCTCCGAACCTGTCAGTTCACTTATAGGCTTATGCATGATAGGGTGCTGTATCAAGCGAATGATGTTCTCTTTAAAATCGTTGCTCATCATTTTAGCTTCGTTTGACGCATCTGTCCCCAAAGGTGCGAGGGTTTATCTCAAAAAAAAGAGAGTGAGGGAACTATCTACCTATGTCCTATATAAGGTATCGGCTAGGACCCTCTCCTGAACACAAGTGATAGCCCCACGCCCAATTGATTATATAACAAGATTATATATACAAAAGATGCGTGAGACCCGTCACTTATCGTCATTCTGAAGTAAAAAATTAGCCAATTTTTATATAGAATGCAATAAATAACCGTTCTCAATAAAATTATCAAAAACTTACTTTCTTCGCTAAAAAGTAAACTACGATAAAAGTAGCAATTTATATTTAGCAAACAATATTGACAAAGAAATGAGCATGAGACATAAAATTATTGAAAATACACATAGAAAACTTTCAAATCCCCTCGATTAGTCTTTTCGGCTTAAAGAAATAATGCATTTATTACTTGAATTCAGTTTCAGCCTGCTACTAGAACGATTTCGCAAAATCATTTCTCATATTCTCATGGGGAATAGTATTCGACTGATAATTAGAAGTATAAACTATGAGAATTAAAATATTTACATGTATTTCTCATAGTTTATACTTCTAAAATGCCTTCAAAGAAGGTATTTCTCATACTTTGTTTCGCATTTCTCATACTGTATATTATGCTTGTCCTTGTTTCAGCATACTAATATGTATAGGATAATATAACCGTAGTTTGTATGTTGAATCGGTAGATAACATATCTTTCACAACAGACATTGTTGTGTTTTCCTGCCTTCATCCGTATCTTTCCACTCCAGTGGACAGACCGTTTCACTCGAGTGGATAGATTTGTGTACTCGGGTGCACGAATCTGTTCACTGGAGTGAAACGATAGAGATGTCTTATTGAAAATCTATTGATTACAGTAGTATAATCTTTGGTTGTCAGTTAGTTATAATAAAAATGAGCGGCAGTTTTGCTACAGTCTATTAAGTGTTAATGATCAGATTATAGGAATACTGTTTTTGATGTATGAGAAATGCCGGTAATAGCATGAGAGATGCATTGTTTTAAGCGCGTTTTCTTAATAAAATGTAAGCGTCTCGGCGATGCCATATTTTCTATCTCAATTTTTCCTTTTAGCTTTGTGTCATAATAAAAAACACATCTTATGACTGCACATGACTTGTATACTCTTACCTTATCGGATTATAAATCCTGTTTATGTTCTTCTCCCGCCTTAACTCTTCGTAGTTATTGTCGTGAACGCCATGTAAACTATCATGGTATGTGTCTTTGGCTTTCCCGTCACGGGATCAGTATCCGTGAGTTGCGTCCCTCCTCTTCGGTCGCTGAAGATGTGTTGTCTGAGATATTTCTCACTTTGTGGGATAAACGTCAGAACCTGAAAGATGTGAAGGATTGGGATTCTTATTTATTTATCACAGTCAAAAACCGTGCTCTTTCATTTTTGGAGAAACACCGCCAGTATAATCTAAGTTCCATCAACCACATCGTAATAGAAATACCCGGAAATGATCTCACTCCGGAAGAGAAACTGCTGAAAAAAGATATGGAGGAGAATATGCAACAGGCCATCCAGCAACTACCCGAAAAAACAAGAATCATTTATTGCATGGCGAAAGAGGAACTTATGAGTTATAAACAAATCAGCGAAGCACTGGACATATCCGAAAGAACTGTCAATACACATATGACCAATGCTATTCGCAAATTAACAGCAAGCCTGCGAAAATATTTTAAGTAAGTTAAATCATCCGGGCTAATATTTGCTCTATTTCAGCCAAATCATCCGGTGTGAAATCCAAATGTTCCAATGCTTTTAAATTATCAGCTAATTGATTCACGGAACTTGCCCCCACAATGACCGATGTCACTCTCTCGTCTTTCAGTATCCATGCCAAAGCCATTTCTGCTAATGTCTGCCCACGGAGACGGGCGATTTCATTCAACTGTCGAGTAGCTTCTATCTTCTCAGGGGTTACTTGCGAACGTTGAAGAAAGCCGGAAGAGCGCGCTGCCCGTGAGCCTTCCGGGATACCATTCAGGTATTTATCCGTCAGTAAACCTTGTGCCAAAGGAGAGAAAGCTATGAAACCGGAACCGTATTCAGCAGCCAAAGGAAGGGTTTCGGCCTCAACTGCACGGTCGAACATGCTGTAACGGTATTGGCTGATAAGACAGGGTACACCTGCTTTTGTCATCATTTCATAAGCTATGCGGGCTTGTTCGGGGGGATATTTGGATATGCCGATATAGAGGGCTTTGCCTTGTTTCACGATATCAATCAATGTTTGAATCGTTTCTTCTACCGGGGTTACTCCATCATAACGATGGCTATAAAAAATATCGAAGTACTCCAGACCTGTACGGCGGAGACTCTGGTTGATACTTGCCATCAGATTCTTGCGAGAACTATTGCCGCCGTAAGGTCCCGCCCACATTTCATGTCCGGCTTTGGAAGAGATGATCATTTCATCCCGATATCCCTGGAAGTTCTCTTTCAAAATTCGCCCGAAGTTGGTTTCCGCACTTCCGGGGACAGGGCCGTAGTTGTTTGCCAAGTCAAAATGAGTGATACCCTGATCGAAAGCGTACTTTATCATATCGGTTGCCACGGTGAAGTCGTCCACACTACCGAAGTTGTGCCATAATCCCAAAGAAATAAGAGGTAACTGCAAACCGCTCTTGCCGCAATATTTATACTGCATACGGTTATAACGGTCGGTTGCCGGTTGATAAGTGAATGAATTATCCATATGATTCATGATTTCTTTTGTTATTTCCTTTTACAAAGAAAGAAAAAATATGCCAGATAATATTTCTACTAATCAATAAAATAACTCGATTATCCTACATTAGCCAATCCACTCATCTAGAAAAAGTTTTTGTTTCATGCTTTGAAACTATTTGTTCCTCGGTATGAAACACTTTGTTTCGCTACTTGAAACACTTTGTTCCTCGGTGTGAAACTTTTTGTTTCAAATAGGGTTAGCCTATATGAAAGAAAGTTTAGAACTGAAAGTAAATAAACGGCTGAATCTCCGAACTTTTCATCTGGATGACTACATAAATCAAAATGATCATCATCAGCGCTTTCCCCACAAACGGCATACGGATTACCCCCCGGCATACTGCATTTTCCCAACTATCAGGCGCAAAATGAAGCAGGAAGCCAAGCAGCATCAATGCAAAGACTTTCCAATAGCCTTCCAACAATTGCGGGAATAGCTGTGGACGGAAAGTGGTGAATATCTGTTTCAACATATCTATCGAGTTTTGAAAATCAGCATTGCGGAAGAATATCCAACAGAAACATACGAAATGGAAAGTAATAATCACTCCGAATACACGACGCCAGCCATGGCTTTGCTCACCTTTCTTACGCCCGGTGATAGACATCCACATTTTATGTAATGCCAAAGCTACACCGTGGAAGATTCCCCACAGTACGAAGTTCCAGGACGCTCCGTGCCATAGTCCACCCAAAAACATGGTGATTATCAGATTCAAGTATTGACGGAACTTTCCTTTCCGGTTTCCACCTAAGGAGATGTATAAATAGTCTTTCAGCCAACTGGACAGGGAGATGTGCCACCGACGCCAGAATTCGGTAATGGAAGCGGATTTATAAGGAGAATTGAAGTTCAGGTTGAAATGGAATCCCAGTAACAGGGCGATGCCGATAGCCATGTCACTATATCCTGAGAAGTCGCAGTAAATCTGCAAAGCATATCCATAAAGCCCCATCAGGTTCTCAACTCCCGAATAGAGGGTAGGATTATCGAAGATACGCTCTACAAAGTTGACACTGATATAGTCGGAAATTATCGCTTTCTTGAACAAGCCGGAGAAAATCAGGAAGATTCCCCGTCCGAACATCTCTTGCGAAACAAAGAGCGGTTTCCGTATCTGCGGGATAAAGTCGCGGGCACGCACGATAGGTCCTGCCACCAACTGCGGGAAGAAAGATACATAAAAGGCATAGTCCAAAGGATTGGTCAATGGTTTTATTTCTTTTCGGTAAACATCGATGGTATAGCTCAATGACTGAAAAGTGAAAAAAGAGATGCCGACCGGCAGGAATATATCGAGAGCGGTAAATTCTCCTCCCATCAATGAAGCGATCACTCCACCCAGGAAATTGGTATATTTGAAATAGACAAGAAGTCCCAGATTAATACCCAAGCTCAAAGTGACCAGTCCTTTACGCTTCCAATGTCCCTGGGTACGATCCATCAGTTGCGCAAGAAAGAAGTCGGCAACGGTGACGAGGGCGAGCAGAAAGAAATAAGTGCCGCTACTCTTGTAGTAGAAGTAATAGGAAAAGAGGGTGACAAACAAGATACGGGCAGTGTATTTATGTTGTAACAACACATACACTACCATGAAAGCTGTGAACAGCCAAAGAAAGATACCGCTACTGAATATCATCGGCGCTTGCGGGTCGTAGATAAGTACCTCTTTTAGTCTACTGAAATCTATATCAATGGGAAACATAGTCGTTATATGCTTTTATGATGGCTTGGTATAATAAATTTCCTTGAAGGATATATCCTTCGGGTAAATAATGTACATGATCGGGACGCATCAATTTGGCTTCCGTCCAGTTGGTGCAGGCACGGCGTTTGCCACCGACTACATCATACATATCCCACACCAGCAGGCGGTTATTCCTTGCATAGCGACGGATCGTTTCTGCGGCTGTCACCGTACGGGGATTAATGGCATAAGTACGCCTGCGCTTTCTTTGCCGGAAACTTTCATATGAGCCCGGCGGAGTAGTGAGAAGAATAGGCACGTTGGGAAGACTGTCGCGCAGGAGTTTGACAAGTTCGTCCATCTGGTTGTAATGTACGTTGATATTATAACGCCGGTTATGGCTTTCATTCGTCCCGAAAGAAAGAATCAGCAGCTCGGGTTTCAAGGCTGCGATCTCAGCGATACGGTCGGGATGGGTAAAAGTGAGACAGGTAGCACCGTTTACTCCTTTATCAATATAAGAGACAGCCCCGAAAGTCTCAGTCAGACGGGCTCCGGTAGTCTGCGGGTAAATATGTCCGCGCACGTGGCTGTCGCCGATATGAACGATGCGGACTGTATCTTCGGAGAGTCCTGCACGCACTTGGCGGAGATGTTCGAATACAGGAGCCAACAAGGCAATGCTGTCGATAATCTCATTCCGTCCGGTTTCACGGAAAGCTGTCGGGAAGAAGATTTGCGCAGAGATGGTATCATTCACCCAAGTCATTTCGCGCAAGGGCTTGATTTTCTTTAAAGTCTTGCCTAACGGCGGACAGGCGGGAATACGGTCTTGTGCTGTTATCATTAAAAGAAAACAAGGAGCAGTCAGGATTCCCGTCAATATAAGTATAAAGACAGACAGCAGGTTATTCTTTCTCATAAGCTTTTCTCCTGTCATATTGTTCTTTACCGTATATCAATGTTTCATAAAGCAGTCCTGCCAGGTGCTTGCCGCCTCGGAAGTTTATATGCGTATAGTCGTAGTTTGCCATAGACGGTTTGGCGTGAACCAGTTTCGCCATGCTGCCATCGCCGCCCATTGCCTCGAACATATTCCAAAAGGCGATACCGCTTTCGGCGGCAATGTTCTGCTGATAACGAATCAGGTTCTTGACACCCGGCATGGTGCGAAGGTCGCCGTTCTCGTTCTTATAGTCACGGTCACCGACACTCAACAGCAGGATTCCGGATTGTGGAAAGCACGTTTTCAGATGTTCGATGGCTGTCAGCAGTCCTTTTTGGTAGTTATCGTAATTGCGTCCTCGTTCGGTAGCGACGTTCAATCCGTATTCGAGAATAATCAAGTCGTAGGGGCGCTGGCGATTAAACTCTTTCAGCATTTGTTGCGGAATGCCACGCAGGGAAAGCCCGGAACTGCCACGCAAGGAGAAGTTATCGAGAATGATTCCTTTCTTTCCGTCCATTGCCAAGCCATAAAAGAGTGTGGAGTCGGCACGGTCTACCGTCCAACGGATGGATCCGATACGTCCGTTTACCTGAACTTCCTGCAAGCCGCCGGAAGGTGGCAAAGCATAGCTTCTACTGTCTCCTTTGTTCACACAGGCAGAGAGGTGGACGGAATCTCTATTATAGAAGAAAATAGAAGCGCGCTGACAGGTATCAAGCAATGAGGCGTATTTGCTCTGTCCGCGCAGTTCTACATAAGCCCCATTTCGGGGAACGAAATAATGACCGGAGATGCCTTGCTTTTTCCTGTCAAAATAGACGCTGTCCGTCACTGCGTGGCTCGCCCATCCACCGAACATATGCCGCACCGTAGGACGGTAACCGCTTGTCATGGAAGTGATGGTGACGAAACCTACTCCACAACCGCCGAAACGTTTCTGAAGCATTTCGCGTAAGTCGGCGGTAAAGATGTCCGCTTCGATAAAGGAGTCACCGAATACGGCAATACGCACTAAATTGTCACTGGAACCGGAAGCCCCGGAAGAGACACGGTCGAGGGCTTCATAAAAGGGAGCCATGCCACGATGGGTAGAATCGCTGTAATCTTCAATGCAGGTCATCCCCGCACGGCAGGTATCTACGAAAACCGGTTTCACTACAGGCGGCAGAGGAATACTGTCCGAATCGGCCACGGCTGTATCTGTACCCAGATAGCGAATATCGCTCAAAAGGTCTACACGCCTCATCGTGTGTCCGTCTATGGTGATGACCGGAAGCCAATGAAGCCCCAGCAGGACTACAAACACAACCAGCACAAACCACAACGAATATTTCAAATAATTCTTTATAATCTCCATAATGTTCCTAAATCCGAAAACGACCGCAAAGATAGACAAAAGCCATAAAAAGAAAGGAGAATCTAATAAATAATGTAGATTCTCCTTTCCGTTTATTGAGTCGGCAGACCAATTATCAAATGGTCCGCTCAATATTCCACACAAATGCACGCAAGCCTAACTGTTGTGTTTCCAAGTCCATCTTATGCAAGGTGTCCAGCAACGGATCAACTTTGTTATCATCTACTACCGTCAAGATAGCCGAGCACATACTTGGCCAAGCATGGCTTCCGAAATGCGGATCGCCTGTTTTCGAACCACGTCCCTGCACTTTTTCGAGGTACGTAAAACCACGACATCCCAAACGGTCGAGTAACGCAATGATTCGCTCGTAATAAGCCTGATCGAATGTTATCAATACTGATTTCATATTTCTTCTTTATTATTTCTTAATAATACTGTCTTTATTCGCCTGGAAATAAACATCCAATTCACGTTGACGACGGAGCTTACGACGACGGTTCTTGATACCTGTTCCTGCAAATACGCAATATAAAGTAGGGATCAAAATCAATGTCAAAACAGTAGAAATCGTCAAACCACCGATTACGGCAATCGCCATCGGACTCCACATTTCAGAACCTTGACCGCCACCGATAGCCATCGGAATCATACCGAGAACGGTAGTGGCAGTGGTCATCAATACCGGACGGAGACGGCTCTTACCGGCTGTTACTACAGAGTTCAATACTGCCAATCCACGTTCACGACAGAGGGTGATGTAGTCGATAAGCACGATACCATTCTTCACCACAATACCAATCAGCATGATACCTCCCAATAAACTCATGACACTCAATGTGCTACCCGTAAAGAACAATGCCATCAAGACACCACTAAACGCAAACGGCAGGGAGAACATGATAATGAACGGATAGGTCAGTGACTCAAACTGCGCTGCCATCACGATAAATACGAGCACAACAATCAGGATGGCAAGTGTTCCCAAATCGCGGAATGAATCCTGCTGGTCTTCGTACGAACCGGAAATCTGAATGGTGACATCTCCCGGAAGATCCATCTTATCTATCACCTTATTACCGGCAGCCACCACGTCGCCCAACGGAGCACCGGAGATTACTGCAGAAACGGTCACAATACGTTCACGGTCTTTACGTTCGATGGTAGGAGGTGCAAAACGTTCGACTACCTCACCAACGTCTTTCACACGAACGGGTTGTCCTTGCGCATTGTAAATGAGGATATTTTCGAGACTTTCCAGACTTGTACGGAATTCGGGTGCATAACGCACTTTGATATCATATTCATCTCCGTCTTCACGATATTTAGACGCTACCGCACCATTGACACGATTGCGCAGATAGCTACCGGCGGTTGAAAGATTCAAGCCATGCATTGCCAGTTTTTCACGGTCGAAGTCTACTTGATATTCCGGCTGGTAGTCGCTACGGCTGATGTTTACCTCGGTTACGCCTTTCACATTCAGCAATTCGCGTTTCAGACGGGCTGCCACGCTATCGGTCATTGTCATGTCATATCCGTAAACCTCAAAGTCGGCACTTGCCTGTGCGGACATCCCCGTGTTACTACCACCGAGAATTACCTGCGCTTTACTGAATTCCGGATAGGCTTTCAAATCTTCACGCATCTCATCACAGACTGCTTCCAAAGTGATATCACGATCGCCCGGATCAACCAAACTGATATTGAACGAGATAATATGCGAACCGTTGTCCTGCATAGATGCCCAAGTATTATCGGAATCTGCCTGCCCAACGGTGTAGTTGCAGACTTTCATGATGTCTTTATACTTCGTCAGCCATTGGTTGGTCAATTTCTCCGAAAGTTCCTGTGCTATCTCTTTCCGTGTACCGATCGGAAGCTCCAACTGCACGGCAATACGAGCATTATCCTGTGCCGGGAAGAACTCCGTACCGATGCCTTTTGCACACAGCAGACTGATAATAAAGAAAACAATACACCCTACAACGACAATCGAACGATGACGAACCGCCCAGTTGAGCATCCTTGCATACCAAGCGTCGAGTCCGTCGAGCGTCTTTTCAATCGGAGTAAAGAAAAGCTTGAAGGCTTTCGACTGCTTCTTCTGCAAACGCAGCAACTGCGAACAGAGCATCGGCGTGAGCGACAGTGCCGAAACGGTAGAGATGAACATGATGGCACACATCATCCAACCCAACTGTTTGAAAAGCACACCCGACATACCGCTTACCATCGTCAAGGGGAAGAACACGGCAATCATCGTCAGCGTAGAAGCGACTACAGAGATTGCCACCTCGTTCGTACCGTGCACTGCCGCCTGTTTGGGGTCGGAACCGCGTTCGATATGGGTCGTCACGTTTTCGAGCACCACAATCGCATCATCCACCACCATACCGATAGCAATGGAGAGAGAAGAAAGGGAGATGATATTAATCGTATTCCCACTGATGGCCAGGTAAATGAACGAGGCAATCAACGAAAGCGGGATGGTAATACAGATAATCAGCGTTGCACGCCAGCGTCCCAAGAAGAGGAACACGACGATTACCACGAAGAGCAATGCATACATGACAGTTTCCGTCAAACTATCGATGGTGTTAAGGATGTTGTCGGAAGTATCGACAATGACACCAATCTTCACATCACTCGGCAGGTTCTTCTGAAGCCTCGGCAATGCATCGGCCACTTTCTTGGAGATTTCTACCGAATTGGCTCCCGACTGTTTCTGAACAACAATCATAGCACCTTTCACACCATTGTTATAGGTTTCTTGTGCACGTTCTTCCACAGTATCGACGATTTGAGCTACATCACGCAGAAAGACATTTGCCCCATTATGCGTACCTACCACTACATCTGCCAACTGGCGGGAATCATCAAACTCACCTTCTACACGCAATGCGTATGTTTCACTACCGATATCAAAGTTACCACCGGGGATATTCTTGTTCTCAGCGCCGATAATGGAACTGATTGTTTCGATGGTCAGATGATAGGCTTCCAGTTTATTGGGGTCGCAATAGACCTGAATCTCACGTTGCGGCGCACCACTGATAGACACGGTTCCGACTCCCGGAATACGCGCCAGCGGGTTTACCACACGGTCGTCCAATATCTTATAAAGCGCTGACTGACTTTCATTGGCCTGTACGGAAAGCAACACGATCGGAATCATGTCCGTACTAAATTTGAAGATAATCGGATTCTCGACGTCGTCAGGAAGCTGCGAACTTACCATGTCGAGTTTATCACGCACATCATTGGTCAGAACGTCAATATCGTTACCAAACTCGAACTCCAATGTAATCAATGACATATTCTCGGAAGAACGAGAGGTAATATGTTTCAGGTTACTCACCGCGTTCAAGGTATTTTCAAGCGGGCGAGTCACATTATTTTCTATATCCGAGGCACTTGCACCGGGATAAGCGGTCATTACCATGATTGTATTCGTATCAATATCCGGATACAAATCGATAGGCAACTTGGACAAAGAGAAAAGACCAAAAATCACCACTGCCAGGAAGCAGAGGGAGGTCATAATCGGTTTCTTAACCGCACCTTCGTATAAACTCATGTTATTTTATTTAAAAGCCTCTCCCCGCTCCTCTCCCCAAAAGAGGGAGCCGGAAGATCGTTTTGAAATCAGGTTAATTAATAAAAGCATTGGGCGAAAGATATTGGACACTTCTTATTTGGAAGAGGCTTCCACCTCTACTTCCATACCGTTTACCAAACGTGACTGTCCGGCAACTACCACCTGTGAGTTATCCGGCACACCGGATCTCAGTTCATACTCCGTACCCATGCGCCTACCCAGTTCGACCTTATTATAAGATACCTTACCGTCTTTATAAACAAATACATAACGGTCGCCGGAACCTGCCTGCTTAACAATTGCCAAATCGGGAACAACTACGTTTTCCGCTGTACCGAAGTTCAATGTCGCACGGGCAAACATTCCCGGACGCACACGCTGATCTTTATTATCCAGTCTGATTTCCACCTGGAATGTACGGGTAGCGGCATCTATGGTAGGGTAAATCAGATGGATGGTTCCTGTAAATACTTCATCACCATATACATCGAGTTTCACGTCGACAGGAGTGCCTTTCTTCACTTTCGTGAAGTAGGTTTCGGACACGTTAATCAGAAGTTTCACCGGAGTGATCTGTTCTACTACAAGTACCGGTTCTCCACCGCTGTACATATCGCCGTTATCATAGTTACGTGCAGTGACTACACCATTGATAGGGCTTTGCAAAGAGGTATTCTCCAACAGATTCTTATAAGCGGTTTTCTTCACATCGAGTTGCATCTTCGAAGCATCCCATTCTGATTTGGAGGCACCTCCCACTTTATATAATTCGTCGATACGGTTGAATTCTATTTCCTGATTATCCAGTTGCAGTTTCGTCTGCTTCAGGTTAGCTGCATCCATCTGCACCAGTTTCTGGCCTTTGGATACGCGGTCGCCCACTTCCACAAAAATCCGGTCGATACGTACGGGGGACGAAGGGGCTATATTGTTCTTTACCTCAGCTTCCACCGTTGCTGTGTAATCTTGTATTTGATCTACGGGACGGGCTGTTACGTCTGCCAGCTTCACAATGGGCTTCGCGTCTACATGTTCTTCCGTAGCCGCTTTGTCTTTTCCACCTGTACATGAGCCCATACATACAGTGAACAGCAGGGCTACCAATTGGATACTTCTTTTCATATTCCTTACTTGTAATTTTTTAAATGTCTATCTTTATTCTTTTCCCAAAACCTGATCGAGGTCTGCCTTAGCAACCAGGTAATCGTATATGGACTGATTATAGGTGAGTTGTGCCTGTGTCAGCGACACTTGGGAACTGTTCAGTTCGAGCACCGTGCCCTTACCTACATCATAACGTTTTTCGGCAATCACTACCGCTTTCTTTGCCTGCATCACATTTTCCTTATTGCTGACCACCTGCTCTGTGCTGGCACTCATGTTGTTACGACAACTGACAATCTGCATATTCAACTGTCTTTCCGTATCAATACGGTTCCAATCGAGCTGGCGCATCTGTATACGGGCAGATTTCACTTTCGTGAAGTTGCTTGCCTTATATAAAGGTATGCTAAGATTGAACATCAGGTTGGAACTGTTGCTCCAGTTATAATCCAAGAAATTGATGTTCGGATTATACAAAGACTGATATTTGTAGGAGAAACTCATGGAAAGAGTCGGTATGAAGTTCGCCTTCAAGGACTTTACGTTCTTTTCAAGCAACTTCATGTTCAAGTCCAACTGCTTCATGGTGGTATTGTTGTCCAGATTTACATTCTCTTCACTCAACTGGTTGGCAAACATCGCCGTTTCATAGTTGGTCAGACTATCGTTAATCTTTATCTCCACATCGGCTGTGATACCCATCAGGACTTTCAACTGCAACTTAGCCAAAGTCACCGCATTAGCAGCCGAAATCAAGTTTGGCTTAATGCTGCGCATCTGCACTTCCGCACTGATCTTGTCATATTCGCTCACAGTTCCCTGCTGATATTTGGCATTGACCACATCGTAATTGTCTGCTGCCAACTTATAACTGCCCTGAAGCACTTCATAGCTATCCTGCGCAAGCATCAGCTGATAATAAGCCTTGCTTACCTGATTCACGAGATCCAGTCGGGAAGCACGTGACTTCTCTACTGCCAGTTCAATATCCGTCTTTGTCATCGACATGGCACGGTAAACACCCGGCACAAAGAGTGGCAGATTAATACTCAACCCTGCATTGGCGGTGTTCGTACCATCTTGTCCCATCTTGAACGACATATCGTTCAATTTCATTTCAGCCGCTTTAACAGTATGATCTAGCGCGCCGGTAATGCTAGCTTCCGGCAACAGATTTTGCCAAGCTTCTTTGCCGGCCACTTTCTTTAAAGCGATTTCTTCTTCTGCCACTTTTATTGTCGGATTCTCATCCAATGCAATTTCCAGGGCTTTGTCTAAGGTTAAGGTTAGTATGTTCTTCTCCGCCTGTGTGTCCTGAGCCTTTGCAAAACCAAATGCACAGAATGCCACGGCTGCCAGAAGAAGTTTCCGACCTGTTAATCTTTTCATCTTGTCCATAAACTCTGTATTTCTAAATTTAATCTTAATTGTTTGTCGGTAGAGTCCCATTCGCGCTCTAGTCCACGATGCGGTTTTTACGATATTCTTGTATGAAATCTTCCAGCACCTTTGCTCCTTTTTCGGTAGAGATGCCGCGTATGTAAGTAAACATGATAGATTCGTACACTTCAACAAAGGGATATTTATTGCAGATGTCCGTATTCAAAAGTACATCAAACTGTTCTTTCACCAACAGATTGACAATGGCGAAGTTTACATCCGCACGGAAGATGCCCTGCTCTACTCCTGTCTTGAAGAAGGACATCGTTTTCTGCGAATCGCTGTCCTGCCGATTTTTCATTATCTCATATACTTTGGGATATTTCTTAAGATCTTCAAAAAAGCGTTTGTTCGTCTGATGAAATACCTCGATGCTTTTCTGAAAAACCGTCAGTATCACTTCCAACACATTGTGCGAATGCTCAAAGACTTCCTGCAAATATTTTTCTCTTTCTGCCTGCATCTTCAGTATGCATTCTTTCAACAACGACTCTTTATCCGAAAAAACTTCATAAAGCGTACGCTTGGATATTCCTAATGCTGCTGCAATATCATCCATTGTAATGCTTTTGATGCCTTTTGAAGTAAAAGCTTCTGTCGCTGCCGTTATGATCCGTTCTCTTAACTCTACCCGTTGGGAAGCGTCTTTTCCATGCTCTGCCATCATCCGTTTTTCTATTTTAATAAAATGCGGGGTTCGCTTTCCTTTCATCTCCAAAGGAAAAACGGAACAAAGATATATAGAAAACTTAATTAAGAAATCAAGTTTCCATCTATTTATAATGCATTTGGGAATTATTATCATTCAGGAGAGTGAAATGAAAACAAGTGTTAATAGGAGATATGGAACAAACATAGCGTAAAGGTAAAAAGGAGGGGAATACGAAGTAAATCGTTATCGCCCGCAGAGGGATTATAATCGACAAATGCCGGATAAATGTCGGTAGAATCAACACTTACCCGGCAACAACAGTCACCATCATTAACGAAAAACGAAAAAGGGTTGGTTTACGGTCAATAGTCAATTTGTGTCCTCTTCAGGAAGGCGGCTGTTTTACGTATCTCCTTGTACATCACGATATCATCTTTCACAAAAGACACTTCTTTCCGATAGGCATGAAGGAAACGTTCAAGAACGGGAGAAGTTTTCAGCGGACGACGGAAGTCGATGCCTTGTGCAGCATTCATCAGTTCGATGGCAAGGATATGTTCCAGATTATCCATCACTTTATAGAGTTTGGTAGCAGCATTGGCGCCCATACTTACGTGATCTTCCTGCCCGTTGGAGGAGACGATAGAGTCGCTCGAAGCAGCATAACAATACATTTTATTTTGGCTGACCATCGAAGCGGCGGCATATTGCGGAATCATGAAACCGGAGTTCAAACCGGGATTGGCAACCAGGAATTCAGGTAGTCCGCGGAGTCCCATAATCAGTTGGGAGACACGGCGTTCGGAGATATTTCCCAATTCGGCCAAAGCGATGGCAAGGAAGTCATAAGAGATGGCAAGCGGTTGCCCATGGAAGTTTCCGCCGGAGATGATCCGGTCTTCATCGGGAAAAATGGTAGGGTTGTCCGTGACGGAATTGATTTCGGTCAGTAGTACGGAAGCAACGTAGCGGATGGCGTCCTTTGTAGCACCATGCACCTGTGGGATGCAGCGGAAGGAATAGGGATCTTGAACGTGTTCTTTGTGACGTTCGATAAGTTCGCTGCCGGCCAGTAGCCTACGGAAGGCTTCGCCTGTCTCAATCTGCCCTCGATGGGGGCGGATTTGCTGGATGCAGTCTATAAACGGATCGATACGGCCGTCAAAAGCTTCGAGGGAAAGAGCGGCTATGAGGTCGGCCTTTTTCGAAAGGCGGAAGGCTTTGAGTATGGCGAACACACCGTTGGCACTCATAAATTGGGTACCGTTGAGTAGGGCCAATCCTTCTTTGCTCATTAGTTTGACAGGTTCCCAGCCGAATTCGTCGAGCACACTGATAGCTTCGCACTTTTTCCCTTTATAGTAGACATCGCCGACACCGATCAGAGGGAGGAAAAGATTGGCGAGCGGTGCGAGGTCGCCGGAGGCTCCAAGAGAACCGCGGTCGTAAACGATGGGCATGACGTCATTGTTGAAGAAATCGAGGATGCGTTGCACGGTGATTACTTGTACGCCGCTATGTCCCAATGAAAGAGCGTGGGCTTTGAGGAGCATCATCAGTTTGATAATGACGGGGCGGATTTCTTCACCTATGCTGCAAGCATGGCTTTTTATCAGATTCTCCTGGAGCGTACCCAATTCGTCGGAAGAAATGTTTTTAGTACATAAAGAACCGAAGCCTGTTGTTATACCATATAATGGTTCTTCGGAAGAAGCTATTTTTCGGTCAAGGTAGTCGCGACATTTCTGGATGCGCAACTTGGCTTCGGGAGCTAGCTCCAGTTTCAGGTTTTCGTTGATGATTCGTTCGATGATTTCGAAGGTTAATGCTCCGGAACCGATATAATATACATTCTTACTCATACGCGCAGGTCTTGATTTACGGCATCCAACAATTCTTTTTCTCTCCGGCAAGCGGTTTGCTCAATCGTATCAGCTTCGGTTTGTAGCTGGAGGACAAACTCTTTGTCTTTGAGCGAACCGAGGTTGATACGAACGTTCAACAAGGCTCCTAACACGGCGGAACGGGCTGCCATCATGGCTACACAGGCATCTGTGATGGCATTGCGGTTGCCCAAGCGGGCAACATCTGCTATGACGGACATCATATCCAACGCTTTACGGGCCACTTCCAACGGGACGAGGGCGGCTTGTTTGGTTGCTTCCTGAATGGCGGTACTTCGGGCAGCTTTCTCTTCGTCGGTTGTTTTAGGGAGTTTAAAGCAGGCAAAAACTTCTTCATAGGCAGCGGAGTCTTTATCAATAAGCGCAATAAATTCATCCAGCAAACGGAGAGTGATTGTTTGCGCGTGCAGCATCACATCTTCACTAGCCTCATATCCTTTTTTTCCTACAGTGAGCCGTGCCACCATTGTGGAAAGGGCGGAAGCCAGTGCTCCATTCAAAGCTGCAATACTACCGCCACCTGGCACAGGTTCACTGCAAGCTACTTTATCTAAGAAATCTTTTACGGTTAATTCTGCTAACATGGTATTCTGTTTTAAGTGATTAATGAATGAGTTGACCGACTATTAAGCGACGGGATATAACATACCGCCTTTAATAGTCATGATTACACAATTCATACCTATATAATAAGGTAGAATATGATAGTTATCGGAATTGAGGACGATAAAATCGCCTTGTTTGCCTACTTCGATGCTTCCAATCCGGTCGGCTCGCTGAAGAGCGGCAGCTCCGTTCAGGGTCAGGGCTGTGATGGTTTCTTCGATGCTCATTTTCATATAAATGCAAGCCAGAGCAATAGTCAGCGGGATAGAACCGGAGAAACAACTGCCGGGATTCAGGTCGGTGGCAAGTGCTACGGCACAGCCGGCATCAATCATTTCACGACCTCGCGCGTAGGGCTCTTTCAGGGCAAAGGCGGTCAAGGGTAACAGGGTAGCTACTACTCCGCCATCGGCCATTGCACGGATGCCGGCATCGGAAGCGTGCAGGAGGTGGTCGGCAGACAGTGCTCCCAGTTCGGCAGCCAGTTCGGCTCCACCGAGGGAAACAATCTCGTCAGCGTGGAGTTTCAACAGAAAACCATGTTCCTTGGCTGCCTGAAGCAGGCGGCGGGACTGTTCGATAGAGAAAACACCTTGTTCGCAAAAGACATCGCAACATTCCGCCAGCCCGCCTTCACGGACAAGGGGAAGCATCTCACGAATCAGAAAGTCGATGTATTCGTCGCTTCTTCCTGCATATTCTTCGGGAAGGGCATGGGCACCTAAAAAGGTGGAGACTATATCAACACGTTTATGCTCGGTGTTGTTCAGACTGCGCATTACCTTTAGTTGCAATAATTCGGTTTCACGATCCAATCCGTAACCGCTTTTACCTTCTACAGTGGTTACGCCCATTATGCTCATTCTTTTCAGGAAACTTTCGGCTGCCGAACGAAGTTTCAAGAAGTTCATTTGCCTCGTGGCTTTTACAGTGCTTGCAATTCCGCCTCCACGCTCCATGATTGACATATAGCTTTCACCGTTCAAACGCCAGGAGAATTCCTCGGAACGTTCTCCGCCAAACACAAAATGGGTATGGGAATCGACAAAACCGGGCAAGAGACAGTGTCCGCGAGCATTATAATGCCAATAGTGCTGGTAGTAACCATCCCGGTCTTCACCACGGTTTTCACCAACGTAGGTGATGATGCCTTTGGTAACTTCCACGGTTCCGTTCTCTATGATTTGCAATTGGGACATTTCTTCTCCTCTACGGGCGGAAAAGCCAATAGGGGTAACGATACGGGCATTGAATATAATCAGATTTTCACTCATATAGTTACTTCTAGTTATTCCATGATGCGGGCTTCCAGAACTTGCTGCATGGAGAAATTTTCCAATCCGAGGTAGTAGGAAGCTGTGTCAATCAGGGCTTCCATTGGTACAAGACCGATTATCTCACTACCAACAATCGTGACACCGTAGCGACGGGCTTCTATACGGACTAATTCGAAGGCACGGTAGAGTGCGGTGCGGGTGTAATCGGTCATATTGATAGATACCTGCGTTATATTCCTCTCTTTCAAATCCACTCCCATCGCTTTGACATAGCGGAGCCCGCCATTGATATGGCGGATATTTTTGGCTATTTGGGTAGCTATTCCGAGATTATTCGTACTCAGGTTGATATTATAAGCGACAAGCGGCATACGGGCTCCGATAGCTACGGTTCCCGCAGTGGGGTGACGTTCGGCAGGTCCGAAATCCGGTCGCCATTCAGGAAGCCTGATTTTCTCAGCCATTCCTTCAAATTCACCTTTGCGGACGGAGGCTAAATTCTCCCGGTGCGGTGCGGTGGCCGACTTTTCATACAGAAAGACAGGAAGGTCGTACAACTCGGCTACACGGGCAGCAACTTCTCTCGAAAGAGCGATTGCTTCTTCCATCGTAGTGTTCTTAACCGGGATGAAAGGGACAACATCTACTGCTCCCATGCGAGGGTGTTGTCCATTATGATGGTTCAGGTCTATCAGACGGACCGCAATGCCAATAGCTTCAATCACTGCGTCACGCAAGGCTTCCGGTTCGCCGACAAGAGTGACCACCAGGCGGTTATGGTCTTCGTCATGACTGTAATCAAGCAGCTTTACACCTGCCTTGGCACGGAAAGGGGCTACTATCTGATCTATTTTCTCTAAATCGCGTCCCTCACTAAAATTGGGTACACATTCAATGATTTTGTTCCAGTTCATAATAAATATCTTATATATAGGTTATGATTCACTACATATTTTATATCAAACAAGCGCATTTTGTGCGACTATTTTCTTTATTAATTCCTCATCAGCCAGATACGGCATGGTTATCTGATAGTCTCCAACATGGGATTCATTAAATGCTCCGCTAGTTTCCATCGCATGCGGATTGCGTGCCCAAGAGCGGCGGGCAACTCCACCCATTACGTCCCAAAGCATAGCCGAGCGGAGTATTTCATCTACCCGTTCGCTACCGTCACAGACCATACCGAAGCCACCATTGACTGCCTTGCCAATACCTACTCCACCGCCATTGTGCAAGGCTACCAAACTCATTCCACGGGCACAGTTGCCGGCAAAACACTGTACAGCCATATCCGCCATTACATTGCTTCCATCTTTTATATTCGATGTTTCCCGGAAGGGGGAGTCCGTTCCGCTCACGTCATGGTGGTCCCGACCTAACATAATCGGTCCTACTTCTCCACGACGAACCATTTCATTGAAACGGAGCGCAATGTTCATTCTTCCCATAGCATCCTGATAAAGGATGCGTGCCTGGGTTCCTACTACCAGCCGGTTCTTTTCCGCATCGCGTATCCAGTTGTAGTTGTCAAGATCCTGACCGCGCCGGTTGACGTCAATACATTCCATAGCCGCATGGTCTGTTTTTATCAGGTCTTCATGTTTCCCACTCAGGCAAACCCATCGGAACGGACCATAGCCGTAGTCAAAGAGTTGGGGACCCATGATGTCTTCTACGTAGCTCGGCCAGATGAAGCCGTCTTTTTCATCCACGCCATTGCGAGAGATTTCTTTTACTCCGGCATCATAAATCGCTTTCATAAAGGAGTTTCCATAATCAAAGAAATAAGTTCCGCGGGCTACAAGTTTCTTGATAACTTCGAAATGACGGTGCAGGGAGACATCTACCAAACGTCGGAATTGTTCGGGAGATTCGTGAAGAAGGCGGGTGCGTTCTTCAAAGGTTAGCCCGACAGGGCAATAGCCGCCTTCGTAAACGGCATGACAAGAAGTTTGGTCGGATAACAGTTCGATGGGAATATGTTTCTGTTCAGCGTATTCGAGCAGGTCGACTATGTTTCCGTGATAGGCTATTGAGCAGGGTTCATGGCGTTGCATCGCTTCATCTGCCATACGATAGGCTTCCGCCATATCTTCCGTAACATGCGCCACCCACCCTTGACGATAGCGTGTTTCGATACGGGAACTATCTACTTCGGCAATAATGGAAACAGCTCCGGCTATCTCGGCCGCTTTAGGTTGGGCTCCGCTCATTCCACCCAAACCGGAAGATACAAACAAATGTCCCCGCAAATCTTTATCTTGCGGTATGCCGAGTTTCAGACGTCCGGCATTGAGCAGTGTATTAAATGTACCATGAACGATTCCTTGAGGGCCGATATACATCCAACCGCCGGCTGTCATCTGACCGTAATTGGCAACTCCCATCTGGACGGCAATATGCCAGTCGTGCTGATTGTCGAATTGCCCTATCATCATGGAGTTGGTTATTATAACGCGGGGAGCGTCGGGGCGGGAGCGGAAAAGTCCTAAAGGATGACCGGATTCAATCACCAGGGTTTGTTCTTGGCTCAGTTCTTCCAGATATTGTTTTATCAAACGATATTGCATCCAATTCTGACAGACTTGACCGGTTTCTCCGTATGTGACAAGTTCGTAGGAATACAAAGCTATATCAAAGCTGAGATTATTGTCAATCATCACTTGAAAAGCTTTGCCTTCCAGACATCGACCACGATACTCGTCTACTGGCTTTGCTTTCAAATCGCCCTCAGGACGAAAACGGTATCCATAAATCCGTCCGCGAGTATGCAGTTCTTCCATAAATTCGGAAGCCAACAGTTCATGCCATTCAGAGGGGATATAACGCAAAGCGTTTTTTAGTGCTGTAACTGTCTGAGCCGGGGTAAGTGTATAACCGCGGTCAGGAGCTCTCCGGATACCTTCTACAAAACCCGGATAAGCTGGGAGTGCGTTGCCAAGAGTTATCTTCATAATAAAACAGAATTAAGGATTACAAACTGTAAGTAATACAGTCGTACAACTCTTCGCAAGATAGAAAAAAAGAAGAGAAAAGACAAGAAAAACTCCATTTTTCTTGTCAGAAAGTTATTATTTCTGTTTATCCCGCAATTCCAGCAAATATTTAAAAGTATGTTTCGCTTCAGGACTGTCATCTTTTAAATAGGCCTGCTTCAGTTCGGGATGTTTCTTCAATAGTTCAAGCATCTTGTCTTTATCCAGGAATTCAATCTTTCCTGTCTCAGCATTCAGCTCATAGCAGACGCGTTTTGTGACCAAGCTTGAAGCCGCAAGGACATCACCGATATTTCCACCCAGTTTGACATCATCTTCCTCTACGAAATTTCCGCCGACAACCGAGCCTAAGGGCATGGCGCAGAAATAGATTTTTTTATCTAATTGGACGGCCGGAGCATACCAAGCCCCAAAACGTAATCTCTTATATCGCAACTTACGGCAATTCAAATATAAATCTCCTTTTTCATCGCGCACGGCAAAACTACGTTTTTTTAATCTTCGCCCCATAGACTCATCATTACCGACAGTTATCCGGTAATCAGCTCCGCCTGTCAACACTATCTGATTTCGGGAACGCTTTTCTATCCGCAACACGGCAATGGTATCACCATCCTGAGCAAGCAACTCTTTCAGGTTGGAATAAATAATGTTCTGCGCAATTATCGGAAGACTAATTACGCCCATCAACAACAATAAGATACATCCTTTCTTCATAAGCCATCCTCCTTTCCTGCTTAAACGCATTTTAGTGTGGAAAGTTATAAATTTTAGTGGATAAATGCAAGGGGAAATACAGAAATATCAGAAAAAGGAACTGAAAACCAATATTTATTTCCTTGATGTCATTACTCTACATGTGTTATCACAAAAGACATCCGGATGATTATTGTTGAATCTATATTTCAATAACCGTCCGTTAATAAACGGTAAATCTGCTTCCGACTGAAACACGCTCTTGTCACGACCGTTATGAATTATATTACCTTTCCTCTAAAAAGAAAAATCCCCCGCTCTTATATTCGTATGTAACTTACTTGTATCTAATTAATTATACTTATAGTCCATAAATTTTCCCACAAAACGCCTAAGACGACAAGTATTTTGTCGTCTGAACTGGTAAAGTTTGTTACTTTCCTCTTCAGCCTAAAAGGACTACGCCGGTGTCCAATCCCTCTATGGATACAATAATTTTGTAAACGCGCTCATGTGGCAGCACAAAGGTAATTATGTTGTCGATAGAGGTATATCGGAAAGGTCTATCCGACCAATAACGATTCTAATGCTTGAATATCATTTTGCCATTCCGCCTGCTTTTCAAGCCGCTTGAGGTAAACATCTATAAAATCCTCGTCTTTTGTCAGCATGTGCCATACTGCGACCAATAACTTTCGGGCGATGGCTACTTGTATCTTCATCTTGTTCTTATGGCGTTGGGTGC
>NZ_JANJZR010000068.1 GCF_024623065.1 Bacteroides acidifaciens
AACTGTTAATACCCCTTCCGCCAACTACAGACGGACGCGACAAGAAGAGCCGGGGTAAGTTGAAATATCAGCTATAATATTATGACTGAAGAGAATTTAAACAGGCTCTTAGGTTATTCTTTTTATACTTCCAAAGGTAAATTTGAATTATGCGTACATCCAAAATCCAAATTCAAGATGAAGACCCGTCTGAAAGACCTGACGGGTCGTAGCAACGGAATGGGATATGAGCGTAGGAAACAAAAACTCAAGGAGTATATAGGAGGCTGGACAGGTTATTATCATCTTGCTAATATGAAACGTTTTCTCTAGGAAACAGACGAATGGTTACGACGTCGCATACGTATGTGCATATGGAAATCTTGGAAGAACCCTAAGACGAGAATATCAAACCTGATTCGATGTGGAATCCCTAAAAGGAAAGCCCATGAATGGGGGATACTCGGCTGGAGTACTGGCGTATTGCTGACAGTCGGGTAACACACAGCTCTATGACTAACGAACGACTAAAAATCGCCGGTTATCCAACCCTCTATGACGAATACCTCAAATGGTATCCCAAATAAAGAACCCCCACGTGCGGAACCGCATGTGGGGTGGTGTGAGAGGTCGGAAAACAAAAGTAGGAAAAAACTACTTCGTTTTCCTCCTACTCGATTTTGTAAGGACATATTTTCTTTCTTACGAAAAAAATGTTTTTCTTTGCATGATAACTTTATAACATTCATCAGATATATGGAAGAGCAAAACAATAATGGTCAGCTGCAGATAGAATTGAAAGAAGAAGTGGCGCAAGGAACGTATGCCAACCTTGCTGTTATAACGCATTCGAGTTCGGAATTTATTCTTGATTTTATACGTGTGATGCCGGGGATGCCGAAAGCCGGTGTGCAGTCGCGTGTCATCCTTACTCCTGAACATGCGGTGCGCCTGTTGCATGCATTGCAAGACAATGTGCGCAAATATGAATCGGTGTTCGGTCCAATCCGGATTCCGGAGAATAACAACAAGAAAGATACGTATATTCCCCCATTGGATGGTTTCAAAGGAGAAGCATAGTCCGTTGTTAAAGCCGATATGCTTGTTCTTTTGATTTGATAATTTATAAGAATGTAATGATAGGGCGAGAAGGAATTCTTTTAGCCCTGTCATTGTGTTATCTATCCTCTGGGTGGTTTCGCTTTTAGTAATCCAATAATATCGGTACTTGATTTTTGTTTGACCGGAACATAGTATTTATTGTTTCTCCAGGAAAGTATGGTGGCTTCATCAGCTTTCCATACCTGTCGGTTCTTGAAAAGCACTCCAGCCATTTTCTACATATTCGGGCAAAGTTCTCCTTCCATTCGCTGACTGCTTTCCGGATTTGCTCTATTTCTACTTTTTTATCTTCCACAGGTTTTCTTTCATTGCCACAGCCGTCTGTTATTACGCATTCCCCTCAAATATCTGCCATACCATACAGAAATAATCGGAGTTGCACCTGCCATCCTTCCCGGAAGGGAAGAGGACTTTAGTACTCTGGTTATATCAAGCCCACAGTAATCTAACCGTTTTCTTGCGAAGGCTTACCGATTACAATACGAACAACTATTCTTTTTCTTACTAAAAACTATTCGTCTGACTATAGTGTTCATTTCGTCTAATTATAGTCAGACGAAACGAACACTATAGTCAGACGAGTAAATTTATGCATTCCGGCAGCTACTCTTTAGACAACGGAGGGATAAACCTTAGGTTATTCTCCGCTATTCCTTCCCTTGTGTCCGACTGGAACATTCGCAACCTCTTCTTAAACCACCCTTGCCTTCTGTCCGAGCACCACAGAATGGCGGAAGAAAAGGAGAGAATACAACCATAAAAAATATTAAAAGAGAAAAAAAGAGCATAGCAGGTTGTCTATTCAAATATTAATTCGTACTTTTGCACCCCGAAATGTATAGTTACGAAATTAATATAACAATAATATAAATCAAAAAAACAATTAAAATGCCTACAATTCAGCAATTAGTAAGAAAAGGACGCGAAGCGCTGGCGGAGAAGAGCAAATCTCCGGCTTTGGATTCATGTCCTCAAAGACGTGGCGTTTGCGTGAGAGTGTACACAACTACTCCGAAGAAGCCGAACTCTGCAATGCGTAAAGTAGCTCGTGTACGTTTGACAAACCAGAAAGAGGTGAACTCTTACATCCCGGGCGAAGGACACAACTTGCAGGAGCACTCCATCGTTCTCGTACGTGGCGGTCGTGTGAAAGACCTTCCGGGTGTGCGTTATCACGTTGTTCGCGGAACACTTGATACGGCAGGTGTAGCAGGTCGTACTCAAAGACGTTCCAAATATGGAGCTAAACGTCCGAAACCGGGACAAGCAGCACCGGCTAAGAAAAAATAAAGATTAAAATCTTGTTAAAATTTTAAAGTAATAACTTACGTTTTAGTTTGTTGGAGATGCTAAAGGTTGAGTAAATTCTCCGGAGGGAGAGTTGAAGAAGTCAAGAAGTAGACAACCAAGAACAAAACATTATTTTTTTTAAACAAATGAGAAAAGCTAAACCAAAAAAACGTGTCATCCTTCCGGATCCCGTTTTTAATGATCAAAAGGTTTCTAAGTTTGTGAACCACTTGATGTATGACGGTAAGAAAAATACATCTTATGAAATCTTTTACGCCGCTCTGGAAACAGTGAAAGCAAAACTTCCTAACGAAGAAAAAACAGCTCTCGAAATCTGGAAAAAGGCTTTGGATAATGTGACTCCGCAAGTGGAAGTTAAGTCTCGCCGTGTAGGTGGTGCTACTTTCCAAGTTCCTACAGAAATTCGCCCCGATCGCAAAGAATCAATCTCCATGAAGAACCTGATTCTGTTTGCGCGCAAAAGAGGTGGTAAATCAATGGCTGATAAGTTGGCTGCCGAGATCATGGATGCTTTCAATGAGCAAGGCGGTGCATTCAAACGTAAGGAAGATATGCACAGAATGGCAGAAGCTAACCGCGCATTCGCTCATTTTAGATTCTAATACTGTATTTGTAAAAACTTAAAGTAGAGGAAATTAAAATGGCTAAGCAAGATTTACATTTGACTCGTAATATCGGTATCATGGCTCACATCGATGCCGGAAAAACAACAACTTCTGAACGTATCCTATTCTACACTGGATTGACTCACAAGATCGGTGAAGTACACGACGGTGCCGCTACAATGGACTGGATGGAACAGGAACAAGAACGTGGTATTACTATTACATCTGCTGCTACGACAACAAGATGGAAATATGCCGGTGATACTTACAAAATTAATTTGATTGACACTCCGGGACACGTTGACTTTACCGCAGAGGTAGAACGTTCATTGCGTATTCTCGATGGTGCTGTAGCTGCTTACTGTGCAGTAGGTGGTGTAGAACCGCAGTCGGAAACGGTATGGCGTCAGGCTGACAAATACAATGTTCCGCGTATCGCATACGTAAACAAAATGGACCGTTCGGGTGCCGACTTCTTCGAAGTAGTGCGTCAGATGAAGGATGTTTTGGGAGCAAATCCCTGTCCGATCGTTATTCCTATCGGTGCTGAAGAAACTTTCAAAGGTCTTGTAGACTTGATTAAAATGAAAGCTATCTACTGGCATGATGAAACAATGGGAGCTGACTATTCTATAGAAGAAATCCCTGCCAACCTGGTAGACGAAGCCAATGAATGGAGAGATAAAATGCTCGAGAAAGTGGCTGAATTCGATGATGCTTTGATGGAGAAATATTTTGACGATCCTTCTACTATTACAGAAGAAGAAGTGTTGAGAGCGCTCCGCAATGCTACCGTTCAGATGGCCGTTGTTCCGATGCTGTGTGGCTCTTCATTCAAGAACAAAGGCGTTCAGACATTGCTCGATTATGTTTGTGCTTTCTTGCCTTCTCCGCTGGATACGGAAAATGTAATCGGTACAAACCCGGATACTGGTCTTGAAGAAGACCGCAAACCGAGTGAAGACGAAAAAACTTCTGCTTTGGCGTTTAAGATTGCTACCGACCCGTATGTTGGTCGTCTGACTTTCTTCCGTGTATATTCAGGTAAGATTGAAGCCGGTTCATACATCTATAACACCCGCTCTGGTAAGAAAGAACGTGTTTCACGTCTGTTTCAGATGCACTCAAACAAGCAGAATCCGGTTGAAGTAATCAGCGCAGGTGATATCGGTGCAGGTGTAGGTTTCAAAGATATCCACACAGGTGATACATTGTGCGACGAAACAGCTCCGATTGTATTGGAATCCATGGACTTCCCGGAACCGGTAATCGGTATCGCCGTTGAGCCCAAGACTCAGAAAGACATGGATAAGCTGTCTAACGGTCTGGCTAAACTGGCTGAAGAAGACCCGACATTTACAGTGAAGACTGACGAACAGACAGGACAGACTGTAATCTCAGGTATGGGTGAGCTTCACTTGGATATCATTATCGACCGTTTGAAACGTGAGTTCAAGGTAGAATGTAATCAGGGTAAACCTCAGGTTAACTACAAAGAGGCCATTACTAAAACAGTCGACCTTCGCGAAGTTTACAAGAAGCAGTCGGGTGGTCGCGGTAAGTTTGCTGATATCATCGTTAAGATTGGTCCGGTTGACGAAGATTTCAAAGAAGGCGGATTGCAGTTCATCGACGAAGTGAAGGGTGGTAACATTCCGAAGGAATTCATTCCATCAGTTCAGAAAGGTTTCGTAACTGCAATGAAGAACGGTGTATTGGCCGGTTATCCGCTGGATTCATTGAAAGTGACTTTGATCGACGGTTCATTCCATCCGGTTGACTCAGATCAGTTGTCTTTCGAAATCTGTGCTATCCAGGCCTACAAGAACGCTTGTTCTAAGGCAGGTCCTGTGTTGATGGAACCTGTCATGAAGCTGGAAGTTGTAACTCCGGAAGAAAATATGGGTGACGTTATCGGCGACTTGAACAAACGTCGTGGTCAGGTTGAAGGAATGGAATCAAGCCGTTCGGGTGCCCGCATCGTGAAAGCAATGGTTCCGCTGGCCGAAATGTTCGGTTACGTAACAGCATTGCGTACCATCACTTCGGGTCGTGCAACCTCATCTATGACCTATTCTCACCACGCTCAAGTTTCTACTTCTATTGCGAAAGCAGTATTGGAAGAAGTGAAGGGACGTGCTGATTTACTCTAAAATATCTAAAGCAGCAGGCTAGCGAATGACTCTTAGCCTGCCGCTTTATCTTATTTATAATTATCTTAATTTAAACACATAATGAGTCAGAAAATTAGAATTAAATTGAAATCTTACGACCACAACTTGGTTGACAAATCGGCTGAGAAGATTGTAAGAACCGTAAAGGCTACGGGTGCTATCGTTAGCGGTCCGATTCCTTTGCCTACGCACAAGCGTATTTTTACAGTGAACCGTTCGACTTTCGTTAACAAGAAGTCTCGCGAACAGTTTGAACTCTCTTCTTATAAGAGATTGATCGACATCTATAGCTCAACAGCTAAGACGGTAGACGCCTTGATGAAGCTGGAGTTGCCGAGTGGTGTGGAAGTAGAAATTAAAGTTTGATAATTAAAAATTAGTGAAATGCCAGGATTATTAGGAAAAAAAATCGGAATGACATCCGTTTTCAGTGCTGATGGTAAGAACGTACCATGCACTGTTATCGAAGCAGGTCCTTGTGTTGTTACTCAAGTTAAGACTGTAGAAAAAGATGGCTATGCAGCAGTTCAGTTGGGTTTCCAGGATAAAAAGGAAAAACATACTACGAAACCGTTGATGGGTCACTTCAAAAAAGCAGGAGTAACGCCGAAGAGACACTTGGCTGAGTTCAAAGAATTTGAAACAGAATTGAATCTGGGTGATACAGTTACCGTAGAGTTGTTCAATGACGCAAACTTTGTAGACGTTGTTGGTACTTCAAAAGGTAAAGGTTTCCAGGGGGTAGTAAAAAGACATGGTTTCGGTGGTGTAGGCCAGACTACTCATGGACAGCACAACCGTGCTCGTAAACCGGGTTCTATCGGTGCTTGTTCTTACCCTGCAAAAGTATTCAAAGGAATGCGCATGGGTGGACAGCTTGGTGGTGACAGAGTCACTGTACAAAACTTGCAAGTATTAAAGGTAATCGCGGAACACAACCTTCTTCTGATCAAAGGTTCTATCCCGGGTTGCAAAGGTTCAATCGTATTAATTGAGAAATAATGGAAGTTAACGTATATAACATTAAAGGTGAAGACACTGGGAGAAAGGTTACGTTAAACGAATCTATCTTCGGAATTGAGCCCAACGACCACGCTATCTATTTGGACGTAAAACAATTTATGGCTAATCAGCGTCAGGGTACTCATAAGTCAAAAGAAAGAAGTGAAATCAGTGGTTCTACACGCAAAATCGGTCGCCAGAAAGGTGGTGGCGGTGCTCGTCGTGGTGATATGAACTCACCGGTTCTCGTTGGTGGTGGTCGCGTGTTCGGTCCGAAACCCAGAGACTACTACTTCAAGTTGAATAAAAAAGTTAAGACATTGGCTCGTAAGTCAGCTCTGTCTTATAAAGCTCAGAACAATGCAATCGTTGTCGTAGAAGACTTCACTTTCGAAGCTCCGAAGACAAAAGACTTTGTTGGAATGACAAAAAATCTTAAAGTTTTCGACAAAAAACTACTTGTGGTTTTACCGGAAGCAAATAAAAACGTATATTTGTCAGCTCGTAACATCAAAGGTGTTAATGTACAGACTATCTCAGGATTAAATACTTACAGAGTATTGGATGCTGGGGTTATCGTGCTTACAGAAAACTCTTTGAAAGCTATTGACAATATCTTAATTTAAAAAGGAGGCTTAAATAATGGGAATTATTATTAAACCGTTGGTAACAGAAAAAATGACTGCAATCACAGACAAACTGAATCGTTTCGGCTTTGTAGTGCGTCCTGAAGCTAACAAACTGGAAATTAAGAAGGAAGTTGAAGCTCTTTATAATGTTACAGTAGTTGATGTGAATACCTTACGGTATGCTGGCAAAAATAAGAGCCGTTATACGAAAGCAGGTATCATCAATGGTCGTACGAATGCATACAAAAAAGCAGTCGTTACATTGAAAGAAGGAGATACTATTGATTTTTATAGCAATATTTAATAAAAATGGCAGTACGTAAATTTAAGCCCACAACACCGGGGCAAAGACATAAAATTATTGGTACTTTCGAAGAAATTACTGCATCAGTACCAGAAAAGTCTCTTGTGTATGGTAAGAAATCATCCGGAGGTCGTAACAACGAAGGTAAGATGACAATGCGCTACATTGGTGGCGGTCATAAAAAGGTGATTAGAATTGTTGATTTCAAGAGAAATAAAGACGGTGTTCCAGCAGTAGTTAAAACGATAGAATACGATCCGAACCGTTCGGCTCGTATCGCTTTGTTATTTTACGCTGATGGAGAAAAAAGATACATTATTGCTCCCAATGGATTGCAAGTTGGCGCGACTTTAATGTCAGGTGAAACAGCTGCACCGGAAATCGGTAACGCTCTTCCGCTTCAAAACATCCCGGTGGGTACTGTAATCCACAACATCGAATTACGTCCGGGACAGGGCGCAGCGCTGGTTCGCTCGGCCGGTAACTTCGCACAGTTGACTTCTCGTGAGGGTAAGTACTGTGTAGTCAAGTTGCCTTCAGGTGAAGTAAGACAGATTCTTAGCACATGCAAAGCTACTATCGGTAGTGTAGGTAACTCAGATCATGGATTGGAAAGTTCAGGTAAAGCTGGACGCTCTCGTTGGCAAGGACGTCGTCCTCGCAACCGTGGTGTTGTTATGAACCCGGTTGATCACCCGATGGGTGGTGGTGAAGGACGTGCTTCCGGAGGTCACCCAAGATCACGTAAGGGATTGTACGCTAAGGGACTTAAGACAAGAGCTCCTAAAAAACAGTCATCTAAGTACATTATTGAGAGAAGAAAAAAGTAATCTGATTAATTGAGTAAACTATGAGTCGTTCATTAAAAAAAGGTCCATATATCAACGTAAAACTCGAAAAGAGAATTCTTGCAATGAATGAATCGGGCAAGAAAGTCGTAGTAAAGACTTGGGCCAGAGCTTCAATGATTTCGCCTGATTTTGTAGGCCATACTGTTGCAGTTCACAATGGAAATAAATTTATTCCTGTTTATGTTACCGAAAATATGGTAGGACACAAGTTGGGCGAATTCGCTCCAACTCGTACATTCAGAGGACACGCTGGTAACAAGAAAAAATAACAGGATTTATTTGAAATAATAAAGTAATAAATAATAATGGGAGCAAGAAAAAAAATATCGGCTGAAAAGAGAAAAGAAGCCCTTAAGACCATGTATTTTGCAAAATTGCAAAATGTTCCTACTTCTCCGCGCAAGATGCGTCTGGTGGCAGACATGATTCGCGGCATGGAAGTGAACAGAGCACTTGGTGTTTTGAAATTTTCTTCAAAAGAAGCTGCTGCAAGAGTGGAAAAACTGCTTCGCTCTGCAATTGCTAACTGGGAACAGAAAAACGAACGTAAGGCAGAAAGCGGCGAATTGTTCGTAACAAAGATTTTTGTTGATGGTGGAGCTACGCTTAAAAGAATGAGACCGGCACCACAGGGTAGAGGTTATAGAATTCGCAAACGTTCAAATCACGTAACATTGTTCGTTGGTGCTAAAAGTAATAACGAAGATCAAAATTAAGGTAGATGGGACAAAAAGTTAATCCAATAAGCAACCGTTTAGGAATTATCAGAGGATGGGATTCTAACTGGTACGGTGGAAATGATTACGGTGATTCTTTGCTGGAAGATAGCAAAATCCGTAAATATCTTAATGCAAGACTTGCAAAGGCAAGTGTATCGAGAATCGTAATTGAACGTACGCTGAAGCTCGTTACTATTACTGTTTGTACTGCTCGTCCGGGTATTATTATCGGTAAAGGTGGCCAAGAAGTTGATAAGTTAAAAGAGGAGTTGAAGAAGGTTACCGACAAGGATATTCAAATTAATATCTTTGAAGTGAAAAGACCGGAACTGGACGCTGTGATTGTTGCTAATAACATCGCTCGTCAGGTAGAAGGTAAAATTGCCTATCGCCGTGCCATTAAGATGGCTATCGCAAACACAATGCGTATGGGAGCTGAAGGTATCAAAATTCAGATTTCAGGACGTTTGAATGGAGCTGAAATGGCTCGTTCTGAAATGTATAAAGAAGGAAGAACTCCGTTGCACACTTTCAGAGCTGATATCGACTACTGTCATGCAGAAGCGTTGACTAAAGTAGGTCTGTTGGGTATCAAAGTTTGGATTTGTAGAGGTGAAGTGTTTGGTAAGAGAGAATTGGCTCCGAACTTTACGCAAAGCAAAGAAAGTGGTCGTGGAAACAATGGTGGAAACAACGGCGGAAAGAACTTCAAAAGAAAGAAAAATAATCGCTAAACGAATTTGAATTTTAGGAAACTATGTTACAACCGAAAAAGACAAAATTCAGAAGACAACAAAAAGGCCGTCAGAAAGGTAATGCCCAGAGAGGTAACCAGTTGGCCTTTGGTTCTTTTGGCATAAAGGCTTTGGAGACTAAGTGGATTACAGGCCGTCAGATCGAAGCTGCTCGTATTGCAGTAACAAGATATATGCAACGTCAAGGACAGATCTGGATCCGTATATTCCCGGACAAACCGATCACTAGAAAACCTGCCGATGTACGTATGGGTAAAGGTAAAGGTGCTCCGGAGGGATTTGTGGCTCCTGTGACTCCAGGTAGAATCATCATTGAAGCTGAAGGGGTATCTTACGAAATCGCGAAAGAAGCATTGCGCTTAGCTGCTCAAAAGCTTCCTATTACAACGAAGTTTGTCGTAAGACGTGATTATGATATTCAAAATCAAAATGCGTAAGTGTTATGAAAATTGCAGAAATTAAAGAAATGACTACTAGTGATTTAGTAGAAAGAGTAGAGGCAGAAACAGCTAATTATGACCAGATGGTTATCAATCATTCTATTTCTCCTTTGGAAAATCCTGCTCAAATCAAACAATTACGCAGGACTATTGCGCGTATGAAAACTGAGTTACGCCAAAGAGAACTTAACAATAAATGATCAGCTTGATGGAAGCAAGAAATTTAAGAAAAGAAAGAACAGGGGTTGTGTTGAGCAATAAGATGGATAAAACGATCACAGTTGCTGCCAAGTTTAAGGAAAAACACCCTATATATGGTAAGTTCGTTAGCAAAACGAAGAAGTACCATGCTCACGATGAAAAAAATGAATGCAATATAGGTGATACTGTAAGCATCATGGAAACTCGTCCTTTGAGCAAGACTAAAAGATGGAGATTAGTAGAAATAATTGAAAGAGCTAAGTAATTATGATACAAGTAGAATCCAGACTTACAGTATGTGATAACAGTGGGGCTAAAGAGGCTATGTGTATCCGCGTTTTAGGCGGTACACGTCGTCGTTACGCTTCGGTGGGGGATGTCATTGTAGTTTCAGTGAAGAGTGTTATCCCTTCTAGTGATGTTAAAAAAGGTGCAGTATCAAAGGCTTTGATTGTACGTACAAAGAAAGAAATCCGTCGTCCTGATGGTTCTTATATACGTTTTGATGATAATGCTTGCGTGTTGTTGAATAATGCAGGTGAAATTAGAGGAAGTCGTATTTTCGGTCCTGTAGCAAGAGAGCTTCGTGCTACAAACATGAAAGTTGTGTCACTTGCGCCTGAGGTACTTTAATTTTGTAAAAGATTTAAGTAATGAGTAAATTACATATTAAAAAAGGCGATACAGTTTACGTAAATGCTGGTGAAGATAAGGGCAAAACTGGTCGTGTATTGAAGGTTCTTGTTAAAGAAGGACGTGCATTTGTAGAAGGTATCAATATGGTATCTAAAAGCACAAAACCGAATGCTAAGAATCCGCAAGGTGGTATCGTGAAGCAGGAAGCTTCTATCCACATTTCAAACTTGAACCCGGTTGATCCAAAAACTGGTAAAGCAACGCGTATTGGGAGAAAAGTAAGTTCTTTGGAAGGTAAAAGAACTGTAGTGCGTTATTCTAAAAAATCAGGAGAGGAGATTAAGTAATGAGTAATACTGCTAGTCTTAAGAAAGAATATGCAGAGCGTATAGCACCTGCATTGAAATCACAGTTCCAGTATTCTTCTACAATGCAGGTACCCGTACTTAAGAAGATTGTTATCAATCAGGGTTTAGGTATGGCTGTTGCTGATAAGAAGATTATTGAAGTTGCAATCAATGAAATGACAGCTATTACAGGTCAGAAAGCCGTAGCTACCATTTCTCGTAAAGATATCGCGAATTTCAAGTTGCGTAAAAAAATGCCGATCGGTGTTATGGTAACTTTACGTCGTGAAAGAATGTACGAATTCCTTGAAAAATTGGTTCGTGTAGCTCTTCCTCGTATCCGTGACTTCAAAGGTATTGAAAGTAAGTTTGATGGTAAAGGTAACTATACCCTTGGTATTCAGGAACAAATCATTTTCCCTGAAATAAATATCGATAGTATTACAAGAATTCTCGGAATGAATATTACCTTTGTAACCTCTGCGCAAACAGATGAAGAAGGTTATGCATTGCTGAAGGAATTCGGTTTACCTTTTAAAAACGCTAAAAAAGACTAATAGATATGGCAAAGGAATCAATGAAGGCACGTGAAGTAAAACGTGCTAAATTAGTAGCCAGATACGCCGAAAAAAGAGCAGCTTTGAAGCAAATTGTTAGAACAGGTGATCCTGCTGATGCATTCGAAGCTGCACAGAAGTTGCAAGAGTTGCCAAAGAATTCTAATCCGATTCGTATGCATAATCGTTGCAAACTGACTGGCCGTCCCAAAGGTTATATTCGCCAATTCGGAATTTCGAGAATTCAGTTCCGTGAAATGGCATCTAACGGACTGATACCGGGCGTAAAGAAAGCAAGCTGGTAATTATTGTTTAAATATTGTCAGGGAAGTCCTGATTAATTTAATTTATTTTTATATGACTGATCCAATAGCAGATTATTTGACGAGGTTGCGGAACGCAATTGCTGCAAAGCACAGAGTAGTTGAAGTTCCCGCTTCGAATTTGAAAA
Source organism: Bacteroides acidifaciens (assembly GCF_024623065.1). Classification (GTDB taxonomy): domain Bacteria; phylum Bacteroidota; class Bacteroidia; order Bacteroidales; family Bacteroidaceae; genus Bacteroides; species Bacteroides acidifaciens. Next base: position 12,084 of record NZ_JANJZR010000068.1, read on the forward strand.
AAGAAATCACTAAGATTCTTTTTGAGAAAGGCTACATTCTTAACTATAAGTTTGTAGAAGATGGACCGCAAGGAACTATTAAGGTTGCCTTGAAGTATGATTCTGTTAACAAAGTTAACGCAATCAAAAAATTAGAAAGAATATCTTCTCCTGGTATGCGTAAGTATACCGGTTATAAAGATATGCCGCGTGTTATTAATGGGCTGGGTATTGCTATAATATCTACTTCCAAAGGTGTAATGACTAACAAAGAGGCTGCAGAACTGAAGATCGGTGGTGAAGTCTTGTGTTATGTATATTAATTAGGAGGAATTAGAATGTCAAGAATAGGAAAATTACCCATTAGTATCCCTGCTGGAGTGACAGTCACTCTGAAGGATAATGTGGTTACCGTAAAGGGACCCAAAGGCGAAATGAGCCAATATGTGAATCCAGCTATCAATGTTGCTATTGAAGATGGACACGTAACTTTAACAGAAAACGATAAAGAAATGCTTGATAATCCGAAGCAGAAACATGCTTTCCACGGTTTGTATCGTTCATTGGTTCATAACATGGTTGTGGGCGTATCTGAAGGATACAAAAAAGAGTTGGAACTTGTCGGTGTAGGTTATCGTGCCTCTAACCAAGGTAACATCATTGAGCTGGCTTTAGGTTATACACACAATATTTTCATTCAATTGCCTGCTGAGGTAAAAGTTGAAACTAAGTCTGAAAGAAATAAGAATCCTCTTATTATATTGGAATCGTGTGACAAACAGTTGCTTGGTCAAGTTTGCTCTAAAATACGTTCTTTCCGTAAGCCTGAACCATACAAGGGTAAAGGTATTAAGTTTGTTGGCGAAGTAATTCGTAGAAAGTCTGGTAAATCAGCCGGCGCTAAGTAAATCATATAAAATTAGATTATTATGACAACAAAAATAGAAAGACGAGTTAAGATCAAATATAGAGTACGCAATAAGATTTCAGGTACTACTGAATGTCCGCGTATGAGTGTATTTAGAAGTAACAAGCAAATTTATGTCCAGATTATCGATGATCTTTCTGGTAAGACATTGGCTGCTGCTTCTTCTTTAGGTATGACTGAAAAAGTTGCTAAAAAAGAACAAGCTGCTAAAGTTGGTGAAATGATTGCTAAAAAGGCTCAGGAAGCAGGTATAACTACTGTTGTTTTTGACCGTAATGGTTACTTGTATCATGGGAGAGTAAAAGAAGTGGCTGATGCTGCTCGTAACGGTGGACTTAAATTTTAATCATTATGGCAGGAGTTAATAATAGAGTTAAGATTACTAACGATATAGAACTGAAGGATAGATTGGTTGCTATTAATCGTGTTACTAAAGTTACCAAAGGTGGTAGAACTTTTAGTTTCTCTGCAATCGTTGTTGTAGGTAACGAAGAAGGAATCATTGGTTGGGGACTTGGTAAAGCAGGTGAAGTAACAGCTGCTATCGCTAAAGGTGTTGAGTCAGCTAAAAAGAATTTGGTGAAAGTACCTATTTTGAAAGGTACTGTTCCTCATGAACAATCAGCTAAATTTGGTGGTGCTGAAGTATTCATCAAACCTGCATCTCACGGAACCGGTGTTGTAGCTGGTGGTGCTATGCGTGCTGTATTGGAAAGTGTTGGTGTTACTGATGTTTTGGCTAAATCAAAAGGTTCTTCAAATCCGCATAACCTTGTTAAAGCCACAATTGAAGCTTTGAGTGAAATGCGTGATGCAAGAATGGTTGCTCAAAACAGAGGTATTAGTGTTGAAAAAGTATTTAGAGGATAAGGAGGAGATATGTCAACTATAAAGATCAAACAAGTTAAAAGTAGAATTGGTGCTCCGGCTGATCAAAAAAGAACTCTTGATGCACTGGGACTTCGTAAACTGAACCGTGTGGTTGAACACGAAAGCACTCCTTCAATTCTTGGAATGGTAGATAAAGTAAAACACTTGGTTGCCATTGTTAAGTAATTATTTGTTGAATAATAAAACGAAATTACAATATGAACTTAAGTAATTTAAAACCTGCAGAGGGATCTACTAAGACAAGAAAAAGAATTGGACGTGGTGCTGGTTCTGGCTTAGGCGGTACTTCTACAAGAGGTCATAAAGGAGCTAAATCAAGATCTGGATACTCAAAGAAAATCGGTTTTGAAGGTGGTCAGATGCCTCTTCAACGTCGAGTTCCTAAATTTGGTTTTAAGAATATCAATCGTGTAGAATATAAAGCAATCAACTTGGATACTATCCAGAAACTAGCTGAAGCTAAGAGTCTGGCAAAAGTTGGTGTTAACGACTTTATCGAAGCAGGATTTATTTCTTCAAATCAGTTGGTAAAAGTATTGGGTAATGGAACTCTGACTAACAAGCTGGAAGTAGAAGCTCATGCATTCTCTAAGACTGCGACTACTGCTATCGAGGCTGCTGGTGGAACTGTAGTAAAACTCTGATTCAATGAGAAAAGCTATTGAAACATTAAAGAATATATGGAAGATTGAGGATCTGAGACAGCGGATCCTCATTACCATATTGTTCGTAGCAATTTATCGTTTCGGATCATATGTCGTATTACCGGGTATTAATCCGGCAATGCTGGCAAAATTGCACGAACAAACAAGTGAAGGCCTTTTAGCCTTGTTAAATATGTTCTCTGGAGGAGCATTTTCTAATGCCTCTATTTTTGCATTAGGAATCATGCCTTATATCTCTGCATCTATCGTAATCCAGTTGTTGGGAATTGCTGTGCCGTATTTCCAGAAACTGCAACGTGAGGGTGAGAGCGGCAGAAGAAAAATGAATCAATATACTCGTTATCTTACGATCGCTATATTGTTAGTTCAGGCGCCTTCTTATTTGCTCAATCTTAAAATGCAGGCTGGCCCTTCCTTAAATGCTTCATTAGATTGGACTCTGTTTATGATTACCTCTACCATTATTTTGGCAGCAGGTAGTATGTTTATTTTGTGGCTTGGTGAAAGAATTACTGATAAAGGTATTGGTAATGGTATTTCATTTATCATTTTAATCGGTATTATCGCTCGTTTCCCTGATGCTCTATTACAGGAAGTTGTATCAAGAGTGGCAAATAAGAGTGGTGGTCTGATTATGTTTATAATTGAAATCGTATTCTTATTGTTAGTGATTGGCGCTGCAATTCTTTTAGTTCAAGGAGTGAGAAAGATTCCCGTACAGTATGCTAAGAGAATTGTGGGTAACAAACAATATGGTGGTGCGAGACAGTACATTCCTTTGAAAGTGAATGCAGCTGGTGTAATGCCTATCATATTTGCTCAGGCAATCATGTTTATACCTATTACATTTATCGGTTTCTCAAATGTAAATAATGCGGGCGGTTTCTTGCATGCGTTTACAGATCATACAAGTTTCTGGTATAATTTTGTCTTTGCGGTAATGATTATATTATTTACATATTTCTATACTGCAATTACAATTAATCCGACTCAGATGGCTGAGGATATGAAGAGAAATAATGGTTTCATCCCTGGCATTAAACCAGGAAAGAAAACAGCAGAGTATATTGATGATATTATGTCTCGTATTACTTTACCTGGTTCTCTCTTTCTGGCTTTAGTTGCTATTATGCCTGCTTTTGCCGGTATATTCGGTGTACAAGCCGGTTTCGCTCAATTCTTCGGTGGTACGTCTTTGTTAATTCTTGTAGGTGTGGTTCTTGATACGCTACAACAGGTTGAAAGTCATTTGTTGATGAGACACTATGACGGTCTGTTGAAGTCTGGTCGTATTAAAGGACGCGCTGGTGTAGCGGCATATTAATTCTTTAGATTAGAAATGATATTTCTTAAAACAGAAGATGAAATAGAATTGCTCCGTCAGAGCAACCTGCTTGTCGGAAAGACTTTGGCAGAGGTTGCTAAATTGGTGAAGCCCGGTGTAACTACACGTGAGTTGGATAAAGTTGCTGAAGAGTTCATAAGAGATCATGGGGCAACTCCAACTTTCAAAGGATTTCCGAATCAGTATGGAGAACCGTTTCCCGCATCTCTCTGTACTTCTGTAAATGAGCAGGTGGTGCATGGAATTCCAAACGATATTGTTCTAAAAGAAGGTGATATCGTGTCGGTGGATTGTGGAACATATATGAATGGTTTTTGTGGTGATTCCGCTTATACTTTTTGTGTAGGAGAGGTGGATGAAGAAGTCCGTAATTTGTTGAAGGTAACTAAAGAAGCGTTATATATTGGCATTCAGAACGCAGTGCAAGGCAAAAGAATCGGAGATATCGGGTATGCTATCCAGCAATATTGTGAGTCTCATTCTTATGGTGTAGTGCGTGAGTTTGTTGGTCATGGTATTGGTCATGAAATGCATGAAGACCCTCAGGTTCCCAACTATGGTAAGAGAGGATATGGTCCTTTGATGAAGAGAGGACTTTGCATAGCGATAGAGCCAATGATAACACTGGGAAATCGGCAAGTGATTATGGAACGTGACGGATGGACTGTTAGAACTAGAGACCGTAAATGTGCTGCACACTTTGAACATACGGTGGCAGTAGGTGCTGGTGAAGCTGATATTTTGTCATCATTCAAATTCATAGAAGAAGTTTTAGGAGATAAAGCAATATAATATGGCAAAGCAATCTGCAATAGAACAAGATGGAGTTATAGTTGAAGCATTGTCAAATGCAATGTTTCGTGTTGAATTAGAAAACGGACATGAGATTACTGCACATATTTCGGGCAAGATGCGGATGCATTACATTAAGATCCTGCCGGGAGATAAAGTGAGAGTCGAAATGTCTCCTTACGACTTATCGAAAGGAAGAATTGTGTTTAGATATAAATAAAATAAGATATGAAAGTAAGAGCATCATTAAAGAAACGCACGCCAGAATGTAAGATCGTTAGACGTAATGGCCGTTTGTATGTTATTAACAAGAAAAATCCTAAGTATAAACAACGTCAAGGATAATTTGTTATTTTTGCAAAAAAAATAATTTAGTATATGGCTATAAGAATAGTTGGTGTAGATTTGCCTCAGAACAAGAGAGGTGAAATTGCGTTGACCTATGTATATGGAATAGGTCGCAGTAGTTCAGCAAAAATTTTAGATAAAGCTGGTGTGGACAAGGATCTGAAGGTTAAAGACTGGACAGATGATCAAGCTGCTAAGATTCGTGAGATTATCGGTGCAGAGTATAAAGTAGAAGGTGACCTTCGTTCCGAAATCCAATTGAACATTAAGCGATTAATGGATATTGGTTGCTATCGTGGTGTACGTCACCGTATTGGTCTGCCTGTAAGAGGTCAGAGCACAAAGAACAATGCACGTACTCGTAAGGGTAGAAAGAAAACCGTTGCTAATAAGAAAAAAGCTACTAAATAATAATTGTTGATATGGCAAAAAAAACAGTTGCAGCTAAAAAGAGAAATGTGAAAGTAGACGCTAATGGACAGTTGCATGTTCATTCATCTTTCAACAATATTATTGTTTCTCTTGCAAACAGTGAAGGGCAGATTATTTCTTGGTCATCTGCTGGTAAAATGGGATTTAGAGGTTCTAAAAAGAATACTCCTTATGCAGCTCAGATGGCTGCCCAGGATTGTGCTAAAATAGCATTCGATCTTGGCCTTAGAAAGGTAAAAGCATATGTGAAGGGTCCAGGTAACGGACGTGAGTCTGCTATTAGAACTATCCACGGTGCTGGTATCGAAGTTACTGAAATCATTGACGTAACTCCGCTTCCACATAATGGTTGTCGTCCTCCAAAAAGACGTAGAGTTTAATTTACCTTTAACTTACAATGATCTTGATTTTGTTTTTGGATTACATTAATTTCTCTCTGTAATCGCGGCTGCAACAAATTGAGTTCATGAATAAACAATTAAATATTTAAAAAGAAATGGCTAGATATACTGGACCAAAATCAAGAATCGCCCGTAAATTCGGTGAAGGAATCTTTGGAGCTGATAAAGTTTTGTCAAAGAAAAACTACCCTCCCGGACAACACGGTAATTCAAGAAAAAGAAAAACTTCTGAATATGGTGTGCAACTTCGTGAAAAGCAGAAAGCTAAATACACCTATGGAGTTTTAGAGAAACAATTCCGCAATTTGTTTGAAAAAGCAGCTACTGCTAAAGGTATTACTGGTGAGGTACTCCTTCAATTGCTGGAAGGCCGTCTTGACAATGTAGTATTCCGTTTGGGTATTGCTCCTACACGTGCTGCTGCTCGTCAGTTGGTTAGTCACAAGCACATCACTGTAGATGGTGAAGTAGTAAACATTCCTTCATTTGCAGTAAAACCGGGTCAATTGATTGGTGTTCGTGAAAGATCTAAATCTTTGGAAGTAATTGCTAATTCTCTCGCAGGTTTCAATCATAGCAAATATGCTTGGTTGGAATGGGATGAAGCTTCAAAAGTTGGTAAAATGTTGCACATACCTGAAAGAGCAGACATTCCTGAGAACATTAAAGAACATTTGATCGTTGAATTGTATTCTAAATAATAATTAATTTCATGGCGATATTAGCATTTCAAAAACCTGATAAAGTATTAATGTTGGAGGCGGACTCCAGATTCGGTAAATTCGAATTCCGTCCGTTGGAACCGGGTTTTGGTATTACTGTAGGTAATGCATTACGCCGTATCCTTCTTTCTTCATTAGAGGGTTTTGCTATCACTACCATCAGAATCGACGGTGTGGAGCATGAATTTTCTAGTGTACCTGGAGTAAAAGAGGATGTTACCAACATTATCTTGAATCTGAAACAAGTGAGATTCAAGCAAGTAGTTGAAGAGTTCGAGAGCGAAAAAGTGAGCATCACTGTCGAGAATTCCAGTGAATTTAAAGCAGGTGACATAGGTAAGTATTTGACTGGATTTGAAGTGTTAAATCCGGAATTAGTTATTTGTCATTTAGATTCTAAGTCAACTATGCAGATTGATATTACAATTAACAAAGGACGTGGCTATGTGCCTGCTGATGAAAATCGCGAGTATTGCACGGACGTTAATGTAATTCCAATCGACTCTATTTATACACCGATACGTAATGTCAAGTATGCTGTAGAAAACTTCCGTGTAGAACAGAAGACTGACTACGAAAAGCTAGTGCTTGAAATTAGTACCGACGGTTCTATACATCCGAAAGAAGCGCTGAAAGAAGCTGCAAAAATCCTGATTTATCACTTCATGTTGTTCTCTGACGAGAAGATCACGCTTGAAAGTAATGATACTGACGGCAATGAAGAGTTTGATGAAGAAGTATTGCATATGCGTCAGTTGTTGAAGACTAAGCTTGTTGATATGGACTTGTCAGTTCGTGCCCTCAATTGCTTGAAGGCTGCTGATGTAGAAACACTTGGCGACTTGGTACAGTTCAACAAAACTGACCTGCTGAAATTCAGAAACTTCGGAAAGAAATCGCTTACCGAGCTTGATGATTTGCTGGAAAGTCTGAATCTGTCGTTTGGAACCGATATTTCTAAATATAAATTAGATAAAGAATAAAAAATGAGACATAATAAAAAATTCAATCATTTAGGTCGTACTGCTTCTCATAGAAGTGCTATGTTATCTAACATGGCTTGTTCTTTGATCAAGCACAAAAGAATCACTACGACTGTTGCAAAGGCAAAAGCTTTGAAGAAGTTTGTTGAGCCTTTGATTACTAAGTCTAAAGAAGACACTACGAATTCTCGTCGTGTTGTATTTAGCAATTTGCAAGATAAGATTGCAGTAACAGAATTGTTCAAGGAAATTTCTGTTAAGATTGCTGATCGTCCGGGTGGTTATACCCGTATCATTAAGACTGGTAACCGTTTGGGGGATAACGCTGAAATGTGCTTCATTGAGTTGGTTGACTACAATGAGAACATGGCAAAAGAAAAAGTTGCTAAGAAGGCGACTCGTACTCGTCGTTCCAAGAAGAGTGCCGAAGCTGCTCCTGCTGCTGTTGAAGCACCTGCAACTGAGACTTCGAAAGCTGAAGAACCAAAAGCTGAATCAGCAGAATAATTCAACTATTATTCTTATAGATATAAAAAGGCTATTCCATATGGGGATAGCCTTTTTTGTTAGGGGCTTGTTTGCTAGTCCTAAGATAAATTAAAAGATACCCCGGATGAACTTTTCATAAACAGAATCTGTTATATTTGAAAAAGAATATGGTAAAATTTATAAAGGTAATATTGTTTCTGTTGCTGATAGTTACCCTTCACGGGATCGCAGGCAATGTTTTCACCGAAGAACCGGTGGAACAGAAGGAGAATACTATTACATATTCCATGAGACAACACGGACAGATCACTGTTCCTGATTTTCCTTGTTCGCCTGTGGCTGAATTAACAAATTTGCAAAGTCACCAAATATCCGTGACACGTATCCAGCGTGTGCAACTTGGGGAATACTTCACTACATTGAAGAACCTGCTACAATGTTGCGCTGAACGTGACAACTCTCTCTCACAACATTGGGGGCGGATTTATGACACTACAACTTCCTGTTATTGCCAGCCTTCGAGCGAATATTATGTATTTACTTTAAGGCATATTATTATTTAGCCGTTTATTTATTGGTCTTTTTCTTCTGTGATTACTAGTGTAATACGTATGCTGGTAGTCCTTTATATCTTTATTTACTAATAAATTAAACTTTAAATATTATGGCAACTACTCAAGTTATTGATGCTACTATATTTGCATCTTCACATCCCGATATCGCTAAACGTACAAGTATCTCCGGAATTCTAACCTCTTCTGTAATGTTATTGGTCGGTATTCTTGCATTTGGTTCTACCTTTGAGCTGGAAGACAAGTCTTCTACTATTAGTATGGCATTAATGGTGCTTGGAACCGGGCTGTTCCTTATAGGAATTTTTCGCCTTTTCTGGAAATCCAAGGAGGTTGTTTATTTACCTACCGGAAGTGTAACAAAAGAACATAGCATCTTCTTTGATTTGAAGTATATGGACTCTTTGACTGATATGGTAAATTCGGGTTCATTCTCTGCAGGTTCGGTTATTAAAAGCGAGTCAAGTGGTAATATTCGTATGGATGTGCTACTTTCTGAAGACAAGAAGTTTGCAGCTGTTCAGTTGTTCCAATTTGTACCTTATAATTATCAACCGATCACGTCCGTGCAGTATTTTACAAATGATGGAGCTTCAGCAGTCGTAGCTTTTCTTACAAAAAGCAAACAAGGCTGATACGATATAGAACATAACTTTAATTTTCATACATTAAGATGGGGGGAAGTCGTTGGCAACGGCTATCCCCATTTTTTTCATCAAGAAGCAGGCATTCATGTTTTGGGCGACTCCGTCTCTCATTTGATAAGAGAAGGTGAGTTCATTATTCATAATATCTGCTTCGAAACAGTAGTTGCAGATATTCTGTGGGAAAGATTCTATTAAAGTTCCCAGTAAAAGGTCGTGGGTAGCGATAATACCATTGGTATTCATATTCATAAATTGCTTGATGAGGGCAAAAGAACCTTTTTGCTTGTCCATGGAGTTTGTACCTTTCAGAATTTCGTCAAGGATGATAAAAAGCTCTTCTCCTACTTCTAGTTTATCTATGATTAGTTTTAGCCGTTTCAGTTCAGCAAAGAAATAAGATTCGTTATCGGTTAGAGAATCACTGGTGCGCAGACTAGTCACAAGTTGTGCCGGATATATCTTCATCCGGTTTGCCCAAACAGGAGCGCCTATGCATGCTAAAAGATAATTCACCCCTATGGTACGTAAGTAAGTACTTTTGCCCGCCATATTCGCTCCAGTGACAATAATGAAGAAAGGACGTTTGTCGATGTTTATTCCATTGCGTACACATTTGTTACGGTCCATTAAAGGATGACCGAGCGCTTTGGCTTGCAGGTGGAAAGACTGAGAGCAAATCTCCGGATAAATATATCCGGGATGATTGTATGCAAATGTTGCCAGAGAACAGTAAGCATCTATTTCTCCAATTGTTTCTATCCAGCGGGGAAGGTTGTCGGCATGCATTTCTTTCCATTGCTCGATTCGCATCACTTGGCGTAATTCCCAAAATATAAGTCCATTGAGAATAGTACTCATTAGCAAATTGTTTCGTTGGTCTAGTGCATTCATTAATTTGGAAAGCTGGCGAACTGCTTGAGAAGCAGTTTCATTCTTATTGGTAAGTTCCGCTTTTAGCTGTTGCAAGACAGGACTGCGCATCTCCTTTTTCTCTGTAAGAAGAATCTGGTCGGCATATGTAGAAAGAATTTGCAGTTTTTCACCATAAGTTGTTTGTAGTTTCGTGATTCCTTTGGAGAAAATAGAGCTGAATACTACAAAACTTATAAACACTCCGCCAGCAGCGCTGGCAGGTAAAATACCTAAAAAAGCAAGACTTATACATGCGAGATTGATAATACTTACCATTGTCGGGACAATACGTAATAAAGCATGTTTCCGGTAGTAACTCGGGTTGTCGGCCCATTTCTTAATTTCAGCAGTATCGGCAGGCTTTCCTTTATATAGTAATCCGAGTAAGCGGATTTGCTGCCGATATTCCAGTTCGGTTGATAACTCTCGGATAGCTTCCTGGCGTTGTTCAATGGCTTCCTTTTTTTTCAGATGAGTATTGAACCAGTCGGCAAGATGTTGTTTGCCGACAGGTGTTGACGTACGATTGATATATTGGAAAAGAGAATGTTCACCGAATATGTCCAAATCAAATGTATAGAGATGTCCGGGGTCGATATATTCCTCACCATTCTCAAAATCAGAGAAATCATATTGAATAGCTCTCAATTCCTGTTCATTGATTACTATTTTCTTTTTCAGAAAATCCTTCTGGTGAAACCAGAAGTTGTGTCGTTTTACCAGCCAGATAAATAAGATAAAAGGCAGGATGGCAAATACGGAAATATACAGCCCCCCGTCAGACCAAAAGACAATAGCGCCCGTTATGGCGCCAATAAACAAAATCAACCGCAAAAGGCTGATGTAATAAATACGTTTCCGGGTATTTTGTAACTCCAGTTCTGCTTTTTGAATAATTTGTTGATATATAGAGATAATCTGTTCCAGTTTTTCCATGATAAATTCAATACTTTTTCACAAAATTATATAGAAAAATCGATTTTTTCTACACCGGCACAATAAAAACCGAGGCCAACCCTCAAACTCTGCTTCATACTTCGTTTAATTGTTACGAATGTCCTATATTTAAGGAGTGTAACTAAAAAATCTCAAATATG
>NZ_JANJZR010000069.1 GCF_024623065.1 Bacteroides acidifaciens
CAGAAGGTATACGAAGGGAGTTACTTTACCCGCAATGAAGAGGTGGTGCTCCACGCCAATGCCAATCTGCCGAATGGAAGTACACTGGAACAGATGAATGCACTGGTTAAGAAGATGGAAACCTATCTGAGCGGATTTAAGGAAATCAGGCTGTTTCAGACCTCTGTAGAGAGTGCCCGCAGGGCATCCATCCATATCTATTTTACGAAAGAACACCAGAAAAGCGGTTTTCCCTATACGCTGAAGGCCAATATGATCGGCAAGGCGCTCCAACTGGGCGGCGGCGACTGGAGCATCTACGGATTGCAGGACCAGGGATTCAGTAATAATGTACGTGAGAATGCGGGCTCCTTCCGGGTGAAGATGTACGGGTACAATTATGACGAGTTGTATGCACAGGCGGAAAAGTTGAAAGAAAAGCTTTTGTCCCACCGCCGTATCCGGGAAGTGACCATCGGTTCCGATTTCTCCTGGTGGAAGGATGATTATACGGAATTCTATTTCAATCTGGACAAACGGCGGATGGCGGAGGAAGGGATTGGAGCCGGGAGACTGTTTTCCGCCATCCGTCCGGTATATGGGCGGAATATGGAAATCGGTTCGGTGGTGACGGAAGAGGGCACGGAAAAGATAAAGCTGTCTTCGCGGCAGTCGGAAGAGAGGGATGTATGGGCGATGCAGCATTACCCTTTCGAGGCGGACGGTAAGGAATATAAGCTTTCGGAACTGGCAACCGTGGAAAAGGGACAGATGCCGCAGGAAGTGGCGAAGGAGAACCAGCAGTACCGGCTATGCCTGCAATATGAGTATATCGGCTCTTCGGAACAGGGAAACAAACTGCTGAAGAAAGACCTGGAAGAGTTCAACGAACTTCTTCCGATGGGATATACTGCCCAGGCAGAGGGTTACAACTGGTCGTGGGGTGGAAAGGACAACAGGCAGTATCGCCTGCTCCTGATAGTGATTGCCATCATCTTCTTTATCACGAGTATCCTGTTCAATTCTCTGAAACAGCCGTTGGCGATTATCTTTGTGATTCCGGTATCCTATATCGGCGTGTTCCTGACGTTCTACTGGTTCAGGCTGAACTTCGACCAGGGCGGTTTTGCTTCCTTTGTCCTGCTTTGCGGTATTACGGTAAATGCAAGTATCTATATCCTGAATGAATATAATTCCGTTCGCAAGCGTTTTCCGCGGCTTTCGCCGCTCCGGGCTTATGTGAAAGCCTGGAACACGAAAGTAATACCTATCTTCCTGACGGTGGCTTCCACTATCCTGGGCTTTATCCCTTTCATGGCGGGAGCGGAGAAAGAAGGTTTCTGGTTCCCGTTGGCGGCAGGCACTATCGGGGGATTGATAATGTCCGTAATCGGGGTATTTATTTTTCTGCCAGTGCTGACGTTGAAGAAAAGACACAAGAAAATGAAAAACAATTCGTTCAATAATCAAGATGATGCATGTATGCCAATTAAAAAACACTAAGTTAATCTTTTATTTTTTAAATATTGATTCGTTTCGAGCTTTTTCTTATTTTTATTGACTTAATTTGTATCGAATTTTATTTGAATATTGGTTTATGAAACACATTCTTCTATGCCTTATCTTTGTCTTGCAAACGTCACTTTTGTTTGCGACAGGTCTTTTATGTGATTACATATATATTAATGGTGAAAAATGGTTTCTAATGGATAAACCATTGGAAAGAGATTCGACCGTGTATGCCAATCTGAAAAAGTATCTGCCTGAAGGACGGATTATGTCTACTGCTAATTGGGATGGTTACACGGGGCATTGGATAGTAATAGATGGAAAAATATACTTGCAGAAGATAGATGTCGATATGTATTCATCAAAAGGTGGAGAGGACTATACGCTTACATACACTACGGATTCTTTAAAAAAAGTGTTTACTTCTTATTCTGATGAGAAAGGCATCTGTGCTAAGTGGTTGAATGGTACAATAAGAAGCGGACAGGGAAAAATAATTCGATATGTACACTCGGGTTTCAATCGGAGTATGGAGAAAGAGCATGTAATGTACATACGTAATGGCGTCATCGTAGGGCAAGAACTTTACCATAACTGGAAGAAAGAAGGAATAGCTTTGCTAAACGCCAGATGGGAACTGGAAAAAAGATTTCCTTTTGAACGGTTCCCAGAAATGGTAGGGAAAAGGATTGTCTTTATTATTAGAGACTTGGAGATGTTTCCTGATGGCCATTTTCGCGATTGCCGTATTGATGTTAGGCTACCCGATACGGAGAATTATGTAAATGACCAGCAGCATCCGGTTATCAAAGCTTTTAAAGCGGTCATGAAAGATATTTATCCGTGGGAAGTTTTATATCTCAATGGGAAATATACAATGGATTGTATTAGTTATGGAATACCTTTACAATATCCCATATTGACAGCGCATACCACAGAAGAGTATCGAGAACCGGGTGTACCTGTTTGCTACTTGAATACACGAAAAGATACTATTATACCATTTGGAAAGTATAAATACTTCAATAGCGATACAATTCGGCATATCGGCTTTGTTGTGGACAAAGAGATTGTCTGTATAGATAATAAAGGAAATGAATTGTTTGATGTGTTTTGTTTCGATAATAGCGTCGACCCGGTGAAAGAGGGTTTGTTTCGTATTAAAGACAAGACGGGAAAGATTGGATTTGCTGATACATTGGGTAATATAATTATTAAACCTCAATTTGCTTTTGCTTATCCTTTTGAGAACGGTAAGGCAAAAGTAACTTATTCCGGTAAGAAATCTTTTATAGATAAACAGAAAGAACATTGGAAATGGGAAAGCGACTTTTGGTTCTATATCGACCGGAATTAAGTCTTTATTTTCCTGCCGGTGCTGACGTTGAAGAAGCGTAGCTTTGCGACATCTAAAGCTATGCTTTAAGGATGCTAAAGCGTAGCTTTAGATAGGATAAAGCTACGCTTCTCGTTGTCTTACCAATTGTTCCCGGCATTGCTGCTATTGATAAGCATTTCCACCCGTTGTTTGTACAGATTCGCTCCTTTGGCAATATTCTTTCCCGCATCTGCGGTTCCCATTCCGTAAACGACAATGGGTGTCTGCCATGTCATACCCGAATGAATCGCGCTGCCCTGATACGGACGTAGAAACTCATCGGTTGTGAAGCGGTTTCGCCCGCCGCTACGGTAAGCGTCGTATTCAGAACCGGTAGTTGTTACCACCATCAATGGCTTTCCAGCGACAGCCGGAGTCTTGGACAGGTAAGTGAACACTTCGTCCTGCCATTTTTTCAGTAATGACGGGGCAGCCATCCAGTAGAAAGGAAACTGGTAGATGACAGCCGAAGCATCGGAGATAATTTTGCTCCATTCGTCCACATTGAAAGCGATTTCCTCGGACAGTTCGTAAAGGCTGAAAACCGCCACTCCTTCAATGTCACTGACAGTATCGATCAATGCCTTGTTTGCCTGTGACTCTTTAATGTTGGGATGAGCCAGCAGAATCACTACTTTTCTTAAATCTTTATGCATATTCAATTAGGTTATTTAGGATGATACAATTACTTATATAATATAAAGGTCTAACCATAAGAAAAAGTTCTCGAAAAGCGATATCTTAATTAAAAATAAAACAATCCCTCTTTGCTTTTGAATTTGTATTTTTGCATCCACGTTCGTAAAACGTTACTTTTAGATAATAATATTGTATATGATAGATTTTAACCGTTTTCCTTCTCCCTGCTACATTATGGAAGAAGAACTTTTAAGAAAGAACCTGAGTTTGATAAAAAGTGTAGCCGACAGGGCGGGAGTGGAGATAATCCTGGCTTTCAAGTCGTTTGCCATGTGGCGCTCTTTTCCTATATTCCGCGAATATATCAATCATTCAACGGCCAGTTCGGTATATGAAGCCCGCTTGGCGCTGGAAGAATTCGGCAGTAAGGCGCATACTTATTCTCCTGCCTATACAGAACAGGATTTCCCGGAAATCATGCGTTGCAGCAGCCATATCACATTCAATTCAATGGCGCAGTTCGAACGCTTCTATCCGATGACGGTAGCCGAAGGAAGTGGAATCTCCTGTGGTATCCGTGTGAATCCCGAATATTCGGAGGTGGAAACGGAACTTTATAATCCATGTGCCCCTGGTACCCGCTTCGGGATAACGGCTGATTTGTTGCCGGAGACGCTGCCGCAAGGGATTGAAGGTTTTCATTGCCATTGCCATTGTGAATCTTCTTCGTTTGAGTTGGAACGTACTTTGGAACATTTGGAAGAGAAGTTTTCCCGTTGGTTTCCACAGATAAAGTGGTTGAATCTTGGCGGCGGACATTTGATGACCCGCAAAGATTATGATACGGAGCATCTGATAAAACTGCTACAAGGATTGAGGGCACGCTATCCGCATTTGCAGATTATCCTGGAACCCGGTTCGGCTTTTACCTGGCAGACGGGAGTATTGGTTTCCGAAGTCGTGGATATTGTAGAGAGCCGTGGAATCAAGACAGCCATCCTGAATGTCAGCTTCACCTGTCATATGCCCGATTGCCTGGAGATGCCTTATCAGCCTGCCGTTCGGGGTGCGGAAATGGGGAATGAAGGAAACTGCATTTACCGTCTTGGAGGAAATTCCTGTCTGAGCGGTGACTATATGGGGTTGTGGAGTTTCGACCATGAGTTGCAAATCGGTGAGCGGATAGTGTTCGAAGATATGATTCACTATACGATGGTAAAGACAAATATGTTTAACGGAATTCATCATCCTGCCATCGCTATCTGGACAAAAGAGGGGAAAGCTGAAATTTACAAGCAATTTTCTTATGAGGATTATCGTGACCGAATGAGTTGATAATCAAAAAGATTGTTTTGCGGTGGGGGCAAAGTGTGCGGATTTCTTAAAAAAAAATGTGCAGAATGTTTGCAGGTTTACGGAAAATCCCTACCTTTGCAACCGCAAACGAAAAAATGCGGAAATAGCTCAGTTGGTAGAGCATAACCTTGCCAAGGTTAGGGTCGCGAGTTCGAGTCTCGTTTTCCGCTCATGTTTCTTTGAAATGTTGGAACAATAATCTTTGCCCAGGTGGCGGAATTGGTAGACGCGCACGTTTCAGGTGCGTGTGTCGAGAGGCATGCAGGTTCGAGTCCTGTTCTGGGCACAGAGATTAAACTTTTAGAATAATGGAGAGGTGGCGGAATTGGTAGACGCGCTACTTTGAGGGGGTAGTGACAGTTATGTCGTGGGAGTTCGAGTCTCCTTCTCTTCACAGTTTATGAAAGTAATTTGCGGAAATAGCTCAGTTGGTAGAGCATAACCTTGCCAAGGTTAGGGTCGCGAGTTCGAGTCTCGTTTTCCGCTCTTGTTTCTTTGAAATAATGGAACTAAGTTTTGCCCAGGTGGCGGAATTGGTAGACGCGCACGTTTCAGGTGCGTGTGTCGAGAGGCATGCAGGTTCGAGTCCTGTTCTGGGCACCAATCTTTCAGTTTTCTGAATGACGAAATTTAGTTTGCGGAAATAGCTCAGTTGGTAGAGCATAACCTTGCCAAGGTTAGGGTCGCGAGTTCGAGTCTCGTTTTCCGCTCCATATAGACGTAAGGTTGTCAGTCGATAAGATTGGCAACCTTTTTTTTGTATTATATCGGAAGTTTGCCGGACGATTTTATCAATAGATTGAATAGAAAAGCGTAATTTTGCAACTGACAAAATCAATGTACTCCCCCCAAAAAAGAGCGTCATTGATTCACACAGACCTATAATTAATTTAATAACAGATGATATGTTAACACAAATCATTAATGCACGCATCCTGACCCCGCAAGGCTGGCTCAAGGATGGGTCGGTACTTATCCGTGACAACAAAATACTGGAAGTAACCAATTGTGACCTGGCCATTATCGGAGCCAAACTGATTGATGCCAAAGGAATGTACATTGTTCCCGGCGGAGTAGAAATACATGCTCATGGCGGTGGCGGAAGAGATTTTATGGAAGGCACGGAAGAGGCTTTCCGGACAGCTGTCAAAGCTCATATGCAACACGGTACCACCAGTATTTTTCCCACCCTTTCTTCTTCCACCATTCCTATGATTCGCGCAGCTGCGGAGACTACTGGGAAAATGATGGCGGAACCCGATAGCCCGGTACTCGGACTTCATCTGGAAGGACATTATTTCAATATGGAAATGGCAGGCGGGCAGATTCCTGAAAATATCAAGAATCCCGACCCTGAAGAATATATCCCGTTGCTTGAGGAGACGCATTGTATCAAGCGTTGGGACGCTGCGCCGGAGCTTCCGGGAGCTATGCAGTTCGGCAAGTATATCACGGCGAAAGGTGTATTGGCATCAGTAGGACATACACAGGCGGAATTTGAGGATATACAGACCGCTTATGAGGCGGGATATACCCATGCTACCCATTTCTACAACGCTATGCCCGGTTTCCATAAACGGAAAGAGTATAAATATGAAGGTACGGTAGAAAGTATTTATTTGATTGACGATATGACGGTGGAAGTTGTGGCGGACGGTATCCATGTGCCTCCGACGATTCTGCGTCTTGTCTATAAAATAAAAGGAGTGGAGCGTACCTGTTTGATTACGGATGCGTTGGCTTGTGCGGCGAGTGACAGTCAGACGGCTTTCGACCCGCGTGTGATTATAGAGGATGGCGTTTGTAAACTGGCAGACCGTTCCGCTTTGGCGGGAAGTGTGGCGACAATGGACCGCCTTATTCGTACGATGGTGCAGAAAGCGGAGATTCCTTTGGCAGATGTGATAAGGATGATTTCCGAGACGCCTGCCCGCATCATGGGAGTGCTGGACCGCAAAGGTACGCTTGAGCGTGGTAAGGATGCCGATATCATTGCTTTGGACAGAGACTTGAATGTAAGGGCTGTATGGGCAATGGGACAATTGGTGGAAGGCACCAACAAACTGTTTTAAATCTAATAAAAAAGAAGACTATGTTAACTCAGATAATTAACGGAAGAATACTTACCCCGCAAGGTTGGCTGAAAGATGGTTCCGTATTGGTTTGTGATGGAAAAATATTAGAGGTGACTAACAGCGACCTGGCGGTTATCGGCGCAACAGTGATTGATGCCCGCGGAATGACAATCGTGCCGGGATTTGTAAGCATGCACGCACATGGTGGTGGCGGGCACGATTTTACCGAAGCGACGGAAGAGGCTTTCCGTGTGGCAACCACCGTTCATTTGAAGCATGGCGCCACTACTATGTTTCCTACTTTATCGTCTATTTCTTTTGAAAGGCTTTATCAGGCAGTCGATGTTTGCGAGAGTATGATGCAGGAGAAAGATTCTCCTATTCTCGGCTTGCACATCGAAGGGCCTTATCTGAATCCGAAGATGGCAGGTACGCAGTATGACGGCTTCCTCAAAACACCGGACGAGAATGAATATATTCCTTTATTGGAGCATACCTCTTGCATCAAGCGTTGGGACATCAGCCCTGAATTGCCTGGGGCGCATGATTTTGCAAAGTACACCCGTTCAAAAGGAATCATGACGGCCGTGACGCATACAGAAGCCGAATATGATGAAATTAAGGCTGCATACGCGGTAGGATTTACTCATGCGGCGCATTTCTATAATGCAATGCCGGGGTTCCACAAACGTCGTGAGTACAAGTATGAGGGGACGGTGGAAAGCGTATATCTGACGGACGGAATGACTGTGGAAGTGATTGCGGACGGTATTCATTTGCCGGCTACCATATTGAAATTGGTGTATAAGCTGAAAGGGGTGGAAAATACTTGTCTCGTGACGGATGCCCTGGCTTATGCTGCTTCTGACGGGACTGTACCGGTTGACCCTCATTATATTATTGAGGGCGGAGTATGCAAGATGGCAGACCATTCCGCGTTGGCAGGCAGCTTGGCTACTATGGATGTACTGGTGCGTACGATGGTTAAGAAAGCGAATATACCTTTGGAAGACGCTGTACGTATGGCTTCCGAGACTCCTGCCCGTTTGATTGGAGTAAGCGACCGGAAAGGGGCGCTGGCTAAAGGAAAAGATGCCGATATTGTGATTCTTGACAAGGAATTGAATGTGCGTTGTGTCTGGTCGATGGGAAAGATTGTCCCGGGAACTGATATCCTGTTGCACAAATAACGGTTGGAATCACACAGGCACGGTACTTCCTGGCATACCATTCAGATTGCTTCCGAAGCTGTGGGGCTAATCAACTCTTTACTGATTCTGAATAAAGTTGATTGAGAGGTTAGAAAAAAACGGTGGACAGCACTTGTGGCTGTTCACCGTTTTTGTTTTTAACTAAATCTTATGATTTATGATATCACTGCATTATCCTTTCGCTTCCTGATACATAAAGCGTTTGATAGACTTTTTCGCAGTCTTTTCAAATTCTTCGAAATGGATTTTTATTTTGCTTATCTGCGAGTAATTGGGAAGTTGCAGGTTCAGTTCGATACGGTTCTGTTCCATCACCTTCTGAATGTCTTCTTGTTGCAATCCATGGGCGAAAGCATCGTCAAAGTCCGGGTAGATGAGAGCCACCAGTTTCTCCTGTTGCAAGACGATGATTGATTCTGATACGTACGGCAGGTTGTTCAGCTTGCTTTCAATTTCTTCGGGGTAGATATTCTGTCCGCTCGAAGTAAGTAGCAGGTTCTTGCTGCGGCCGCGGACGGTTATATATCCTTCTTCGTCCATTGTGCCGAGGTCGCCTGTATGTAGCCAGCCGTGTATATCAATGATTTGTGAGGTAGCTTCAGGATTTTTATAATATCCCAGCATCATATTCATTCCTCTGCAAATGATTTCTCCGGCATGTGTTTGGGGATTCGGTGAATCAATCTTTACTTCCATGCGTGTCGTTGCTTTTCCGCAGGAAGCGAGTTTCAGCGTCTCCCAACGGCTGGAGCAGATAATCGGACCGCATTCGGTCATACCGTATGCGATGGTATAGGGGAATCCTATCTTTTTGAGGAAAGCTTCCACTTCGGCGTTGAAAGGAGCACCGCCGACAATGATTTCGTCAAAGTTTCCGCCGAAGATTTCCATAGCCGCCTGGCGTGCCAAAGACTTAATCTTATCATTGATGATAGGCACTTTCAGCAACAGTTTGCCAATCTTGCTGTCTACTTTGGGCAGAATATCCTTCTTGATAATCTTCTCTACAATCAAGGGTACACAGGAGATAACTCTCGGCTTAATCTCTGCGAACGATTGGGCAATAATTTTCGGCGACGGCATACGTGTCAGGAAGTAGATATGTGCACCTGCCGAGAATCCGTACAGGAAGTCGTACACCATACCGAACACATGTCCCATGGGAAGCATGGAAACGATATTGTCTCCCGGTTTGACGGGGAGCATTTCGAAACAATAAGTCACGTTCGACCAGATACTGCGGTAGGGGAGCATGACTCCTTTTGAATAGCCCGTAGTGCCCGAAGTGTAATTGATGATAGCCAGTTCTTCCAGTTTGTCTTTCCGATAACAGATATGTTCCGGTCGGAAATTCTTGGGATACCGCTGACCGTAAATGGCATTCCGGTGTTCGAAAGCATAGGTGAGTTTTTCATTGCGTGATACCAGGGCGGAGAAGTCGGTCAATAGAGCGATGCCTTCCAGTAAGGGCATGGCATCCTCGTTCAGGTTTTCCCATGCCTGGTCGCCTACAAAAAGTAATTTAGCTTCGGAATGGTTGACGATATTATGAATGTTGTCCGCTTTGAATTCGTGCAGGATAGGCACAATGACAGCTCCATAGGTAATAGTTGCCAGAAAAGTAACCGCCCAATGGGCACTGTTTCGTCCGCAGACTGCTATCTTATCTCCAGGCTGGATTCCTGCGCTTTCCAGGACGATGTGAAACTTGGCGATTTTACGCGCTACGTCTTTATATTGAAGGGTGATTCCTTTATAGTCAGTTAAGGCATTTCTATCCCAGTTTTTGATGATGCTTTGCTCAATATAATCAATGAACTGATGTTCTTGTTCCATTCGATTCTTGCACATTTAGTTTAAAACTGCGCAAATTTAATATTTCATAACTGTAACCCGAATTTTAAATTTAAGTTTTACGGTTAATTAACGGAGGCGGTCTGAATAATATTTTGCATTGATATACGGGCTTTTTTGTTTCTTCTTTCTAACTCCATTCATTGATACGGCTGAAGCGTTAAGGGGGGAGCGGATAAATCAATTATTTATGATAATATTAATAGGCACGGACTACATGGATTTCACGGTTTTAAGAGATTGATTAATCAAAAAACGTGTAATTCACGTAATCCGTTCCTAAAGATTGAGTATATAAAGAGTTTCGGCAAATCTTTTCAGAGATTATGCCTGTTCCGTTTTTTCATCCTTGGATTTTTCGGAGATAAGCAGGAGTTTGTCCCCTTCATGCAACTTCAGTGTTCCGTTGGGAATCAGGAACTCATCTTCACGTTTCACAATCATTACCAGTGTGCCTTTGGGAAGATTCATATCCTTTAATGTATCAGCCTCTTCCAACATTTCACGAGTGACCGTCATGTCACTAAGGTCGGAATCAATTTCTTCCGGCAGTTCGACGCCGAAGTCGTTGCCTGTCTTCTCCAAAGGTTCGGAGAGATGTAATAAACGCGCCGCGAAAGAAATGGTAGTACCTTGTACGACTAGTGAAACAATCGTAATGAAGAACACTATATTAAAGATGATATTCGAGCCTTCTACTCCCGCAACCACCGGATAGGTGGCAAAGATGATAGGAACCGCTCCGCGTAATCCTACCCACGACACGAAAAAACGTGACTTCATCGTGATTTTCCGGAAGGAGAGCAAGCAGAGAAACACACTTAACGGACGACCGATAACAATCATGAACACACCGATAAGTAAGGCTACGACTGCCACTTCCAGCATTTCGTGCGGATTGACAAGCAATCCGAGACAGAGGAACATAATGATTTGGAACAGCCAGGTCAGTCCGTCCATGAATGTATAGATTTCCTTGCGATGCATGATTTTGTTGTTTCCTACCATCATACCGGCGATATATACAGCCAAGTATCCGTTGCCTTTCAGCAAGTCGGTAATGGAGAAGGTAAAGAAGACGAAAGCCAATAATAGAATAGGATATAATGCCTGGTTGTCAATATTGAGTTTGTTCAACATTAGGATGGCCAGTTTGCCGAGTATGTATCCGGTGACAGCACCTACAATAAACTGGATGAGAAAAGACGCTACGATAGCACCGACTCCCATACCTGCCGACTGGATAAACTGTGTCAGGACAATGGTAAGCATATACGCCATCGGGTCGTTGCTTCCACTTTCCAACTCCAGCATGGGGCGGAGATTGTGCTTTAAGTTCATCTTCTGCGAACGGAGAATGGCGAATACTGAAGCCGAATCCGTAGACGACATGGTAGCAGCCAATAGCAGGGAAGTGGTGATGGGTAAATAAATGTTCGTCCAACTCATGCCGGACAACCACCAGATAAAGAGTCCGGTGAAAAGAGCTGTAAGCAAAACTCCGACAGTGGAAAGCACGATACCAGGTCCCAGAATGGGTTTTATCTCTCTGAATTTCGTATCCATACCACCCGAAAACAGGATGATGCTCAAAGCGACCATACCGATGAATTGGGCCTCTTTGGCGTTATGGAACTGGAGTCCTAAACCGTCGCTTCCGAATATCATTCCCACTACAAGGAATAGTAATAAGGTGGGTACTCCAAAGCGGTATCCGGTCTTTCCAACGACTATGCTGACGAAAAGTAAGATAGAACCGATAAGTAAGGTGTTTTCTGCTGTAAATATCATAGGCAATATATTATAAAGTTATAAGATTGTCGTATTGGTTCTCACTGTGCGAAGTTACACATTATTAACAACAAATAAAACACCTGTTTGGATGTATTTTTGTCAAAAAAGGTAGTTAAATTGTCTAAAAGGGTAATGGAAGAACCGGTAAGAAACTGATAGTTGTACAAACCGGCTCAAACGATACTGCTTATATGGGAAATGAGGTTCTCGTCCGTATGTACTGATGTTACAGCCATTGGAACTTTAATCCGAAGGATAGGCTGAGATAATCACGGGGACGTAGATAGCTATTTTGGAAGGCGCTAATCAAGTAAAGGTCGCAAGTGCTTATCTCATAGAAGAAAGTCACAGACTTTGCCAGAAATCTGCGTTGTGGGTCAATATCATAAGTCAGCCGCTGCCCCATGAAGATATGGAAACGTACCTTGCTTGAGAAACCGTAGTAACCTTTCGGATAACGGTCGGGTTCATTTACCCAAAACTGGTCTCCGAATACCGTGTTTATATAAAGACCGCAGGTGAGCGGTTCCGTAGAGAATCCTTTTCCTATGTTGATGCTCCAAGGCATATAATTCTGCTTGAGCGTCATCGTCACTTTGGCTTTCTTTGAAGAGTATTTCGGAATAAATCCCAGCAATAAGTCTGTTTCCCATTGATTCCGCTTTCCATAATCCCATCCTGTGCCGAAAGAGAGCAATCCCATGTTTCCGGCATATTGTATTTTAGAATGAGTGGGGATAATTCTTTCCCAGTTTCTACGGAAACGGTGCACCCGATTATCGTAACGGGTACGCTTCACTTCCTTGGGCGTGGCAGGCAATATGGAATCTGCTTTGATAACCGTAAATACGGAATCATCTGTATGAAAAGCAATGATTGAATCAGACTTGATGATAAAGCGGAGTGAGTTTGCCTTGTATGTGTCTATGACGGTGTCTGTCTTACACGTGGCTGAAATCAGATCTGGGAACGGGAGAAGTATCGACAGCACTCCTGCCCGCAAGATATATTTAGTATTTAACCAGTTCATATTCGTACTTTTCCGGAGTTATGGTAAATACCAGGTAACTGCGGCAATCCATGCAGTCGCTGGTGATATAATGTATTCCATCATCAAAAATCACATCATCCCGATGGTGGTGAGTATGGGCGGCCGTGCAGAATTGTATTCCCGGATATTCGGTGACATAACGGTGAAACACTTTGGCTACATTGTCATTGAATACGTCCGTATAGGGGCGCGCGTGCATGCTAATTACCGTCTTTTCAAACTTGTCCCTTCTGTCCTTTATCTCTTGCTCCATAAAAGTGAAATTCGGAACGGGTTCGGAATAATCATATTCCAGTGCATTGGTATTCAGGCAGACAAACTTCACATTGCCCGCAATGAAAGAGAAATTGGTAGGGCCGAATACGGCTTTGTATGTTTCTTCCCCTGTGCCGAGGCAGTCATGATTTCCAATTAGGACCACATAAGGTACTTTAAGTCCATTCATAATATCTCGCTGCCAAAGAAACTCTTTCGTCACTCCGAAGTCACTCATGTCTCCGCCATGAATGACGAAATCAATATCATCCCGTTTATTAATCTCTTTCACAAACTCTTCCGTCTCGTCATACCAGCGTTGTGAATCACCCATAGTTACAAAACGTAGTTTAGTCTTACCTTTGCAATTTGCTTCTATCTTTTCGATATTGTGTGCATTGACATTTGTCTCACCGCTGATGTGGACATCGTATGGATGATAATCAGTCATACCGCATCCGGAAAGTAAAAGAAACGACAAGAGCGTATATAAACTTTTTCTCATCATAATTATAATAATATAGTTTAGAAAACTTGATGCGAATATATAGTTTTCAAACGAAATGATAATAGTTTGTATGGAAAATAGGAAAAAAAGAACAATAAAGAGGTGAAAACATCAACTTATTGTGCTTTCGTCTGATTATTCTCCACATTTTTGGGGAAACTTTTCCTAAAATATGTGGGTCGTTCTTACTCATGCGCTTGGATATTAGGTTGGACGAGAAAACGAATGTTACGTTTTTTTAAGTAGGGCAAAGGTACGAATAATTTGTCTGATTCGATGATTATTCGGAACTTTGCGCGGACTGATACATAAGGTTTAACGTTTTTAGGTAAAAAGAAAGTTTATATGAATACAACGAAAACGATTGCAGCGCTGTTCGATTTCGACGGTGTCATTATGGATACAGAGACACAGTACACTGTCTTTTGGAACGAACAAGGACTGAAACATCTGAACGAAGAAGATTTCGGGCGCCGTATCAAAGGACAGACTCTGACACAGATTTACGAGAAGTACTTCCCGACTCTCCCTGAAGCACAACGGGAAATCACAGCCAAACTTAATGTCTTTGAAAAGCAAATGTTCTACGAATATATTCCCGGAGTGGAAGCCTTTATAGCCGACCTGCACCGTCACGGTGTGAAGATAGCCGTAGTCACCAGTTCCAATGAAGAAAAGATGCAGAACGTCTACAATGCTCATCCCGAATTTAAGGGAATGGTAGACCGTATCCTTACCGGTGAAATGTTCGCCCGCTCCAAACCCGCTCCCGACTGTTTCCTTCTTGGAATGGAAATATTCAGCGTCACCCCCGAAAATACCTATGTTTTTGAAGACTCTTTTCACGGTCTGCAAGCCGGAATGACTTCGGGCGCGACCGTTATCGGACTTGCCACCACCAATTCTGCCGAAGCCATCGCCGGAAAAGCCCATTATGTCATGAATGACTTTACCGCAATGACCTGCGATAAATTGTTGACGTTGCACCGCTGATTTCGCTTTGTATAACGTCTTCTTCATCCTCTCAACCATCTGTTGGCTATCCCGGACAAATGGTTGAGAGGATTTTTTTGCATTTCCTTCTCTGTTATGAATTAAATGTTATAACTTTGCCCCGATTTTTTTTGCCGGTGTTCAAGAACATCGCTCAAAACACATAATAATTAATTTACAATTCAAAATTAAAAAAGAAATGGCTGGTTATATATCAGATGATACAAGAAAGGTGACTACTCATCGTTTGGTTGAAATGAAACAGAGAGGCGAAAAGATTTCTATGCTTACTTCCTATGATTACACAATGGCACAGATTGTAGACGGTGCAGGAATGGACGTAATTCTCGTAGGCGACTCCGCTTCCAATGTAATGGCAGGAAACGTGACTACATTGCCTATTACGCTCGACCAGATGATTTATCATGCTAAATCCGTAGTACGTGGCGTGAAGCGTGCGATGGTAGTAGTAGATATGCCTTTCGGTTCTTATCAGGGAAACGAAATGGAAGGTCTTGCTTCTGCCATCCGTATCATGAAAGAAAGTCACGCTGATGCTTTGAAACTGGAAGGTGGAGAAGAAATCATTGGTTCTGTGAAACGCATAATCAGTGCGGGCATTCCGGTGATGGGACATCTCGGACTAATGCCGCAGTCTATTAATAAATATGGTACTTACACCGTACGTGCCAAAGATGAGGCCGAAGCCGAAAAATTGATTCGCGACGCACATCTGCTTGAAGAGGCGGGTTGTTTTGCCATCGTGCTTGAAAAGATTCCAGCCTCTCTTGCCGCACGTGTAGCTTCCGAGCTGACTATACCTATCATCGGTATCGGTGCGGGTGGTCAGGTAGATGGTCAAGTATTGGTTGTTCAGGATATGTTGGGTATGAACAATGGTTTCCGTCCCCGTTTCCTGCGTCGTTATGCTGACCTGTACACGGTGATGACCGACGCTATCAGCCGTTATGTGTCCGACGTGAAGAATTGCGACTTCCCCAACGAGAAGGAACAATATTAAAATAGTATATGGCAGTAAAATTGTGGACAGTACATTTTATGCGGATATGTATAGCTAATTTGCTGTTGTTTATATCCTTGTATGTGTTATTTCCGGTACTTTCCATTGAGATGGGGGACCGTCTCGGAGTACCGGTGGCACAGACAGGAGTTGCTTTTCTATTTTTCACGCTGGGAATGTTCCTTATCGGTCCTTTCCATGCCTATCTTGTGGATGCATACAAACGTAAGACGGTGTGTGTATTCTCTTTTGCCCTTATGGTAGCGGCAACGGTAGGTTATGCTTTTGTGACCAACATAACGGAACTTATTCTGCTGAGTACCGTGCAGGGATTGGCTTTTGGCATAGCGACCACCGCAGGCATCACCTTGGCAATCGACGTCACCAATTCTACACTGCGCAGTGCAGGAAATGTCGGTTTCTCATGGATGGCGCGTTTGGGAATGATTCTAGGTATCATCCTCGGAGTATGGCTCTATCAGAGTTATTCCTTTCAGAACTTGTTGTCCGTCTCTGTCATCACCGGAGCAGCGGGAATCCTGATAGCGTCCGGTGTCTATGTGCCTTTCCGTGCACCGATTGTTACCAAACTCTATTCTTTCGACCGCTTTTTGCTGTTGCGCGGATGGGTGCCTGCCATCAATATGATTCTGATTACGTTCGTACCGGGATTGTTGATTCCGCTTGTCCATCCTTTCCTTAATGACTCCGTACTTGGAAATATGGGAATACCTGTACCTTTCTTTGTAGGAGTGGGAATCGGATATTTGATATCCTTGCTTTTGGCTCGCCTGTCCTTTATGAAAGAGAAAACACTGAGGCTGGTCATTGTAGGAATCGGACTGGAAATGCTCGCGATGTCTCTGTTGGATCCGAACGGCTCAATATCTGCTCCTTCTGTACTTCTGGGGCTTGGATTGGGACTTGTCATGCCGGAATTTCTGGTCATGTTTGTGAAGTTGTCCCATCACTGCCAGCGTGGAACGGCAAACACCACCCATCTTTTGGCAAGCGAGGTCGGAATTTCCTTAGGTATCGCCACTGCGTGCTACCTGGATTTGGATACCGACAAGATGCTGCATATCGGACAGATAGTAGCTTTGGTGTCTTTGGCATTTTTCGTCATTGCGACGTATCCTTATTATATAAGAAAGAAAGTGAGATAAGGGTGCTAAAATCCCTCTTGAAAATGGCGTCACTATACCGTCCGGATAGTGACGCTATACTATAAAAATAGTGACGCTATCACATGCGGATGGCGTCACTATTTTATTATATGAATTTGTTGTTAATTCCGGTTTACCTGTTTCACTCCTTTCACCGTCCTCAGCTTCTTGATAAGCGCTTCCAGCCTTCCCGTATCACCGACCATAATCGTCAGTGTTCCTGAGAATAATCCGTCATGCGAATCAATGCCGATAGAGCGCAGTGTGATTCCGTTTTCCTTGGATATAATCGAAGTGATATTCGTCACAATACCGATATCGTCATGTCCCACAACGCGCAACGTGATAGGATACTGCGTTCCTTCCGACTTGCCCGCCCATCGTGCCTTTACAATCCGGTAACCGAAGCGTTCGCGCATCTGATTCGCATTGGGGCAGTCTCTCCTGTGAATCTTGATTCCTCCGCTTACCGTCACAAAACCGAATACATCGTCACCATAAATAGGATTACAACATTTGGCAAGCTTGAATTCCAACCCTTTCAGGTTTTGGTCAATCACAAGCACATCTTCTTTTGATGTCGTCTCTTCCTGTGGCACCTGCATGTTGTATCCCTCGGCGCTCCGGTACACAATCTCGTCATGCGTATCATTATCGCGTTTCTGCTGCTCGATGTATTTGTCCAGAACCTCATTGACATCTAGTGCTTCATCAGCTATTTTCTGATAAAACTCCGTCACGTTCTTGAATCCCAAACGCTTGATAAGGCGCATCATTGTCGCCTCGTCATACTCCAGCTTGCGGTTCTTGAACTTCCGTTCTAATGTCTCCTTCGCAAAATCGTGCTGACGCGCTACCATCTCCTTAAGTGCCTGCCGAATCTTCGTACGGGCTTTGGAAGTGGTCACGATATTCAGCCAGTCCTGTTTCGGAGTCTGGGTGTTTGAAGTCATAATCTCCACCTGGTCGCCGCTGTTCAACTTCTGTTTGAGTTGGGCATTCTTGCCGTTCACCTTGGCGCCGATACATTTGCATCCCAGTTTGCTATGGATATGGAAAGCGAAATCGAGCACCGTAGCGCCTTTCGCCAGTTTGAACAAGTCCCCTTTGGGAGTAAATACGAAAACCTCATCTTCGTAAAGGTCCATTTTGAACTGGTCCATCACTTTCATCGAGTCGTTGTCCGCATTTTCCAATGCTTCGCGAACCGAAGTCAGCCATTCGTCCAAACCAGTTTCGCCTTTGATGCCTTTGTATCTCCAGTGAGCAGCCAGTCCGCGCTCAGCGATTTCGTCCATGCGGCGGGTACGTATCTGTACTTCCACCCATTTTCCTTCCGGTCCCATCACAGTGATGTGCAACGACTCGTAACCATTGCTTTTCGGGATAGAAAGCCAGTCACGCAGACGCTTCGGGTTAGGCTGGTACATATCGGTCACAATGGAATATACCTGCCAACATTCCTGCTTCTCCTTTGCCGGTTCCGGTTCCGAATCCAGAATAATACGGATGGCAAACAAGTCGTAAATCCCTTCGAACGGTGTTTTCTGTTTCTGAATCTTGTTCCATATCGAATGTATGGACTTGGTACGTCCCTTGATGTCGAATTTCAATCCCGCAGCCGCCACCTTTTTCTGTATAGGTTCAATAAAAGCGGCGATATACTTGTCGCGTGACGCCTTCGTCTCGTTCAACTTATCCTTTATATAATAGTAGGTTTCCCGCTGTGTATATTTCAGCGACAAGTCCTCAAGTTCCGATTTCAACTTATAGAGCCCCAGCTTATGCGCTAATGGGGCATACAGATAAGCGGCTTCGTTCGCCACCTTGTTCCGGTCTTCTTCATTGCCCGAATCCTTGATTTGGCGCATCACGTTCACGCGGTCGGCAATCATAATCAGTATGACACGCATATCCTCGGCAAACGAGAGCAGGAGATTGCGGAAATTCTCCGATTCTATCGCCGGACTCTTCGCATACAGCTCGTTTGTTTTTACCAATCCCTTGATGATGCTTGCCACATCTTCTCCGTATTCGGTGTTTACTTCTTCGATAGACAGTATATGCGCCTTTACAATTTCGTGCAGCATGATACCAATGAGGCACGAGCCTTTCATACCGATTTCTTCAGCTACGATGACTGCCGTTTGTAAATCTCTGATGACGGGATTCATCCCGAAGTTATTGTGTTGCAATCCGTTACACTGGGCTGCTTTGATTAGATGTTTTTTTAATTTTTGGCAATCCTGCCAGGAAATGCTGTCTCCGGCAGATAACATCAAATGCCGGTAGAGTGAAAAAAGCTCCTTTTTTTCCTCTGATGTAAAAAAGTCGTCCATATTCAATCTTGTTAATTCGATGTAAAATTACTTTTTTTCCTGGTTATTCGGCAAGAAGTAAATAACATTTTGTATTTTTGGGCATCAATTAATAAAATTAGATATTATGATAACGACACAGGACAAAGAGTTGCTTGCCAAGAAAGGCATCACGGAAGCGCAAATAGCAGAGCAACTGGCTTGCTTCCAAACTGGTTTTCCTTTTTTGAAACTGGACGCGGCCGCTTCCATCGAAAAAGGTATATTGGCTCCCAATACTGAGGAGCAGAAAGCATATCTGGCAGCGTGGGACGCATATACAAACACAGATAAGACCATTGTGAAGTTTGTACCGGCTTCGGGCGCTGCAAGCCGTATGTTCAAGAACCTGTTCGAGTTTCTATCTGCCGACTATGATAAACCGACTACAAAGTTCGAACTGGCATTTTTTGACGGTATCAGGGATTTTGCTTTCTATGACGACCTCAATGTAGCTTGTCAGCGTACAGCCAAAAAGGACATTCCCGGATTAATCGAAGAAGGCAACTATAAAGCTGTTGTATCGGCATTGCTCGAAACTGCCGGGCTGAATTATGGCGCACTGCCGAAAGGCCTGCTCAAATTCCATAAATATCCCGAAGGTGCACGCACTCCGTTGGAAGAGCATCTTGCAGAAGGAGCCATGTATGCAGCCGGCAAGAGTGGCAAAGTCAACGTACACTTCACCGTATCTACCGAACATCGCGAACTCTTCAAGAAACTGGTGGACGAAAAGGCCGGCGAATTTGCCAAACGTTACGGTGTTGATTATTACATCACTTTCTCCGAACAGAAGCCGAGCACTGACACCATTGCCGCTGACATGGACAACCAACCGTTCCGCGACAACGGCAAACTGCTGTTCCGTCCGGGTGGACACGGCGCACTGATTGAGAACCTGAACGATCTTGACGCCGATATTATTTTTATCAAGAATATCGACAACGTAGTCCCTGACAAACTGAAAGAGGATACCGTTACGTATAAGAAACTGATTGCCGGCGTACTTGTCTCCTTGCAAAAACAAGCATTTGAATATCTCGAACTACTTGACAGCGGCAAATATACGCATGACCAAATGATGGAAATGCTCCAGTTCCTGCAAAAGAAACTTTTCTGCAAGAATCCGGAAACGAAAGACCTCGAAGATTCCGTACTCGCCATTTATCTGAAAAACAAACTGAATCGTCCGATGCGTGTCTGTGGAATGGTGAAGAACGTAGGCGAACCGGGTGGTGGTCCGTTCCTTGCATACAACAGCGACGGAACTATCTCCTTGCAAATCCTCGAAAGCTCGCAAATCGATATGAACGACCCCGAAAAGAAGGAAATGTTCGAAAACGGTACACACTTCAACCCGGTAGATCTGGTATGTGCAGTACGTGACTATAAAGGTCATAAGTTCGATTTGGTGAAGTACGTGGATAAGGCAACAGGCTTCATTTCCTATAAATCAAAGAACGGCAAAGATTTGAAAGCTCTCGAACTTCCCGGTTTGTGGAACGGTGCTATGAGCGATTGGAATACCGTATTTGTAGAAGTTCCCCTCGCTACCTTCAATCCGGTGAAGACTGTGAACGATCTGCTGCGCGAGCAACATCAATAATTGTTTTTTTACCACAGATTACACTGATTATTGAATTGATACAGATTGTTTATACGAACAATATATATCTTATTCAATCTGTGTAATCTGTGGTGAACTTAAAAAAAGAGTGTTTAGAATGAATCAGATTGAGAAAATCATTGATATTGCTACCTGGAATAGAAAAGAACATTTCGAGCACTTCAGTGCTTTTGACGATCCGTTTTTCGGAGTGACGGTCAACGTAGACTGCACCCGTACGTATCAGGAAGCCAAAGACAAAAGTGTGTCTTTCTCCCTCTTGGTCTTGCATCGGATTGTTACCGCTGCCGCCAAAGTCGAAGAGTTCCGTTATCGTATCCAAGGAGACAGGGTAGTGTGTTATGACAGTCTTCTGCCCGAATCCACTGTAGGTCGTGCCGATCATACTTTTTCTTTCGCAGCCTTCGAATATGACCCGGACGAACTTGTCTTCATCCGTAAAGCGAAAGTAGAAATGGAACGTCTGCAAGCTACTACCGGACTGAACAAAGGGGGGACATTCCATCCCAACGCTATCCATTATTCGGCTGTTCCGTGGCTCACTTTCACAGATATGAAGCACCCCGCCAATATACGTTCGGGTGATAGCGTCCCCAAAATTTCTACCGGAAAGTACTTCCGCGAAGGAGAGAAGTTGATGCTGCCTGTTTCCGTCACTTGCCATCATGGGCTGATGGATGGTTATCACGTCGCCAAGTTTATTGAAATCCTCGATTTATAAACTTCGCTCTAAAAAGACAAACCGGCAGGGACATTTCCCGGAATAGGGGAGTATGTCCAGACCCTTAATTACCTGATGCTTGGACTTGGTTTCCGCTTTCATAATAAATATCCGAAAGTACGTCACTAAAAAAAGCCGTATTTCATCGAAATATACTAATTTTGCGTCACTAATATAAAAACACTCAAAATGATGAAGAAAATACTGTTACTCGGTTCAGGAGAACTTGGAAAAGAGTTTGTAATCTCAGCCCAACGTAAAGGTCAGCATATTATTGCCTGTGACTCTTATGCAGGAGCTCCGGCTATGCAAGTAGCCGATGAATTTGAAGTATTCGACATGCTGAACGGCGAAGAGTTGGAACGTGTCGTAAAGAAACATCAGCCGGACATCATCGTGCCGGAAATTGAAGCTATCCGCACAGAACGCTTGTACGACTTCGAGAAAGAAGGAATCCAGGTCGTGCCCAGTGCCCGTGCCGTCAACTTCACGATGAATCGCAAGGCCATCCGCGACCTTGCAGCCAAAGAACTCGGACTGAAAACTGCTAAATATTTCTACGCCAAGACACTGGAAGAACTGAAAGATGCTGCCGCTAAAATAGGTTTTCCTTGTGTGGTGAAACCTTTGATGTCCTCATCCGGCAAAGGACAATCTCTTGTGAAGAGTGCCGACGAACTCGAACATGCCTGGGAATATGGATGTAGTGGAAGCCGTGGTGATATCCGCGAACTTATCATCGAAGAATTTATCAAGTTTGACAGCGAAATCACCTTATTGACTGTTACCCAAAAGAATGGCCCCACCTTGTTCTGCCCGCCCATCGGACATGTACAGAAAGGTGGCGACTACCGTGAAAGTTTCCAACCCGCACATATCGACCCTGCTCACTTGAAAGAAGCGGAAGAGATGGCGGAAAAAGTGACCCGTGCCCTGACAGGCGCAGGATTGTGGGGAGTGGAGTTTTTCCTGAGTCACGAAAACGGAGTTTATTTCTCCGAACTTTCTCCACGTCCGCATGATACGGGCATGGTGACACTGGCCGGAACACAAAACCTGAACGAATTTGAACTTCATCTCCGTGCGGTACTTGGTCTGCCTATTCCCGGTATCAAGCAGGAGCGGATAGGAGCAAGCGCTGTTATCCTTTCTCCGATTGCCAGCCAGGAACGTCCTCAATACCGTGGACTGGAAGAGGTGACAAAGGAAGAGGATACCTATCTCCGCATATTCGGCAAACCGTTTACTCGTGTCAACCGTCGTATGGGAGTAGTGCTCTGCTACGCTCCGTCGAATTCCGACCTCGACGCGTTGCGTGATAAGGCCAAGAAAATCGCTGAAAAAGTAGAAGTGTACTAAAAAAAGACTATTAAGGAAATCATATCAAAAGGAAGGTGTGTCAAAATGCGCACCTTCTTTTTTTATGCACAAAGCCCCTACTTTCACAAGCTGGGGCTTTGTTATTAC
>NZ_JANJZR010000006.1 GCF_024623065.1 Bacteroides acidifaciens
AGAAATATCCTCAAGGACGGTGCAGCGGAAATATCGAACAACCTCTGTGAACAAAGGATGAAACCGGTAAAGCTGTTGCTCAAGAACTGTATGAACATAGGCAGTGAGGATGCGGCAGAAAACTCGGCATTCATCTTCTCTCTGATAGAAAGCTGTAAGCTTAATGGCATAGACCCTCAGGATTACCTGAAGCACCTATTCGAATGTATTCTTCATGGTAAGGACTGCGACAAGAAGACTCTTCTACCATGTTTTTATAAACCGGAATGTTAAAACAAAAATATTTTCTTGCGGGCATTTTTATTTTATCGGCTGAAAAACAGCCGATAAAATTGTCGTGGCGGAAAATAGAATGATTACTTACAATTCCCGGTGTGATTGTGACGGAAGAAGTGTTTGCGTAAGGCAAAAGGATATATAAATATAAGAATGGTCTTGATTCAATGCCGGTTCATGCCGGCATTGAATCAAGACCATTCTTTATTAAGAGGTGTCTGTCTTTCGGATGTATCCGCTTAGATTCCGAACGATAGTTTGTCGATAGACTGATAGACGATACTTGCGATACCCAGTCCGATAATACCCAGCGTACAAAGAGCCAGTCCCCATTTTGTGCTGCGGTCGCTGCGGAAAGCAGGAATCGGATTGTCGGAAGGGGTGATATACATTGCTTTCACAATCAGCAGGTAGTAGTATAATGAAATCACTGTATTGATTAATGCGATGAATACTAACAGGTGGAATCCTGCATTGAAAGCTGCCATGAAGATAAAGAACTTGGAGAAGAATCCGGCAAACGGTGGGATACCTGCCAATGAGAACAGGGATAAAGTCATCAGGAACGCTATTTTCGGATTCGTCTTATAAAGTCCTGCATAGTCTTCAAGCGTGAACTTCTGGCTGCGTAGTGCTACGATGGTGATTACGGCAAATACACCGAGGTTGGCGGCAGCGTATACAAGCACGTAATACACTAATGCCGTCATTCCCTGTGCCGTTCCGCCGATAACGCCAAGCATGATATATCCGGCTTGTGAGATACTGGAGAATGCCATCAGACGTTTCAGGTTCTGCTGGCGGATGGCGAATATATTGGCGATAGTGATAGAGGCGATAATCACCCAGTAAAGTACTTCCTGCCAGTCGTTTATCATCGGTGCGAATACTTTGATAAGGATAGTCAGCAGAACGAAAGCTGCAGAACCTTTTGAAACGACGCTCAGATAAGCGGTGACTGTACTCGGCGCACCTTCATATACGTCCGCTGTCCACAGGTGGAACGGAACGAGTGACAGCTTGAATGCCATACCCGTGAAGAAGAACACGAATGCCATAATTTGCAACGGATTTCCGTCGATATGAGCGGGAAGGTCGTCAAAGTACAATGTTCCGGCAGAACCGTAAATCATAGACAGGCCGAACAGCAACAATGCGCTGGAGAAGAGGGCGGTAAGGATATATTTGGCTCCCGCTTCGGCAGAGTTGTGGCGGTATTTGTCAAAGGCAATCAGAGCGGCCATCGGGATAGATGCCGTTTCCAGTCCGATAAAGAACATCAGAAAATGTCCGGCGGAAATCATGAGATACATACCAAACAGGGTGGAAAGTGTCAGTACATAAAATTCTCCTTGTTTGAATGAGGTATCTTCACGTTTCATCCATTCGTGTGCCATCAGGAAGACAATCAACGTACCTACATTCAGGATTGATTTGACAACCGTGTGCATGGGTACATAATGGTACATGCCGCCGAATATGTCGCAGGCGGTTTCGGGAACAAGGTTGATAGCTGTATGAACCGCCATCAGGATGACGGGTAACATGGTGTTCAGTCGTGCCTTTCCATCGTTCTTGTGTGCATCCGGACTCATGAAGAGGTCGGCCAAAAACAGTAGTATCAGGACAACTACGAGCGACAGCTCTTCTCGCATATGTAGAAATTGTGAATAATCCATATTGTTAATTTACTATTTAACGATTTACAATTTACTATTTAGGGTATCAGTTGTGAGACAACCGGTAATACGCTTTCACCAATCATGTGGCTGACCCAAAAAGGAGCCATACCCAGTCCGGCTACACAAACGATGAGGCAGATGACTGCTATACGTTCGTCCCATGTTGCGTCGGTCAACTCAAGGTGGTGCTTGTTGGTGCAGGTTCCGTATAGAATCTTACCTACCAGGCGCAGGATATAGACTGCTGTAATCACAATGGAAGAGCAGGCGATGATAGTCAGCGTGCGGTGGAATACATCGTTGTTCTGGAAAGAACCTACGAAGATAGTCATCTCAGCAATGAAACCACTCAGCCCCGGCAGACCGAGGTTGGCAAGGCCGGCAATCACGTAACATACGCTGAGGAACGGCATAATCTTCATCAGACCGGCAAGCTCGCGAACGTCACGTGTGTGTGTACGTCCGTAAATCATACCGATAAGGGCGAAGAACAAGGCTGTCATCAATCCGTGCGAAAGCATCTGAAGGATAGCTCCCGTCGCAGCCGTCTGGTTCAGCATCAGGATAGCAAAGAGAACCAGTCCGCAGTGGGACACTGAAGAGTAAGCATTGATATATTTCAAGTCGGTCTGTACACAAGCGGAGAAAGCTCCGTACACCACAGAGATACCTGTCAGTATCAGGAATATCCACGAAAGTTCGTTGGCAGCTTCCGGCATCAGATAAATGGCGATGCGGAAACATCCGTAACCACCCAGTTTCATCAAGACTCCGGCATGAAGCATGGATACGGCTGTCGGGGCGGAAGCGTGACCGTCGGGGCTCCAGGTATGGAACGGGAAAAGGGCGCCTAGCACGCCAAAGCCGAGGAAAGTCAGCGGAAACCAGATGCATTGCTGTGCAAAAGGTATGTTGTGCAATTGCGCGATTTCGAGCAGGTTCATCGTTGTCGCTCCCGAACCGAAGTAGATTCCGAGAATACCGATCAATAGGAAAGCGGAACCGCCCATCAGCATCAGTGTCAGTTTCATGGCGGCGTACTCTTTGCGTCCCGAACCCCATACACCGATTAACAGGTACATAGGTATCAGCGCTATTTCGTAGAACATAAACATGGTGAACAAGTCTACGGAGATAAAGAACCCGAATACTCCCATCGACAGCAGGGTGAACCAAAGGAAATATTCTTTTGTCAGCGGTTGCAGACGCCAGGAAGCAAATGTCCCGGTGAATACGATGATGGCGGACAGTAACAGCATAGCTACTGAGATTCCGTCTACGCCTACCGAGTATGAGATATGAAGCGGTGCATACCAAAGAGTGTCTGCACGAAAAAGCATTTCTGCTGTGTTTCCGGCATTACGTTCTCCCAAATACATGAATGTCAGTACGACAGCGGCTATCAGGAGTGCCGATGCGCCAGTAATCATAACCCCACGGATGGCTTTTATTCCTCGTGCTGCCCAAAGTCCGGCCAGCATCAGGAGGGGGATAAGTACGAATATTGATAAGAAATTCATATCGTTCTGTGCTTTATAAGATTAATAGTAAGATAAGTGCCAGTGCACCGCAAAGGAACACATATGCATATTGCTGTACCTGACCGCTTTGCAAACCGCGGATTTCGTCGCTTGTGGTATTGGCTGCCCATGCCAGGAAGTCAAAGAGTCCATCTATTACATGACGGTCAAACCATGCGATAGGAGTAGAGATGCAGCGGAAGATAATCTTATGCGTAATGAACTGGTATATATCATCCATATAGAAACGATTATAAGCAGCCTTGTGCAATCCCTTGAACTGTTTTGCCAGTGAATCGGCAACAGGCTGTTTGGCATTCTTATACATCCAGGTAGCGATGGCAATAGAAATAATTGCAACAACAACGCTTGTGATAGCTACCGACGGGTCAAGATGGATGGAATAAGATTCACCGTTCGAACTGATAAAGTGTCCGAAAGGAATAAATCCTGCCCCACAAGTAACGGCTGCCAGGAACATCAAAGGGAATGTCATAGCCAACGGACTGTCATGGGGGCGGCAAGGTGCCGCTTCCAAGTTTCCGTGTGGTGTGTCGTGACTTGTATCCGAATGGGAATCTGTCCGGAGCGGTTCGCTCCCCCAGAAAATACCGTAGTAAAGGCGGAACATATAGAAAGCTGTCATTGCAGCGATGACTGTCATCACCCATCCCATTACAGGGCTGTATTGGAAACAAGCAGCCAGAATTTCATCTTTCGAGAAGAAGCCTGAGAATGGAGGAATACCGGCAATAGCCAGACAAGCAATCAGGAATGTCCAGTGAGTGATCGGCATATATTTGCGTAAACCTCCCATAGCGGACATTTCATTAGAATGTACAGCATGAATGATGCTACCTGCACCGAGGAAGAGCAATGCCTTAAACATGGCATGTGTGAAAAGGTGGAACATGGAAGCCATGTAGCCCAAACCTCCTTCGTGCGGATTCATCGAAGTACAAACGCCTAAGGCTACCATCATAAAACCAATCTGTGAAATGGTAGAGAAAGCCAATACGCGTTTGATGTCTGATTGCACGCAAGCCACACTTGCTGCATAGAATGCAGTGATTGCACCTACCCAGGCAACCATGTGCAGCGTATTCGGTGCGTATGCAATGAAAAGTGGGAACATACGTGCCACCAGATATACACCGGCAACTACCATGGTAGCCGCGTGAATCAAAGCACTGACCGGAGTAGGACCTTCCATTGCGTCGGGCAACCATATATGCAATGGGAACATCGCACTCTTACCGGCACCGCCCACGAACATCAATCCGAGGGCTAACGGAAGCATGGCAGCGCCACCGCTGACCAACGATACTGTATCCGGAGTGAAACCGAACGTTCCGCCATAATATCCGTAAATCAGGATACCGATCAAGAAGCCCAAGTCGGCAAAACGAGTGACAATAAATGCTTTCTTTGAAGCGGAGATTGCAGCAGGTTTTGTATAGTAGAATCCGATTAATAAATAAGAACTTACACCCACCAATTCCCAAAAGAGATACATTTGGAAGATGTTTGTCGCTACTACCAGTCCCAGCATTGACATGGTAAACAGGGAGAGGAAAGCGTAGTAACGCTGAAAACCAGTCTCGCCTTTCATGTAACCGAAGGAGTAGATATGCACCATCAGTGACACGGTAGAGATGACAATCAACATCATCACAGATATAGGATCGAGCAGGATGCCCAGGTCGAAGTGTAATGTCTCTGTAAAAGGAAGCCACGTGAAATTGTAAGGTATCAATGTGGCAAATGTTCCGTCTTCCAGCCGTGGGGCGGAGAAATATTGGAAAGCAGTCATATAAGACAGTACTGCTACCGTTCCCAGCACCAGAGTACCGATGGTACCCGCTGTCCGATGCGACATCCATTTTCCCCCGATTCCCAATATGAGAAAGGAGAAGAAAGGAAGAAGGAGTATTAGAATTGTTAGTTCCATACAGTTTTATTTAATTACTTGTTTTATTATTACTTATACTATAATATCTCACAAATTCATCTGTCCGTCTATTCATCCGAATAGAAACCTGGAAATGGCACCTTGCCACTACCATTTCAAGTCGTCGAGGTTGCGGACTTGGATGCTTCGGAGATTACGGTAGATATTGATCATGATGGCGATAGCTATTGCAGTTTCCGCGGCTGAGATGGCGATGGAGAACAGTGCAAAGAAATAACCTTCCATTCCTCCCGGGAAGAGAAAACGATTGAACACGGCGAAGTTGATGTCCGTGGCGTTCAGCATTAACTCTACGGAAATCAGGATAGCCAGCGTGTTACGGCGGGTAAAGAATCCATAGATTCCTGCAAACATCATGATGGTAGAGACTACCAGATAATATTCCATGTGTATCATATTCAATTCAATGTTTGATAGTTAATACTTTCGTTCTTATCTCTTTCGGGCAATCATGATACCACCGATGATACAAGCTAGCAATAAGATACTGACTGCTTCGAAAGGTAATACATAGCCGTATTTGTCACTACTCAGCAAGGCATGTCCGATAGCGTGGATGTTTATCTCCTGCGGGGCAAGGTTCGCTGTCTGCATAAAGTTATGTTTCAGCGTGATAAACAAGATGATAGCCAGACCGGCAACCATTGTAAAGAGTCCTGCCAGGAACCTGCTTCGTTTTAGTTTCTCGGCTCGGTCGCCCTCTCCACTGGTCAGCAGGATGGAGAATACATAAAGTACAACGATACCACCGGCGTAAACCATAATCTGGACGGAGCCCAAAAAAGTATAGCCCAGCAAGAAGTAGATGCCGGCCGTGCCGAAGAGCACGAAGAGCAGGTAAGTAGCCGAGCGGACAATACGTTGGGTAGTCACCGTCATGATGGACATAGCAATAATAAATGCTGCCAAAAAGTAGAATACTACTGTTTC
Organism: Bacteroides acidifaciens; assembly: GCF_024623065.1. Taxonomy (GTDB): domain Bacteria; phylum Bacteroidota; class Bacteroidia; order Bacteroidales; family Bacteroidaceae; genus Bacteroides; species Bacteroides acidifaciens. The sequence continues at coordinate 6,381 of NZ_JANJZR010000006.1, forward strand.
AAGAGTTGATCCCATATCTAAACTTCTTTTTTCTTTTCTATTACTTTACTACCGTCATGATTCAGTTTCAAGACGAGCTTGGAACGGTCGAATACTGCATGCTCGAAGTTCTGATCGAACGTGATAGCATCGTGCGGACAAGCATTTACACAAAGTTGGCAGAACATACAAGTGCCCAGGTCATATTCATAGGTCGCCAGGATTTTCTTTTTCTTGCCGTCTTCTGTTTCAATCGTTTCGCTGGTCACTTTGATTGTGTCGTTCGGACACGCCATCTGACATAATCCGCAGGCTACACAGCGATGTTCATTATTCTCATTGTGGGGCATGTTCAGTGTTCCACGGAATCGGTCGAACATCTTCAGTTCCTTCCGGTTTTCGGGATATTGCTCGGTCACTTTCTTGCGGAAGTAAACCTTGATGCTGGTTTTCATACCCGTTGTCAGTGTACTGATGCCATGCACCAGACCACCTAAGTACGTATATTTTTTATCTTTATATTCCATAATCTAATCTGCTAGAAGTGAAAGCCGAAGGCTACGCAACATGCCATTAATAATAGATTTACCATAGAAATAGGAACCAGGTATTTCCATTCCAGATTCAGAATCTGGTCGATACGCAGACGGGGGAACGTCCATTTAATCCACATCAGCAGGAATACCACAAAGAACGCTTTGCCGAAGAACCAGATAAATCCGGGGATATAATCCATTACGGCATTAAATTCGTTCAGACCGATGATGTGCAACGGCATCCATCCTCCCAGGAAGATGGTGGCGGCAACACTGGCTACGATAAACAAGTTCAAGTATTCTGCCAAATAGAAGAAACCGAAACCCATACCGGAATATTCGGTGTGGTATCCGGCAGTCAGTTCACTTTCCGCTTCGGGAAGGTCGAACGGACCACGGTTACATTCGGCGTTTCCGGCAATCAGGTAGATAATGAAAGCAATCACGGCAGGGATATGTCCCTTGAAAATAAACCAACCGTCGGCTTGCCCTTCCACGATTTCAGAAAACTGCATGGTTCCCATCAATACGACCATTGTCATAATGCTCATACCTACAGAAAGTTCATAACTGATAATCTGCGCGCCACTTCTCATGGCACCAATTAGAGAGAACTTATTGTTACTACCCCAACCGGCAAGCAAAATACCAACTACTCCGATGCTGGAAGCTGCCAACAGAAAGAATACCCCTACATTGAAATTAAGAATTTCCGCTCCCTTATTAAAAGGAATACAAGAGAAAGTAAGGAACGAGGCGATAATCACCATGAACGGAGCCAGGTTGTAGAGGAAATGGTCGGCACCTTTCGGCATGAAAATCTCCTTGGTCATCATTTTGAGCACGTCGCATATCACTTGAATAGAGCCCCATTTGCCCACCCGGTTCGGACCGAGACGACACTGGAAGAACCCGCAGACCTTGCGTTCCATATAAATCAATATGATAGCGAGGATGGCATACAATGCAACAATGCATACACCGACAGCCACACATTCTATAAATACAGCCACTCCCTCAGGCATGATGAAGAGAAGTAGCTCATGTATCCAATTTGTTACTATACTAAAGTCGAACATATTTAATTAGTGTTTGGTGTTTAATGATTAGTAATTAACATATCGATGCATTTTTTTTCGTTAATTGTTCATCACTAAACGTTAATCGTTAACTTACCGGTCTATATCCGGAACCACATAGTCCAGCGTTCCGCCAATGGCAATCAGGTCGGCAATCTTCGCTCCACGACAGATCGTGTCGATGGCAGCTACAAGTGGCAACCCCGTGGCACGATAGTGCAGGCGATACGGCATTTTGTCACCCTGGCTTTCGAGGAAAACACCGAATTCACCGCGGCTTCCTTCCACAGCAGCATAGTAGCTGCCTTCGGGAACACGGATGATTGGTTTCATCTTCTCCTGATACGGCCCTTCGGGAATATTGTCTATTAATTGCTCAATGATGTTCAGACTTTCCATGATTTCGTCCATACGCACCAGATAGCGGGCGAAGCAGTCGCCTTCCGTATAAACGATTTCTTTGAAATCCACTTTGTCGTATACACCGTAAGGGATTCGCTTGCGCACGTCGCAGGCCCAGCCCGAAGCACGACCTGTACCACCGGTGCAACCGAAAGAAATAGCATCCTCCCGACTTAGTACACCCACACCTTTCATACGGCTTTGAGCAATGATATTGCCTGTGAATATATCGTGATATTCGTGAATGATACCTCTCATATACGGAATAAATTCTTTCACCCGTTTGACGAAGTTCGGGTGAAGGTCAGCCTGTACACCGCCAATCGTATTGTAGTTCATAATCAAGCGTCCGCCACAAGTCTCCTCAAAAATATCGAGAATCTTTTCACGGTCACGGAATCCGTAGAAGAAAGCCGTAAGTGCTCCCAAGTCCATGGTAAGAGCAGAGAAAAACAATAAGTGAGAGTCGATACGTTGTAATTCATCCATAATCGTGCGTATATACTGCACGCGCTGGCTAACCTCGATACCCATCGCCTTCTCAATACACATACATAATGCATGTCGGTTCTGGTGTGCACCCAAATAATCAAGACGGTCTGTCAGAGCCAGTGTCTGAGGATAAGTAAGACTTTCATTCATCTTCTCGATACCACGGTGGATATATCCACAGTTTGCGTCAATCTTACGGATGATTTCACCTTCAAGAGAAACACGGAAACGCATTACACCGTGAGTTGCAGGGTGTTGCGGACCGATATTGACTACGTATTCTTCTTCTCCGAAGAGTTTTGTTTCTTTGTTTTTGATTGTTCCGTCTGGGTTGAGTTCTATTTCCTGAGTCGTGTCGAACGTTTCCTCATTGGTCATGCAGAGCGGATTATCTTTTTCCGGATTATTGTCTTTGCGCATCGGATAACCTATCCAGTCGTTACGCAGATACAGACGACGCATATCGGGATGACCGATAAAGGTGATGCCGTAATAATCGAAAACTTCGCGTTCGTAGAAGTCAGCTATCTTCCATATGTCGCTGACAGACGGTATTTCCGGCAGATCGCGGTTGGTAGTCGCAGTTTTTAATGCTATCCGTTCGCCCGTGACAGTAGATTCCAGATGATAGACTACGCCTAAACCACGGAGTTTCTCCGGAGCGTCTTTCTCATCCGCCACTCCCCAGTCCATACCGGTGAGGCTTTCGAGAAAGTCCATCTGCTTTTCATTTCGCAAGCGCAGCATCTCGTCGTGTAATGCTGCAGGGGCTATAAATTGTATTTCTTGCATAAATCAAATTAAATTAAGAACGTAGAGTCATTCTTCATTTTTTATATAATCCGGTTTCTTCTCTTTCCTGTTTACTCCACCAAAGAACTTTTCTATTTTCACTTTGCGTTGCAACTGCATCATGCCATAATAGAAAGCTTCGGGACGCGGCGGGCATCCGGGGATATATACATCTACCGGAAGAATCTTGTCCACTCCGTTCACCACATGGTAGGACTTCCTGAAAGGACCGCCGCTGACAGCGCATCCGCCTACGGCAACCACATATTTCGGGTCGGGCATCTGGTCGTAAAGCCGCTTCAATACCGGAGCCATTTTATTGGTGATTGTTCCGCATACCATAATCATATCAGCCTGACGCGGACTGGCACGGGCAACTTCAAACCCGAAGCGGGCCATATCATAACGCGCAGCACCCAGTGCCATAAATTCGATACCGCAACAACTGGTAGCGAAAGTAAGCGGCCACAGCGAATTGCTGCGTCCCCAGTTGATAAAGTCATCAAGAACTCCGAGAGCGACGTTTGCCCCTCCGGCATTAAGTTCCCTGACCAACTTTTCCAATGATTCATTGTCAATGAACTCCTCATACGGAATTGATTTTATTTTTGGCTTTTTGGTTATTTCCATTCCAAAGCTCCTTTCCTCCAGGCATAAGCAAGACCCAGAACTAGAATGATAAAGAAGAAGAGAATACTGATAAGTCCCTGTGGTCCCATGTCGCGCATGACCACTGCCCACGGAAACAGGAAAGCTGTTTCAACGTCGAACATCAGGAACAGGATAGCAAACAAGTAGTAACCTACACGGAACTGCATCCATGATTTACCACGTGTCGGTATACCACATTCGTAAGCTTCAAACTTTTGCACATTGTACGAACGGGGTGAAATAGCACGTGAAAGAGCTATCACTACACCGACAAAAGCAAGCGCTGTTAGTAAAACAACAACTAAAAATGTAAAATTCATAATTCAATAGCTGTTTAGATTGAATATTATAGAAATAAACAACTGGATTATCCACCCTCCGGGGGACGAAACCAACTGTAATATAAGTGACGGGCAAAAAAGCCGACTGTACTGTCGTCTAAACCACAATCTTTCTTAATCCATATATATAATAGGAGATAGGATCGTAGTAGCAGGTGGGAGCGTGGAGCGATATAAGGTAAGGCGGACTTTGAAGTTTGTGATGCTCGCAGAAATAGGCTATTAGCAATAACACACTCTTATCTGCCGGAACATGTGCAACTTCCGTATGACTCATATCGCAGGATTGGGTAGAATAAAAGTTATAAAGGCGTTCCAAAGCATTGTGTGTCGGATGCTCTTGGGATACATAGCACTTCTCCTGCCTGTGAGCCGGGGAAGAAACCTTGCAAATATTTTCCATTGCTCCATTTGTTGTGCAATGAATAAGCAAAGTCAGTACCAAAAGTAGTCCGAATTTTAGGATTTGTTTCATCTTTTCCTTTTAACGGCTGCAAATATAGGACTAATATTTATACTTTTTGCAAAGTCCGGGTAGCAAAAAAGGTTTTTTTAGCACTCAACTTGATTTGTGTCAAGTCTTCGCCTAGTTTTTTTTCCAAAAGTCAGAAGTAAAGAGCAATAGCACTGTAAATAATTCCAAACGTCCCAGAAGCATCAGGAAAGAAAGCAGCCATTTGGCAAGAACCGGTAGTTCGCTCCATGAAAAAGCCGGACCGCAGGTACCGAGTCCCGGCCCCATATTACCCATGCTTGAAATAACTGTTCCCACTGATTCCAGGAAACCTACCCCAAGTCCCATCATGATAAGTATGCTGATAAGGGCAATCACTGCATACAAAAAGGTGAAAGCCAATACAGTGGACTGGATGGAAGGGGAGATAACCTGCTTGTTTACACGTACCGGAAGCACGGCATTGGGATGCAGGATATGTTTGAATTCATTTTTCACTACCTTAAATAAGATCACCATACGGATACACTTGATACCACCTGTTGTACTACCGGCACAGGCTCCGATAATCATCACAATAAGAAGGCATCCCCAAAGAATGGAAGGCCAAAGCATATAGTCGGCTGTGGCGAATCCCGTGGAGGTCTGCAATGAAATTACTTGGAAAAGTGATTTACGGAATGCTTCTTCCGCACCCATTGGAGATGTCTGATAGAGCCAGGCTGCAATAAATAGGGTGAAGAAGGAAACGCATATAAAGTAGAACTTCAATTCCGCGTCATGAATAAACTTCTTTATCTTGCCGTTGAACATTAACAGCAACAGCGTGAAGTTGATTCCTGACAAAAACATGAAGATGGAGATTACATAATCTATATAGGGAGAGTGATAGTATTCAATACTGGCTTGCTTGGTAGAAAAACCACCGGTACTGGTCGTTGTGAAAGCATGGCATATACTGTCGAATACGCTCATGCCGCCAAATACTAACAATATAATGAGAGTTCCCGTCATTCCTGCATAAATACCCCAGAGCCATTTGGCTGTAATGCCAATGCGGGGATGTACTTTGTCATGAGTAGGGCCGCTGGCTTCTGCCGCAAATACCTGAATACCACCAACACCAAAAATAGGCAGGACGGCAATGGTAAAGAATACAATACCCAAACCGCCAATCCATTGCGTCATGGCGCGCCAGAAGAGTATTCCGTGCGGCATTGATTCGATGTTATTTAAGATAGTAGCTCCCGTACTGCTGAAACCTGACATGGTTTCAAAGAATGCGTTGGTGATACTTGGAATATATCCTCCTATATAATAAGGTAACATTCCGAAAAGAGAGAACGTGACCCATGCTACACTGACAATGACATATCCGTCACGTCGATTGAGTGATTTTTCCGCACCTTTGCCGATGGCAAGCAATACAATACCTACACCGGCAGCAATAGCCGATGAAATCAGGAAACTCTGCAAGTCATTCTCTTTGTAGAATAAAGAAACAACACCGCAGCATAGTAACATCGCAGTTTCTATAAGCAGCAGAAAACCCAGAATCCGGTATATCATCTTCGAGTTGATCATAAACAAATGTCAAGTGTTATTTACTACCTAATGAAAGAATTTCTCGATTTTCTTAATCATCATACTCAAGCAGAACACTACTACATGGTCGCCCGGTTGAATCAGCGTATCACCGGTAACCAGTATTCCTTCTCCGTTGCGAATCATACCGCCGATAGTCGTCCCTTTCGGTAGCCCGAGGTCTTTGATCAGATGTTTTGTTATTTTTGCTCCGGCGGGTACAGTAAATTCTGCGACATCCGCATTGGCAAACGTCAGACATTTCACATTGGAGACGTCGGCATCCAGCATCATTTGATAAATATGGCTGGCGGCAATCATCTTCTTGTTGATAACCGTACCGATGTCAAGGCTTTCCGCCATGCCGATATAGTCGATATTCTCGACTTCTGCCACGGTCTTTTCCACCCCCATGCGTTTGGCGGCAAGACAAGCCAGTATGTTGGTTTCAGAATTTCCGGTTAGGGCAACGAAGGCTTCGGTATTCTTCAATCCTTCTTCGATGAGCAGATCCATGTCGCGACCGTCTCCGTTGATAATCATTGTTTTGTCGTCCAATAGTTCTGTCAACCGGTTGCAACGGTTAATGTCATTGTCTACGATTTTCACTTGCATATAATCCGGCACGTATTGGGCGGTACGGACTGCGATGCGGCTTCCGCCCATAATCATCACGTTGCGCACGTCGGCATAATCTTCCTTGCCGGCTATCTTACGTATATAAGGAATATATTTGCGGGTGGTGGTGAAATAAACAATGTCATGCAGTTTTATCACATCGTCTCCGCGTGGAATAATGGTTTCCGTTCCGCGTTTGATGGCTACTATGTGATAAGGAATGTCCGGTGCCCCCAGTTCATAGAGAGGAATATTCAGTATCTCCGCTTTTTCGCGCATCTTCGTACCGATCAGTACGAGTGCTCCGCCACAGAATTCCCACCATTGGCGTACCCAGCTCATGCGCATGGAAGATACGATTTCTTTGGCAGCCAACATCTCAGGGTAGATTAACGAATCCACTCCCAACTTTTGGAAGAACTCTTTATTTTTTGGCAGAAGATATTCGTAATTGTCGATACGTGCCACTGTCTTTTTAGCTCCCAGATTGGTAGCCAGCATACAGGCAGTCATGTTTCGGCTTTCGTCCGGAGTAACTGCAATGAAGAGGTCGGCTTCTTTGACACCTACCTCTTTCAGACCGGAGATAGAAGAAGGAGAGGCGGCAACTGTCAGTAAGTCGAAATTGGCGCTGAGAGCACTTAGTTTCTCTTCGTCATCGTCCATCAGGATAATGTCTTGCTTTTCGCGCGATAACAGTTTGGCCAAATGGGTGCCTACGTTGCCGGCACCGGCGATAATAATCTTCATGTCAATTGATAAATTCTTTTATTTTAGTCAGAATACCTTCTTCGTCCATGTCGCAGATATGATAAAGTTCGGCCACTGAACCATGTTCCACAAATATATTGGGGATACCGATACGCTTCACTGTCGGTTTGTATTCATTGTCTGCCATAAATTCGAGGATAGCGCTGCCCATACCGCCTTTGATAATACCGTCTTCAACGGTAAGGATACGCTTGAATTTGCGACCTATTTCATGCAGTAACTCCTCATCCAGCGGTTTCAGGAAACGTAAATCAAAATGGGCGATGGATTTGCCAAACTTGGCTTCTGCCTGGGCGACGGCGCGAGCGGCAGTATTTCCTATCGGTCCGATAGTTATAACCGCAAGGTCGTCACCGTCTTTCAACTTTCTTCCTTTTCCTACCGGAACTTCTTCCAGCGGACATTTCCAGTCCACCAACACACCGCGTCCCCGTGGATAACGAATCACGAACGGACCTTTGTCCGGCAGTTGTGCCGTGTACATTAATCGGCGTAACTCGTGTTCGTCCATTGGCGAAGAAATAGTCAAGTTAGGTATCGGGCGCAGGCAAGCCATGTCAAAAGCTCCGTGATGTGTAGGCCCGTCTTCACCGACAAGTCCGGCACGGTCGAGACACAATACCACAGGAAGATTCTGTATCGCTACGTCATGGATGATATTATCATGTGCCCGTTGCAGAAAAGAAGAATAGATATTGCAGAACGGCAGCAATCCGTCTTTCGCCATACCACCGGAGAAAGTAACGGCATGTCCTTCGGCGATGCCGACATCAAATGCACGTTTCGGCATTTTCTCCATAAGGATATTCATCGAACAGCCGCTGGGCATGGCAGGAGTCACACCGACAATCTTCGGGTTGGCTTCGGCAAGCTCTACCAGTGTATTTCCGAATACATCCTGGAAGAGAGGCGGCATTCCTTCCGTGTTGGCAATGAAACGTTTGCCGGTGACGGGGTCGAATTTGCCCGGAGCATGCCATTCGGTAGCATGTTCTTCTGCCGGGGCAAACCCTTTTCCTTTTATAGTGTGTAAATGCAGGATTTTAGGTCCTTGCAAATCTTTAATATCATGCAGTACTCGGGCAAGATTCCTAACATCGTGCCCGTCTATCGGACCGAAATAACGGATATTCATCCCTTCGAAAATATTCTGTTGCTGTGCAGCCATCGACTTCAGACTGTTGCCGAAACGTATCAGTGCTTTGCGGCGTTCCTCATTCAGGATACCGAGTTTGAACAACACACGTGACATGCTGAAACGCAACTGGTTGTAACGGTTGGAAGTCGTCAGGTTGAAAAGATACTGTTTCATGCCACCGACGCTGCGGTCGATAGCCATATCATTGTCATTCAGTATAATAAGCAGATTGTTTGGGGTGACAGACGCATTGTTCAACCCTTCAAAAGCCAGGCCGCCACTCATGGAGCCGTCGCCGATGATGGCTACCACATGACGTTTGGAATCCCCTTTCTGAGCGGCGGCAACAGCCATGCCAAGGGCAGCGGAGATTGAATTAGAAGCATGCCCGCATGTAAAAGTATCATATTCGCTCTCTTCCGGTGATGGAAAAGGGCGTATTCCGCCAAACTTCCGGTTGGTGGAAAAAACTTCGCGACGTCCTGTCAGAATTTTATGGCCGTAAGCCTGATGTCCCACATCCCATACAATACGGTCATAGGGCGTATTGTAGATGTAGTGCAGAGCTACCGTCAGTTCCACTGTCCCCAGACTGGCAGCAAAATGTCCCGGATTGCAGCAGAGTTCTTTAATAATGTCTTGCCGCAGTTCATCGCATACTTCCGGCAGTTGGTCTACGTTTAATTTCCGTAGGTCTTCGGGGTAATTAATAGCGTTTAGCAAGTTATATATCGGTTCATTCTTCATGATTCGAGAAAATTTAGTGCAAAAGTACGAAAAGAAAGTCTACTTTTGCATACGAAATGTAATAAAGTGATGGAAAATCGTATGAACTTTCAAACATCTGTGGAATTACCCGCCGGGCTTCCGCCTGTCAGCCATGCAGACCATATCCTTCTGATAGGCTCTTGTTTCGCCGAAAATATAGGAGCCTTGCTGGTGGATGCCAAATTCCGGCTGAATCAGAATCCTTTCGGTATTCTTTATAATCCTTTGTCTATCTTATCCGCTCTGCGGGAGATTGAAATGAAAAAAGAATACACGGAGAAAGAACTGTTTGCTTATAGAGGACTGTGGCATAGCCCTATGCATCACGGCTCCTTTTCCACATCCACTCCGGAGAAAACCTTGCAGAATATCAATGACCGTCTGCAGCAAGCCTTTCAGACTATGCAACAACTTGATTGGCTGATGCTGACTTTCGGTACGGCTTATGTCTATGAACAAAAAGAAACGGGAAAGGTTGTTGCCAATTGCCACAAACTGCCTGAGAACAACTTCAATCGCAGGCTTCTTCTTGCAGACGAAATAGTCGATGAATACACTTCGCTGATTATCAGTCTGGCAGCCCGCAATCCGAATCTGAAGATTCTGTTTACGGTAAGCCCTATCCGTCATATCCGCGACGGGATGCATGCCAACCAACTAAGCAAATCCACTTTATTGCTCGCCATTGACCGCTTACAGCAACTCTTCCCGCAACACGTCTTCTATTTCCCTTCCTATGAAATAGTACTGGACGAATTGCGTGATTATCGCTTTTATGCGGACGATATGCTGCATCCGTCTCCATTGGCAGTCCGTTACCTATGGGGACGCTTCTCTGAAACCTTCTTTTCCGCTGACACAAAGCAGATTATGGCAGAAATCGAAGATATCCGGCGCGATCTGGCTCATAAGCCCTTTCACCCCGGTTCAGAGGCGTATCAACGCTTTTTAGGACAAATAGTGTTAAAAATAGAACGACTTATCGGAAAATACCCGTACTTAGATTTTCAAAAAGAAACAGAACTATGTCATATGCGATTGAATCCATAGCCAAAAGTATCGGTGCCCGCCGTGTGGGCGAATATGAAACGACTATTGATTGGCTGTTAACAGACAGCCGTTCCCTGAGTTTTCCTGAAGAAACTCTTTTTTTTGCTTTAGCTACCAAACGAAATAGTGGTGCCCGCTATATCCCTGACTTATATGACAGGGGAGTGCGCAATTTTGTTGTCTCCGAAGAAGACTTTAAAGAAATAGAGAGTGGGGAGTGGGGAGTGGAGAGTTCTCTCAACTTCCTCGTCGTCCCCAATCCCTTGAAAGCTTTGCAGAAGCTTGCCGAAGTGCATCGTGAGAAATTCAAGATGCCGGTTATCGGCATTACCGGTAGTAATGGAAAGACGATTGTGAAAGAATGGTTGCACCAGTTGCTCAGTCCGGACCGTTGCATTGTCCGTTCTCCGCGCAGCTATAATTCACAGATTGGTGTTCCTCTTTCTGTATGGCAACTGAATGAAGAGGCGGAGTTAGGAATCTTCGAAGCCGGCATTTCCGAAATGGGAGAGATGGGAGCTTTGAAGCGGATGATAAAGCCTACTATCGGTATCTTGACCAACATAGGCGGTGCCCATCAGGAGAATTTCTTCTCATTGCAGGAGAAATGTATGGAGAAACTGACGCTTTTCAAAGATTGTGATGTCGTAATCTACAACGGTGACAATGAATTAATCAGCAATTGCGTTGCAAAATCAATGCTGACAGCCCGTGAGATTGCCTGGAGCCGTACCGATATCGAACGTCCGCTGCACATCAGCCGCGTGACAAAAAAGGAAGACCACACCGTCATTTCTTACCGTTATCTGGATATGGATAATACTTTCTGTATCCCTTTTATTGATGATGCTTCCATCGAAAATGCGCTGAATTGCTTGGCAGCCTGTCTCTACCTGATGACTCCTGCCGACCAGATAACAGAACGTATGGCACGTCTCGAACCGATCGCCATGCGTCTGGAAGTAAAAGAAGGAAAGAATAACTGTGTCTTGATAAATGACAGTTATAATTCGGATTTGGCATCCTTGGATATAGCCCTCGACTTCCTTGTCCGCCGCTCAGAAAAGAAAGGACTGAACCGGACGCTTATCCTTTCGGACATACTGGAAACCGGACAAAGCACAGCCACGCTCTACCGCCGTGTAGCCCAGTTGGTACAAAGCCGGGGCATTAATAAACTGATTGGCGTAGGACCGGAGATTTCTTCGTGTGCCGCCCGGTTTGATGCCGGCATCGAACGCTATTTCTTCCCCAATACCGAAGCTCTTCTGGCATCAGACGTGCTTAAATCCCTTCATTCGGAGGTTATTCTGATAAAAGGTTCCCGTATATTCAACTTCGACAAGGTATCCGAAGCGCTGGAACTGAAAGTGCACGAAACTATCTTGGAAGTAAATCTGCATGCCATGGTCGAAAACCTGAACCATTATCGTTCCATGCTCCGCCATCCCGAAACGAAGATGATATGTATGGTGAAAGCTTCTGCCTACGGAGCCGGTTCATATGAAATTGCCAAGACCTTGCAGGAACATCATGTCGATTATCTGGCGGTAGCCGTTGCCGACGAAGGCTCCGAACTCCGCAAAGCGGGCATCACTTCCTCTATCATGATTATGGACCCGGAACTTACGGCGTTCAAAACCATGTTCGACTATAAACTGGAACCGGAAGTGTATAATTTCCATCTGCTCGACGCACTTATCAAAGCCGCGAAAAAAGAAGGAATCACCAACTTTCCGATTCACATCAAACTGGATACGGGTATGCATCGTCTCGGCTTTGCCGTGGAAGATATACCCTTGCTTATCCACCGCCTGAAGAACCAGAGCGCGGTGATTCCCCGTTCGGTATTCTCTCATTTCGTAGGAAGTGATTCTCCCCAGTTCGATGCCTTTACACGCCGGCAGATAGAACTGTTTGAAAAGGGCTCGCAGGAGTTGCAAGCCGCTTTCCCGCATAAGATTTTGCGCCATATCTGCAATACGGCGGGAATCGAACGTTTCCCCGGTGCGCAGTTTGATATGGTACGGCTGGGAATCGGGCTTTACGGAGTCAGTCCGATAGACAATTCGATTATACATAACGTAAGTACCCTCAAGACAACGATACTTCAGATTCGTGATGTGTCCGAAGAAGATACCGTAGGGTATAGCCGTATGGGGCATCTGACACGTCCTTCACGTATCGCCGCCATTCCTATCGGGTATGCCGACGGGCTGAACCGCCATTTGGGACGTGGAAATGCCTACTGCCTGGTGAATGGGAAGAAAGCGGCTTATGTAGGCAATATCTGTATGGATGTCTGTATGATAGACGTTACCGACATCGACTGCCGCGAAGGCGACCAGGCGATTATTTTTGGTGACGACCTGCCGATAACGGTTCTCTCCGACAAGCTGGATACGATTCCTTATGAAGTTCTTACCAGTATATCGACACGGGTGAAACGGGTATATTATCAGGAATAAAGCCGAGGGAGATGAACAAAAGCTGAGAACCGATAAATGGATAATCAGTAAATAGCAAAACGGTAGACGGTAAACGGTAGATGATGAATGAAAGTGAACTAACATAAATAATTCATTGTTTACCGTTTACAGTTTGCCGTTTTTCTGTATATTTGCACCAACTAATAAAAACCTCTTTATCAAATAAACGTATGACAAACTTATTATTATTAGGTTTCTTGCCTAGTGGTTCCGAGTGGATTATTATTGCTTTGGTTATTCTCCTGCTCTTTGGTGGTAAGAAAATTCCCGAACTGATGCGCGGCTTGGGCAAAGGAGTGAAGAGTTTCAAAGATGGAGTGAATGATGCAAAAGAAGAAATAAATAAGGCAAAAGAAGACCTGGATAAACCGGCGGACTCAAGTAAGTAAAATAAGTACCGATGGCAGAAATGACCTTTTGGGATCATTTGGATGAACTGCGCAAGGTACTTTTTCGGGTGATTGGAGTTTGGCTTGTATTGGCAATAGGTTATTTTATTGCTATGCCTTATCTTTTCGATCATGTGATTCTGGCGCCATGCCACAATGATTTCATATTCTACGATTTATTACGGCATATCGGACAGACATTCGATTTGACCGATGACTTTTTCACACAAGAATTTCAGGTGAAGCTGGTCAACATAAATTTGGCGGCTCCCTTCTTTATACACATGTCGACAGCCTTCTGGATGTCGGTCGTGACCGCCATGCCTTATATTTTCTTTGAAGTATGGCGTTTTATTGGTCCCGCTCTTTATCCCAACGAAAGGGAAGGAGTACGCAAGGCATTAACCATCGGAACAGTGATGTTCTTTATCGGTGTCTTGCTGGGTTATTTCATGGTTTATCCGTTGACGCTCCGTTTCCTTTCCACCTATCAGTTAAGTTCGGAAGTGGAGAACATTCTGTCGCTTAATTCCTATATTGATAATTTCATGATGCTGATTCTTTGCATGGGACTGGCATTTGAGTTGCCATTAGTGACGTGGTTGCTTTCATTGTTGGGAGTAGTCGATAAGTCCTTCTTGCGGAAATACCGCCGCCATGCCGTTGTCATCATCGTGATAGCTGCTGCCATTATCACTCCGACGGGCGACCCGTTCACGCTGAGCGTCGTGGCCATTCCGCTTTATCTGCTCTACGAAATGAGCATCCTGATGATAAAGGATAAAAAGAAAACAGAAGAAGAAATTGAAGATGAAGTTGCCTTATCAGAAGAGTGAAGCGATAGAATCTTATGAGTTACTTTTGGCTGTTTGCCGGGTGGAAGACACCCGGCTTGCCGTAGGATACAAGCAGATGCGTGACTTGCTTGAACGCGTCTGCCGGTCGCAAATGCAAAATGAAAGTCTGCAGATGACCGACCTCTCCGCACGAATCAGCTTTATCGCTGCAAAGGTAGACCTTTCGGCAGGAGAACAAAACCGGCTGCATACTTTCCGCCTGACTTCCAACCATATTCTGAACCGCCGTCTCGAACCGACCAGGGAGAACCTGTTGCGGGATGTCAAGACACTAGCTTTCTTAATCCGTAAACTTTCGGAAGAAGACATACCCGAAGAACTGTACCGATTGCTTCCGAAAGCGGATGCTACTTATCTGTCAGCCCCTCCCGCCCGTAAACGTGTGCAGCGGATGCGCGTATGTTTTCAGTATGCAAATGAGCAATACTTGTATGTAACTCCATTGGACGAAGTCTCGGAAACCCCGTGGCTTGTCCGTTACAATATCCCTCAAATAAATGAAGAATTTGCGGAGACATGCAAACTGCTCTGGCGTCACACCCAACTGAACTTATTAGACGTAGCCATTGACGACGCGGGAATACTGACCCCCTCGTTTATCGTTCTCGAACCGGATTACCTGATTGACATCAGTTCCCTTGCCGAGTGTTTCCGCGACTACGGGCATCATCCGGCAAATTATTACCTTTCCCGTCTCCAGCCGATTGAGAATGCACGCCCCCTGTTGTTGGGAAATATAGCCAATCTTTTCCTCGATGAATGGATTCACGCGCAGGATGAAGAAGTAGACTACCGGACTTGTATGCAGAAAGCTTTCCGGCGCTATCCTATCGAGTTGGCAGCCTGCCCCGACTTGCAGGACAGGGAGAAAGAACGCCAATTCTTTGACGATTGCAAACTGCACTTCGAGCATATCCGTCAAACGGTGAACGATACCTTCCACGCCGCCGGATATGAACTCGACAAGACAGACGCGGTGCTCGAACCTTCTTATATCTGCGAGGCACTCGGACTCCAGGGGCGCCTCGATTATATGCAACGGGATATGTCTTCCTTTATCGAAATGAAATCGGGTAAAGCCGATGAGTACGCCATCCGTGGCAAGGTTGAACCCAAAGAGAACAACAAAGTACAGATGCTTCTCTACCAGGCCGTTCTACAATACTCTATGGGAATGGACCACCGGAAAGTGAAAGCCTATCTGTTCTATACCCGTTATCCGCTTCTTTATCCGTCGCGTCCTTCGTGGGCAATGGTGCGCCGGGTAATCGACCTGCGCAATAGGATTGTAGCCAACGAATATGGTATCCAACTGCACAACAACCTGGAATACACCGAACGTAAACTGGAGGAAATCAACGCTGCAACCTTGAACGAACGGGGGCTGCAAGGACGTTTTTGGGAGACTTATCTGCGTCCGCCCATCGACAGCTTTCAGAAGAAACTGAAAGCGCTTTCGCCATTGGAGAAAAAATATTTCCATGCCGTATATAATTTCCTGACCAAAGAGCTTTATACCTCCAAATCGGGCGATGTGGACTACGAAGGACGTACCGGAGCCGCTTCGTTGTGGCTTTCTACATTGGCCGAAAAGTGCGAAGCCGGCGAAATAATCTACGATTTGCGCATCAAAGAGAACCATGCGGCCGACGAGCATAAAGCTCATCTGCTGTTGAGCCGTTCGCTCACGTCTTCGCTTTCGCAACCTTCGCCGCACTCTGTTGCCTCTCTGGATCTTCAGGCGGAAGAGGTAGCTGCAAGCAGCAGGGCCGACGAGTATGATGTACTTCCCAACTTCCGCCAGGGCGATGCCGTCATTCTGTATGAACGCAACAGTGATACGGATAATGTAACCAACAAAATGGTATTCAAAGGCAACATCGAATATCTGACAGACCACGAAATCTGTGTCCGTCTGCGTTCTACGCAACAGAATCCTTCCGTGCTTCCCGACGAAAGCCTTTATGCCATCGAACACGATACGATGGATACCACCTTCCGTTCTATGTTTCAGGGATTGTACGCTTATCTGTCGGCTACGCAAGACCGTCGTGACCTGCTACTGTCACAACGTCCGCCCAAGTTTGACGAATCGTTGGACGCTTTAATCTCCCAAGCGAAAGACGACTTTGTTCGTGTTGCATTGAAGGCCAAAGCAGCCCGGGATTATTTTCTCCTTATCGGCCCTCCGGGAACGGGCAAGACTTCCTGTGCCTTGAAGAAGATGGTGGAAACCTTCCATATTGATGGAGATACCCAAATACTGCTGCTCTCATATACCAACCGTGCCGTCGATGAAATATGCAAATCGCTCATTGCTATCCGTCCGGTTGTCGACTTTATCCGTGTCGGGAGCGAATTGCCGTGCGACGAGCACTATCGTGACCATCTGATAGAAAACGAACTGGCCTCCTGTAACCGTCGTTCGGAAGTTTACGAGCGTATCCGAAACTGCCGCATTATCGTGGGAACGGTTGCTGCCGTTTCCGGCAAACCTGAACTTTTCCGCTTGAAACATTTCAATGTGGCTATTGTCGATGAGGCTACGCAGATACTTGAACCTCAGTTATTGGGTATTCTTTGTGCTCGCGACAAAGCCAGCCGTAACGCCATTGATAAGTTTATTCTGATTGGCGACCATAAACAACTTCCTGCCGTTGTGCTTCAAAACGCGGAGCAGTCGGCAGTTTATGACGAAGCATTGCTGTCTGTCGGGCTGGCAAATCTGAAAGATTCCTTGTTCGAGCGCCTTTACCGGAGCTGCTCTTCGGGCGATAGCCGCTCGTTCGATATGCTTTGCCGCCAGGGGCGTATGCATCCTGAAGTAGCTTTGTTTGCCAATCGTGCTTTCTATGGCGGACGTCTGCTTCCCGTCGGCCTGCCTCATCAGTTGGAAGATTCCGGATCTGTTTCGCGCGTAGCCTTCTATCCTTCCGTTCCGGAGCAGAAAGGAACATCTGTCAAAATAAACTCTTCGGAAGCCCGGATTGTTGCCCGACTTGCCGCTCAGGTTTACGAGAGTAACCGGTCGGACTTTGATGAGTCTCGTACATTGGGAATTATAACTCCTTACCGGAGCCAGATAGCCCTTATCAAAAGAGAGATAGAAACATTGGGCATCCCGGCTCTCAGTCGGATACTGGTGGATACAGTCGAACGTTTTCAGGGCAGCGAACGGGACGTGATTATTTATTCCTGTTGCATCAACAGTTATTATCAGTTGAAATTTGTATCTAATTTAACCGAGGAAGACGGTGTGTTGATAGACCGCAAACTGAACGTAGCTCTTACCCGTGCGCGAAAGCAGATGTTTGTGACCGGTGTCCCCGAGTTCTTGAATGTCGACCCGCTTTACCGGAGTTTATTAAAATTAATAGAGAGTAAAGAGTAAATTCGCTAATTTTTGCAGACGTTAATTTTTATTCTCTCTTTATGCAATTCATTAACACCTCTATAATGAACAAACGCCTATATTTGCAACACGTTTTTTTCATAGAGATTTAGATTTAAGGTTAGAAGAATTGTGGAAGTCGTGAGACTTCCCTTTTTTTCATCTTAACGTTTACTATTCTTTGTTTGTATCACTTGTATTTGAGTATGAAAAATGGGGAATAAGTAAACTTGAAAAGCCCTCTTCGTGAGAAGAGGCTTTTTTGTGTGCAGTTGTTCGTTATTCAATCGCAGTGAATAGAGATGAGTTTGTGCTGATATTTAATAAATAAAAACGAATTGTGCTAAATGGGATATGTAGAAGAGGAGAGAGGATAATGAAAAAGGTCTGAAAAGAGACTTTCATGATTGAAGTTTTCTTTTCAGACCTTTGACAGTATGTATGGTGAGATTTATTCCAATACGATGGGTTTATATTGGGGTACTAACGTTTTCATGATTATCCAGCCCACCAGATAAGCTACGGCACAGATACAGAACATGATGAAATAGCCGGCAGGTTTGCCTTCAAATCCCATAAATGTCATGTGCGTTTCGTCAGCGTGAACAAACAGAAGACCTGCGCCGAACTGCATCAGCATAGAGCCTACGCCACCGGCCATACCGCCGATACCTGTAATACTTGCAATTGCCGATTTCGGGAACATATCACCTACGGTAGAGAAAATGTTGGCCGACCAGGACTGGTGGGCAGCGCCACCGATACCGATAAGGATAACTGGGAACCACGGAGAGAACGTACCCAACGGTTGTGCCAGCAATACTACTAATGGAAAGAATGCGAAAATCAGCATTGCTTTCATACGTGCCGCATATGGATTCATACCCGTCTTGTTGATAAAGATAGTCGGAAGTTTGCCGCCGTAGATAGACAGCATAGTCACTGCGTAGAGGGTGAAAATCAAGGCCATTCCTAATCCGTCGGATGTTTTGATGTTAAACTGGGTATTCAGGTAAGACGGAGTCCAGAACAAGAAGAACCACCACACACCGTCCGTCATGAACTTACCGGCAGCAAAAGCCCATGTCTGCTTGTAAGTGAAACATTGAAGGAAGCTCATCTTCTTTTCGTCTTTCTCTTCAACAGCTACAGGGGCAGCGCCTTCTTCGTATTTATCCTGCTCGATATAATCCAATTCGGCTTTGTTGACGTGCTTACTCTTTGATGGGGCATCGTACATGAATACCCACATACCCATCCAGACGAAACCTAGTGCACCGATAACGATAAATGCCATTTCCCATCCCCATGCTTTCGCAATCAGCGGGATAGAAACCGGAGCAATCAAGGCACCGATAGAAGCACCGGCGTTGAAGATGGAAGTAGCGTAAGCGCGGTCTTTCTTAGGGAAGTATTCTGCCGTTACTTTGATGGCAGCCGGGAAGTTACCCGCTTCGCCAAGAGCCAGGATACAGCGTGCGGCAAGGAAACAGTACATACTTACGGTAGCCACTACCACCACTACGTCGCCCGTAGCCGCCATCAGTTCGGCTGCGCTATGCAGACCTACATACTGTTCGGTTACGATTCCGCAAAGTGCGTGCATACAAGCACCTGCCGACCATACGCCGATTGCCCAAAGATATCCCTTCTTCGTGCCCATCCAGTCGATAAAGCGACCGGCGAACAACATACATATTGCATATACAATAGAAAAAACGGAAGTAATCGTACCGTAGTGAACTTCGTTCCAATGAAATTCCGGCTTAATAAACTCGTCCCAGGTAAGGGAAAGCACCTGGCGGTCGAGATAGTTAACTGTAGTAGCGAAGAATAGCATAGCACAGATAGTCCATCTGTAGTTTGTCATTTTCTCGCCTGTTTTTTGAAATGCATTCATGATAATGGATTTAAATAGATTTTGATTCGTTGACAAAGGTCGGTATTTCGACTGGATTTCATTTGTAAAATTTGGTCGAATTCATGTATTATTCGTTACATTTATATGCTATTTGTTTCAAAGAGTATATGTATCGTTTCATAACACGTCTAGTCTGTAACGTTTTGGGGGGAGGTTGAAGTGTATATAACCCCGAAAAACTTCATCCCTTCTCCCGCGGGGGAAAGGATGAAGTTTTTCGGATTTTATATATGTAATGCAGAGCCGCGCAACGATTAGCGCATTTCTGTATATTTGAACTTGTCCATGTCTCCGTAGTCGAGGTTTTCACCAGCCATACCCCAGATGAACATGTAGTTGCTTGTTCCGGCAGCAGCGTGGATAGACCATTCCGGTGACATGATAGCCTGTTCGTTCTGCATCCATACGATGCGTTCTTCCTGAGGTTCGCCCATGAAATGACAGATGGCGTTGTCGGCAGGCACGTTGAAATAGAAGTAGGCTTCCACACGACGGCTGTGAGTGTGAGCCGGCATTGTGTTCCATACGCTACCCGGTTTCAGTTCGGTCAATCCCATTTGCAGTTGGCAAGGACCTTCTTCAAGTACATTGTTCACAATCAACTGGTTGATAATGCGGTCGTTACTTTCTTCCATCTTTCCTGCTGCGAAAGAGTTAGCTTTCAGAGAACCTTTGCGTCCGTCGATAGTAATCAACTGAGTCTTGTATTCCTTGTGGGCAGTAGCGGAGTTGATATAGAACTTGGCGGGATTACTTGAATCTTTGCTTTTGAAAGTCACTTTCTGCTTGCCTCTACCTACGTACAGAGCATCTTTGAATTTCAAAGTATATTCTTTTCCGTCAACAGTTACGATACCTTCGCCACCAATGTTGATGACACCCAGTTCGCGACGTTCCAGGAAGAATTTAGCTTTTAGCGGGTCGATAGTTTCCAGTACCAATTCTTTCGTTGCAGGAACAGCACCACCGAAGATAAGGCGGTCGTACATAGAATAAGTAAGGTTGATTTCGTTCGGAGCCATTACTTTTTCCATCAGGAAGCTACTACGCAGGCGGTTTGTATCATACGTTTTCACGTCTTGCGGACTGCAAGCCACTTGCATCTTGTAATTCACCTGGGCAGAAGCTGATATAGCTGCGATGCCCAACATCATTGCAATTGCTAATTTTTTCATCTTTCGAATTTTTATTTGGATTATATATTATATACTACGTTATTGTCAGTTACGGGTTTTCAACTTATTCCTTATTACTGTTCAATGCATTTTTCGCATCGTTTCTAGTCATGCGGATACGGTTGTAGATTGCCATTCCGAGTGCAAGAACCACGAGGATGGCAGGACCGATAATCTTCAAACTATAAGTCAGGTGGAAGATACCCCAGCAGAAAAGGCTGGAAGCGAAGTCGAGTGCGCCGCCTTCAAAGCCTGCGGGAATATTCACTGTCTGGTCGCCCGTAGCGTCATATACGTCTTTAGCGGCCAAGGTGAAGAATCCGGCAAGTTCGGTCACGAAATACAGACCGACGATTAATGCTACCAGGCCGATAATGAATGACTTCACTACGTTACCTTTTGTAATAGGCAGAATCATCGGGAACAAATAGAACATACCTGCCAGGGAAGCCAGCGGTAAGAAACGGTTGCCCGGGAGGATAACTGCAAGGAAAATGGTTACAGGAATCAAAAGCAATGAAACCACCAGCGTAGTCGGGTGACCGATAACCAGTGCGGGGCTCATACCGATGCTCAGACCTGTATTGTTCTTATATTTTTTAGCGATAAGTTCGCGGGTAGCGTCAGAGATAGGTTTCAAACCTTCGATGAAAAGACTGGTGATGCGGGGAATCAATTCCATTACCGCACCCATCTTGATACCCAGTCCGAGAATGCCCGGAATACTGTCTACCACTTCTTTCCAGCTTCCGCAGCCCAATGCCCCGATAGCACAGCCAATCACGATACCCAGGAACAACGGCTCGCCCATCAGACCGAATTTCTTCTTCATACCTTCCGAGTCGATATTCAGTTTATCGAATCCCGGAATCATATCGAGCAGTTTGTTGATAACAATAGCGAACGGAACAAAACTTTGGCAGAACGGTTGAGGAATAGAGATGCCGTCCATTTTATCATAGAACTTCTGGAAAGCGGGAGCGGTCATATCAGCCATTACCAGCGTAATGATGTAGCAGATGATGGCAGCGAAGAATCCCCAGTAGATATTGTCGGAAGCAAAATAAACGATGGCTCCGATAAATGCGAAGTGCCAATAGTTCCAAAGGTCGATATTGACAGTACGTGTTGTCTTGGTAACCAACATAAGGATGTTGACACCCAGGCAAACCGGGATAATGAAAGCACCGACCGAAGTATTGTAGGCTACTGCTGCTGCAGACGGCCAACCCATGTCGAAAATACCCAGTTCCAATCCGTAGATTTCTACCATTTTACTTAGTGCAGGGCCCAGGCTGCTGGTAAGCAATGCTGTCACTACCGACAATCCGACGAAACCGACACCTACTAATAAACCGCTTTTCAGCGCTTTAGCAAATTTAATTCCGATACATACTCCTAAAATTGTGAAAATGACCGGCATCATCACTGCCGCCCCAAGACCGATAATGTACTTGAATACTTCTTCCATTCTGTTCTATTTTTTCTCTGTTTTAAATGATAAATAACTGTGTTTCCCCCAGAGGGTATTAGTTGTAAACCGTGCCAAAAGTACGACCTTTTCCGCTTTCTTCCAAAACGAAACTATTAATTTATGAGATATTGCATCAAAAATGGACATTTTTGACGTTTACGTGCACAAAATTAGTCGTTTCCGTGCACGAAAAACAAAAAATGCACCTACTTGATTAAAAAATCCAACTGGCTTTAGCGGAAAAACACTACTTTCGTAGCGTGAAAGACTCGTATGTTTAATCCTTAAAATAACAAACCATGAGACGAATCCTTTTTTATAATTTTTTTATATTGGCTCTACTGGTCACAATAGCCCTTCCGGCATCCTCCCGGCAGGTAGACAGCAAGCTGCCCTGGTCTGTGCGGATGACTGAATCGGAGATGATTCGCTATCCCGAATCCTGGCAACTCGACTTCCAGCCGAAGTTGAAGTGGGATTATTGCCACGGATTGGAACTGGGAGCCATGCTTGACGTTTACGATATGTATGGCGACAAGAAAATTCGCGATTATGCCATCGCGTACGCAGACACGATGGTACACGATGACGGAACGATTACCGCTTATAAATTAACCGATTACAGTCTCGACCGCATCAACTCCGGAAAGATTCTTTTCCGTATCTATGAGCAGACGAAGAATCCTAAATATAAGAAAGCGCTCGATTTGCTTTACAGCCAGTTTGCGGGACAGCCCCGCAACGCGGACGGCGGTTTCTGGCACAAGAAGATTTATCCCCATCAGATGTGGCTGGACGGCCTTTATATGGGGGCTCCTTTCTATGCGGAATATGCGTTCCGCAACAATCTTCCGCAGGACTATGCGGATGTTATCAATCAGTTTGTCACTTGTGCCCGTCATACATACGACCCCAAAAACGGTCTGTACCGTCACGCTGCCGACGTAAGCCGCACTGAACGCTGGGCTGACCCGGTGACCGGACAATCCAAGCACAGTTGGGGACGTGCTATGGGGTGGTATGCCATGGCTTTGGTGGATGCTTTGGAGTTTATCCCGAAGCATGAGGCCGGAAGAGATTCCCTGCTTGCCATTCTGGATAACATTGCTGTTCAAGTGAAGCAACTGCAAGATCCGAAGACCGGGGGATGGTATCAAGTGCTTGACAAGAGCGGTGAGAAAGGGAATTATCTTGAATCATCCTGTTCCGCCATGTTTGTTTATTCCTTATTCAAGGCAGTCCGTTTGGGGTATATTGATAAGTCTTACCTTGGCGTAGCATTAAAAGGATACAAGGGTTTTCTGGATAACTTTATTGAAGTAGATGGAAACGGATTGGTAACCGTCACCAAAGTCTGTGCCGTAGCCGGACTGGGAGGAAAGGTGTACCGTTCCGGTGATTATGAGTATTATATCAACGAAACTATCCGTAATAACGACCCCAAAGCTGTAGGACCTTTTATCATGGCGAGTTTGGAATACGAACGCTTACAAAAATAATTTCTACCGATGAAAAGGGTGTTTTTTAAAGGAATGATGTTGTTGCTCCTGTTTGGTGCAACATCGGTCTATTCACAACAACAGCAACGCAAAGACACGTTAGTCGTCACACGCGACGGGACAGGAGATTACCGCAATATTCAGGAAGCAGTGGAAGCTGTCCGCGCTTTTATGGACTACACGGTGACTATCTATATAAAGAACGGTACGTACAAAGAAAAACTGGTGATTCCCTCTTGGGTGAAGAACGTACAGTTGGTAGGCGAAGATGCAGAAAAGACGATTATCACGTACGATGACCATGCCAATATCAACAAAATGGGAACGTTCCGCACCTATACCGTCAAGGTGGAAGGCAATGACATCACTTTCAGAGACTTGACGATTGAGAATAATGCGGCTCCTTTGGGGCAGGCGGTGGCTCTTCACACCGAAGGCGACCGGCTGATGTTCGTCAATTGCCGCTTTCTCGGTAATCAGGATACTGTCTATACAGGTTCGGAAGGAGACTGTCTTTTATTCACCAACTGCTATATAGAAGGTACTACCGACTTTATTTTCGGTCCTTCTACGGCACTTTTTGAATATTGCGAACTGCATAGCAAACGTGATTCGTATATCACCGCCGCTTCGACTCCTCAAAATGAAGAGTTTGGCTATGTCTTCAAAAACTGTAAACTGACCGCTGCTCCGGGAGTGAAAAAGGTATATCTAGGTCGCCCTTGGCGTCCGTACGCCGCTACGGTGTTTATCAATTGTGAGTTTGGCGGCCATATCCGCCCCGAAGGATGGCATAACTGGAAGAATCCGGAGAATGAAAAGACAGCCCGTTATGCGGAATTTGGAAATACAGGCGAAGGTGCAGGTACATCGGGACGTGTGACATGGGGAAAACAACTCACCAAAAAGGAAGCATTGAGGTACACTCCGGAGAATATCTTTAAAGAAAGCAGTAACTGGTATCCCTATAAGTAGAAACATTAGCGCTTCTGACAGGCGCTACGATACGAAATGTCTGTTTCCGGTCTTGAAACTAGAGTTTCTTCAGCGTGAAACTGAAGTTTCCATTACTTGAAACTAGAGTTTCTTCAGCGTGAAACTGAAGTTTCTATTACTTGAAACTAGAGTTTCTTCAGCGTGAAACTGGAGTTTCTATTACTTGAAACTAGAGTTTCTTCAGCAGGAAACAAAATGTTTCACGTCATTGAACACTTTGTTCCGATAAGGATAAGCAAACTTGGATACGAGAGAAACGTAGCTTCCGGTAGCTTTTGGAAATTAAAGAAGGTTGGGAAGCGGTGATAGGTGATAGATTGGGTGATAGGTTGAAAAATAACCTATCACCGCTTGAAATGCCGATGAATAGGGCGTTTGATGGATGCCGGTGATAGGTGAAAGAGAAAAATGATTTTTTATTATAGAGTGTAGCATAGAGTATAGCATAAAGAAAATGAAAGAAAATAGAAGTAAATTAGTACTGTTGTTGGCAGTTACCTTTGTTCTCTGCTCTGCATTTCGCGCGGACAAGCCTGTCGTAACTATCTTTATGATAGGGGATTCGACTATGGCTAACAAGAAGTTGGACGGCGGAAATCCCGAACGTGGCTGGGGAATGGTACTTCCCGGATTTTTCTCCGAGGACATAAAGATAGACAATCATGCAGCCAACGGACGCAGTTCCAAGAGTTTTACCTCCGAAGGACGTTGGGCAAAAGTCATCTCCAAAGTGAAGAACGGTGATTATGTCTTTATCCAGTTCGGACATAATGATGAAAAAGCGGATTCTACCCGACACACCGAGCCGGGAACTACATTCGATGACAATCTCCGCCGTTATGTAAACGAAACCCGCGCGAAAGGCGGCATCCCCGTATTGTTCAATTCCATCGTCCGCCGTAACTTCGTCCAACCGCAGGATGCCTCTATCACTAAGGATATCCGC
Organism: Bacteroides acidifaciens; assembly: GCF_024623065.1. Lineage (GTDB taxonomy): Bacteria > Bacteroidota > Bacteroidia > Bacteroidales > Bacteroidaceae > Bacteroides > Bacteroides acidifaciens. Next base: position 32,173 of record NZ_JANJZR010000006.1, read on the forward strand.
CGGACACCGGGGGAAAAAGAGCAACCCAAAGAAGGGACGGTCTTGTTCGATACGCATGGAGCTTATTTGGATTCCCCACGCAATGTAGCGAAAGAGCTCGGAGTCGTATTTATTGATATGAACAAAATCACTCACGACCTGGTGCAAGAACTCGGACCGGTAGAATCGAAAAAGCTTTTTATGTTTGTCGCCCCCAATCAGATTTCCGCTTTTCCGAAAGGCCGTGAAGATAATACCCACTTGAATGTCTATGGAGCGCGAACCATCGCAGGCCTGGCTGTCGATGCCATCGGTAGGGAAATTCCCGAGCTGGCAAAATATATCCGTCATTACGATTATGTGGTAGCCCAAGACGGTAGCGGTGATTTCTTTACCGTGCAGGAAGCTATCAATGCCGTCCCCGACTTCCGTAAAAATACCCGTACCACGATTCTCGTTCGCAAAGGCACTTACAAAGAAAAGGTAATTATCCCTGAAAGTAAGATTAATATCTCCTTGATAGGAGAGGAGGGCGCAGTATTGACTAATGACGATTTCGCCAATAAGAAAAACGTATTCGGTGAAAACATGGGAACTTCCGGTTCGTCCGGTTGTTATATCTATGCTCCGGACTTCTATGCGGAGAATATCACATTCGAGAACTCATCCGGTCCCGTAGGGCAAGCTGTCGCCTGCTTTGTCTCTGCCGACCGTGCATTTTTCAAGAATTGCCGCTTCTTAGGCTTCCAGGATACCCTCTACACTTACGGCAAACAAAGCCGCCAATATTACGAAGACTGCTACATCGAAGGAACGGTAGATTTTATTTTCGGCTGGTCTACGGCTGTGTTCAATCGCTGCCATATTCACAGCAAACGGGATGGTTATGTTACCGCTCCCTCTACCGACAAAGGAAAAAAATATGGCTATGTATTCTATGATTGCAAACTGACTGCGGAACCGGAAGCCACAAAAGTGTATTTGTCCCGTCCCTGGCGTCCGTATGCGCAAGCTGTATTCATCCGTTGCGAACTGGGCAGACATATTCTTCCCATTGGATGGAACAACTGGGGCAAGAAGGAAAACGAGAAAACTGTCTTTTATGCCGAATATGAGAGCCGTGGCGAGGGAGCCAATCCAAAAGCGCGTGCTGCTTTCTCCCGTCAGTTGAAGAACCTGAAGGGATATGAGATAAAAACAGTCCTGGCAGGAGGTGATGATTGGAATCCGGTAGAAGAGGGAAATAAGTTGTTGGATGTAAGACGTTGACTGATTAGCTCAAACTATTATCTGATACATTATAATTAGTTGCAAGTTTTTTATTATCTTTGTTTCTATAAAAACATTCTTTGCAAAGAAAGGAGATATGACGGATGAGAAGAAACGAGATTGTAGATATGATACGCAACACCCTTCGGCAGGTAGTCCCCAACTCCCAAACCATACTTTATGGTTCGGAAGCCCGCGGGGATGCACGTCCGGATAGTGACATTGATTTGCTTATTTTGGTGGATGAACCACAACTCACTCCCGAACGTGAGCAGGAAATAATTCGTCCGCTTTATGAATTGGAAGTAAAATTCGGGGTTATTATCAGTCCTATGATTATGCTGCGTAAGTTATGGGAAAATCGTCCCTTTCAGACACCTTTTTCTCTAAATGTAATGAATGAGGGGATTATATTATGAAACAGGAATTATCTCCCGAACATCGAATAGCCTTGGTGCAATATCGTTTTGAACGAGCCTATCTGACACTAAAAGAAGCCGACTATATGCGTAAGGGAGACTTCTTTAATGCAGCTATTAATCGTCTTTATTATGCCTGCTTTTATGCAGCTACCGGCTTGTTGATATCCAAAGGTATTGATGCCGGTACTCACAACGGAGTGAAAACAATGCTGTCTTATCATTTTGTACGTACTAATCTACTGAGTCTGGAGCATGGTAGTACATACAGTAATTTGTTTGACAAACGTCATAGTGGAGACTATGAAGATTTCGCTTACTGTGATGCGGCGTTGGTAGATTATCTTTTACCTCGTGCGGAAGCTTTTATTAAAGCCGTAGAGATTCTGGCACAAGAATAAGTATATAATACAAAATTTCTTGTATCTATTTCTAAAGCACTATTAATTAAGGGCATAATCGATGATGAAAAAAATCTTATATCTAGCTATTTCGAGTTTACTTGTCTGGACAGCGGTACAGGCGCAGACAAACAGCTTCTTCACCCACTATTCTACTGAAGATGGATTATCCCAAAATACGGTGATGAACATCTTGCAGGACCATAAAGATAATCTTTGGTTTGCCACTTGGGACGGTATCAACCGTTTTAACGGTTATACCTTTAAAACATACAAGGCACGTCAGGGAAATTATATCAGCCTGACAAACAACAGGGTGGACCGCCTGTATGAAGATTGTTATGGTTTTATTTGGCTATTAACCTATGATAACCGTGTCCATCGTTTCGACCCGAAGACCGAGACTTTCGAACAGGTTCCGGCTGCCGGCGAAGAGGGGAGTACCTATTATGTGGGAGCTATCAAAGTATTGTCGAATGGTACCGTTTGGTTATTGACCGAGAGTGACGGTGCTATCCGTGTCAGCACCAATCCGGAGAAAGGGCATCAACTGGATATTGATATATACTCCCGGAAGTCGGGATTGTTTCCCGCCACTCACGTATATGAGGTCTATAAGGATAAGGCCGGCAATGACTGGCTGCTGACCGATAACGGACTGGGCATGATACCGCCCGGTGAGAAAACACCGGTTTCTTATTTTGTCGATACCAAAGGAAAGACCGGCGGGATGAACCAGGCTTTTTATGCGGTTCAGGAGCGTGACGAGGATATTTGTTTTACCTCGGACAAAGGAAGAGTCTGGCGTTATCAGAAAAGTAACGGTGAGTTTCATTTGCTCGAGATTCCTACCAAAGCCAATATTACCGCTATCTATGCCGAACAGGAAAAGGCAGTCATGGCGACAGACACAGACGGCTTCTTCACCTATGACATGAAAACCGGAGAGAGTGTGCACTACTCTCATGTGACTTGCAAAGACTTGCCCGATAAACCGATTCTTTCTATGTATGTGGACCATGCTTCGGAGATTTGGTTCGAACAGGAAGAACTAGGTGTGGTGGTTCATTTCAACCTTGCCACCGGAGTGGTGAAGCGGGAACAGATGAAAGTGGAATATAGCAATGCCGACCGTTCCCGTCCTGCTTTTCACATTCACGAAGATGTGAACGGATATTTGTGGGTGCATCCGTATGGCGGCGGTTTCTCTTATTTCGACCGCGAACGGAACTGCCTCGTTCCTTTTTATGATGATTTGGGCAGCCATAACTGGCGTTTCTCTAATAAGATTCATATTGCTTTCTCGGACAAACAGGGTAATCTGTGGCTTTGTACCCATTCAAAGGGATTGGAAAAGGTCACTTTCCGCAATGTCCCTTTCTCCATGCTGACCCCGGTTCCTCACGAATATGAATCGATAAGCAATGAGACACGGGCTATCTGTGAAGATAAACTGGGTAATCTGTGGGTAGGGCTGAAAGATGGAATCGTGCGTATTTATGATTCCAACCGTCAGTATAAAGGTTATTTGACGGAGAGCGGAACGATAGCTCTTTCCGGTGCTCCGATGCAGGGGACTGCTTACTTTATTATGCAGGATTCAAACGGCGTAATGTGGATTGCTACGAAAGGTAACGGACTGGTTTCCGCACGTCAGACTTCACCGACCGGCATGTCGTATCGGCTGACACGCTACCAGCACAATAAGGATGATATGTATAGCCTGAGCGACAACAATGTATATTGTGTGTACGAAGACCGCCACGGACGCATCTGGGCGGCTACCTTTGGCGGCGGTATCAATTACATTACTCAAAATCAGGAAGGGGAGACGCTCTTCATCAATCACCGCAATAATCTGAAAGGGTATCCCATTGACTTGTGCTATCGAACCCGCTTTATCACTTCCGATAACAACGGGCGTATATGGGTGGGCACGACAACAGGGGCTATTGCGTTCGACGGGGATTTCAAGAAGCCGGAAGATATACGGTTTCATCATTTCTCGCGTGTACCTAATGATACGAACAGCTTGAGCAACAACGATGTGCACTGGATTATCCCTACTAAAAAGAAAGAACTTTATCTGGCTACTTTCGGCGGCGGACTGAATAAACTGTTGTCTATCGACAAAGACGGTCACGGAGAGTTTAAGTCTTACTCGGTGCTCGACGGGCTTTCTTCGGATGTGTTGCTCTCCATTCGCGAAGACCATAAGCAGAACCTTTGGATTAGCACAGAGAACGGCATCTGTAAATTCATCCCTTCCGAAGAGCGTTTTGAAAATTATGACGAACGGAGTATCAGTTTCCGGGTTCGTTTCAGTGAGGCGGCTTCTGTATTGACTTCCGAAGGGAATGTGATGTTCGGCACCAGTAACGGGGTATTTATGTTCAATCCGGACTCGATACGGAAAAGCAGTTATGTGCCGCCGATTGTTTTCGGCAAGTTGATGGTGAATAATGAGGACGTCACTCCGGGAAAAGCATCTATACTGAAAGTAGATTTGGATGATACGGAAAAACTGGTGCTTTCGCATGACGAGAATATTTTCTCTGTCCAGTATGCGGCACTTGATTACACGAATCCGCAGAATATACAGTATGCCTATATTCTCGATGGATTTGAGAAGCAGTGGACGTTGGCGGATAAACAGCGGAGTGTGACTTATACCAATCTACCGAAGGGAAATTATGTATTCCGCGTCCGGTCTACCAATAGCGACGGGGCGTGGGTGGAGAACGAGCGCATGCTGGATATTGTTGTTCTTCCCTCTTTCTGGGAGACTCCGGTGGCATATGTGCTTTATGTATTATTTATACTGATTATCATTCTTGTGGCTGTTTATATCCTGTTCACTATTTACCGGCTGAAGCATGAAGTGTCCGTCGAACAGCAGATTTCGGACATAAAGCTGCGTTTCTTTACCAATATTTCCCATGAGCTCCGTACACCGCTTACGTTGATAGCGGGACCTGTGGAACAAGTGTTGAAGAATGATAAGTTGCCGGAGGATGCCCGTGAGCAATTGGTGGTGGTAGAACGGAATACCAACCGTATGCTTCGTCTTGTCAACCAGATTCTGGACTTCCGTAAGATTCAGAACAAGAAGATGAAGATGCAGGTGCAGCGTGTGGATGTCGTACCGTTTGTACGCAAGGTGATGGATAACTTCGAAGCCGTTGCCGAGGAGCACCGGATTGATTTCCTGTTTGAGACGGAGAAGCAGCACCTTTACCTTTGGGTGGATGTGGATAAGTTGGAAAAGATTGTGTTTAACCTGCTTTCCAATGCTTTCAAATACACGCCAAACGGGAAAATGATTACAGTTTTTATTCAAGAAGATGAGAATACTGTTTCTATCGGTGTGCAGGACCAAGGTATCGGTATTGCCGAGAATAAGAAGAAATCGCTGTTTGTCCGTTTTGAGAATCTGGTGGATAAGAATCTTTTCAATCAGGCTAGCACAGGAATCGGACTTTCACTGGTGAAGGAGCTTGTGGAGATGCACAAGGCAACTATTTCCGTCGATAGCCATTTGGGAGAAGGAAGTTGTTTCAAGGTTGATTTCCTGAAAGGGAAAGGGCATTATGATGAGGAAGTCGAATTTATCCTTGAGGATGCGGAAACTCCCGTAAGGATGGTGCAGGTGGTGGATATTGCCAATGCATCGCTCCAGTCTGAAACTTTGGTGGCGGCAGACGGTAGGGGAGTTGAGGAATCACCTTCGGAGAAAGAAACGTCAGTGGAAGATAATTCCAAAGAACTGATGTTGCTGGTTGAGGATAATCAGGAATTGCGTGAGTTCCTGCGTAGTATATTTACTCCGATGTACAGGGTGGTGGAAGCTGCCGATGGTATGGAAGGCTGGAACAAGGCATTGAAGTATTTGCCGGATATTGTTATCAGTGATGTGATGATGCCCGAAAAAGACGGTATCGAGATGACCCGGGAACTGCGTGCGGATATGACGACTAGCCATATACCTATTATCCTGCTTACCGCCAAGACTACTATCGAAAGTAAATTGGAAGGGCTGGAGTATGGTGCGGATGATTATATCACGAAGCCTTTCAGCGCTACGTATCTGCAAGCCCGTGTGGAAAATCTGCTGATGCAGCGCAAGAAGCTGCAGAGTTTCTACCGCGATAGCCTGATGCATATCAACATGTCTGCTGTCCCCGAAAATTCGCCTGTACCGGCAGAGGTTGTGTCAGGGGAAGCAAACGGGGTTGAATCGGGGCAGGGAGCGCAACCTCAGCCTCAACCTGCTGTTCCCGATATGTCCCCCAACGACCGTAAGTTTATGGATAAACTGGTGGAGCTGATGGAGCGAAATATGGATAATGGTGACTTGGTAGTAGATGATTTGGTACGCGAGCTGGCTGTCAGCCGTTCGGTATTCTTTAAGAAACTGAAAACGCTTACCGGACTGGCGCCTATCGAGTTTATCAAGGAAATCCGTATTAAGCGTGCTACTCAACTGATTGAAACCGGAGAATTTAATATGACGCAGATTTCGTATATGGTCGGTATTAATGACCCGCGTTATTTCAGCAAATGCTTCAAGGCGCAGGTGGGGATGACACCGACGGAGTATAAAGAGAAGGTAGGCAGGTAGGAGGTAATAATTATCTATTCTATTTTTTAGGGAACAGGTGATTGACCAGGCTGTTCATATATACTTCAAGATTCGTATATTCCGGGCTTAAAGTATATTTGACTCCGTCTGAAGGGTCATTAGGATTCAGATTGTGCATCTTTTCCCATTCGTCAGGAATTCCGTCACCGTCAGTATCTTGTTGTGACGAACGGGTTTCTACATATTCATTCCATCCTTCTGCGTCGGCAGGAGTGTCTATCAGACCATACATTCCTCCATTGGAACCTTTGTACGTGTAGTTGCCTTCTTTCACATCTTTTACAATTCGTGCGTCTATCTTGTCCGGAATGTTAGAGGCACCGGCGTATTTTAAAACAGCCTGATAAGCTTCGTTAGCAGGTTGGACAAAAGAATAATCTACTAAAATATTGAAACGGGAAGAAACCAGCAACTTTTCAGCCGGAACTTTATATGCGTTGTCTTTTACATAGAAAGCTGTAGGAGAAGTATTGTTATTGTTGGCATTTTCAATTTCTTTTAATTGGCTGGCTGATAAATCATTCCGGGAAGAATCGTATATATTTCCGTTCAGGTAAAATCTTCCATAGGTTCCTGCTTTCTGATTATTTGTTCCATCATCTACATATGCTGTGAAAATGCGGCAATGTACTTTTTCTGCTACGTTTACAGGACCAGGTTTGTAGTAGTTGTTGACAATATTGTATGAGCCGCCTTGTGCTCCATAGGCTCCTTCGTTTGTCCAATTGTAGATGACATTATTGCATACATCTACTTTTTCCATATCTTCACGGTTGGAATAGCGGCTTCCACAAAGTCGTGGAGTGCGGTTGCTGTGATGGGCTATCAGATTGTGATGGAAAGTAGCCGGGCTACCTCCCCATATTCCACCATACCCGTGTGCTCCTTTCTCATGAATGGAGTTGGTAAGACTTTCGCTGACGATACACCATTGGAGAGTGAAATTGGTATTTCCATAAAATGATGCACATTCATCGGTACTCCAACTCATGGAACAATGATCTATGATAATGTTTTGCTTGCCAGGATAGCTTGCCTGGAATCCATTCATTGCGTCATCTCCTTTTTGTTGGATGTCTGCCCCCATTCGTGAACGAATGAAACGGATAATGACATTGTTTGCAGAAACATTAAGTGTATAGTTCTTTAGGCAGATCCCTGTACCGGGTGCGGTTTGTCCGGCAATAGTGATGTTGTCGTTTTTAATAGATAATTTCTTTTTTAGCGGTATGACTCCTCCCACAGCAAATACAATTGTTCTTGTTCCGCTTTTTTCTATCGCCCAGCGTAGTGTTCCTTCCGAGCCATCATCTGTGAGTTTGGTAACTGTATATACAGTACCACCTGCACCACCGGTTGTGTATTTGCCTGCTCCTTCGGCTCCTGGGAAAGCCGGGGTGTATTGCCGGTCGGGAAGTTGGGTTTCAGATTGGTTGTTGTCCGGTTCCTGTTCGGACGGAAGAGGAGACGTTATGGGATCGGTGTTTGAACAAGCTATAATAAGAAAACTTAGAATAATTGTTGATAATATTCTGTTCATGGTATGATTATAATGAGAGTACTGTAAAATGAAAAGAGAATGTGGTGAATTTGTAAACACATCCTCTTTTCATATTTTTCAGACGGAAGAACCTCTTCCTGTCTATGTTAATAGGGTAGTATTAATGTTATTCAACCACATTACCACCTTCTGTGCATTGGTCCATAATATCCTTGACCAAACTATTCATGTACATTTCGAGGTTGGAATACTTGCCGTGTATATCTATAGTGCGCATATTACCGTCTAAAGCATAATTAGGGTCCAGACCATGAACGAGTTCCCATTCATCAGGAATGCCATCGCCATCGGTGTCGGTAATGTTACGTTTGGTATCGACAGGCAATACTGGGTAAGGATCATCTCCCCAAAATTGGCGTGGATCATTGATGTAACCCGGTTTGTTGTCTGTAGGATTTTGGTTACTGTCTGTAGTTGATGTATATGTAGCCTCGCCCTTGTTGACATCATCTACAATCAGTTTGTCAACAGCATCACGATAGTTGCAGGCTCCTACATACGATAATACTTTAGTATAAGCTACTTCTGCACTATGGGTAGTCACACCGTTAGCTTTGGTAACAGGAGTTTCTTTTCTGATTTTATCCTTGTTGTTGTCCCATGAAAAGTCGTTACTTTTGTCTGATTGTTGTTGGGCGTAGACGCCATTCGTCCAATTGTCAGTTGTAACTTCCTCGTTACCGTTCATAAAATTACCGTCAATAAAAAATGTTCCCCATATTCCTTTGAAAGGTTCAAAGTCTGCTCCATTGTCATAGTCTTTTGCATAGATACCTACTTTGGCAATGCGGTATTTTACTTTGTCGGATGCCTTTGCCGTTGCGGGTCCCGGTTTGTAGTAGTTATTTACGATGTTTACATTTTGTGCTTCGCCACCGTAGCATCCTTCACCTGCCCAATTATAGAATACGTTGTTGCGGATATCTACTTTCTCATCTAATTTCAATGTGGTAGGACGTGGACCAAGGCGTGGAACACGGCTTTCGCAATGGGCAATCATATTATGATGGTAAGTAGCAAAATGTCCACCCCAGTTTCCACCGAATCCATGTGTTTTCACTTTGTCGCCTTCTTGTTTGCTGGGAACTACCCGCAGAGCTTGTGAGGCTAAACACCATTGTACAGTAGAATTCACCATACCATATACCGATAAACATTCATCTGTGCACCAACTGATAGAACAGTGGTCGATAATGACATTTTCTTTGTCACTGCCTCCTAAACCATCACAATCAATGTCGACATTTCCCGGGCGAAAACGGATAAAGCGTATAATAACATTATTTGAGTTTATTATAAATGGATAACCTGCGATACAAATACCCCCCGGAGATGTTTGTCCGGCAATCGTCAAATAATCGTTTGTTGTTTTTAGTTCGCTATTTAGATGGATAGTGCCAGCTACATCGAAGACAATTGTTCTTTTGTCTTTCTGCGAAACAGCCCAACGGAATGTGCCTTCCGTTCCGTCATCTGTCAATTTGGTTACGTGATAAACCGAACCGTCACGTCCGCCTACTGTATTTTTTCCATGTCCTTCTGCACCAGGGAAAGCTAATAATTCACCGTAATCCAACTGGACAATAGTACCTTGTTCTACTTCATTAGGAAGTAGTGGTAATGTATCATTTGTCATTTTAGGATCTATGTCAGCACAAGATACCATTAAAAAAGTACCTATTGCCAGATTTCCGCAAATTGAAAATATATTATTTTTCATGTTTTCTTAGATTAATTTGTTTATTATTTATTCCAACGGGGATCACCGTATGCTTTGTATTTAGTGTCTTTCACTGTAAAGTCACCGTTTGCAGGATCGACAAACAGTTCTGTCGATGAAATGTCAAGAGCTGTTCCCCAAGTATTTTTAGAACCGAACATACAATCATTGGTCGTGAAAGAATCACTGAATTTAACTGTCGGTCCCTCATATCCTTTAGTAGCCTCAGTCATACCTACAAGAGTATTTGTAATGGTGATAGAACCGGCTTTTACTTTGTTGGTATCAATTACAGTTTTTCCTTTGGCTAAGTTATAGAATGTACAACGCTCAATAGTGATCTCTGGCGTTTGTAGTAATGTAAACATAGAGCCTGAAGATATTTGATTGACTGTTGTGTTAACCATGCTGATTTTTTCCAGTTCAACTCCGCTTACTTTGGTATTCAAAATACCATAACTACCGATATTGGTGATAACGCAATTGTTAAAGGTGATTGTTCCGAATTTAGCAGCCGCCGCATTAGTTTGTGTACGGATGATACCACGGAAATCGGAAAGCTTTAAGCGGTTGGCGGTAAAATCGTTCAATTGGAATGAATTCTTAACATTTAGTAAATATCCGGCTGCTGTTTCATCCACGCAATCTATATTATAAAACTCTATCTTGTTCAACGATGCGCCTGTTGCCACTGTTAAATCACCTTTATCGGCTTTTGCATATTTTACAGGTGTACCAGTACTGAAAATGGTTAATGATGTAACAGTTTCGGGAATAATAACTTCTTTAGTCAATGTTATGTTGGAGACGAGATTAAGAGCAATATCACCACTTCCGTTTTCTATTGTACTTTCGAAAGCTTCAAATGTATCAATGTTTACAGCATTTGCCGGAGCTTCATATTCTGTTTCAAATGTTACATAACCGATAATCGCCCCATTCTTAATAACCGAGAACGTATAAGTAGTACTACCTTTCAAATTTGAAGCAGTGAATGTAGTAGCCGAACCTGCCGGGAAAGCTTCTGCTCCATCTGCCGTTGGATTTTCACCCGGAATAAGCGTATATGCATCTGCGGCTTCTGCCCATGAGAATGAAGTACTATTATGAGTGAGTTCATCTACTGTGACCTCAATCATTTCACCTTGTGCTGTTGTTACTTTAATAGTACCACGAATAATGTCGTTGTTTAATAATTCGATGGTATATTCTGTAAGAGATGACAAACCTTCAAAAAGGAATGAACAAGCCTCTTTGTCAGCTTCTTCCAAAATAAAGGTTTCTTCGTATGGAGCAGAGGCACTGTTTGAGCTGATGTGTAATGCTGTTACGTTACACCCTTCCATCCAAGAGACACGAATAGATTCCTTGGTGATATCTCCTGCATCCTCAGTCGGTATTTCCAATAATTGCTCTTTTGTGGTTTTAACGGATTTTTCTGCGTAAACCCAATAGGATTCCTTATTTGAACCTATTGCTTTGATACGGGCATAGTAGTTCGTTTCCGGAAGTAACTCCTTAACCGTTAACGGACTTGATATTTTTTCTCCATCATTGCCGAAAACTTGACTTCCGGCAGCTTCCCCCAATGCAATGTCACTTGACAATGGCTCGGTACTGATTTCTAATACATATCCTTGTGCGTCTTTTACGCCCTTCCATGTTATTTCGATTTGGGCAATCTCGTCATCGGCTGTCAGGCTGAAATCGCCTTGTGTCGGGCCGAACAGTCGGTTGGCTTCTATAACCTCCCAATCATTGCCGTCAGTACATGATGTGGAGAGGAATATAGTCAGGAGTAAACAGGTTCCTGCGCTAATGATATATTTTAAGTTTTTCATATGTTCTTTCCTTTTTTTAGTTATATCCATAGGAGTTTTTCAAAGTGCCGTTTGATGTAGATATGGTTCTTGAATAAAGCGGCAACAGATAACGATTCTTTACCGGTGTATTCAACCCGCTACTGATAGAGGGCAGATTAGTATCTTTTTGTTTGGTGTCTATTTTACCAAAACTGTCTTTGTTGGCTTCGTAAGCTTTTGTATCTGCCGGTGTTTCATACCAGGTAATCGAAGACTGGTCGATTTCTTTATAAGCCTTATCACTGTTTTTCTTATAATTGAAGTAAATCTTTTGCGGCCACTTGGTTCCTGTTCCATCATCATTTCCGATGTGGGCTTCATAAGTTGATTTAAATTCATCAATCTTGTCACTTAACAGGTTCCAACGAATCAAGTCGAATTTGCGGACTCCTTCACCTGCCAGTTCCCAGGCATTCTCCTGTACGATAGCTTCAAAGAAACCTTTATCAGCAATCAGTTGATTTAGTTTTGTTGCTGCTGCGTTCCGGTCGGTAAAGGCTCTTTGATGTACTTGCAGTAGAGCGTCATAAGCAGATAACGTACAATTCTTTCCGTCTAAATCTGTTCCGTATGCAGTCTGGGTTTTATGTAACTCGTTGACTACTTCTGCATACATTAATAGTACGTATGCATAACGCATCTTTACTACATTGATTCCAGAGCAGATTTTAGCTTTTTCATCACCGGCCAGCACCGCTTCCAACCAAGTTGGGTTACCTGCCATCTTACGATAATCCCATTTTCCACAGTAGATACCGAAAGGGGCATTTCCTAACATTGCTTCTGTGTATGAACTTTTGTTCTCTAACTGATAAGTGGCACAGGTTAAGTCACGGCGTGTGTCGTCTCTGTCAAAAGAATAAAAATAGGGAGCTGTCAGTTTCAGAGTACCGGTAGAATTTCCTTTCTTACCATAATCGGGAGTAGGACCATTTACGCGGAAACCTACAGTATATCCTAATTCCCCGCTTTTATTAATACCCATTGGAATCTCAAATAAATTTTCCGGTGTACTGGTTTGTAAATTTCCCACATTCATGTCCAGCCAATATTGCTCAGGAGTACTTGTCAATGCATGTTTTCCGCTATTGATAATAGTAGATAAATGCTTCTCTGCCAATTCGTACATCTTCTTTCTGGTTTCATCGTCACAACGTTGCGTAGGATAGTTGTCATCCGAATTTTTTGTAGCAGTAATATAACCCTCTTTAGCAGACTCACGGATAAACCAGCCGGCACGTGTTAATGCTATATTGGCTAACAGACCATGTGCATAACCGCGTGTGACATGTTCGGTTGTCTGTTCGCCGGCCCAAGGCAGGTCAGGAATAGATTCTTCCAGATCCGCAATCAAGTTTTCCATAATAACATCCCGATCTGTTTTTCCTAAATAAGCATTACTCAGGTCGGATTTGGAGATTTCTACTTTATAAGGTACGTCTCCAAACAAGCGGATCAAGTCTAGGTAAATCATTGCGCGTAATGTCTTGGCTTCTGCTCTGAAACGTAGCATGGTAGCTCTTGATTCATTTCCCTCTTCAATAAGGGAACTATTGTCCACTCCGTTTATTACTAAGTTGGCATCTTCTATTACTCCGTACATATTATTCCATACGGTTTCCAAATCTGCAAATCCGGGAGAAGCATTGTAATTGAACACACCACGTTGATGAGTTGTGTTTTGAGCATCGCTCCCCAGTCCGTCTATTAACTCGCAGTCGGTGTTTAGTCCGGCTTGGATAGGCATGAACTGAGAGTAGGTTTTGTCTTGCGTCAGTCCGCCATATACTTTATTCAACGTAAGTTCTGTGTAATATTCATTGTTGAATACCACTTTGTCGTTCATCTCGGAGGGAGATGACTGGTCAAGGAAATCGGAACATGCAGTCAAAGACAACAGTCCGGTAGCCAAAAATACAGATTTATATATATGTTTCATAAATTCATTAATTTGATTTAGTTAGAAAGTTACGTTAATGCCACCAACAAATGTACGGCTCTTAGGATATGCTGCATAATCGATACCAGGGTTCATTGCATTTTTCTTGCTCATGGTGTCTACTTCCGGATCAGAACCGCTGTAGTTTGTCCAACAATACAAGTTGTATCCTGTCAGATATATTCTTACATTTTGCAGGAAAGCTTTCTTCACCCATGTTTTGGGTAATGTATAACCTATTGTTATATTGTTGATTCGTAGGAAAGAAGCATCTTCTACTGCATAATCGTATATTTGTGCCTGTGTCATTGAAGCCGGGTTGTAGATTTGTGCGTTCCGGTTCAGCTCATTCAGACGTAATCCGGCAGTCATCATGTCACCATATGCTTCTTTCACGGCGGTGCTTTCTGCTGAAAGATTTAATCCGGTTGCAGGATCAATCCAAGAATAGCGATTGCCTAAAGCAAAATCATTATTCAGATTATACCCTTTCTTGCTTCCTGTCTGGAAAGACGACAAAAGCTTGGTACCGTTGAGAATCACATTTCCTACCGAATAGTTAAAGAAGAAATTGAAATCAAAGTTGCCGATATGACCGTCAAAACCGAATCCACCCATAACAGGAGCAATTGTGTTGCCCAAACGTTCTTTTACAGGTTGTCCGTCTTCGTCACATTTCAGCTTTAATCCACCGGGTTTATAAGAACCGCCTGTTACTGAAGCACTGTTGTCTTTCAGACCGTCGCGTAATACCCAGTTTCCGCCTTTCCATACTAAATCTCCGTTTGGGTTAGTTTTCGGGTCATACACTGTATAGAAACCATTGGCGCGATATCCCCAAATTTCACCTAAGCGTCCACCTTCTTCTACCCGGAAAACTTCATATTTGGAAATATTGCTGCCTGCCCATTTGTAATCTTGCCACGGATTGTCAGTATTCAATTCATCGATACGGCTACGGTTGTAAGCGATGTTAAAGTTAAAGTTCAATCCAAATTTCTTTTGATCCACCAATACGGCATTGGCTGTAAATTCAATACCTTTATTCGATGTTTTGCCGAAGTTTTGGTATTGATAGGAATAGCCGGTACTTGATGGTACTTCAGCTTGCATCAGCAGATCTTTTGTTGTATTCCAATATACGTCTAAAGAGCCCGAGATACGATTGTTCCAGAACCCATAGTCGATACCAAAGTTACGAGTGACAGTTGTTTCCCACTTTAGATTAGGATTATAAAGTGTGGTTGTATGTTGCAACATGTTAGCCATTGATTCACCGAAGAAAGGAGCACGTGCAGAGTTGTCCGACATAGAGAAAGTAGTAGCCAATAATCCTGAGTTGATACGGTTATTACCGGCAGTACCGAAACTTAAACGGACTTTTAGTGCGGAAAGCCAATCCTTAGCGTTTTCCATGAATGCTTCGTCAGACAGACGCCAAGCCAAAGCTGCAGAAGGGAACATTCCCCATTGGTTACCTTTGGCGAACTTGCTGGAACCATCGGCACGCATGGTAACCGTCAGCAAGTATTTGTCCATCATGGTGTAATTGACACGTCCGAAGAAAGAGAGCATGTTTTCTTTTGCACCGATGGTTGATTGTGTAGGCAATGAAGTACCTGCACCCATATTTGCTTTCATATCGTCAAATCCCATTGATGTGGGGAAAGAAACAGAGACATTTTCTATAGAATTTTTCCAGCTGCTGCTTACTTCATGTCCAATCAGAACATTCATGCGGTCACGACCACCGAAGAGTTTCTTGTTTTCGTAAGTTAATGTATTGGCATTTCTCCAGTTTTTGGAAGTCTCTCTCAATAAGAAGGCTTGCGGACGTCCGTTATATCCATACTTGGAGTTGGATACGGCATCTGTACCCCAATATTGTTCTGTATCATCATATCTCCATCCGTAACCGAATTCTGAACGGAATGTGAGGTTTTTGAAGGGTTTCCAATTTAGACCGATATTATAATTTTGGTTGAATGTCTTGCGGTTCTTTTCTGTTGCCAATAAGCGCTCTAGCGGTGTTGCGCTTGTTGCCGAGTTATTCTCTTCATCCTCCAGATCGCCGTTGCTTAAAGCGTCGACCGGTCGGAAAGTTATTGCATTTGCTACAATTGAGTTAGCGGCATTGCTTTCATTTGTATCTGCTCCACCGCTTAATCCTTCAATAGAAGAGTAACTGAAACGTGCATTGAAATCAAGCGTCATCCATTGGTTCAACTCAGCATTGATTTTAGCATTTACATTATCTTTGTTGAAGCCGGAACCAAGCATGATACTTTTTTCTTCATTGTGAGCATAACTTACACTATATTTAATCTGTTTGCTACCTCCGCTTACGTTTACATTATATTGTTGTTGGTTACCTGTACGTCCGAATATCTCGTCTTGTAAATCTTCTCCCGGGAAAGACTTCCAAAGATCCATATCTGCATAATTACCATAATTAGCAGTAGAACCAATTTCACGTTGATAAGCCACATAATCGTAAGGGCTTAAAACTTTAGTCATTTTAGCTACTTTTTTGAAACCAAAGGAAGCGTTAAAATCTACTTGTGTCTTACCTTCCTTACCACTTTTGGTAGTGACAATAATAACACCGTTGGCACCGCGGGCACCGTAGATTGCAGTAGAAGATGCATCCTTCAGAACATCGATACTTTGAATCTCAGACGGAGCTATATCGCTAATGCTTGATACGGGAAATCCGTCCACGATATAAAGTGGGGAATTGTCTTGTGATAAAGAACCGCCACCACGTACGCGAATCTTGACGTCTGCATCAGGAGAACCTTCTGTCGTTGTGATATTGACACCGGCAAGTTTTCCGGTCAGGGCTTCAGTTGCACTCGACACTGGTACCACTGCTAAATCTTTAGAATTTACTGATGCTACAGAACCTGTCAGGTCTCTTTTGTTAACTGTGCCATAGCCGATAACAACTACTTCATCCAATGCTTGTGAGTCATCTTGCATGGTTACATTAACAGATTTTCTTCCTTGAATAGCAATTTCTTGTGTTTTCATACCAATATATGAAATCACAAGCGTCTTTTTTCCGTCGACCTTGATAGAAAAGTTACCATCTAAGTCTGTAATCGTACCATTGGCCGTATTACCTTTTTCTACAACAGAGGCTCCGATAATAGGTTCTCCGTTGGTGTCTTTCACGTTACCTGTTACGGTAATCGTTTGCGCAGATACGCTGAGCGATATTGCCGAAAATAGTATTAGCAATAAGGAGCGCATGTTTTTCACTTTGTTAGACATACTTTGCATGTTTATAAATTAATGGTTGTTGTTTATTGTCTTTAATCTCTCTTAAGAGAGTTTATTCATCGCTACAAAAGTATGATAATATGAATGTAACCATGTGCAATATTTGTTTTTCACCTAGTATTTTTTGTTTTTAGTTGGCTGCAAGGTGTAGGAATTGGCTTTGGAAGGTAATATTTGTGTTATGAAGCGCGGTGAATATACGAATCCGGGATTTCGGATTGGATCGGATTTTGTTGTTTGCCCGCAATATGGGATGGATTATTAATGAGGTTCTCGATATTATCGTATCTTGGCATTCACTTCTTATTATAATAGGTATCTGTTCTATGATTCGGTGTCATTTCATCGGTGGAATCGTACTTTTTTTATAGGTGTCTATTTTTTGATAGGTGGACTTTTATAGTTGCCGTAGAATTCACAGGCAATGGTTTGGCCTTTCGCCTTGATTATAGCAGGTATTCTGTTTTTCTTCAAACCTGATCATATCGGGCGTTATTATCTCCGGACTTTATTGGGACTTAAATAAACGACATTTGCTTAAACTAAAAATCCCCTTTATATTCTTGTTAAGAATACAAAGGGAATAATTTTATTGACGAGAGTTGCATGGGGTATGGTGAGATGAAATTATAATTGGGGAATAAATTGCACAAGACTTTCACAAGTATCCTCCCGTCAATGCCTAAAATCGAAACAAAGCTAACTAAATGGATTTTTAAATCATTATATTTATTAAATTATCTTATGCCCTTTATGATTATTTTAATATATTGAAGATATTTTGGGGTATCTTTTTTAACTTCGTTGATTTTTCTTATGTTTGTGAATTAAATAATGAATGAACAGAATGGATATACCGACTCATTTTCTATATAATGATTTCCCTACTTTCTTACGTAAGTATTTTCCTTACAAAGTACAAAAGATTTCATTGAATGCAGGGTTTACCTGTCCCAACCGGGACGGAACGAAAGGGTGGGGTGGCTGTACTTATTGCAACAACCAGACTTTCAACCCAGATTATTGCCGGACGGAGAAATCCATCTCTACCCAACTGGAAGAAGGCAAATGCTTTTTTGCACGTAAATATCCGGATATGAAATATCTGGCTTATTTTCAGGCTTATACCAATACGTATGCGGAATTGGAAGGACTGAAACGTAAGTATGAAGAGGCGCTAGAGGTGAAAGATGTCGTAGGTTTGGTGATAGGAACGCGTCCGGATTGTATGCCGGAAGGCTTATTGCACTATTTGGAAGAGTTGAACAGGCATACTTTTCTCATGGTGGAATATGGAATAGAAAGTGCTTGTGACAAGACTCTGCGACGAATAAATAGAGGGCATACTTATGCGGATACAGCAGAAGCGGTCGGGCGGACTGCCGCCTGTGGTATTTTGACGGGCGGACATGTCATCCTCGGACTTCCGGGAGAAACACATGACACGATGGTGGGACAGGCGGAAATACTTTCGGAACTGCCGTTGAATACTCTGAAAATTCATCAGCTGCAACTGATTTGCGGCACGCGCATGGCTCATGAATATGTTGATAATCCTGTTGATTTTCATTTGTTTGCAGAAGTGGATGAATATATTGATTTAGTGATTGACTATGTAGAGCATCTTCGTCCCGATATAGTAGTGGAGCGCTTTGTCTCCCAATCTCCTAAAGATTTATTAATAGCTCCTGACTGGGGGCTGAAAAATTATGAATTTGTAGCGCGTTTACAAAAAAGAATGAAAGAAAGAGATGCTTATCAAGGCAAGAAGTACAAGGATTCGGAAAAAAGGATTATTTTTGCAGACGATAAATTTACTACCTGATGAATATCTGTTTGGGGAATATCGGGTGGTGAGCAGGGACTTTTTAATGTAACTTAAAGAATGGAACATAAAACAAGAATTAAAGGAAATGTCCACTATGTGGGAGTGAATGACCGTAACAAGCACAGATTTGAAGGGATGTGGCCATTGCCCTATGGAGTTTCATATAACTCTTATCTGATTGACGATGAAATGGTGGCATTGGTGGATACGGTAGATATTTGTTATTTTGAAATCTACTTACGTAAGATCAAGCAAGTGATTGGAGAACGTCCCATTAATTATTTGATTATAAATCATATGGAACCGGATCATTCGGGAGCTATCCGACTGATTAAACAACATTATCCGGAAATTATTATCGTGGGTAATAAGCAGACATTCGGTATGATTGAAGGTTTCTACGGTGTAACCGGTGAACAGTATCTGGTAAAGGAAGGTGATTTCTTAACTTTGGGGCATCATAAGCTGCGTTTTTATATGACTCCGATGGTACATTGGCCGGAAACGATGATGACTTTTGATGAAACGGACGGTATTCTTTTCTCCGGTGACGGATTCGGATGTTTCGGTACGCTGGATGGCGGTTTCCTGGATACCCGTATGAACGTAGATAAGTATTGGGGAGAAATGGTTCGCTACTATTCAAATATCGTTGGTAAATATGGAAGTCCTGTGCAAAAAGCGTTGCAGAAACTCGGCGGACTTCCTATTTCTGCTATTTGTTCTACCCATGGTCCGGTATGGACGGAGAATATAGCCAAAGTGATAGGTATTTATGACCGTTTGAGCCGTTATGATGCGGACGAGGGCGTAGTTATCGCATACGGAAGCATGTATGGAAATACGGAACAAATGGCTGAGACTATTGCGGCAGAACTTTCGGCACAAGGGGTCAAGAACATCGTTATGCACAATGTGACGAAGAGCCATCCTTCTTATATCATAGCGGATATTTTCCGTTATAAGGGATTAATCATCGGTTCTCCTACTTACAGCAACCAGATTTTCCCGGAAGTGGAAGCGTTGCTTTCAAAGATTCTGTTGCGTGAGGTGAAAGGTCGCTATTTAGGCTATTTTGGTTCTTTCACATGGGCAGGTGCTGCTGTGAAGCGTATGGCTGAATTTGCAGAAAAGAGCAAATTTGAATTGATAGGCGACCCGGTAGAGATGAAGCAGGCGATGAAGGACATTACCTATACCCAATGCGAAAATCTGGCACGTGCCATGGCGGAACGCTTGAAGAAAGACCGTTAAAACTGTGAATGAGATAATATATTTATTACTAACCTATAAAACAATCGACTTATGAGATTAATTATTCAACCGGACTACCAGTCCGTATCTCAGTGGGCTGCACATTATGTTGCTGCAAAAATAAAGGCTGCCAATCCGACTCCTGAGAAACCATTTGTATTGGGTTGCCCTACAGGTTCTTCTCCTCTGGGTATGTACAAAGCGTTGATTGACTTGAATAAGAAAGGTATCGTTTCCTTCCAGAATGTGGTAACATTCAACATGGACGAATATGTAGGATTGCCGAAAGAACATCCGGAAAGCTACTATTCTTTTATGTGGAATAACTTTTTCAGCCATATCGACATCAAACCGGAGAATACAAATATCCTGAATGGCAATGCTCCTGACTTGGATGCTGAATGTGCACGTTATGAAGAAAAGATCAAGTCTTACGGTGGTATCGACTTGTTTATGGGTGGTATCGGCCCTGACGGACATATCGCATTCAACGAACCGGGATCTTCATTGACTTCACGCACTCGTCAGAAAACATTGACAATGGATACTATCATTGCCAACTCACGTTTCTTTGACAATGACATCAACAAAGTTCCCAAGACTTCATTGACAGTGGGGGTGGGTACTGTGCTTGCTGCAAAGGAAGTGATGATTATTGTAAACGGTCATAACAAAGCTCGTGCTTTGTATCATGCAGTAGAAGGTGCTATCACACAGATGTGGACAATCAGTGCATTGCAAATGCATGAAAAGGGTATTATCGTTTGTGACGATGCCGCTACTGTTGAATTGAAAGTGGGCACTTACCGCTACTTTAAGGATATCGAGTCTGCTCATTTAGATCCGGAATCTTTGATTAAGTAAGCATAAAATTGATTCTATAAAAAGAGAATGGGCTGCATCAGTGTTGAATTGATTGCAGCCCATTTTGTATGTTAGAGATAGCTGTCAGCGGAATTAATTCTCTTCCAGCCAGCCTTTTCCTTGTCGGACGATTTCCGGTTCGTTCTCTGTGCATTTTACTACTGTCGAGGGTTCTATTCCCCCGATTCCCCCGTCAATGACCAAGTCTACTATATCGCCGAACTTTTCATCTATAAGTTCGGGGTCAGTCATGTATTCCAAGTCCTCGTGCTCTTCGTGGGGCAGTGTGGTGGTCATAATGGGAGCGTCCAGCAGGCGTGCGATTTCACGGATGATGTTGTTGTCCGGCATACGGATACCTACCTCTTTCCGGTTGCGGAAGATTTTCGGTAACCGGTTGGTTCCGTTCAAAATAAAGGTAAATGGTCCCGGAAGGTTATGCTTCATCAGTTTGAATACGTTATTGTCTACTTTTGCGTATTCGCTGATACTGCTTAAGTCATAACAGATGATAGACAGATTGTTTTTTCGAGGGTCTATCTCTTTAATCCGGCAGATCCGTTCTATGGCACGTTCCTTCAGACCATGACAGCCGATGGCGTACATCGTATCGGTAGGATAGATGATAAGTCCGCCATCATTCAGGATATCGATGATTCGTTGTAAATCCTGCGGGTTATTGTTTTTATCATATAGTTTCAGTAACATATTAAAAGCTTCATCCCTTCCTTCTCGCAAAGGAGAAGGAGGAGGGACGAGTGGGTTAAATGGTTATTGTCTTCTCTTTTTATTTGAGTTTCTTTTTCAAGAAATCCAGTGCCTTTTCCGCAGCTTTCTCTGTGACTTTCTGCTTGATAGAGTCTTTGTTGGCAGTAGCGGCAGAATCCAGACCCAGTTTCTGACCGAGTTTGCTGATAGCCTCATCGGCTACGGCTTCAACAGCCTGGTTGGCCATGCTTTTAGTATCTACGCTGACTTTCGGAGAGGTGAACGAACCTCCGATTTTCAAATCAAGCGTCATTAACTTAGAGATATTGCCTACGGATGCGGGCAGTTTCACTTTACCGGAATAGTCGATGGTTTGATCGAGTCCTGTGCTGCCGGAAAGATTCAGGTTGTAGTCTCCCATCTTGATATCAAACGGTTTGGTTTCTACGCGGCCGTCTTTGATGGTGAAATCCAATGTCATGTCTTTCACTTTCATGTCTTTCAGACTGGGTTGCTTCACAGCATCGGCTATCTGGTCGATTGCTTTTACTCCGCTTAAACTAAGGTCGCGGGTGGAAAGGCTACCGTCACCCTGCATCGTATTCAGTACGGGGCTCATGGTTGCATCCAAATCTGTCAGGACATTGATGCTTCCGGAGAAATTACCTTTCAGGTTTTCGAAGATAGGAGCCATTTTCTGCACCATATCCAGTTCTTTGTAAGCTTGTGCGAAACCGATATTGGAGAGCTTGAATCCGGCTTTCAGTTCCGGTTTCTTCACGTTCGCGGTAGAGTAATAGCCGTTCATCACTACATTACCACCCATGGTGTTCATGGAAAGGTTTTTCATATCCACTTTGCCATCTTTTACAACAAGTTTGCCATTCATATTATTGAAAGACATCTTGTCGAATAACACCTGTTTCAGGTTAGCGTCCATTTGGAAGTCGATGTTACGGGGAACTTCAACAATACTTGTGGCGGCTGTAGCTACAGAGTCGGTGGACGCAGCTTCTGATGTGGAGGCTTCATCGGCAGAAGCGGTGATGAAGTCGTTCAGATTAAAGTAGTTGGAACGGATATTCAGGTTTCCTTTCAATGTGCTACCTTTCAATACATAACCGATGTAGTTTTCAAACCGGCTGTCGGCAGTAATATCGTTCTTTCCGACGTTGACGGTTGTTTCACTCAACTGGAGGTATTTCGGAGTGAAGGTGAAGAGAGACTTTTTAATCTCTACATCCGGCATATCTTTCATTTTGAGTTTCATGCCCGTCAGTCCGATAGTACCCGAAGCTTGTATACGTTCGTATTCTTCTTTTTCGATAGATGAGAGGCGTCCCGACATTTGCATATCGGCATCAATGGTGCCGTTCAACTCCATCTCTTCAAGCGGATATACCTGCTTAATCATGCCCAAGTTAAGAATACCTTTTGCTTCGGCTTTAAAGTCTGGGTCGCTGATTGGAGTTTTCACGTTGGCGGTCAGACTGAATGGATTGTTAGCCAGACGGAAGCTGAACGGATTAATATCAACGGTAGTCAGGTCAATATTTCCACCCGGATTCTGAACGTTAGTACTGATGTTGATTTGATCTACTCCTGCCGGTAAAGCCGGATAGCGGAACATGGCATTCTTGACTTGCATGTCAATATTGAATGCCGGAACGGTGTCTCCTTGCAGGATACCTTTGGCCGTTGCGGTAAGCGTTGCAGTTCCGTCTGTTTTCAGGCTGGAGAATTCTGTGGCGTAAATAGCAGGAATCAACGAAAGAATTTCCTTGAAACCGATATCATTCGTATTAAGTTTCAAGTCCATGTCGATAGCCGGGTCTTTCAAGGCTACCCAGCCGTCGATGCCGGCTTGGATGGCGTTAAGACGAATCGTATTATCCTTCAATGTATATTTGTTGTTGGCAAGGTCGGCATCTACATCCATCTTTGCGGAGATATTGGTGTTTGCCAGAAAAGGAATCCCGTTCATCTTGTAGGTGAGTGATTTGGTTTCCGCTTCCAGTTTCAGGGTAGTACGTTCGCTTCCTAAGTCTCCTGCGCAGATAGCATTGAAGTCGCGGATATCAGCATACATTTTTCCTTGTTGGTCATCATAGACCAGATTCATGTTTTTGATAACAAAGCGTTGCAGCTTGACTTTGAAAGGAGAAGATTCTTCTTCCTCAGCAACAGGTGTTTCGTCGGTCACGGACATGTCCGGTTTCATAATATCCCAATTGACTTGCCCGTCCGGCAATACAATGGCGTGCAGCTTGGTGTCTTCAATGAAGATTTTGGAAATATCATAGCCGCTATCTCCGAAAAGCGAGAATAGATTAATGGCGGCAGTAACTTCTCCGGCTTGTACAAGGGTATCGTTAGCGAATTCTCCTGTACCTTTCAGCCAGAAATCTTCGAGAGTGACAGAAGCCTGCGGGAAGTTACGGAACAGGCTAATGTTGAGTTTCTTAAAGTCAAATTGAGCGTTGAGCATCTTGTTGCCTTCTGTCTTTACGATATCGGCTATCTTACCCTGGAAGGCAAAAGGAAGAAGGAGCATCAGAATGATAATTACTCCTACGGTGATAGCTGCGATTTTCAAACCTTTTTTCATTTACTTCTATTTTAAGAGTCTGACAAGTTATGGAGGGCAAAACTAATAATTTTTTTTGATAAACAGGGATAAAAGGTTGATAAATTCCTAGTTAATAAGGATTAAGAACTTAGTTTTATTATTTCTCTTTTTTCTTTCTCAACTCTTCTGCAATTCTCCATTGTAACGCAGCTTCCACTTCTTTTCCGGCTTTTAACAGAGCATCTCCAAAAAGTTCATGTGCGCCGGCATGCTCCGGTTTCAGGCTTGTCGCTTTATCCAGGTCGGCGATGGCGCCTTCTGTATTTTCTGTTTTTAGTCGGAGTTTCCCCCGGTTGTAGACAGCTTTGAAGTTTGCCGGATGAAGATTTACAGCCGTATTGAAGCAGTTCTCCGCGTCAAAGTACTCTTTGCTGTTGAAGAGCGTGATACCTTTTCGTATCCAGGCATCTATGTAGTTCGGGTCGAGGCTGAGTGCCTTGTCATAGTTGGCAAGGGCGGCACGTGCGTCGTGTGCCTGAGTGATACACTCGTTTCCCATTAACAGATACTCGTGTGCGTATTGGCGCAGACGTTCCTGCTGTTCTTTCATCTGTTCCTTGAGTTTTTTGTTCTGTTCTTTCAGTGTATTGATAATGCCGAGTTTACGGCGGATCAAACGACGGGGAACAGGTTTCTCAATATCGTAGCGGGAATGGATGGCACGGAAAAACTGTTCCAGACACTCTTCCATATCCCCTTTGTCGAAGGCACGTGCGGCTGCGGCATATTGCACATCGGCTTGTGCCTGTTTCAGTGCCTTGTCGATGGCTTGGCGGTTGTTGAAGCGTCCGGCAAAGTTTACAATCTCTGGACGGACGAAAACATCTGCCCTGTTAATCGGTTTCTTGAGCTGGATGCCGTCCAGTGAGGTACAACGGCTAAGTGCTACGTATGCTTGTCCTCCAGCAAATACACCGCCGGTGAAGTCGATGACTACCCGGCTGAAAGTCAGTCCCTGACTTTTATGAACAGTGATGGCCCATGCTAACCGGATGGGGTATTGGGTGAAGCTGCCTAATACTTCTTCTTCTATTTCTTTTGTTTTTTCGTTATAGTGGTAGCGGATATTTCGCCATGATTCCAGTTTTACGTCACATTCTTTTCCATCGTCGGTGATGACGTAGATGGTTTCTTCTTCCTCGTCAATTCCGGCAATGACACCAATCGTACCGTTTACCCAACGACGGTCGAAATCATTCTTGATAAAGATAATCTGTGCACCGGGCTTTAGTACAAGCTCTTGTGAAGTAGGCAGACTGCTTTCCGGAAAATCTCCTTCGATAACCCCTTCAAAAGTAATCGGTTCTCCCGGAAGTTCGGTCAGTTTCTTTTCATTGATTGAATCTACCGTATCCCTTCGGGTAGCAAGCGTGATGTACATATCCGCTTCCGATTCTTCAATCAGGCTTCCGTAGCGGGTGTTAAGTAGTTGCAGGTCTGCAGCTCCGACTGTATTGGTGCGGATATGGTCAAGGACATTGACGAATACAGGGTCTGTCTGTCGATATACTTTTTGAAGTTCGATAGAGACGAGGTCTATTTGTCCGAACACTCTGGCAGAGAAAAAGTAGGGAGTGGGATAGAATCGGTTCAATATTTCCCGCTCATCGTTCTTCACGACAGGTTCCAATTGGAAGACATCGCCTACCAATAACAACTGTTTTCCACCGAAAGGTTCACGCAAGTTATGGGAATATACGCGCAAAATACGGTCGATGGCATCAATAATATCCGCCCGTACCATAGAGATTTCGTCGATAATGACCAGTTCTATCTGTTCCAGCAACTTACGATGTGGCTTGGTGTATTTGAAGAACTCATGAATACGGCTACGTTGGAGGCTTAAATTAGGATCATCCGGCAATAGCGGATAGAAAGGTAGTTTAAAGAAACTGTGCATGGTGCTTCCCCCGGCATTGATGGCGGCAATACCCGTCGGAGCAAGTACGACATGCTTTTTCTTGGTATGCTCGCAGACATAACGCAGGAATGTAGATTTTCCCGTACCGGCTTTTCCTGTCAGAAAGACCGACTGGCGGGTATATTGAATCAGATTCAGTGCATCCTGAAACTCAGCGTTGTTAGTGTCTACGCTCATCATATAATAATATGCAAATTTGTTGATGTGCTAATTGCCAATACGTTGTGTCATGAAATCGCGGGATAATAGTTTTGGGCGCATTGGTAAATCGGCACATTAATTAAATGATTCCGAAATGTTTCATCGCTTTGCTGATTCCGTCCTCGTCAATGGGAGCCGTAACGTAATCGGCAGCGGTTTTCACGTCTTCCTTAGCCTGTCCCATAGCAACCCCGATGGCTGCGTGGCGAAGCATACTGATGTCGTTTCCTCCGTCTCCGAATGACATCGTTTCTTCCAGTTTAATATCGAAGTAACGGATGATTTCATCTATTCCTTTCTGCTTGGTGTCTCCTTTTGCCGTAATATCTGCAAAGGCAGGATACCAGCGTCCGATTTCGCAGGTAGGGATGGATGGGCAGATTTCTTTTTCTTCTTCCTCCGTGATAAAAGGAGTCATCTGTATAATTTCCTTGCCTGTTGCCTCTTCAAAAGATATAGTAGGAATGACATCCACATGCAGAAAATCGTAGAATATTTTTTTCACCATATCATCAGGTTGGCAGACAGAAATATGATGTTCTTCTACGAAAATGCAGGGAACACCTTTCTTCTCGCAAAAAGCTGCCATTGCTTTCACTTCTTCCTGTGGTATGGCACTTTTGTAAATCACCTGTTCACCGACAAAGCAATAGGCTCCGTTCATCGTTATATATCCATCGATAAGATTCCGGTCCTGCAATTCGGAAAGATTGTTGATAATGGTTTTCGGGCGTCCGGTAGCGATAAATATCTTCATTCCTTTAGCGTGGGCGGCTTCCAGTGCCTCAATGGTAGAAGTCGGGATGCGGTGAGTTTCAAAACTGACCAGCGTTCCGTCTATATCAAAAAATAGTGCTTTCGTCATAAATTCCTTTTTGAATTGAGTACAAATGTACTACTTTTGTCTCACATAACATAAAAACATCATGCAGTATGAACTATAATTTTGATGAAATAATAAACCGTAACGGTACAGATTCCGTAAAATGGGACGGAGTGGAAAGCCGTTGGGGACGCAACGACTTGATTCCGATGTGGGTAGCTGATATGGATTTCCGTACGGCTCCTTTTGTGATAG
Organism: Bacteroides acidifaciens; assembly: GCF_024623065.1. Lineage (GTDB taxonomy): Bacteria > Bacteroidota > Bacteroidia > Bacteroidales > Bacteroidaceae > Bacteroides > Bacteroides acidifaciens. The sequence continues at coordinate 59,733 of NZ_JANJZR010000006.1, forward strand.
ACGCTTTGAAAAAACGCCTGGAGCATGAAGTGCTCGGATATACTTTTGCCTGCAGAGAATGGTCGGAATCCATAATCAACTGGTTACAGGCACGCCACGGGTGGACAGTAAGTGAGGAGATGCTGACATTCACTCCCGGCATTGTCCGTGGATTGGCTTTTGCTATCCACTGCTTTACGCAGAAAGGTGATAAAGTAATGGTCATGCCTCCTGTTTATCATCCTTTCTTTTTGGTAACACAGAAGAATGAGCGTGAAGTCGTATTCAGTTCGTTAGTGCTGAAAGACGGACAATATTATATTGATTTTGACCGTTTCCGCCAAGATATTCAGGGCTGCAAACTGCTTATTTTAAGTAATCCCCATAACCCGGGTGGACGTGTATGGACGAAAGAGGAACTTTCTCAAATAGCTGATATCTGTTATGAAAGCGGTACATTAATCATCTCGGACGAGATTCATGCCGACTTGACCTTACCTCCTTATAAACATCCTACTTTTGCTTTGATTTCGGAAAAAGCACGGATGAATTCGCTCGTCTTTATGTCTCCGAGCAAAGCATTCAATATGCCGGGATTGGCGAGTTCTTATGCAATCATTGAAAATGACGAACTTCGTCACCGTTTCCAGACATATATGGAAGCCAGTGAATTCAATGAAGGGCATCTGTTTGCGTATCTTAGTGTGGCGGCTGCTTACAGTCATGGTACTGAATGGCTTGAACAAGTACTTGCTTATATCAAGGAAAATGTAGACTTCACCGAAAACTATCTGAAAGAACATATTCCTACTATCAAGATGATTCGTCCGCAAGCTTCCTACCTTATCTTTTTGGATTGCCGTGAATTAGGACTAAATCAGGAAGAACTGAACCGCCTTTTCATAGAAGATGCTCATTTGGCATTGAACGATGGAGCAACATTTGGCAAGGAAGGCGAAGGCTTCATGCGGTTGAATATTGCTTGTCCGCGTGCTACGTTGGAATGTGCGTTGAAGCAGTTGGAGCAGGCAGTAATAAGTTTAGAGTAACCCTTTGGAATGGGATTATTACATTGGAATGATTCTCACTGAAATGAGTAATGATTTTCAATGAGGGTGTCTGGTGAATAAAAACAAATCATGTGAGGAATAATCCTTCCCTTTGTGAAAGAGTATCCCAAAAAGGAAGTGCTTTTGTTTGTGAGAATGGCAGAAAGAGATTATCTTTGTTTCTGTCATTTACAGAGTACTCATTTCTTTAAAGCATAAAGTAATGGAAAAATATTTATTTCCGGATAGAAAGCGCATTCCCTATGGTATGATGAACTTCGCATTAATTCGTCGTGAAGACTATTATTATGTCGACAAAACCCATTTCATACCTCTGATAGAACAGGCAGACCGTTTCTTTTTCTTCATCCGCCCCCGACGTTTCGGCAAAAGCCTGACGCTGAATGTGCTACAACATTATTATGATGTGCGTACTAAAGACAAATTCGATGAACTCTTCGGAGACTTATATATAGGTAAGTATCCCACGCGTGACCGTAATAGTTATCTGGTGCTTTATCTCAATTTCTCCGGCATTGTCGGCGAACTGAGTAACTACCGTGAAGGACTGGATGCACATTGCCAAATCTGTTTTGATTATTTCTGCGAAGTCTATGCCGACCTTCTGCCGCAAGGTATCAAAGAAAGGCTGGACGAAAAGGATGGGGCAGTCAATCAGCTCGACTTTCTTTATCATGAGTGTGAGCGTGCCGGTCGAGATATTTATCTGTTTATTGATGAGTACGACCATTTCACCAACGCCATACTTGCCGACCCCGAAAGTTTGCACCGCTATACCAATGAAACACATGGTGAAGGTTACCTCCGCGCCTTCTTCAATAAGATTAAGGCAGGAACCTATTCCAGCATCAAACGCTGTTTCATAACGGGCGTAAGCCCTGTAACAATGGATGATTTGACTAGTGGGTTCAATATCGGTACTAATTATTCACTTACATCCGAATTTAACGAAATGATGGGGTTCACTGAAGAGGAAGTGCGCGAAATGCTGACTTACTATTCAACAAACAGTCCTTTCAAGCATACTGTAGATGAACTGATAGGAATAATGAAGCCGTGGTATGACAACTATTGTTTTGCGCAGGAATGTTACGGTGATACCACGATGTATAACTCTAATATGGTGCTCTATTTTGTTAAGAACTATATTATGAGTGGTAGGGCGCCACGGGATATGGTAGAAGATAATATCCGTATCGATTATGAAAAATTGCGTATGCTTATCCGTAAGGACAAGGAGTTTGCACATGATGCTTCTGTCGTCCAGACTTTAGTAAGTCAAGGCTATATCACAGGAGAACTGAAGAAAGGCTTCCCTGCTGTCAGCATCACTAATCCGGACAACTTTGTGAGTTTGCTCTATTATTTCGGTATGCTCACTATCAGCGGAATACATAAAGGAAAGACCAAGCTGACCATCCCTAACCAAGTGGTTCAGGAACAACTCTATACCTATCTGCTGAATACATACAATGACGCAGATCTAAGTTTCAGCAGTTATGAGAAGAACGAACTTGCCAGTCGACTTGCTTACGATGGCGAATGGAAAGCCTATTTCGGCTACATTGCCGACTGCCTGAAACGTTACGCTTCCCAACGTGACAAACAGAAAGGTGAATTTTTCGTCCATGGCTTCACCCTTGCCATGACAGCGCAGAACCGCTTTTACCGTCCTATCTCCGAGCAAGATACGCAAGCAGGCTATGTTGATATATTCCTATGTCCCTTGTTGGATATCTATTCCGACATGACGCATAGTTATATTATAGAATTGAAGTATGCAAAATACAAGGACTCTGAAAGCCGTGTGGATGAATTGCGGCAGGAAGCTATCGAACAAGCTAACCGCTATGCAGAAACGGAGACTGTGAAACGAGCTGTTGGCACTACGAAATTGCACAAGATTGTGGTAGTGTATAAAGGGATGGATATGCCGGTATGTGAAGAAGTGTAAGGCAATACTAGAAACGATTTCGCAAAATCTTTCTCATATTCTCATAAAGAATCGCATTTGGCTGATAATTAGATGTATAGACTATGAGAATTAAAATGTTTACATGCATTTCTCATAGTTTATAGCTATAAAATGCCTTTAAAGAAGGTATTTCTCATACTCTATTTCGCATTTCTCATGCTGCATATTATGCTTGTCTTTGTTTCAAGAAACTAATATGTAGAAGGCAATATAACCGTAGTTTGTATGTTAAGTCGGTAGATAACATATCTTTCGCAACTGGTATTATTGTTTTTTCCTGCCTTTATCGGTATTATTCCACTCTAGTGAACAGACCGTTGCACTTGAGTGAATAGACTTGTGCACTAGAGTGCATAAGCTTGTTCACTAGAGTGAAACGATAGAGATGTCTTATTGAGAATCTATTGATTATAGTAGTATAATCTTTGATTGCCAGCTAGTTATAATGAAAATGAACGGTGGCTTTATTGCAGTTCATTAAGCGTTAATGATTAGACTATGATGACATGTGATAATAAAGCCAAATGGACAGAACCAATCTTTCCTACTTCTTGTTTCTTATTTGTGGCAAGGGTAGTTATTATTATATAGGTATGTAAATATCTGAAATATTTTTCAGTTTCAACATAAAACAGACTGTCGTCACTTTTAATATTATTTTTGCCGCTCAAATTTTAAAAAGCTGTACGCAGTAAAAGAGAAGTCGGTAAGTTAAACCGGGAGCTCAGACAGATACAGGGTGATTTGGACAACTATATCGCAACACTGGAAGCGCGCCGGAAGCCTTACACCGTTTCGGACATCATTATGAGGTCACACCTGCGCACATGGCACAGAGAGCTGATCTTGGAAAGGCGCGGCTGCACGCAGATGGGACAGGTGTGGGGCATCCCCTTGTCCGCTACGAAACGCTACCTCAGGTTCACGGCCCAAAAGTACGCCCCCGCCATCAAGAGGCTGAAAGAGGGCGGACTCTCTACGGCAGCGGTTGCCGCCGAATTCGGGCTGAACCCGGAAACTTTCCGCAAGTACCTGCACGAGCACGAGCCGGAACTGTCCGCCACGCTCGGTATGACCAGGCTGGAGAATGGGAGGACAGCGCTGCGTCGCAGTACGGAGAAATATGCCGAGGCTGTGCGGCTGAGGAAGCCGCACGTACAGCTATGGGTGGAGATACAACAACCCGGACAGACTAAAAAGTATACAGAAGATTGCACTACATACCGTAATGTACTAAATAAGACATGAGGCTGTCTGAAAAGTCGGTTTTAGACAGCCTCATGAAACTTTACTTTCTATGTGTAGCAGAAATCAAATAAGGGGATAGATACTTACTCTTGTATAAAATCTACCGGAATCAACCGTACTTCACTATTCAAACCGGAAGGCATAGGAGCCCAATGTCCATAATCAGCCGGACGATATTTTAAATCTACAATATTGATTTCCTTGAATTTGCGCCACTGCACTCCCTGTCTGTCCAATTCTGCGATCCGATTCGCAGGGAGGTTAGTGACTTCTATCTCGATGTGGTTTTTTCCAGGTTTCAGGAATTGCCCTACCTTAAGCTGATAAGGCACTGCCCATACACAGCCTGCTTCCTGTCCGTTGATTCGGACACGGGCACTTTCGCGTACGTCTCCCAAGTCAAGAATCCAGTTGTCAGCTTTCAGAGCCGGCAACTCAATATCCAAAGAATACACGCCGGTTCCCATATTTGTTTGGGCTGCCGGATGATCTATGTTTGTCCATGAACATGGACGGTCTATATCAAATGTACCCTGAATCTCCGGTTTACTTTCAGCAAAGTGCAATTTCCAGCCATGGTCCAGGCAAAGACTAAAGGGTTGTTCTTTTACATACTTCCACGGCTTGGATGCTTGTAAAGGTTGTCGGTATGTTTGCAGGATGATAGACTCGCCCGATTTTAATTGCAGATAGACTTGTGTCTTCCCGTCTACCTGACGCACTTTCGCTTCTCCACATTCTCCGGTCATGGGGTTAAAGAGAGCGGCTGTTTTGGCATTTGTACCTAAAGTAATCCAGCCATCTACTCCTTTGTTCTGCAGTGAAGAGATGAAGTAATGATGTCCTGTGTCATTGACTCTCCGAATGGTCTGCAACCCGAATTTTGTTTTCATTTCTTCCGCAGGGATATGGCAACAGGCCAATGTACGTGCATAATCCGTTCCGGTGATAATTTTACCTTTCCCAATCGGAGTGACGGTTGTTTCTGAAAACGATACGGCAGGCAGATTCTTCAAAGTCTGTTGATAACTTTTCCGTTTCTGTTCCAACTGACCATATCCCGGTACATCCGTCGGATAGTTTTCGAGGAATACAATGGTAGCTCCTTGCTTGGCCAGTTCATAAAGATGTGCCAGCACATCACTCGGCATCAAGTGCGCGGCAGGTACTACTAATGCTTTATAACCCGTTCCGCCCGATGTAACCAACTGTCCGTCCTTGAAACGGGTGCTGCGGATGAAGTTGTCAGAGATATAATCCCCGTCATATCCGCTGTTATTAATACGATGGATAGCATTGATAAATTTGGGAGCGAGTTTATCCATGTGGTGGATGGTGAACAGTAACAATCGTCCCGGTTGCTCGCTCCACATGTCATAGACCGGAAGATAAATCAGGAAATCATTATCCGGCCGTCCCATTTGCAGAAAACTCTGACAACGGGTGATATAATTGAAGAACGAAGGAGCGTCACGCCAAATACTGTTCGTCGGGCTCATATTGATAGACGCATAGAACAGCCATCCGGGCCATTCGGCTTCTTTCGGAGAGTAAGGCGTCCCGTGGAAGAACATATGATTGACACCGGAAACGAACATCAAGTCCATATCCGGTTTGCATTGCGACAGGGAAGTGCGGAAATGTTCCGTCAGCCATGTAAATGTTTCGGAAGAAGTATACGTTTTTCCTGCAATATGAGCTGCCGAGGAGGCATATTTCAGCATAGACAGGTCCGAATCATTCTTCTTGGTCAGCGAATCCTGACGCAATCCTTCGATATGGAACTGCGACAGTCCGAAGCCTTCACATTCGGGAATATCTACGGCTGCGTAAATATCAATCAGATTGCCGGGCGAACCATGTGCTTGGTTGCGGGTGATACTACCGTTTTTGTGTGCCCAGTCTGTCCATTGACAGGTGAAGTTTTCCAATAACAAGTCGGAAATCGTCTCCCGGTAATCGGACACGATACGTTTGCTGACTTCCGGACGGCTTTCATCCAGAAATTCAGGGAAATGCTCTTCCAGCTTATATCCCCGTCTGCGAGCGAACTGTTCCAGAAAATCATCCGTCCAGTCTGCTTGATAAACTTCGTATGAATCGTTGAAGAAAGTATGCGGATAGCTTGTCTTGCTACTCTTGAATGCACGGTCAAAGCGGGAAAGATAGTTCTTGACAGCTTTCTTTGACAGGTGGTTCATCACATATCCTTCTCCTCCCGGAGCTGCCCGTTTCACTTTCTGCCGTGTCTTTCCGATGTAAAGAACGATCACTTTCCATTTGCCGGCAGGTGCTTTCCATTGCAGCTTGTCTTTTTTTACGTGAGCAGTCAGGTTGATACATTTGCCTTTCTCATCGTATGCCATCACCCGGCTTAATACGGAATATGGCTGTTGTTTAGGGTCAGTCACGTTGATATCTTGTTCAATCTCTTTGCCGCCCTCTATTTCGTATGTCTGGAAGATAGCCTTGGTAGCCGCCTCTTCGATACTGACTTCAGGTCCGCCAAAAGGCCATCCGGTTCCGGTATTCATATCAATCTCCATACTCGTACGTTTTCCTTCCGCTTGTGTATGTTTAAGTATTTCCATCCAGCGGGGAGAAAGGAACTGAATTTCATTCGCGTCATTGCCTTGTACGCCATAGATAGGAGTAATTTCTACCGCTCCCATACCGGCACGTGCGTATTCTTCCAGATTATATGTCAGGTTCTTTTCGTCTACGGCACTTCCCAGCCACCACCATCTGGCTCCGGGACGTGCTTCCATCGGAGTGTCCGGCCATTGTTGTGCTTGCATTACTCCACCTGTGGCGAGCAGGCAAAGAACTATCCATTGTCTTTTATTCATTATTCTTTCGGTGTGTTATAGTATTCTATGTTTTCTGCGTCATCAGTTACAAAAAGCGGTCGTCCGTCCGGTTGTTCAAAATGGAAGCGGATACCGTCGAAAGTGATGTTCCGTGCATGGCGGACGTAAAATCCTTTAGCGGGAATAGTGCCGAACATCCAGGGTTCGGGATATACTTTCTCCTGTTCGGGCGGAATACGTTTGCCATCCTCTTCGCTATATCCTCCTTTATAATAGAGGTGGATATTTCGAAAAGTGACGTCCTCAATACATGCACCCGGCACTCCGCTGATGATGGAGGCATAACGGCTGTCGGCATCCCAAACGTTGATGTCGCTGATAAGGATACGTTTCATGGTGCCTACAGGCGTACTTTCCGGACTGCGCATACGTGCGCCCAGTCTTAGAAAGATAGGAGCATTGACGATATTCCTCATCGTGATATTGCTGATAACAATATCTTCCAGATGTCCTCCGTCTACGGTTTCCAATGCCAGCCCCCTGCAATGCTCAAAGATACAATTGGTAATCGCAATATTACGGAAGCCTCCGCTGCTTTCTGTTCCCAGTTTGATGCGTCCGGTGCGGTAACCATGATCGGGGGCTTGCGGCTCATCCAGTTGCCAGGTGCCATCCAATACACTTCCTTTATCATAACCGCTTACATAACAATCACTGATCGTCACATTTTCCGTATCCTGGAAACGTCCTAAACCGTAGGATGCTTTCAATACAATGGCATCATCCCAGGGTGAGTTCACCGTGCATTGGCTGATACGTACATTCCGGCAACAATCAATATCGAATCCATCCCGGTTGGTATCTACTTTCAGATTCAAGATAGTCAGATGATCTACTCCTGTGGCAAGCAGGGCGAAATGTCCGCAATGCAGCATGGATAAATCTTTCAGAGTCACATTTCTACACTCCCTCAGGCTGATAGCCTTGTTGCCTACACCCGGCAGACGGCTTTCTTCGCGGGTCAGCCCTTTACCGTAGATAAGTCCGGGCCCACTGATCGTTATGTTCTCCAGCCCGATTCCCCAAATTAAAGAATTCTTCCAGTGGCTGTGTCCGAAATCCTGATATTTGTTATGTTCATTTGGTTCGGCACTATCATATCCTTCTTCTTTTCCGGGAAAGGCGGCAAGAATACATGTACCTTGCTCCAGATACAAATGAATGTTACTTTTTAACCGGATAGAATAACAGGCATATTCTCCGGCTGGTAAGTAAACCGTACCTCCTCCGGCTTTTGCAGCTGCTTCAATTGCACGATTAATAGCAGGAGAATCGATGGTTTTTCCATCCGCTTTGGCTCCAAAGTCCTTAACGTTATAGATTGCTGCCTGCATATACAGGCAACCGGCGAGTAGGCTGAGTAGTAGATATATTCTTTTCATCTTTGTATGGATTTAAGCTAAATGGAGATACTACTAGTTACCATTTTTACTATGTTTAGATTCATCAATCTTTGCAAAAAGATCCGGCAACATAAAATAATTATAATCTGCTTGTGCATTTTGCTCGTAGAAACAGAAATAAAGTTTACTGTTTGCCGCGAGCGGGCAGCGCCCTACGAGGACCGGACGATCTGTTCGTTTCCCCGATTCGTAAAGCAAGAGGGGAGTCTTGTCCTGGCGGCCGTTACTCAAACGGATATCTTCAGTGGGAGTGACTGCCTGCAAGGTGCGGAGTTTCATACTTTCACCATAATAGCAGGTGAAGGCTTGCCCTTCTACACTGAACACGTTTATATCCATGTCCGGCTGACAGTCTCCGAAACTCCAGAATAAGTTGTCTGCCTGCTGCAAGGAGGTGACTGCTACTTCGAGAATAAAGCCGCGGCTATCGGGCAGGGCTTTCCATTGGAAATGGATCCCTTCTACTTTTTCTTTAGGCTTCAGCCAGTGGCTTTCATTTCCCTTCGATATTCCCAGCCGGAAAGTACCGGCAGGCGGAGTCAGGGATTGTGCCTGTACATTAATGAGCAAGATTCCCAGCAGTACGGTGGTCAGGAGTTGTTTCAGCATAGTTGAAGTGGATATTACTTTGTTCATTTTCATTTAGTTCAATAGCTTTTTTGTCTTTCATATCCAATGTTATTTCAGACAAATTGAAGTTTTTTGTATAGCAGATTTTCCCCGGTTTATGGGTCTGCGCTTCGATGGCATAAAGATAGAAATTTTCCAGACGCAACGAGTCATTCCAGCCGGAAGCAGAGATAAATTCATCTACATTTTCTGCTTTGATCTTCGATACATACACATTGCGAAAGTGTGGATAACCTTTTTCGGGTGGTGTTACCGGAGTCAGCATAACTCTCCAATGTTCCGGAATATCTTTCCCTTCATACTCTTTAGGTAATACACTGTAACTATAACTGGGATTCCAGTTCAGATCCGCAGCCAGTACGTGGCGGACTTTTTCTGCTTTTACATCGGTCATATAGATATTTTCGACCGTTCCTCCACGGTTCATGGCACTCTTTAACCGTAGTACAGCCGAGGTGCCGACTGCTTGAAGGTTGTATCCCAATATATTCCGTATGCTGCCGGAGGTTTCGCTGCCACAGGTGATGAGACCTGCACCTTTGCGGGCTATACAGTTGCGTATTACTATATTCTTCGTAGGGAGATTGACACGCAATCCGTCTGCGTCGCGTCCCGATTTGATACAAATATTATCATCATTGCAATCGACGTCGCAGTTTTCAATCAGAATATTAGTGGACGAGTCGATGTCGATACCATCCGTACTGGGGCCGTGTCCTCCCAAGTTATTATTGATGACCAGTCCGTCTATGGTGCAGTTATTGGAATAAAGAACCTGGCATCCCCAAAAGCCTGTCCGCATCAGGGTGAATCCTTTAAGAGTAACGTCCGAACTGCGTTCCACGAGAATACCCCGTACACGTTTACAGTCGTAATCCACAATCCAACGCAACCCTTTCTTTTCATATTCTTTCCGCATTTCCCAGTATTTATCCCAGAATACTTTGCCCCGACAATCCAGCGTTCCCTCTCCACTGACGGCAGCGTTCTTTTCGTTGACAATGTTGATCACTGCTGACGGCCATGTCATTTCAATACCTGCAATTCGCGAGCGGAATTCGGGATAATGATGAATGTGAGGACTAGCCAGTAGAGTCACTCCTTTATCCAGTTGCAGGTTGACACCGCTTTTTACAAACAATGCTCCTGTCTGATAATATCCCGGTTGCAGGATGACCGTGCCTCCACCGGAGACGGAGCAACTGTCGATTGCTTTCTGGATAGCCTCCGTGCTGAGCACTGTGCTGTCTGCTACTGCGCCAAAAGAGTTGGCGGATAAGATAAGACTGTTTCCGGGCATTTGCCGGCTTCCTACACTGTCAGCCCATGACAAATCCGGTTGTTGCGGTACTTGCCCCCATTCGAAGCTGTTGCTTCCTGCTTGTTTGGCTGGAGTACATGCTATAAAAAACGACCCCGCAACGAGTAGGGGAAGGATGTTTTTACTTTTCATATAGGTCAATATTGGGATTCTTTAATTTCCGTCCGGTTTCTCTATTTCTGTGAAAGGTGATTCGTTCCAATGGAATGTATTCACGTCATCCGGGTGTGCCGGGTCGTATGCCGGATCTATTTTCAAGTGTTTGGCTAACTCGGGTGCGGCTTTCTTCATACCTTCAATCACACACTGGGCTATCTGGTAAGCGCCATAAGGGTTAAAGTGGGTATTGTCTTCAAAAGCCTTGGTCTGTCCGGGATAAGTCCCTGCCGGATAGTGTACGAAGGCGCGTTTGGATGTTTCCGTGCCTAACGCTTCATATAATGTCCGAGTCATTTCGTTGAGGTCAATCAACGGCACATTCTCTTTGGCGGCCAGCCAACGCATAGCTTCCGGATAATCTTCGTGTGTGTCGCGGATATGTCCGGTCGCGTCAAAGCTCCGGCGTTGGGTGGGAGTAACCAGTACGGGGTGTGCTCCACGTGCCCGTGCTTCGTCGATGAAGGTTTTCAGACTGGTCATAAAAGAGTAGTAAGCTCCTTTTCCAGGACCTTTCTGCTTCTGATCGTTATGTCCGAACTCCATGAAGAGATAATCGCCTTTCTTCATCTGGTTCAATGCTTTTTTCAAACGTCCTGCTCCGATAAAAGTATTGGCCGATTCACCGGATTCCGCATAATTGGCAATGCAAACATCTGTTCCGAAGAAATGAGGAATCATTTGTCCCCAGCTAGCCCAAGGCTCGTTGTCCTGGTCGACTACTGTACTGTTACCGCACAGAAAGACTGTGATAACCGACGGATCGGCAGGTTCGATACGGATACTTTGACATACAGGTGCATCTCCATTAAATTCCAATGTCAGTTTATCATCCCAGTTCAGTTTCGCTTTCTCACGGGGTTTGATTCGTACATATTCTTTTTCGGAGATACGAGGGTTACGCTTATTGATGATAAATGTTTCGTCTACGAATTGTCCTTTTTTAGTTGGCAGGTTTTCAACAAACAGCCGGCGTGACTCACCTCTTACGATGGTCACTCCTGCCTGTTTTTTATTTCCCAGGCGTACGGTAACTTTGTAATTTCCGTCCGGAACACGGACAGAGAAGAAGAAAGGTGATTTACTCCCTTTCTCGGGCGTGGCGGTGAGATCGTATCCGTATCCCGTCTCCTCGCTATATCGGGGGGCGTCCGACAGTTGGTAGGTTCGGACTTTTTCTTGGGCATTGACGGTCATTGCAGTCAAGAGTAGTAAGCCTATGATAGTGGTTTTCATTATAAGTAATATGAATGTATATTAATTTATGTAATCCGTGCCTGATAATTTCCTTTTTAGTTAATTTTCGGTTTGAGCTCGTCCGGTGAATCTTTGGTATAAGATTTCACATCTCCTGCTACTTTGGTGAACAATGCTTGTATCACTTCCGGGGTAATAGTTGCTGACGGGCGGAAAGCATCCGAATTCATATAATCCAGGATTGCTTTGTGCATTTGTCGGGCAACGATTCGTTTCTCCGGTTGAGAAGTGATATCCATACTGGTCATCATCAGTTTACCGTTCAATACGTTTGCTTCAAACAACATTCCGATTTTCCGGCTGATGAACCAGGTATCGATGCTTTGAACGGTTGGCTGGAATTCTGCCGGGAAGTCGGTAAATTGCATCACCTGGGCTTTATTCAATAATTCCCACCATTGCAGGTTACTATGAAATTCCGTAGGAAATTCACGGAAAAGAGGATGATATTCATTCAGGAAAATACCGGTTGTGTGCGGCGGGCGCATTTTGAACCAGGAAGTATTCCAGAATACCGGAGTAAAGTATTGTTTGACTTCTTTGCCGTATTGAATCTTTCCAGCTGCCGTAATCAAAACGTTGCCGCCTTCCTGCAATACCGATAAAGCTTTGGCATCCAGTGTATCCGTGGTATATACCTCACCCTGTGTCAGTTCCACTTGTGCAGGATATACCCAGAAATCCCAGTCATTGACGGCATCGCTGCCCTCGATACGTACTTCCAGATTAAGTTTCTGCGGAGTATCGATCCCCTTCAGGCTCATATCCACACTACCTAGTGCACAAAGGTTTCCAATAGGAATCGTTTGTGTGCCGACAGCTCCTTTGGCATACACCTTTCCGAACTTGTCTTTGATGGTATAGCTGGTTTTTGCTCCTTGCAGAGGGGCTGCACCAAAGTGGGAAACTTCGATGTCGGCATGGAATGTTTCATCATTGGTATATACAAACTTCGGAATACGGGCTAAGGGCACAGTCGGGCTGCAAAAACGTCTGAATTGTTCTGCGTTGATATATCCTTTCTCTTCAAAAAATACATCCAGTACGCCGACCAATGCCGTTCCCTGACCCGAATAATCGTTGAGAGCCAGCAATTGGAAACCTGCATAATCGGGAGTGCGCAATGTTTTTTCAATCTCATGCTTATAACAAAGTGCCTGCAGTTTGCCCGACGCCATCATAAAATCATAACTTTGGCTTCCCATGTGGTTATCATTCAGAATATCCCTGAATATCTCAAAGTTCTTCGCCTTGTTGACTCCGGTATATTTGCGGATTTCGTTAAAGTTCGGGAATACGCACCATTGACCTGTTTCATGTGATACATACGGTTGTTTCACGGTGTCTATCCTCGCACGATAATCCGATTTACTTTCCGGTCGTGCACCTGCCCAACTCAAACCGCGTGCTCCGGCTTTCACATGGTATTCATTGTGAGGTTGCCATTGCCAGCTGTTTCCAACAGAAGCTCCCGTATATACACGACGTGGATCTGTCGCTTTCCAATAATCGACAAACTTGCTCACCCATGCCACCCAGCGTCCGGAAGGTTCGTTACCACAAGCCAGCATACAGTAAGATGCATAATTTCCGTATTCTTTAGTCAGGGCAATTGTTTCGTCCATCAGATATTTGTCGATTGGCTGTCCGTTACCCAGTCTTGGTCCGTGATTCGGCCAACTCGGACCTTCCGGTTGCAGATAGAAACCGACCAGATCGGCTGCGATAAAAGCAGCTTCCGGTGGGCAGAAAGAATGAAAACGCATGTGATTCAAACCATAGTTGCGGCAAATGCGGAACACCCGCTCCCAGGAAGCTACATCCATCGGGGCATAACCGGTCAATGGGAAATCACAGTTTTCCACTGTGCCGCGAAGCATTGTTTTGCGACCATTGACGTAGAACCATTTTCCTTCTATCTTGAAATCGCGCATTCCAAATTGTACCTGTTTGATGTCGGCCTGTTTACCGTTGGTCAGTTTTGCTGTCAGTTTATACAGTGCTGGATTGAACTCATCCCATGTGAGGAAATTTTTTCCCATAGGAAGCTCCATCTCTATCGCATTGTCTCCCGGACGGATACGGAAGCTTTGCTGAACAGGAGCTACTTTGTGTTGAGTGTCCGCATTGAAACTTTCGGCAGAAAGTGTAATATCTCCTTTGGTGGAAGAGGCAGACTGTATGTTCATGCGTACCAGTGCTTTCTGATTGCGTAAATCAGGGTATATCTGGATGTCTTCAAAATGAACTTTAGGAGTGGCCTGTAATTCAATTCGTCCTACAATTCCGTTCCAGTTACCTTGGGTCTGGTCGGTGATGCTGTGAGAGTCGGGACCTACATTGATTTCTTTGATGCGGTTGTCGATGCGAATAGTAATCAGGCAGGTTTTGCCGGGAGTAACAGCCGAAGTCAGATCATACACATGAGGAACACAAAGACTGTTCTGCATACCGAGCTTCTGTTGATTGACCCATACGGTCGTTTCGATGTGCGGGCGTTCCAGGAAAAGAGTGATTCTTTCTCCTCTCCAGTTGGAAGGTATTGTAACTTTCTTTTGATACCAGGCTACCCCTACGTAATGTTTGTCGGGAGTCAGGAAAAAGGGAAGTTTCACTTGCCCTTCTATTCTATATTTCTCCATGTATGGATTGAAATAGTAAGAGCTGTCGTACAAGCTTCCGGTCCACCGGGTGCGGGCGGTTACTTCATCTCCTTTCAGCTTTTCGGGCATGGAGCCGGGGAGATTAATCTGATCATCAAGGCTTTTTTTAAACCATTGTTCCTTGGTGCCGATATCTTCCCGGTCTATCTGGAAATTCCATTTACCGGATAAACTGAAAGAATGGTTTTGCCCCGTTGCGGTCAGTATAGAGGCAAATACGATGGCAATACTTACTAAAAGTTGTTTCATGATATATAGAATTGATATGTTTTTCATCTCTATTATAAAATCTGCCGCTAAAGTAGAGCTTTTTAAGGGTTTAGTAAATAGAAAGATGTACAGATACATAGAATATTGTATCAAAATGTACTTATGGGGCGGGTGGTGTACAAAACTACATGGATTTGAAATATTATCCATGCTCTTTATTTTTGAGGAGGTTGGGAGATACCTTATCTTTGCGGGGTAAACTTTTTAATCTTAAAAGGAAACATGAAAAAAGTAGTTGTTTGGATGGCTCTAAGTCTTTGCTCGGTAATGACAATCTTTGCCGGTGAGACTGCTTATCTCTTTTCTTATTTCATCAATGGCAGTAAAGATGGATTGCATTTAGCTTATAGTTATGACGGGTTGAACTGGATGCCTTTGAATGGCGGACGCTCTTATCTGACACCTTCCGTCGGTAAAGATAAATTGATGCGTGACCCGAGTATTTGCCAGGCTCCGGACGGAACTTTCCACATGGTCTGGACTTCCAGTTGGACCGACCGGATTATCGGTTATGCTTCTTCCCGTGATTTGATTCATTGGAGTGAACAACAGGCTATTCCGGTGATGATGCATGAGCCGACTGCCCATAATTGTTGGGCACCTGAACTCTTTTATGACGAGCCTTCGCAAACTTACTATATCTTTTGGGCAACTACCATCCCCGGTCGTCACAAGGAAATACCTACCAGCGAAAGCGAGAAGGGATTGAACCATCGTATTTATTATGTGACAACAAAGGATTTCCGCACTTTCTCAAAGACAAAGATGTTCTTCAACCCTGATTTCAGTGTGATTGACGCTGCTATTGTGAAAGATCCGAAGGTGGGAGACCTAATAATGATAGTCAAGAATGAGAACTCCAATCCGCCGGAAAAGAATTTGCGCGTTACGCGTACAAAAAAGATAGAAAAAGGATTCCCGGCCAAAGTATCGGCGCCTATTACAGGAAAGTATTGGGCGGAAGGACCTGCTCCTCTTTTTGTCGGTGATACGCTTTATGTTTACTTCGATAAATACCGTGATCATCGTTATGGTGCCGTTCGCTCTTTAGATCATGGCGAAACATGGGAAGATGTGTCCGACCAAGTCTCTTTCCCGCGAGGCATTCGTCATGGAACGGCATTTGCGGTAGACGCTTCCGTAGTGGAAGCATTGAAAGAGAATTCCTGGTTTAATGACAAAGATCTGACACGGACAGGCGTCTACTATTATCCTGAACACTGGAATGAAAGCCAGTGGGAACGTGACTTCAAGAAAATGCATGACTTGGGATTTGAATTTACTCATTTTGCCGAATTTGCGTGGGCGCAACTGGAGCCGGAAGAAGGACGCTATGATTTTACCTGGCTCGACAGAGCCGTAGCGTTAGCTGCCAAATATGATTTGAAAGTGATAATGTGTACGTCTACTGCCACTCCTCCTGTATGGATGAGCCGGAAATATCCTGAAATTCTGTTGAAGAATGAAGATGGAACGGTGCTTGATCACGGAGCCCGTCAGCATGCTTCATTTGCTTCTCCTCTTTACAGAGAGTTATCTTATAAGATGATTGAAAAACTGGCGCAGCACTATGGTAACGATCCTCGTGTTATCGGATGGCAACTTGATAACGAACCTGCCGTACAGTTTGACTATAATCCGAAAGCGGAACTTGCTTTCCGTGATTTTCTTCGTTCCAAATATAATAATGACATTCAACTTTTAAATAATGCATGGGGAACTGCTTTTTGGAGTGAGGCTTATTCTTCTTTTGATGAAATAACGCTTCCCAAGCGTGTACAGATGTTTATGAACCATCATCAGATTTTGGATTACCGTCGGTTTGCAGCAACGCAAACCAATGATTTTCTGAATGAGCAATGCCTGCTAATCAAGAAATATGCAAAGAACCAATGGGTAACAACCAATTATATACCGAATTATGATGAAGGACATATTGGTGGTAGTCCTGCGTTGGATTTCCAAAGTTATACCCGTTACATGGTATATGGAGATAATGAGGGAATCGGTCGTCGGGGCTATCGTGTTGGTAATCCATTGCGTATTGCTTGGGCGAATGATTTTTTCCGTCCGATACAGGGAACGTATGGTGTAATGGAACTGCAACCGGGACAAGTGAACTGGGGCAGTATCAATCCCCAGCCCCTTCCGGGAGCTGTCCGCTTGTGGTTGTGGAGTGTCTTTGCCGGCGGAAGTGATTTTATCTGTACCTACCGCTATCGTCAACCGCTCTATGGGACAGAACAATATCATTATGGAATAGTGGGAACAGACGGAGTGACTGTTACCCCCGGTGGAAAAGAGTATGAAACTTTTATAAAAGAGATTCGTGAACTTCGTAAGCATTATGCTCCCCGTGAGGCGAAGCCTGCTGATTACCTGGCACGTCGTACAGCTATTCTTTTCAATCCTGAAAACTCTTGGAGCATTGAGCGACAGAAACAAAACCGGACTTGGGATACTTTTGCGCATATTGAAAAGTATTACCGTACCTTAAAATCATTCGGAGCCCCCGTCGATTTTATTTCAGAAGCCAAGAACTTATCCGATTACCCGGTCGTTATCGCCCCGGCCTATCAATTAGCTGATAAAGAACTGGTAGACAAATGGACTGCTTATGTGAAGAATGGCGGAAATCTCGTCCTGACCTGTCGAACGGCACAGAAAGACCGTTATGGTCGTCTGCCGGAAGCCCCTTTCGGCTCTATGATTACCCCGCTGACCGGAAACGAAATGAATTTCTATGACTTGCTTCTTCCCGAAGATCCCGGCACTGTTGTTATGAACGGAAAAGAGTATGCCTGGAATACATGGGGAGAAATCCTGAATCCCCCGACCGATGCACAAGTATGGGCGACATATACCAATGAATTTTACGAAGGAAGCCCCGCTGTGACTTTCCGTAAATTGGGAAAAGGAACGATTACTTATGTTGGAGTGGACAGCCACAACGGTGTGTTGGAAAAAGATATATTGAAAAAACTATATGCACAGCTAAATATCCCGGTAATGGATTTGCCTTATGGCGTGACAATGGAATACCGCAATGGCTTTGGAATTGTTCTGAACTATTCAGACCGGCCTTATACTTTCGATTTGCCGAAAGGCAGTAAAGTATTGATAGGAACCCCGGAAATTCCTACGGCAGGCGTATTGGTCTTTTCAATATGAATATAGAATAGCATCTAATTCTAATCTATAAGATTATTGCCATTCATCGCTTCCACCTGATTCTTGAAATGCCGATGAATAAGGCTATAGCGGGTGAAAGCGAGGGGTGAAATCAGGTGAAACAGAACATTATCGGTTTCACCTTGTCTTTTCAAAATATCCTTTGAGCTAAAACCAATATCATTATAGCTAATCCGGATATCATTATAGCTAATGAAAATAGGCTGATAGCAAATCCATTGTCAGGTATTAATAGATGAACTGTCAGATGTTAATAGCCTAGTCGTCAGGTGTTAACACCTTGGCTCTCATCTATTAATACTTGAAATGGTACATCTATATACTCACCGTATTGCATCTATATATTCATCACGGTGGTTATATATGTCCATCACGATGGCTCTATATGTCCAGCAATCGGTATAAATAAATTCAAAAGGTGAAAGCGATAATGGAAGCCTTCACCTGTTTTCCCCTACGCTTTCACCCGCTATCTCCTTATTCATCGATGTTTCAGCTATAAGGTGAAACTGGTGGAACTTATCTTACGAAGATTCTATTTGTAGGGTGCTATTGTTTTTATTAGAAATCAACAAAAGAATTGCCACTTATACTTCTTGATTATAAAGTCTTATTCAAGAAGCATAAGTGGCAATATCGACAATATCTATTTAAGATTAATATCCGGGATTCTGCATTGCTTTCTTTTCCTCATTGTTTAATGCAGAACCATTTGAATTGGTGATACCGTCTAAGAACGCCTGTGGAATTGGACGATAATAATGTTTGCTTGGATTGAATTCGCCAATCCCCCGGGTAGCACCGTCGTTGAATTTATGCCAGCGGGCATCCAATGTTTTGGTACGGGCCAAGTCTTCCCAACGTTGCAATTCACCACAAAGTTCGCGGGTACGTTCGTTTAATAAGAAACACATCATCTTTTCGGCATTGGACGTACAACCTAATTCATTATAAATAGGAGTGTCAACTGTAGAATTATAAACGTCTGCCACGCTATTCAGTTTCATTGCAGATTTGGTTGAAGCCGTAGTTTCTGCACCTTCCATATTATTGGATTCATAGTATGTGTTTTTGTCCCAATAGATGGCACCTTCGTCAGAGTGACCGCCACCTTTTCCTGAACAGAAAGGATTGTTCTTATAGGATTGTCCACCGTCTACGTTCTTGCTGCGGTCTTCATTGTCAGCATAGCCGGCACGGTTGCGTAACTTATTAATCCATTCGATTGCTTTGTCATAATTGGCTTCACCTTTGCGGATATAAGCCTCGGCAACCATTAACACATCATCTGCCGAACGGGCAATGATAGCGTCACGAGTACCAAATTGTGAAGCGATGGAAACACGGTAACCGTCACGGAATTTAGACAAAGCGACCGAACGCTTGTGCGGGATAATATTGTAATAGTTGCCGGTCTTTTCATTTTCATTTAGGTTCCAGCTATGGGATTGTCCTTTGAAATAACGTACATAAGTATATGTGTTACACATCTTTCCGTCTTTCAATACTGTATATGCCGGAGCGTTAGGATATGCTTCATATCGGTTGTCACCCGGATTGTTGACGATGTATTTTAGACCTAGCTCACCGCCTTTGAAACGTTTTTCACCTTTGTTGACACCTGCCGGAGCGTATGGCATATCTTCGTCTGTCCATTCCGGGGCACTTTTGGTTTCGTTGGCTCCATAACAAGTGATGAATGATTTCCAGAAACGGGAGTCGTTGACACGGTCGAACACTTGCATGGTATATTCTGTAGCACTGACATACGAGAACTCACGTCCGCCGGAAATGTCACGTTTACAACCACTGAGGTCTTGATATACAGACGGATAATAAAGATGCATTTGGTTTCCAAAACGTCCCCATGTTGCTTCGTCATTGGAGAATTGGGCAGCCAGGATTACTTCGCTGACTTTTTCGTTTGCACCGTTCGGCTGCTGGTAATCCCATAATTCCACATAGTCATCGCACAGTGGATGTGCGGCTACCACTTCTGAACCATACTGGATAACTGCGTCCAAATCGGAAGATACATAATTCCCGTTCCAACTGCTATACAATTCGGAAGCACGGAACAGATGTGCTTTTGCCAGGAAATGGGCGGCTGCGTATTTATTGATACGTCCGACAGATTCTCCTTGTTTCGGCAGCAATCGGTATGCTTCTCCAAAGTCGGATATTACCTGAGTGTATATTTCCTCTTCCGAGTTACGTGTGAAGTAAGTTTCCGCACTTGTAGAAGGTTCCAGTTTCAAGGGTACGCCACCGAATTGTTTCACCAGTTCGAAATAGGCATAAGCTCTGAGGAAATAGGCTTCTCCCAAACGGGTGTTATAGGTAGGCGAACTTGTATTGTAATACTGCGGCAAGTTCTGGAGAAGTATATTGGCGGGTTCAACCAATCCGTAATAGTTGTCCCATATCGGTTGGTTAGCAGCAGTTTCTGAAGAATTCAAGTCCTGGCTGTAATGATTCCATGCCGGTATCACATTGTTAGCATCGGTAAATTCGTCTACTCCCATGTTATAACATTGGATTCCCCAGATATAATTGAATTTGAATTTCAACTTTTGATAAGCTCCGGTCACTAATTCATCAAGGCCTTCCTGTGTCTTGAAACGGTCGGTACTATATTGGGTCTTTAATTCTTCGTCAAGGAATGATTCGCTGCACGAAGTGAACGAACCGCTCATAACGCTGGTTAGTATAGCTGCGAATAATACTTTATTTATTTTCATAATGTTCTTACTTTTAATTGTTTATTAGAATCCGATATTGACACCAATGACAAAACTCTTTAAAGTAGTGGGTGAACCGAACGTTCTGGTATTGTTGTCATAGTTCACTAAATCGGTATCCAGAAAATCACATGCCTTATAGATATTGAATGGATTCATTGCCTGAACATATAATTTCAGGTTATTGATACCCAGTTTGCCCAATTGTTGCGGAGTAAAGTTGTAACCTAATGAAATGTTACGCACTTTGATATACGAACCGTCCTGGTAATTCATGGCACTGTTGTAAGTGTCTGCTCCTTCACCGTTAGAGCCCGGTGAGTAGTATCTTGCATTTTCATTTGTTCCTGCTACCCAGTAATCAACCTTGCGTTGCATATAGCGGCCGTCAAGTGTGACAGCACCTTGAGGTACGGTGAATCCCCAGCGTGACAGAATGAAGAAAGATAGTTCAAAGTTCTTGTAATTGAAGGTATTGCTCCAACCGCCTGTCCAGCGAGGACGTACATAACCTACCACCTTTTTATCGTCATTAGCATCTATCGTATCGTCATTATTCAAATCTTCCACTTTGATTTGTCCCGGCTTACGTCCGTATTTGGCAGCTTCTTCGGCTTCTTCCGTTTTCCAGATACCGTCATATACCCAGTCATAATAAACACCGATTTCTTCTCCTACAAACCATTTGTTGTTTACATCTTCCGTTCTGCCGTTAGATAACTGGTCAATCCGGTTTCTATCCATAGACCATGTCAGGGTTGTACTCCATGAGAAATCTTTCAGTTGTACCGGAATTGCGTTTATTTGCAGGTCGATACCCCAACCGGATGTCTTACCTACATTCGAATAAGTGGAAACGTAACCGGTCAATGAAGGAATAGTCATTTCCAACAGCAAATCGTTCGTCTTGGTCTTGTATGCGTCAATGCTACCGGTGAGACGGTTGTTAAAGAAGCCATAATCAACACCGACATTGTATTGGGTCGTTCTTTCCCAGCCTAAAGTAGAGTTCGCCATTTTAGCCGGTGTTTTCTGTGATGGATCCGAAGGCACATAACCTAATGAAGAATCATTTTGTCCCCAGTTGTAATATAGGCCGGTGATTGCTCCTTTAGTAGCATAGGCTTGGATAGCTGCATTACCTGTGACACCGACACCTAAACGGAGTTTCAACTGATTAAGCCAGCTGACATCTTTCAAGAAATCTTCCTGGTCCATTCTCCATGCAAGGGCAGCAGAAGGGAAGCTCGCCCATTTGTGTCCTTCGGCCAACTGAGAAGCACCGTCCCAACGCATAGATGCTGTTAATAAGTACTTGTCTTTATAACCATAGTTCAAACGAATCATATAAGATGCCATTTGAGTCTCTGTCAGACCGGTACCAAAAGCTTTCAGTGTACCGGCAGAACTCATATTATACCACAACTCATCTGCCGACGCAACATTGGTAGCTCTCATATCTCCCATTTCGTAATGGTAAGCCGATGCGGATTGCATCAATGTCAACCCTAGATTATGCTGGCCTAATGTCTTGTTGTAATAGATCAGGTTATCTAATGTCCATGCACGTTTCTGTTCGTTTTTATATTGTGCGCCGTTGTTCCCGTCGCCATTGATACCGTCGGCTGCGTTGGCAATTCCCAATGTATAGAACTGAAATTCAGGACCGAACTGGATACGGTAGGACAAGCCTTCCAACGGTTTCCATATTTTGCCGAAGTCAATTTGTGAATACATGCTGGCTGATGCACGGAAGGTACGCCGTTGATTGGTGTTATAATCCAGTTCACGAATAGGATTGATGATATTGACATCACCATTCGGATTGCGGATGTATTCATTGTTTTCATCATAAGGCATTGTCCATGGAAGCATGCTTCTCAATGCGCTGTAGAAATCACCGGAACCGGTTACGGATTTAGAGAAACTATAACCGTAGTCCTGGGTAGAGTAGGACGCGTTGATGGAAGTTCCCATTTTGAACCATTCTACCGGGTTTGAGTCAAATGAAGTTTTTAAGGTATAACGTTCATAAGCCTGACCGGGTTGTGTACCTTTCTGATCCATATAGCCGAATGAAGCATACCCTTGGAACTTATCCGAACCGCCGGATGCGCTTAATGTATGTTCATGAGTAATTCCGGTTTGCTTGCCGTGGGAAGCCCAGTCGTAAGAACCTACTTTTGAAGGGTCGTAATTACCGTTTGACCATGCCTGGTCGATATTTTTCCAAGAAGCGGCTACACTGCCGAAGGCTGCTTTGTCAGTTTCGTATGTCGGAGTGGCGGATGCATAGGAGCCTGCATTGTATTTAGCTATACGGGCATAGTCCAACCATTCGGATGCAGACATCATTTCTGTTACGTCATGCAATGTTTCAAAGGTGACAGTACCGGAATAGTTTAAGGTAACTTTTCCTTGTTTCCCTTTTTTAGTAGTGACAAGGATGACACCGTTGGCACCACGCGAACCATAGATAGCCGTAGCCGAAGCATCTTTCAGAATATCAATAGCTTCAATATCGGAAGGGTTGATATTCTCAATACCGCCGTTTTGAATAACCATGCCGTCAACAACATACAACGGCCCTTGTTCGGCATTGATAGAGCGTTGCCCGCGAATATTGATATTTCCTACTTCACCGGGGCGTTGACTGGAAGTGATGTCCACACCTGCTGTTTTTCCTTGCATTCCTTCCAAGGCATTCTTTACAGGCATTGCTTTCAGTTCTTTTTCTCCAACCCGCGCCATAGCACCGGTCACATCGCTTTTTTTCTGAACGCCATAGCCCACAACTACTACTTCATCCAACGTTTCCGAATCTTCTTGAAGCGTAATCTTGAAATTGGTATTTCCTGCGACAGAAATTTCTTGTTTCTTATATCCTATATAAGTAACTGTTATCATACCTTTAGCTGGTACATTAGAGAGGGTAAATTTACCATTCAAATCTGTTATAGTACCATTGGTTGTGCCATTGACCAATACACTGGCACCGATAACTGGTTCTCCTGTAAAGTCAATAACTGTACCTGTGACCGTTTTATTCTGGGCATAGGCTCCAACTATTAAAAGGGAGAACAAAGTGAAGAAAAATAGCCGTCGGATAGTATCCTTACAGGCATACAGGTGATTACCTTTTTTGTTGCTTTTCATACTTTAATTGTTAAGTTAAACAAATGTTAGATTCATGATTTGAAGTGAAATCACTGTATATAAGGAAAATATGAAATCGAAAAAGTTATTTTCAGGCAACAATGAGGTAACCTTTTACAATAGCTGGTCTAATATCTCCCTAAATACTTTATCAGCATGTTCCTGCATGATTTTAATATAGTTGAATATAGGACGATTGTTTTTCATACTGTGCCCTATGCAATACTCAATCTTTTCAATCTGGATTCCTAAATTATATCCGTGTTGTGCAAAGGTTTTTCGGGCGGAATAATAGGTAACTTTCTTCTTTATTCCCGAGAGTATTGAGAGTTTGCCTATATGACGGAAAATCAAACTGTATATCTGTTTATAAGATGAATACTTCCCGAATTTCAGATAACCATCTTTTGTCAGATACTTATCTATAATTACTTTAGCTTCAGGTTGCAGAGTAAATACGGTTTCATTCTCTCCTTTTTTACTATTACGTGTTTTATGACGTATATAGCGCATATAGTCTTTATCCTTAAAATTATATGCCAATAAGTCTCTCAAGTTAATACCACCTAAATAATAGGTAAGCATAAAAATATCTCTTACTATCAACAAGGAAGGTTTAAAAAGATGCACATCTCGCATTCTTTTTAGTTCATCTATTGATAAATCGAGTTCCCGCACATTGCTTGTAGGCATCTTAAAAAGAATGAAAGGATGGATAGAGTAAGTTACATAATTCATTTTTGTAGCATAATTCAATATTACCTTTATCAAGGTCAGGTATATTCTGACGGTAGTATCTGCCAAATTCTCTCCGTGAAGAACATTTGCAAATTCTTGTATATGGAGAGGAGTTAACTGAATTAAAGGAAAATCCCCTTTCATATACTTAATGAATCTTTCTGAAGCTATCTTATAAAGTTTATAAGATTTTTCTCGTTCTTCTCCTTTCATGAAATCCATATACTCCTTTGCGACAGATTGAAAAGTTATTCCTTTTCTCTTCTGTTCGTAGTTAATAATACGTATCAGTTCAGTGCATGAGATTGCAGGTAAATAACTGATTGATGTAACGATTTCCTCATACTCGTTTATCAGTTTTCGTAAACAAGCATTCATATTCGCAGCATTCTCATGTCTGACAACTCTACCATTCTTTATCTGACTGGCAGAATCCAAAGTAAACTGAGTAGATATATATCTAGTCTGCGAATGATGTGCTACTGCGATCCTTATTCGATGTCTACCATTTGATAATTTTTTAGTCGGAACAATTACAATTGAAAAATTCGCCATATCATTTTTAGGTTTATAAATTACTATTTCCCATACAATAAAATAGAAACATAAAGGCTCATAACCATCAGCCGTAGATTAAAAATCCGGCTTGTAGCATGGAATATCGTGCAAAAGACGGTATTTTCCATGCATTTGTACGATTCTGCATTGTTATATTTTAATTTAGTCTTTATGTTTGCAACACTTTTTCACAGCTATAATTGTGAAAAAGCATTTAATAAAAAGAGAATCTAACATTTGTTTAACTTAACAAGATATTACTATGCGTATGAAAAACAACAAACCAATCTTGTATTCTTTACTTGCTGACGAGGAAAGAATATGTTTGCTATCCATCCAATCTTGTCATGATTTTACTAATCAACAATCATATGTTTAACTTTAAAAAACATGGTATGAGAAAAAACTATGTAACGGCTGCTGTTGCTCTGTTGCTTTTGGCAGGGTGTAGTAACGATATTAAAGAAACAGATATCAAATTTGCCGGTGAACCCGGAGCAAAAGTTTCTTTTAGTGCAGTAATTAATAATCACGAAGCTAATGAACTTGTAACGAGAGCTACAGAAACAAACTGGGAGTTAAAAGACTCGGTAGGTATTACTTGTGGAACCAATCAGGTGAACATTAATTATTTATACGAAGGGGATAGCCGCTTTGCAGCCAAAGGTGGTGTGGCTGAGGATATTTGGGTGCTGGGTTCTGATGAATATGATGTAGTGGCGTATGCGCCATTTATGGGAAAATCCGGAGAGGAGCAACCTGCGGTAGCTGTCTCTACAACCAGCGAATTTCAAGCAACGGCAAAAGACCGTGCGAAAATTGACTTTCTGTTCGCAAAGTCTAAAGCTACTTCACAGAATCCAAATGTGAAATTAGCATTCAATCATATCATGAGTCGCATTAAATTGGAATTCCAAGCAGGCGAAGGAGTGGAATTGAATGATATCACGTGCTATCTTATCGGATTGAAAAACACGGGAACTTTCAATCCCAATACAGGAGAAACAACGGTAAGCGAAGAACCTGTTTCATTAAAAGATGATATTGTGTGGGATAAAATAGGAGCAGAAGACAATTATACGATACAAGCTATATTGTTGCCACAGAAAGTTCAAGGAAAGGTTACCATCCAAGCACGTATGAACGGTTATCTTTATGAAGCCGAGTTTGCGAACCTGACCGAATTGAAACCGGGATATTCTTACAATTATATTATCAAGGCAAACAAATATACCGATAATAAGTATGTGTTGAATATTACGGAGGAAACACAAATCCTAGGATGGACCAATCAGGACAACGATCCGATTACTTCTGATCCGGGAATGGCTAATACAGGAACTGAGATAACAAATCCTGATTGGAATATTACGGAAGAAACAATTACTTCCAAGCCTGTCGGAAAATAATCGGTTATACCATATTTATATATAGACAAAAACAGCTAAGAATAAAAATAGGAAATTTATGAAAGTAAATAATTATATATCAATGCTTTTCCTTGCCGGTGCCGCTATGATTGCCTCTTGTTCTCAAAATGAAGAACTGGGTGGAGATAATCCGGACGCTTTGCAAGGATTTCAAATCAGTGTGTCTGACAAAGGTTTCGCAGATATGGATAAAGGTGAAACACGTGCCGTTGAATCGGGTTATGCTACCAGATTCTCAAACGGAGATGCTATCGGTGTGTTTGCCGTCAAAGGAGATGTGGTGGTAGAAGCAATCAGAAACCGACAGTTCACCATGGAAGATGGTGTTTGGGTATTGTCTGATGGAGGGGATGACATTGAGTATAAAGGTTCGGAATTTGAAAGAATGAAATTCTATGCATATTATCCATATAATAAGAATGTGATTTTTGATCCGACCGCAGTGACAAATCCTTTTGAAGAATACATCAAAAAATGGACGATTGGAGCGGATCAGGGAGAAGGAAACTATACGAAGTATGACCTGATGACAAGTACAGGTACTGTGAAAGGCGACCGTTTGAAAGGTCAGATTGCTTTTGACATGAAACATGAAATGGCACTTGCGGTGGTGAAAATGCCTAAGTTGACATACAGTTTTACCAATGGTGGTATAGATGATTATTTGATGCCGATAGCAGCCGGTTCGTTCACCTTGAATAATGCTGCTGCAACTCCTTATTATCAGGCAACAACCGATACATACCGTTTCTTGGTCAATCCTAACAAGGAATTCTTGGTGAAAGGTACTTATACCGGAGTAAACGAGATGGAATATGAAGCGAAAGGTACTCTTGAATCGGGCACGGCAAAGATGTATACTATAGAAGATAAAAGTAAGATTAATCATACGTTGCAGGTAGGAGACTATTTCTGTGCGGATGGTAAGATTGTTTCTGTGGATACAGATGAGAGCAATTTGCCGGACAATGTGATTGGTATTGTATGTTATGTGGGAAACCCTGAACCGAGTGTAACTCATTCCGATCTTTATACCGCAGAAGTTGATGCCTTGCGTCGTGATTTTCCTTCTTGTACGCATGGAGTTGTATTATCTCTAAAAAATTCATTGGTGGAAGAAACCGATCTGCATATGTTCCATACAGGTAAAGCAGGTACTTATTCCGACTGGTTTACTAATGACGAAGAATGGGCAGGTAAGTTTGTGATTTCTAATACCGAAAAAGATGCGAATAAGAATGATGCTCATTTGGTTTTCCCTGCATTGATGGGATATAATAATACACAGTTGCTTACCATGTGTTATGAAGGAAAAGGAAGTCCTTCTACTTGCGACTGGGCTTATCGGCATATCATGGCTTACCGTGAGACAGTGGCTGTTCCTTCAGGGGTGACTCCTTGGTATTTGCCTTCTATCATGTGTTGGGAGCGGGTAGCAAGTAATATGAGCGCTATTAATGCATGTCTCAAAAATGTGAATGGCGATGCCATGACTTCTGTTGATAATGGAACGAATAGTGGACATTATTGGAGTAGTACACAACGCTCTGCTGCCAACCAATGGACACATGGCATGGGAGGCGGAAGATACCATATTATTTGCGAACGTGGGTCGCGTGCCGGTTATTTCCGTATGATGCTTGCATTCTAACTAAAAACGATGCATAGAACTTCGTTAACTATATTTATATCATGAACATATACATATATGAATAAGATAAACTTTATAAAAGGGACCACTTTGCCTGTCGCTTTGTTCTTCACAATGGCAACTTTTGCACCTGCATGGGGATTGCAGCCTGTTTCGGCAGCTGTTGAGACTGTGCAGCAGCAAAACTCCATAAAAGGAACAGTCGTTGACAGCCAGGGAGAGCCTATAATTGGGGCAAGTGTGCTTGCGGAAGGGACAACCAACGGTACGATTACCGACATTGACGGTGTGTTCAGAATAAATGTACGCCCCGGGACAAAACTGAAAATATCTTTTATCGGTTATACTGATAAGACTGTGGTGGCGAAGAATGATATCAAAGTCATTCTGGTGGAAGACGTGACTGCGCTTGAAGAAGTGGAAGTCGTAGCGTATGGTACGCAGAAGAAAGTGACCATGACCGGTGCTATTGCCAGTGTGAAAGGAGAGGAACTGACCCGTGTGTCGGTAGGTTCTGTTTCCAATGTATTAGGAGGTCAGATGACCGGTTTGACCACCGTGCAATATTCCGGTGAGCCGGGAGCGGATGCCGCTGAAATTTTGATTCGCGGTAAAGCTACTTGGGAGAACGCTTCGCCATTGATTCAGGTGGATGGTGTGGACCGTGAAAGTATGAACGATATCGACCCGAATGAGATTGAATCTATCTCCATCTTAAAAGATGCTTCGGCAACCGCTGTATTTGGTATCCGTGGAGCCAATGGGGTCATTCTGATTACGACTAAGCGAGGAAAAGAAGGAAAGGCGAAAATTTCATTTACAACTTCTGCTTCCGTGCTGATGCCTACCAAGATGGTGGAACAGGCTAGCTCTTATGATTATGCCCGATTCCATAATCAGATGATGACCGGTGATAAAAAATCTCCTATGTTCAGCGATGCTGTGATTCAGAAGTTCAAGGATGGTTCCGACCCGATTCGTTTTCCTGACATACAATGGGCGGATTATATAATGAAAAGCGCGACGCTTCAGAGTCAGCACAATCTGAATATTTCGGGAGGAACGGACAGGGTTCGTTATTTCATTTCTGCGGGTGCGTATACACAAGGAGGACTTTTTAGTGAGTTTAATCTTCCATATAATTTAAGTTATCAATATCGTCGGTTTAATTATCGTACGAATCTGGATATGGATGTCACTAAAACCACTACTTTATCATTAAATATCAGTGGTAATGTGAATAATTCGGATCAGCCGCGTACCAGTCAGGGATCTTCCGGTCTGATCAAGAATATGTATTATGCCACTCCTTTTTCCAGTCCTGGAATCATAGATGGGAAATTGGTAAATGCAACCAGTGAGATTTTCTCCGATGGATTGCAGCTGCCTTTTACCGGAACTACGGGAATGGGATATTATGGTAATGGATTTAACCAGTCTAATAATAATGCACTGAATGTGGATGTTGTTTTGAACCAAAAACTGGATTTTCTGACTAAAGGGCTTTCTTTTAAAGCAAAAGGTTCTTACAACAGTTCTTTTACTGTCAATAAAATAGGTTCGGGAGGGTCTGTAGCCACGTATACTCCCGTATTGATGGAAGATGGAAGTATTGCCTATCGTAAGTTTGGCGAGAATACGGATGTGAAGTATTCATATTCTACAGGCAAGAAGCGTGATTGGTATATGGAAGCCAGCTTTAATTATAACCGGACTTTTGGAGATCATACAGTGACAGCTCTGTTGCTATATAATCAACAGAAGGAATATTATCCCAAAGAGTATCCTGATATTCCTCGTGGATATGTCGGAGTGGTAGGACGTGCCACGTATGATTGGAAGAGCCGTTATATGGCTGAGTTTAATGTGGGTTATAACGGATCTGAGAACTTTGCGCCCGATTTGCGTTTCTCTTATTTCCCGGCAGGTTCAATCGGTTGGGTGATGAGTGAGGAGGATTTCTTCCGTCCGTTGAAGTCGGTGGTGAGTTTCTTAAAGCTTCGTGCCAGTATTGGATTGGTGGGTAATGATAAAATTGGAGGTTCCCGATTCATGTATATTCCTGACCCATATAATGTGGGATTGAGTGACTTGGCAAACCGTGTGACAACAAATTCTTCTGCAAATGCTTGGGGATATGCGTTTGGTGTAGATTACGGTACGGTTGCTTTGGGAGCACGTGAAGTGGCGAAGAACAATCCTTCTGTGACATGGGAGAAAGCATTAAAACAGAATTATGGTATTGATGCCAATTTCTTTGACGACCGCTTGAAAACGACTTTCGAGTACTATAAAGAACGTCGTAATGACATTCTTTTGCGAGATGGAACTGCTCCGGGAATGCTTGGATTTATTGCTCCATTCGCTAATTTAGGAAGCGTGGACAGTTGGGGATGGGAACTTTCTTTCAAGTGGAACGATAAGATTGGTGAGAATTTCCGTTATTGGGCAGGTATTAACTTGTCTTACAACCAAAATAAGATTCTGGAAAAGAAAGAAGCTCCGCAAAACAACCTGTATCAATATCAAAAAGGTCATCGCATCGGTTCTCGTAGCCAATTTGTTTTCTGGCGTTTCTATGATGAAAATACTCCGGCATTGTATGAACAGACATTCAACCGCCCGTTCCCGACACACGAAAATATTCTTCAAAATGGAGATGCGGTATATGTTGACTTGAACGGTGACCGGAAGATTGATGCGAACGATGCAAGTTATGACTATGGTTTTACGGATGATCCGGAATATATGGCAGGTCTTAACTTGGGATTTAGTTGGAAGAATCTGGAGGTAAGTACTCAATGGACAGGTGCATGGAATGTGAGCCGTATGATTTCAGATGTGTTCCGTCAGCCCTTCTATTCGACTTCAAATAGAGAGCAAGGAGGATTGTTGGCCTACCATCTAGATCATACATGGACACCGGAAAATCCTTCGCAATCTTCCGAATATCCGAGAGCTACGATTGAGAATTCGACGAATAACTATGCTACTTCTACACTTTATGAGAAAGATGCGAAGTATTTGCGTCTGAAAACGCTTCAAGTAGCATATAACTTCCATTTTCCGTTGATGAAAAAACTTGGGCTGAATACCTGTCAGTTGTCATTCGCTGGATATAATCTGTGGACAATTACTCCTTATTTATGGGGAGATCCGGAAGCAAGAGCTACCAATGCTCCTTCTTATCCATTGTCCAAGACTTATACATTGAGTTTGAAATTAGGATTCTAAAAACAGCAAAAGGAAAGATATAATGAAATTACAAAATAAATGGTTCATCGGTTTGATGGTGGGAACGGCAGTTTCTCTGGTTTCCACCTCATGTGTGGACGAAATCAAATTCGGAAATTCTTTTTTGGAGAAGGCTCCGGGAGGAAATGTTACGATTGATACGGTGTTTAATAATGCCGAATATGCACGTCAGTTTTTGAATACCTGTTATAGTAGGCAGTATTATGGTCTACCTTATAATACGGATAGCAATGGTAATATTCCGGATTCTTCCAGCCCTTATGTAGGGAAAAAAGATGCGTTGACTGATTGTTGGGCGCTTTATTTCAGTGACGCAACGGTGTATAAGCAGTATTATGGAGGAACTCTCAACGCTAATTACGACATACGTGGCAACATATTTCCATATACCCGTGAAATGGTGTGGGAAGTGGTACGTTGGTGCTGGCTTTTTATGGAGAATATAGACCGGGTGCCGGGGATGGATGAAACTGAAAAAGCGAGATTGGTAGCGGAAGCTAAATGTTTGATAGCTGCACGCTAT
This sequence comes from Bacteroides acidifaciens, assembly GCF_024623065.1. Classification (GTDB taxonomy): domain Bacteria; phylum Bacteroidota; class Bacteroidia; order Bacteroidales; family Bacteroidaceae; genus Bacteroides; species Bacteroides acidifaciens. The sequence goes on from NZ_JANJZR010000006.1 coordinate 91,819, forward strand.
TTTGATATGTTCCGTCATTATGGTGGTCTTCCATTATTATATGCTTCGTTTTCCGGAACGGAGGCGGGGTATGAAATACCTCGTTCCACTGTAGAAGAAACGGTGAAATACATGATTAAGATGTTGGATGAGGCTATCAATTCCAATGCTTTGGAATGGGCTTATAGCGACGCAGACCTTACCAGTAAAGCAGGGCATTGGACAAAAGCTGGTGCTATGGCCTTGAAATGTAAAATCTGGCAGTTCGCAGCTTCTCCATTATTTAACGCTGACCAGGGATATGCAGGAGGAAGCTCGGAAGCCGAACAACAACATTTGGTGTGGTATGGCGAGTATCGTCCGGAGTTATGGGACAATTGCTTGAAAGCTTGTGAAGATTTCTTCAAGGAATTGGATAGCAAAGGAGGATACGATTTGAATAAAGCGTCTGTAGAGACACCGGAGCAGTATCGACAAGCATATCGTATGGGATATGTCCGTCAAGGCAGCAGGGAAATATTACACTCTGTCCGTACCAATATGTCAGATGCTTTTAACTCCTCTACCTATATGTGGCATTCTTGGGCAGATCCGTCAAAAGCGCTTTGTCGTACCGAGTACCCGCCTACACAGGAATATGTAGAGATGTTCTCATGGGCCGACGGTACGCCTTTCGACTGGGATAAGACAGTAGAAGAAGGTAAACTGGATGAAATGTTCCTGACGGGAACATTTAAGGCAGGTGAACAAATGTTGTCCGATATTGTGTTGACTCGTGATCCTCGCTTGTATGAGCATTGTATGGTGAACGGGTTGCCGAAAATGCTGGATTGGAGTGCAGGAACAATGTCCGGATTGCCATACGAACTGTGGGTAGGCGGATATGACGAAGGAGAGAATGCAAAACTTCAATCGGGTAATTATGCGACGGGTTATAAAAATATGAAATATTATCTGGGAACTGAATATCAACGTCAGTATACACAATGGGTTTATCTCCGCTTGTCCGATATTTATCTGACTTATGCAGAAGCCTTGCTTCAAGCAAAGAACGATCATCGCGGAGCTATTGACCAAATTAATATTGTACGTGCTCGTGTAGGATTGAAGAAGGATTTGGCAGATTGTGTGACGGATAAAGATTTGCTTTCCGACAAAGATGCTCTGCTGGAAGAATTGTTGTGCGAACGTGTTCGGGAACTGGGGCTGGAAGACAGCCGTTATTTTGATCTTGTTCGTTATAAACGTGCCGACCGTTTTGAAAAGCCTTTGCATGGTTTGCTGGCATATCGTTTGGATGAGGCAGGCAATCGTATGGAGGGGAATACGAAATGGAATGAAGGAGATAAGAACAAAGGAGCGTTGCAACCGATCCGTTTTGACTATCAAAGATTTGAATTATCTAAGCCGATGCGTCGTTGGTGGACACATGGATTTGAACCTAAATGGTATCTTTCTCCATTCCCACAGACCGAAATTAACAAAGGGTACGGATTGATTCAGAATCCGGGTTGGTAATGTGAGACAACGAAACAGATTAGAACAATAGTTGAATATTGATTTATATGAGAAAAAATAAGATTCTGATATTGGCTTTGCTGGTCTGCTTGGGCATTCCGGTAGGAGCACAGAACACAGACAGCAACATTACAGGTATTGTTGTTGATAAATCGGGAAAACCGGTCTATGGAGCGTCTGTCAATGTGGAAGGTGGCGCGGCAGAGATGCGGGTTGAAACCGATAAGGATGGAAAATTTGAGATTGCAGTCGAAAAGGGACAACGTCTGAATGTTGTTTCTGTTGACAATGGCTCTGCTACAGTTGTTGTAAAGAAGGATGGACCGATGACAATCGTGATGGGGTATGCGGCACATACTGTGGATGTGGGAGCTAACCGGACATTCAATCGTCATGAATCTACGGCAGCTGTTGCTACGGCTGATAACGAAGAACTTGTCAAACGTTCTTCCCAGAATATATCCAATGCGTTGTTTGGTTACGGCTTGGGACTTGCCACCTTGCAAAATGCCACCAGTACCGGTTTGACGGCAAATCCTACCTTTTATGTACGGGGGTTGCAGAGTTTGTCGAGCAGTACACCTTTAGTGTTGGTAGACGGTTTGGAACGGGATATGAGTTTGGTTAGTCCGGATGAAGTGGAATCCGTGTCTGTCCTGAAAGATGCCGCAGCCGTGGCGTTGTATGGATATAAGGGAGTAAACGGTGCTATCTTGGTTACTACGAAACGTGGTAAATATAACACGAGAGAAATTACATTTACGTATGACCATATCGTAAACACACAATCTCGCCGTCCGGAGTTTGCAGATGCCGCCACTTATGCGTTGGCGGTAAATGAAGCGCGTGGGTATGAAAAATTAAGTCCTCGTTATGCAGATGCCGAAATTGCGGCTTTCCGCAGAGAACCCGGAAGTCTTCAACATTTGTACCCTTATTTATATCCGAATGTGAATTGGGTGGATGAAACATTCAAAGACCGGGGAGTCTCTAATAAGTATACGATTGAGTTTCGTGGTGGAGGTGCCAAATTCCGTTATTATACCATGGCGAATTTATTGACGGATAAAGGTTTTGTGAAAGAGGCAAACATGAATGAAGGTTATTCTACACAGAATATGTATTCGCGTGCCAATTTACGCACGAATCTGGATATAGACTTGACGGCTACTACTAAGTTGAAACTGAATCTTCTCGGTACTTTGTCCGAATCCAGAATGCCTGGAGCAACAGCTAACTTATGGGATATGATTTATTCGATTCCTGCTGCCGCTTTTCCTGTTCGTGCGGAAAATGGCAGTTGGGGAGGCAGTACGACTTGGGCAGGTACCTTGAATCCTGTAGCGCAATCGCAGGGAACAGCTTATTCAAAGGGACACTCCCGTAGCTTGTTTGCAGATCTTACGTTGTCGCAGGATTTGTCCGGCTTGTTGAAGGGACTGGGAGCCAATTTTCGTTTGGCTTATGATAATTATTCCAATATTCTGGAAGATCATAGTAAGACATACACTTATGCCGGTTATTCTACTAATTGGACTAATAATGGACCGTTTTACACAACTATTTCCGGAGGTGAGGATAGTGAAATGGGAAAAGAGGCAGGCATTAACAACTGGGCACGTCAGTTTAACTTTGCCGGAAGCATTGATTACAACCGTTCATTCAGGAAATGGGATGTTTATTCACAACTGAAATGGGATTACGAATATCGTGATTCGTATGGACTGAATACGACGATCTACCGTCAGAATGTGTCATGGTTTAATCATGTTGGATTCTGCAACCGGTATTATGTAGATTTGGCATTGGTCGGATCGGTCTCCAGCTTGTTGGCACCGGGACATAAGTGGGCTTTTTCTCCTACAATCTCTGCCGCTTGGGTGCTTTCGGAAGAGAAGTGGCTGAAAGATATGTCTTGGGTGAATTTCCTGAAGTTACGGGCGTCGTTTGGTGTGATAAATGCCGATTATCTGCCAATAGACGGTAAGGATACTGTATATGATTATTGGGATCAGATTTATACGACTACCGGTACGCAGTATAAGTTCAACAGTAGTTACGACTCCGAATTTGGAAGTACGATTATCGGTCGTCTGGCAACCATTAATTCCACTCACGAAAAAGCTTATAAATACAATGCAGGTATAGATGCTACCCTGTTCGGTGGTTTGGATTTGACAGCAGAAGGTTATTATCAGCGCCGGAAAGACATTTGGGTATCTTCCGAAGGAAAATATACAGATGTGTTGGGTATGGATGCTCCGTTCGAGAATGCCGGAATTGTGGATAGCTACGGTATGGAAATCGGGCTTAATTACACCAAACGTTGGGGAGATATGCTGTTTAACGTGGGTGGTAATTTTGCTTGGAACAAGAATGAAATTAAAGAGCAATTGGAAGAACCGCGTGTGTATGATAATCTGATAGAGACCGGTCATAGGCTGAACCAAGTGTACGGTATGATAGCCGAAGGATTCTTCAAAGACGAAGATGACATAAAGAACAGTCTTCCACACAAGTTTAACACAGTTGTCCCTGGAGATATAAAGTATAAGGATGTAAATAACGATGGTGTCATAGATGCTAATGATAAGACAGCGATAGGTTATAGTACGGCGGCACCGGAAATTTATTATTCTTTCCATTTGGGAGCCGAATGGAAGGGGCTTGGAGTAGATGTTATGTTCCAGGGAACGGGCAATTATTCTGCTGTGTTGAATACCAAGAGTATGTTTTGGCCGTTGATAAACAATACGACGATTTCTAATCATTATTATGAGAATCGTTGGACGCCGGAGAACTTGAATGCTAAATATCCCCGTTTGAGCTCTCAGAGCAATGCCAATAATTACCAGACCAATACGGTTTGGTTGGCAGACCGTTCTTTCTTGAAGTTGCGTAATGCGGAGGTGTATTACAAGTTCCCGAAAGAACTGATGAAGAAGACAAAAGTGTTGGGAAGTGCCAAGTTGTATGTGAGAGGGATAGACTTGTTCTGTGCTGACCATATTGACGTGGCGGACCCCGAATGTTATGGTGCAGCGACTCCGCTGAATAAGAGTGTGGTGGTCGGCGTTACGATTGGTTTTTAATGATAAAAACAAAGCGAAAGAATGAAACTGAAAAACATTATCTACGGAATGATGTGTGCAATCACACTCGGTTCCTGCTCAGATAAAATGGAATATCATGAGTACAATAATTATGATGAGGATTTTGTGAAGCTCAACTTCGGTAATGTGGGAGGGCTGATAACAAATATCTATTTGGCCATGGATGTGGACTTTGGAAATTATAGCGGAGCTATTTTGGGTTCTGCTACGGATGAGTCTGAATATGCTTATTCAGGAAACCAGATAGAAGATTTCTACAATGGTTCTTGGAGTCCGTCGAATGCCAAAGGAAGTATGTGGACATCTTGTTATGAAGGAATAGCCAATTGCAATCTGTATTTGGAGAAGTTTACCGGACTCACATTTCCCGAACTTGCTTTGAATAGTGATTATGCCCAGCAAATGTTCCGATATAACAATTACCAGTATGAGGTGCGTTTTCTTCGTGCGTATTTTTATTTTAATTTGGTGCGGCAATATGGAGATGTACCTTTCAGCGACCATGTGATGACAGCGGAAGAATCGAATACGTTGTCACGCAGACCGGCTCAGGAAATCTTTGATTATATTATATCAGAATGTGACGATATCAAGGATAAGATTGTGGTTGATTACAGTAAACTGGGAGATATGGCATTGCCTAGCAGTCCGGCAGAAACGGGGCGTGCTAATCGTAAGACTGTGTTGGCGTTGAAGGCTCGTGCAGCTTTGTATGCTGCAAGTCCTTTATTCAATCCTTCCGATGATAAAGCACTTTGGTATCGTGCAGCTAAAGCAAATAAAGAATTATTGGATGATAATGACGGGTTTGCGACCAAACCGAAGTTGCTGGTAAGTGATTATGACATGCTTTGGAGTAAGGATAGCTATAATGATGCTACTAGTGAATTAATTTTCTGTCGTCGTGCCACTACTACCACCAATTCGTTCGAAGGATACAATTTCCCGATAGGATTGGAAAATTGCAAAGGTGGCAACTGTCCGACGCAGACTTTGGTGGATGCTTATGAGATGCAGGCAACCGGTTTGCGTCCGGATGAAATGGAGGATTACGATCCTACGAAACCTTATTACGAAGGTCGCGATAAAAGGTTTGGGCTGACTATTGCCAAGAATGGAGATGAAAAGTGGCCAAACTGGAATACTGTTCCTCTGCAAACCTATCAGGGTGGGTTAAATGCGGAACCGTTGAGTGGCGGTACTCCGACAGGTTATTATTTGAAAAAGTATTGTCAGACGGCAGTAGACTTGCGTGCCGGTACAGCTTCAAAGACCTATCATTCATGGATTACATTCCGTTTTGGAGAGTTTTATTTGAATTATGCGGAAGCTGTATATAAATATCTAGGCGGTCCGGATAAGACGGATAGCGAGTTTACGACTTCGGCAGTGGATGCCATTAAGATTGTCCGTACTCGTGCTGAAATGCCGGGCTTTCCAACCAATATGACTAACGATGCTTTCTGGAAAAAATATCAGAATGAACGTATGGTTGAATTAGCATTTGAGGGGCATCGTTTCTGGGATGTGCGTCGTTGGAAAGAGGCTGACAAGCATTTCAAAAACATTGTTGAAATGAAAATCACCAAAAATGGTGATGGTACTTATACTTATGAACGTAAGACAAAGAATAGAATATGGGATGATAAGATGTATTTCTTTCCTATTCCACAGAGCGAACGTTCTAAGAATCCGAATTTGGAACAAAATCCGGGATGGTAAATCCCGGATGTCCGAAAAGAACGGAAGAGGAGTTTTTGAATGTATTATTAAACTAAAGAATTGGAAATATGAAAAAATATAATCTGTTGGTATGGGCTTTTTGTCTGTTGATGGCAGGAGCTTGTTCAGATGATGAGCCGGTGGTTCCACCAGTGGTGGAGGAAGAACTTCCGCCTTTGCCGCCGGTTGAAGTGGTTACAGGCAATCGGGCAATGTGGGTGAGTTATGATCCCATTTGGGAAAAGGACGTTAATGCGACAACAGGCATTTCATCTGCGTTGATTAGTTGGCGGTTATTAAAGACAGATCCGGCAAATGTGGCTTTTGACATTTATAAGTCGGAAGATGGCGGAGCTGAAGTGAAATTGAACGAGGCTCCTATAACGAATGCAACTTCATGGTCTGATGAGAATATTGATAAGGATAAGTCCAATACCTATCGTGTTACGTTGGCCAACCAAACGGAGACTCTTTGCGAGTACACTTTTACATCAGATATGGCAAGGAAGTTCTATCGTGAGATCCGACTGAATGTGAATGTACCTGACGCTTCTTTGACTTATTCACCGGATGACATTCAGGTAGGTGATTTGGATGGTGACGGTGAGTTGGAGATTGTGGTGAAGAGAGAGCCATACGACGGCGCGAACCAAGGGGAATGGAAGAATGGGACGACTTTGTTGGAAGCTTATAGAATGGATGGTTCGTTTTTATGGCAGATAGATATGGGCATTAATATCCGTTCCGGTTCTCACTATACTTCATACATTTTGTACGACTTTGACGGAGACGGCCGGTGTGAGATTGCTTTCCGTTCGTCGGAGGGTACGAAGTTTGGTGATGGCAAAACGATTCTTGGTGCAAATGGATTCGTGAACGACTATCGTTGTCGTGAGGAAGGTGGTAAGGGATGGTATTCCGGTGCTGCTTTACCCACTATTTGCGGGCTGGTGTTGGAAGGACCTGAATATGTATCTATCTGTAGAGGATTGGATGGACGTGAAATTACTCGTATAGATAATATCCCCAGAGGAGGTGAGGGCTCTAAAAGAAGCCGTGCTAAATATTGGATAGATTATTGGGGAGATGATTATGGCAACCGTATGGACCGTTTCTTTATCGGTGTTGCCTATCTTGATGGCATCCCGGATGAGGCAACCGGTGTAAGAAAGAGTAATCCAAGTTTGATTATCAGTCGCGGTATTTATAAGAATTGGCAGGTATGGGCGCTCGATTTGAAAGGCAATCAATTGGAAACACGTTGGAAGTTTGATACAGCCGAGCATTCAGCCGAATGGTTGGCAATGTGTTCACATGCTTTCCGTGTGGCGGATTTGGATGGGGATGGCAAGGACGAAATCTTATACGGTTCGGCGGCTATTGATGATGATGGCGGTGAACTATGGTGTTCGGGCAATGGACACGGTGACATTCTGCATGTTGGTAAATTTATCCAAGACCGTCCGGGGTTGCAGATTGTGGCTTCGTTTGAAGAACAGGAAACGTATGCGAATATGGGACACGGATATGGATGCCAGGTGATTGATGCCAAAGATGGATCGTTGATAAATGGACATGCACCCGGAATGAATGGTGATGTCGGACGTTGTATTGTGGCAGATGTCGATCCGGATAGTCCGGGATTTGAGTATTGGTCGTCCGTTCAGTCTGGTATGTATTCTTGTAGCACAGGGCAGGTGGTCAATACGAATTATCCGACAGGTATAGGTGGCGGTGTATGTTATAACGTAGCTATTTATTGGTCGGGAGAAGGAACACGCGAGATGTTTGACCGTGCATTGGTGTTGAGTTATAAACAGAACTCATTGTTAAACCGCCAGCGTTTGGTGAATTTTAGTGTCGGCTATGGCAGTAATCAAGGAAATCATGGAACCAAATACAATCCTTGTTATTATGGCGACTTCTTGGGAGATTATCGTGAAGAGGTGATTATGGGGTCGGAAGATGGTAAATCCATTTATATCTTTTCTACCAATCATCCTACTACTCATCGTCTTCCGCATCTGATGACAGACCATACATACGATATGTCGCAAGCTATGCAGAACATGGGATATAATCAGGGAACTAACCTTGGTTATTATGTAGGTGCCGAAACCTTGAAGTCATCCGAAACGGAAGAACCGAAAGAATAAGAAAAGTCTTATTCTATTTTAGTATAAGTTTATAAAGAAAGAACAAGCCGGTTACAGTATCGGGTTGTTCTTTCTTTTCATATTTGAACGAATCACCATATATATGGATAATATTCTATTTCTTAATTGATCGTCTCTCCCTACTTTTGTAAGGTGAGATAGCAAATATATGTATATATGAAAAAACTCTTTATCCTTTTGTTCCTCTTCATTACTTTAGGAACAAACGCACAAAACAATAAAGTTTCCGGCCTCAACGCCCGTCAGTTTCATAAATATTGGAAGGTAGAGTCGGAATCACCGGATTATAAAGTGACATTTCAGGGTGATACCGCTGAAATACTGTCTCCTAAAGGTCTTACCTTATGGAGGAAAGAAAAGATGAGCGGACGGGTAACCATTGAATATGATGCATGTGTAGTTGTAGAAAAAGAAGGAGACCGTTTGAGTGACCTGAATTGCTTTTGGATGGCTTCGGACCCAAAACATCCTGATAATATATGGAAACGTGAGAAGTGGCGTAGCGGAATCTTTCTGAATTGTTATTCTTTGCAACTCTATTACATGGGATATGGTGGAAATTATAACTCTACTACACGCTTCCGTCGTTATGACGGCAATGAAGCAGGAATCACAGATCCCAAAGTACGCCCTGCCATACTGAAAGAATATACAGATACCGAACATTTGCTAAAAGCGAATCACTGGTATCACATTAAGATAACAAATGAAAATAATAGGGTTAGTTATTACATAGACGGCAAGAGACTGGTGGACTTCCGCGATGCCGAACCTCTGACTGAAGGATGGTTCGGCTTTCGCACCACCTTATCCCGTACCCGTATTACAAACTTCCGCTACGAATGTTTGCCATCCCAAACGTCTACTGTTCCTTTACATTGGATCGGCAATACGCCTGAACAAGACAAAGCTGTAAGTTTCGGAGTTCCTTTTGATGAAGGCTACCTATTTCCTGAAACTTCATTGCGACTAAAAACAGATAGAAATCAAGAGATTCCGGTAGATACTTGGCCATTGGCTTACTGGCCGGATGGTTCCGTGAAATGGAGCGGAGTTGCCGGAGTTATTCCTGCCGGAACAGAAAGACTGACATTAGAAAAAGCCCCCCGGAAAGCAAAAACTATCAATAAACAGCCTAATGCTTCTATTGCAATCACTGAAACGCCTGAAAATATTCAAATTGAAACAGGGCTAATTTCCGTATTTATTCCCCGACGCGGAGATTCCCTGATTGATAGCCTGTTATATAAAGGAACTAAAGTAGGAGAGAAAGCGCGTCTGATTTGTAATACTCAAAGCGAGCCGATTCAAGAAAATACATCTCAAATATCTTTTACTCATTACATAGGGGAAATAAAATCAGTAACCATAGAACGTCTGGGCGCTGTACGGGCACTTGTAAAGTTGGAAGGGATACATCGGAATAGGAAGAATAACCGTGAGTGGCTTCCTTTTGTGGTACGTCTTTATTTTTATGGTGGCAGTGAACAGATCAAAATGGTACATAGTTTCGTCTATGACGGAGATCAGGAGAAAGATTTCATTCGTAGTTTGGGTATCCGTTTCGACGTTCCTATGCGTGAAGCTTTGTATAATCGTCATATTGCTTTCTCGTGTGCAGATGGAGGAGTGTGGAGCGAGCCGGTACAACCATTGGTAGGGCGTCGCATACTCACTTTAAATAAGGCAGATAATTTAAATAAGACAGATAATAAGAAAAACAGTAATAAAAAGAAGGATGCACAACAGAAGCCAACAGATGAATACTCCCTGCAAGAGCAGCAAATGGAAGGCAAACGTATTCCGCCTTATGAATCTTTCGATGAAAAGAACCGCTCTCTGCTCGATAACTGGGCTTCATGGAATGATTACCGTCTGTCTCAACTCACTGCCGATGCTTTCTCCATTCGTAAACGTGCCAATAACGATAATCCCTGGATAGGAACCTTTTCCGGCACACGTAGCGATGGATATACTTTTGTCGGAGATATTACCGGAGGATTAGGACTTTGTATGCATGACTTTTGGCAGTCTTATCCCTCTTCTATTGAAATCTCAGACGCACGAACCCCGGTAGCTACCCTTACCGCCTGGTTGTGGAGCCCAGAGTCCGAGCCTATGGATTTGCGGCATTATGATCGTATAGCTCATGACCTGAATGCCAGCTATGAAGATGTGCAGGAAGGCATGAGCACGCCATACGGTATTGCCCGTACCACTACGTTTACACTGATCCCACAAAGTGGTTATACCGGGAAAAAGGCTTTTGCTGATTATGCCAAACAATTTTCTAGCCCTAGTCTGTTAATGCCAACCCCGAATTATCTTCATGCCCGCCAAGCTTTCGGGATATGGAGTCTCCCTGACCGTACTACTCCATTCCGTACTCGTGTAGAAGACCGCTTGGATGCTTATATTGACTTCTATCAGAAAGCAATCGAACAAAACAAGTGGTACGGTTTCTGGAATTATGGTGATGTAATGCACGCTTATGACCCCGTTCGTCATACCTGGCGTTACGATGTCGGAGGATTTGCCTGGGACAATACGGAACTGGCTTCTAATATGTGGCTATGGTATAATTTCCTGCGTACCGGGCGTATGGATATCTGGCGTATGGCAGAAGCTATGACGCGTCATACAGGCGAAGTGGATGTCTACCATATCGGCCCCAATGCCGGATTAGGCAGTCGGCATAATGTAAGTCATTGGGGATGCGGAGCAAAAGAAGCGCGAATCAGCCAGGCCGCCTGGAACCGTTTCTACTATTACCTTACTACGGACGAACGTTGCGGTGATTTAATGACTGAAGTGAAGGATGCCGACCACAAACTCTATGAACTGGACCCTATGCGCCTGGCCCAACCTCGCAGTGAATATCCTTGTACCGCTCCCGCCCGTTTGCGTATCGGTCCCGACTGGCTGGCTTATGCCGGTAATTGGATGACAGAATGGGAGCGCACAGGTAACACTGCTTATCGTGATAAAATAAAAGCCGGAATGAAAAGCATTGCCGCCCTGCCTAACCGCCTTTTTACTGGTCCCAAAGCTCTAGGATTTGATCCGTCAACAGGGATCATCACAACCGAATGTGACCCCAAATTGGAAACAACCAACCATTTGATGACGATCATGGGCGGATTTGAGATAGCCAATGAAATGATGCGTATGATTGATATACCCGAATGGAAAGACGCCTGGCTTGACCATGCTGCACGTTACAAGAAGAAAGCATGGGAACTTAGCCATAGCCGTTTTCGTGTTTCCCGCCTGATGGCTTACGCAGCTTACCACTTGCGTAATACCCAAATGGCTGAAGAAGCCTGGAAAGATTTGTTTACCCGGTTGGAACATACACCTGCACCGCCTTTCCGCATCACTACCATACTTCCGCCGGAAGTACCGTCTCCATTAGATGAATGTACGAGCATCAGCACGAATGATGCTGCTCTTTGGAGCTTGGATGCTATTTATATGCAGGAGGTTATTCCGAAGGATGAATAGCGGAAGCGTTTGTTTCTTCACATTTCACCATATCCCAACCTTGGAACTGAATTAATAATAGGTGAAGTGTCGTTCCGGTAGCTAGTTTCTTCACAACTTTATCCTTACTGTATTGTAACAGTTGTTGTCTTCCTTCTTCTACCTGGTTTTCAAGCTCGGCATCGGTAGCCGTACGTGTAGCGTATTTCAGTTCCAGGATATAACTGTGTTTTATATCGGAATAACGTATTTTATCCGGCAACAGGAAGAAGTCACAATAACCATAGTTCATTTCCAGTTCCGGTTGTACGAGATAATAGGAAGCAATGGCAAGATAGGCTTTCAGGAAACCTTGCAGATTTCTTTCCCCTTCTATTGCGTCACGTATGGAAGAGTTCTCCCGATAGGCGCAGGCGATGGTTTCGAAGAATGGTTTCCAATGACCGTCGAAGGCGAAATCATCTATCAGGTCTTTCAGATGTGAAAGATTCAGAGTATGGGCCTGTTGATAGTAGTCGCGTAAGAATCCAAGGTACTGCTCGCGTACACAATTGTTAGGTATGCACATTTTCAGACGGTCGCCACGGGTTCCGCACATGGTGAGTAAGCCATAATAATAGAGTAGGCTTCGGAAGTTCTCAATATCTGCTATCTTCTCTGACGGGAATGAGGTATGCAAGTCTACCAGTATTTCACCTTTTGCCGCTATTTCTTCGATAGTGCTCATGCGGCTTCCCTCATGAGTGTTGTCGTGGTCAATGCGTGCCAGCATTTTCAGTTTACTGTAATCCGTACGGATATTCTTGTCTACCATGTTTTCGGGCGGAAGGTGAAAATCAATTTGGTTACGTAAATAGTATAAAGTCATATCGCAATTAAACACACGGTCGTTGTCCAAAGACGTTCTGGCGAAACAATAATTGTCATACCACGGTTTCATTTCTGTAATCATCTCTTCTATATCACCGACCAATTTTCCATTCTGTTGGTAATAACGGAGCATTTCACGTACTTCAGTTTCATCAAATCCCATCATGGCATTAAAACGGGAATCAGTCGATATATTCCAGTCAATATTATACCCGCTAGACAAATCATCCAATGTGATAGGGCTGACTCCCATTAGGAAAATCCGGTCGAACATACCTTTGAACTGCTTGAAGTATTCACGATAGAAGCCACTGGCATGAGTCAGGTCATGGAACATTTTTTGCCCGTGTTCGCTCAATATGACATTGGTGAAGTTATCATATTCGTCGATTATCAGATAGAGGGGATAGCCTTTTTCTTTGGCCTTTACTTCGATATACGATAATTTTGCTTTAGCGCTTTCAATACTTTCTACTGTTGACTTAAAATCTTCATCATAATAAGATGCATATGCATGGGCAAACTGGTTGATGATGATACTGCAATATTCATTAAAGCTGCTCATTAAGTCTGCTCCCGGCAGAGAACAGCCTGCTTTTGAGAAGTCGAAGAAAAGGACTTGGTAATTGTTACGTCCTTTAGTCGGATGACTTCCTATCCATAAATCACCGAAATACTTGTCGAAGTTATCTTTCTGTGCTATGTCGTAATAAGTACGCATCATGCTTAGGAACAGGCTTTTTCCGAAACGTCTCGGACGAATAAGGAAAAGATAACTGGGCATTTCCTCGATAAGGGGCAAATACATGGTCTTATCGACGAAATAGAAGTTTTCGTTCCGCATCCGGTTGAAGTCGGATATTCCGTATGGTATTCCTTTCACTTGACTCATATTGACAGGCTTTTAATTTGTATAGGCAAAGTTAATCTATTCTGTGGAATAAATCAATGATTTGTGGTTGTATTATGGAAAGGTGGCTATTTGTTTTCGTACAAAGTAGTACTAGCTGTCCCCCAATCTATTAATAGAAAAGTTTTTATGCATTAAAGGTAAACTTCCTTTCCCTTACTATCAAACTTGCAATTAACTTATTGCAAACTATAAACGCAAGTTCCGTTTTTATAAATGAAGCCTTTGATTATAAAAACAAAGCTTGCATTTATAAAAACGGAACTTGCGTTTATAGTTTATTCTTAGGCAAACAAAACTTTAGGATTAACCCAATAGAAGTTTGCAAAGGGGTAAGAGCAACTTTTCTATTAATAGATTGAGTGATAAGTAGCGTAGCCTTCCTTATATTATGCTGCTTACTTCAAATATTCCTTCAACGGACAATCTGTCTTTTTCAGCCCTTCCGCAATACTTTTCGCGTTCATGTGCGCTCCTTTCAGAGAAGTATGTGTATGGTCGTGGTTGTAGTAAGTCGCAGCTTTCTTCACACCCTTCTTTTCAAGTTTATCAGCACTGATTTTGTTCAGGTCGATAAAGTAAGCTCCGGTGGCTTCGGCAGCTTCGCGTGTCCATTTGCCGAAAGATTCAGTGTTGCGTTCTATCTTTCCGTCTTTCCATTTGTTGCGTGGAGTGTGGCTCAACACAATGGGAGTCGCCCCTTTTTCCTGAACGTCCCTGATAAACTTACGGAGATACCAGCCGAAAGTATAAACAACTTGGTATTTTCCTGTCTTTTCCATAAGAAAGACCTTGCTTTCATCTCCCGAACCACGTAGTTCGGCACGGGCTTTCCCTTTGTTTATATCTCCTGCATCGTTGTGACCGAACTGTATAAGTACGAAATCTCCCGGTTGCAAGGCATTATATACCTTATCCCAACGGCCCTCATCCAAATATGTACGTGCACTACGTCCTGCCATTGCACGATTTTCTACGGAAATCTTATTCAGGTTGAACTCGTCAGCTATCACGCTTCCCCATCCCCACATACCGTTCTTGTCTTTATCCTCATTTCTGACCGTGCTGTCGCCGATAGTGAACAATACCGGGCGTCCTTCCTTACGGCTGGAACCTGTCACAGTGTCCTGTTCAACAGGCTTCAGATAATTGGCCAATTCCAGTCCTTCATATGCACGTATTCCATCCGCAGCAGACTCGGCATTGACTTTGGCACCGAAAGCACTAGTGTGGATACGGTCGATATAAAACATATATTTCACTTTCTCCTTGCCGAACTTCTCGAACTTGCGGGCAGTGATATCATTCAAATCAATAAAAGGAACATGCTGTTCTTCTGCCACCTGCTTTGCCCACAATCCGAAAGTTTTGTTGACACGTGTGACGATAGTGCTGTCTTTATCTTCCCAAGCATTGCGTGGAGTGAGCGAGAACAGGATAGGATGGGCGCCTTTCGCTTTCACGTCGCGGATAAAACGGCGCATATATTCGCCGTAAGTATATACGGTTTCTTTTACTCCGGTTTCTTTAATTGTCACGTTCAGCGTGTCGTTGCCAATTCCGGGAATGGAAGCACGGGCACGTCCGCTGTCGTATGGGCCGTTGTCATTGTGCCCCAATTCGATGATAACCCAGTCTCCCGGGCGGACTCCTTTGATTACATCTGGCCATAAACGGTTATAGAAAGTACGGCTACTGGTTCCGCCCAACGCATGATTCTCTACCGTAATCCGGTTAGAGTCGAAATAATCAGCTGCATAATAGCCCCAGCCCCATTGTCCGTTATTGCCGTTTCCTAAGGTTCCGGTGCGCATGGTGGAGTTTCCCACCAAAAACAATACAGGGTTATTGCCTTTGCGGCTCGAACCCGCTTCCGGTCTTGATGTACGTGCTTTGTTCAGGCTGTCCAGCGTATTGTCAATCACTTGGTTGACATCTTTCATGGGAGCAGTGACCTTATTCTGTGCCTGCATTTGCAGGCTGCATGCGATGACTATCAGTCCGCATGCATATTGGAACAACTTGTTTTTCATTTTCTGTTTTCTTTGAAATCCCTCACTGACCTGTTCGACACCTGTCAGTGAGGGGACTAACTACAAACTAACCTCTACTTGAACTTAATGGATGATTATTCTTAACCTTATTGAAAACTCTCTTTATCTCAATTTGTAAATCTCCGTCCCGGCAAGCAGGAAACAACCTACCCCGTAATCTTCAAAGTCGGGCACACTCTTGTATGTAACAGGCTGCCCGTCTTTAGGCTCCTTACCCGTGCCCTGTACATATCCCAGGAATCCGTTCGGATGAACAGCATCTTTTACCATTGCATTCCATGCCTTTAAAGCAACCGGAAGATACTCCTTGCGGTCGAGCAGTCCGTTGCGGACTCCCCAAACCATTCCGTAGACAAACAGTGCCGTTCCGGAAGTCTCTTTCCCGCCGAAGTTCGTAGGGTCATGAAGGCTGACATTCCAGAAACCGTCTTCACGCTGGCATTTCTTCAATGCCTTGCTCATGGTCAGAAAATCGTTGATATAATCCTGACGGTGTTTCTCGTCAGCAGGGATTTCATCCAGCACACGTACCAAGGCGGCATATACCCAGCCGTTTCCTCGGCTCCAGTAACAATCTTCGCCATTCGGCTCCTTATACGGCGGATTGAAATCCTGGTCGCGCCACCACAGACCGTCTTTGGAGTTGAACATACCCGTCTCGTCATGCTGGCTGCGTGTATAATGATACATGTCCCACATCTTGTCGTAGTATTTCTGCTCTCCGGTCATTTTGCCGAACTTGGCGAAGATAGGCATTGCCATTTGTACGGCGTCAATCCACCACCAGTCGTTTACTTGCGGAGTGTTCACCACCATGTCGATGCTCGCCTTGATATTCCGAATCATGTTCGGGTCGGACGGACATATATTATACAGGTCGATATAAGTTTGTCCGCAGCAGTGGTCGTCCGCGTTACGGGTGGTGTTACCGTTGCGCATTCCCCATTTGTGGAAGTCCGCCCAGTCATAGGCATAGCGGTAATAATCTTCGCGCGGGTAAATGCCGTATAAGGACATCAGTCCTTCGTAATAGACGCCCCGTGTCCAGATATTGCTGGGACGTACGCGACCGTAGAAACTGGGAATGGTATAATCGGCATACTTTTTCATAAAGTAGTCGTTTACCTTTATAATAGTCTTTAACGTTTCCTCTTGTGCAGGCAACTCTTGTGCTGCGACCGGATGTACGGGCATCAGACAGAAAAGAAGTGTTACTGTAAAAAATGAGAGTAGTGATTTCTTCATGGTGTAATAATTCTGTTTTATTAGTTCACTGTTTATAATAAATTTCAATCGCAAAGGTAAGGGACGTTCTTTTCTTTATCAATGGATTTTTGTGCATATAACTTTAAATTTGTTCACAAAGTGCCTGAAATCTGCTTTAAAAGTATATTTCTACATATATCTGTACGATATTCTATTTTATCAATCCCCTGCGTTCCTTACTTTTGTGTGGTAATTTGATAAATGATAAAACTATGAAGTACATAACTGTCTTTTTTAGTCTGTTCCTGATGACTGCTTCTTTAGTAGCCCAGCCGAACTATGACTTTACGAAGTTGAAATGTGAACATTTGGGACGTGGCGTGATTGCCATTCGTGAGAATCCTTCTACGGTAGCCGTTTCCTGGCGCTATCTCTCTTCCGACCCGATGAATGAATCATTTGATATATATAGGAATGGTGAAAAGATAAATAAGCACCCGGTGAAAGACGCCACTTTCTTTCAGGATACTTATGCAGGGACGGAGCCTGCCCTCTATACTGTCAAAGCCATCAAAGGAAAGACCGAAAGCACTTACCAACTGCCGGCAAATGCTCCGGCGGGTTATCTGAATATCCCGTTGAATCGTCCGGAAGACGGAACAACTCCGTCGGGACAAAGCTATTTTTATGCTCCGAATGACGCAAGTATCGGTGATGTGGACGGTGACGGCGAATATGAGATTATTCTGAAATGGGATCCGAGCAATGCGCACGATAATTCGCATGACGGCTATACGGGGCCTGTAATCTTTGATTGCTATAAACTGGACGGAAAGCATCTGTGGCGTATCGACTTGGGAAAGAATGTACGTGCCGGAGCGCATTATACTCAATTTATGGTCTATGACCTGGATGGCGACGGTCGTGCGGAAGTGGTGATGAAAACCGGAGACGGAACAATGGACGGAAAAGGGAAAATGATAGGGAATCCCGACGCGGATTATCGCGAAGCGGGCACTTTTGATAAGAAAAGAAACAGGCTTGTCAATCAGGGACGTATTTTGAAGGGGAAAGAATATTTAACCGTATTCTCCGGTCTTACAGGAGAAGCACTACACACCATTGACTATATCCCCGAACGTGGTAACCTGATGGACTGGGGAGATGACCGTGCAAACCGAAGTGACCGTTTCCTTGCCTGTGTGGCCTATCTGGACGGAATTCATCCAAGCGTCGTGATGTGTCGCGGCTATTATACCCGTACTGTATTGGTTGCTTTCGACTGGGACGGGAAAGACCTGAAACAACGTTGGGTATTCGACAGCAATAATCCAGGATGCGAAGACTATGCCGGACAGGGGAATCATAACTTGCGGGTAGGTGATGTGGACGGTGACGGATGCGATGAAATCATCTATGGTTCATGTGCTATCGACCATAACGGAAAAGGACTTTATTCTACCAAAATGGGACATGGAGACGCTATTCACCTGACTCATTTCGACCCTTCCCGCAAAGGCCTGCAAGTGTGGGACTGCCACGAGAACAAACGGGACGGAAGTACATACAGGGATGCGGCAACCGGAGAAGTCTTGTTTCAAATAAAGAGCAATACCGATGTCGGACGTTGCATGGCGGCCGATATTGATCCTACTTATCCGGGTGTTGAAATGTGGTCTTTAGCTTCCGGCGGAATCAGAAGCGTAAAAGGCGAAGTTGTAAAGGAACGGGTGAGAGGATTGTCTTGCAATATGGCTGTCTGGTGGGACGGTGATTTATTGCGTGAATTGCTGGACAAGAACATCGTGAGCAAATACAACTGGGAGAAAGGAATCTGCGAACGCATCGCCATTTTCGAGGGCGCCCTCTCCAATAACGGAACGAAAGCGACTCCTTGCCTGCAAGGGGACATCATCGGCGACTGGCGTGAAGAAGTACTGCTACGTACAGCCGATAACACAGCTTTGAGACTTTACGTTTCTACTATTCCCACTGACTACCGTTTCCATACTTTCTTGGAAGACCCGGTGTACCGTATCAGCATTGCGACACAAAACGTCGCTTATAACCAGCCCACACAACCTGGATTCTACTTCGGTCCCGAATTAAAGGGCACCGTATTCAGAGGATGTAAAATACCTAAAAAATAAAATATGAATATTCGTATCATAGCCATTGCTTCATTACTGATAGCCTTGCCTGTCAGTGCGCAGAAAAAGAAAACGGTAGTAAATGACTCAAATACACCTTTGCATTTGCTGCAACCCGCCTATCAAGGTACTTACGGTAACTTGACTCCAGAACAGGTGAAGAAAGACGTAGACCGTGTGTTTGCCTATATAGACAAGGAGACTCCCGCCCGTGTAGTAGACAAGAACACAGGAAAACAGATAACCGATTATACCGCCATGGGAGAGGAGGCGCAACTGGAACGCGGTGCTTTCCGTCTGGCAAGCTATGAATGGGGAGTGACCTATTCCGCCTTGATAGCGGCAACCGAAGCTACCGATGACCAGCGTTATATGAACTATGTACAGAACCGTTTCCGCTTTCTGGCGGAAGTAGCGCCGCATTTCAAACGAGTGTACCAAGAGAAAGGGACAACCGACCCCCAACTGCTGCAAATCCTTACTCCTCATGCACTGGATGATGCGGGAGCGGTATGCGCAGCTATGATAAAAGTCCGCCTGAAAGACGGCTCGCTTCCTGTGGACGGCTTGATTGACAACTATTTCGACTTTATCATAAACAAGGAATACCGTCTGGCGGACGGAACTTTTGCCCGTAATCGCCCACAGCACAATACGCTCTGGCTGGATGATATGTTTATGGGAATCCCCGCAGTAGCACAGATGAGCTGTTATGATAAGGCTCAAAAGGAGAAATATTTGGCAGAAGCAGTAAGGCAATTCCTGCAATTTGCCGACCGTATGTTTATTCCCGAAAAAGGACTGTATCGCCATGGTTGGGTGGAAAGCAGCACCGACCATCCTGCTTTCTGCTGGGCACGTGCCAACGGTTGGGCGATGTTGACAGCCTGCGAACTGCTCGACGTATTGCCGGAAAACTATCCCCAACGTGCGAAAGTAATGGACTACTTCCGTGCTCATGTGCGTGGCGTGACAGCCTTGCAGAGTGGAGAAGGGCTTTGGCATCAATTACTCGACCGCAACGATTCGTATCTTGAAACTTCCGCTACCGCAATTTATGTCTACTGCCTGGCGCACGCCATTAATAAAGGCTGGATTGATGCAATCGCTTATGGTCCTGTCGCTCATCTGGGCTGGCATGCCGTGGCCGGGAAAATCAATGCGGAAGGTCAGGTGGAAGGTACTTGCGTCGGTACGGGAATGGCTTTCGACCCTGCTTTTTATTATTACCGTCCGGTCAATGTGTATGCGGCGCACGGATACGGCCCGGTGCTTTGGGCGGGTGCGGAAATGATTCGCCTGCTGAAGAACCAGTATCCGCAGATGAACGACAGCGCCGTTCAATATTATCAAGTAAAACAAAAGACGACGGCTCCTATCTTCGCCGTCGATATGGAAGACACTAAGTGATTAACTTTAAATAGATTGAAACCATGAAACGAGAAGCATTTAAGATGTATTTGAAACCCGGCTGCGAAGCCGAATATGAAAAGAGACATGCCGCCATCTGGCCCGAACTGAAAGCGTTGCTTTCAAAGAATGGCGTGTCGGACTATTCCATTTACTGGGACAAGGAAACGAATATCCTTTTCGCCTTCCAAAAGACGGAAGGAGATGCCGGTTCACAGGATTTGGGCAATACGGAGATTGTGCAGAAATGGTGGGATTATATGGCGGACATCATGGAAGTGAATCCGGACAATTCGCCGATATCCATCCCTTTGCCGGAAGTGTTTCATATGGATTGATATTTCCGGTAATTAGGTTGAATTGATAGTGCTGGGGAATGCTTGGTAGGAAATACAAGCATTCTCCTCATGTTATTTTAATGGAGTGTTTCTTTCTTATTCCAACTATCTTGATTATTTTTGTCCAACATTTATTATTAATCTTGGAATCTATATGACGCAAAGACACTTTTCAGTCTTCCTCTTTTTCGTTTGTTTTGTGCTGAATGCTTATGGTGCAATAGAACTCCGTTCCACACAAATGAGAACCAGTGACGGTCTTCCTAATAACTCTGTCCGCTACATCTATCAGGATAGCAAAGGCTTCCTGTGGCTGGCTACCTTGAACGGGTTAAGCCGTTATGATGGCAACTCTTTCCTTACCTTCCGTCCGGAAGCCGGAGACATGGTTTCTTTGGCTGACAACCGGATTTATGACCTGACCGAAGACAAAGACGGTTTCCTGTGGATTTCCACCACACCGGAATTATATAGCTGTTACGATTTGCAACGTGCCCGTTTTATTGATTATACCGGGTGTGGCGAGTCGAGACAGAACTATTCGAAGGTATTTGTAGCCGCCAACGGAGATGTGTGGCTGCACCATTCGGGAAACGGCTGCCGTCAAATGAACCATCAACCGGATGGCGGAATGACCTCTACCGTATTCAGAACCGAACGTGGTAATCTGCCGGACAACAGGGTGAAATTTGTTAATGAGGATGCCGGCGGTCGCATTTGGATTGGAACGCAATGCGGCCTAGTCTCTGTCACCAACGGACAATACCGGATAGAAGACCGTCTAATACATTTCACTTCTTCTCTGGCTTACAAAGATGATATGTATTTCCTGACTTCCGACGGGGACATCTACCTTTATCAGTCTGCCACCCAAAAGATGCAGAAACAAGGTTCTCTTGCTGTTGTAGCAGGAAAGACTTCGCCCACCGGCAACTTCCTGCTAAAGGATAAATGGGTCATTCTGACTACCACCGGAGTATATACGTACGATTTCAACACCGGTGACATTCAGGCGGATTCCCGCATGGACATCAAGAAAGGCGAACTGATACGTGACAATCACGGCGACTATTGGATATACAACCATACGGGACACCTTACCTATGTACTTGCCGAAACGGGAGAAATCAAAGACTTTCAGTTGATTCCGCAGGACAAGATAAGCTACATCGACTTCGAACGTTATCACATCGTCCATGACTCCCGCGGAATTATCTGGATTTCGACCTACGGAAACGGTCTTTTCGCCTATAATACCGCCGAAGACAAACTGGAGCACTTTGTGGCAAATATAAATGACCAAAGCCATATCAGTTCGGACTTCCTGCTCTATGTCATGGAAGACCGTGCCGGCGGTATCTGGGTAGCTTCCGAGTATTCGGGCTTATCCCGCATTTCTGTCTTGAATGAAGGAACTTCCCGCATCTATCCCGAATCCCGTGATTTGTTCGACCGTTCGAACACCATCCGTATGCTCACTAAAATGTCGAACGGTGATATCTGTGTCGGTACACGTAAAGGGGGGCTTTACACCTTCGATTCCAATCTCCGCTCGAAGATGAACAATCAATATTTCCATTCCAATATTTACGCCATTGCCGAAGACGGGCAGGGACGAATGTGGACGGGAACCCGTGGAAACGGACTGAAAGTAGGGGACACCTGGTATTGTAATAATCCTTCCGACCTCACGGCTTTGTCCGACAATAATGTCTTTGCGATTTACCGCGACCGCAAAGAACGTATGTGGATAGGGACATTCGGCGGCGGGCTTGAACTGGCGGAACCTACGCCGGACGGCAAATATAAATTCCGTCATTTCTTCCAGCAGACATTCGGAATGCGAATGGTGCGTGTGATAGAGGAAGACGAGAACGGGATGGTCTGGGTAGGAACCAGCGAGGGCATATGCATCTTTCATCCCGATTCATTGATTGCCGATTCTGATAATTATCACCTGTTCAGCTACACGAACGGTAAGTTTTGCAGTAACGAAATCAAGTGCATCTACCGGGATACGAAAGGACGTATGTGGATTGGCACATCCGGTTCGGGACTGAATCTCTGTGAGCCGCAGGATAATTACAATTCTTTGAAGTATGAGCATTACGGCACTTCCGAAGGACTGGTCAACGATGTGATTCAATCTATTCTCGGAGACAAGAACGGAAATATCTGGGTGGCTACCGAGTACGGTATCTCCAAGTTTAATCCGGCTAACCGTTCTTTCGAGAATTATTTCTTCTCTTCCTATACCTTGGGGAATGTGTACAGCGAGAATAGTGCCTGTATGCGCGAAGACGGAAAGTTGTTGTTTGGGACAAACTACGGTCTGATTGTCATCGACCCCGAAAAGATACAGGACAGCGAGACTTTCTCTCCGGTAGTCTTCACCGACTTGTATGTCAACGGAACCCAGATGAATCCGCAAATGGAAGATTCCCCGTTGAAGCAGTCACTTGCCTATTCGGATGAAATCACTTTGAAATATTTTCAGAACTCATTTCTGATAGACTTCTCTACCTTTGATTATTCCGACAGCGGACATACGAAGTATATGTACTGGCTGGAAAACTACGACCAGGGTTGGAGTGCACCTTCTCCTTTGAATTTCGCTTCTTTCAAATACTTGAATCCGGGGACATATGTGCTTCATGTCAAATCGAGCAACGGGTCGGGCATTTGGAACGATAGCGAGACTACCTTGAAGATTGTGATTGTCCCGCCATTTTGGAAGACTACCTGGGCGATGCTATGTTATGTATTACTGTTGATTATAGCCTTGTATTTTGCCTTCCGCATTGTCCGCAACTTTAACGGGCTGCGCAACCGCATCAATGTGGAAAAGCAGTTGACCGAATATAAACTGGTATTCTTCACCAATATCTCCCACGAATTCCGTACCCCGCTTACATTGATTCAGGGAGCACTGGAGAAAATACAGCGCGTCACGGATATTCCCCGTGAACTGATATACCCGTTGAAGACCATGGATAAGAGCACGCAACGTATGTTGAGGCTTATCAACCAGTTACTCGAATTCAGAAAGATGCAGAACAACAAACTGGCACTTTCTTTGGAAGAAACCGATGTTATCTCTTTCCTCTATGAAATATTCCTGAGTTTCGGAGACGTGGCGGAACAGAAGAATATGAATTTCCGTTTCCTGCCTTCCGTGCCTTCTTATAAGATGTTCATCGACAAGGGAAATCTGGATAAAGTGACTTATAACCTGCTTTCCAATGCATTCAAATATACGCCTTCCAACGGCACTATCATCCTTTCGGTGAACGTGGACGAAGCCCGGAAAACATTGCAGATTCAAGTTTCGGATACGGGGGTCGGTATCCCCAAAGAGAAACAGAATGAACTGTTCAAACGCTTTATGCAGAGCAACTTCTCCGGTGACAGTATCGGTGTAGGTCTGCATTTGAGCCATGAACTGGTGTCGGTGCATAAAGGTACGATTGACTATAAGGACAACGAAGGCGGTGGTTCCGTATTTACCGTATGTATCCCGACGGACAAGACGGTTTATGCGGAGAAAGACTTTTTGATTCCCGGCAATGTATTACTGAAAGAAGCGGACGGACAGGCGCATCATTTGCTGCAACTCTCGGAAGAACTTCCCGACCCGGAAAAGCTGCCTGCTCCTTTGAATAAACGGAAAGTCCTGATTATTGAGGACGACAACGACATTCGCGAATTCCTGAAAGAGGAAGTCGGTGTATATTTTGAAGTAGAAGTGGCTGTAGACGGAATATCCGGCTTTGAGAAAGCACGTACGTCCGAAGCAGACCTGATAATCTGCGATGTGCTTATGCCGGGAATGACAGGATTTGAAGTAACCCGGAAGCTGAAATCGGATTTCGATACAAGCCATATCCCTATCATCCTGCTGACTGCATTAAGCTCACCGGAAAAGCATTTGGAAGGTATCGAAGCGGGAGCGGATGCCTATATTGCAAAGCCGTTCAGCGTGAAACTACTGTTGGCACATGTGTTCCGTTTGATAGAGCAACGCGACAAACTGCGTGAGAAGTTCTCCAGTGAACCGGGTATCGTGCGTCCTGCCATGTGCACTACCGACCGGGATAAGGAATTTGCCGACCGTCTGGCGGCTATCCTTGAACAGAACCTCGCTCGTCCTGAATTCTCTATTGACGAGTTTGCACAGTTGATGAAGTTGGGACGGACGGTCTTCTATCGGAAGCTGCGCGGTGTGACCGGATATTCACCTAATGAATACCTGCGGGTAGTCCGGATGAAGAAAGCGGCGGAACTGCTGCTCTCGGAAGACAACCTGACTGTTGCGGAAGTATCCTATAAAGTTGGTATCAGCGACCCGTTCTATTTCAGCAAATGTTTTAAGGCGCAGTTCGGCGTGGCGCCGTCTGTTTATCAGCGTGGGGTGAATACGGATGCCGCTTCTTCGGAGCCACAGGAATCGGATTCATAGCGATAATATTACATATTGGATAATTTTCCTTGTATTTGTGTACAATAGTCTATTGTACAAGAGGGGAAGTACGCCTATTTTTGCAAAGTAAATAGTGCGTAACTGGATTATTGTATCTATATAAGTAGTTATTCATAATTATTTCACCTATGTCGAAATTACATTATCTTTGCCTCGAACAAAACCGCATGATAAATGAAAATCAAGAAATTGACGCTGAGCGATTCCGAA
>NZ_JANJZR010000070.1 GCF_024623065.1 Bacteroides acidifaciens
GACTATGTGACGAATAAAAACTGGTCGGTAAAGCCTATCTAACATAATCTCAGGAAAATTTAAACAGGCTCTTAATTTATAAAAAAACTGTCTAACTCTGTGATGAACTAAAAAAACTTCTCTTTATCATTTGCTTTCCGCAAAAAAGGCTTAACTTTGTTCGCGCTAATTTTGGCTGATGATGGAAACTCAAAACGTGAAAGATACAGTAAGGCAGATATTCACGGAATATCTCACGGCGAACGGGCATCGAAAGACTCCTGAACGCTATGCCATACTCGATACAATCTATTCTATCGATGGTCATTTCGATATAGACATGCTTTATTCACGGATGATGGACCAGGAGAATTTCCGGGTGAGCCGGGCGACTCTCTACAACACCATTATTCTTCTTATCAATGCACGGCTGGTCATTAAGCATCAGTTTGGTACTTCCTCCCAATACGAGAAATCATATAATCGAGAGACACATCATCATCAGATATGTACTCAATGTGGTAAAGTGACCGAGTTTCAGAACGAGGAACTGCAGCAAGCCATTGAAAATACGAAATTGAGCCGCTTCCAGCTTTCGCATTACTCTTTATATATATATGGAGTATGTAGTAAGTGCGACAGAGCTAACAAACGGAAAAAAGTAAATAACAACAATAAAAAAGAAAAATGAAAGTAGATGTTCTTTTAGGATTACAATGGGGCGACGAAGGTAAAGGAAAAGTAGTCGACGTTTTAACACCTAAGTATGATGTGGTTGCCCGTTTCCAGGGCGGCCCGAATGCCGGTCATACACTTGAGTTCGAGGGACAGAAGTATGTGCTTCGCTCTATTCCTTCCGGTATTTTTCAGGGAAACAAGGTAAACATCATCGGTAATGGTGTGGTACTTGATCCGGCACTGTTCAAAGCAGAGGCTGAGGCGCTTGAAGCATCAGGGCATCCGTTGAAAGAACGTTTGCACATCTCAAAGAAAGCTCATCTTATTCTTCCGACACACCGTATTCTGGATGCTGCATACGAAGCAGCTAAAGGCGATGCTAAAGTAGGAACTACCGGTAAGGGTATCGGTCCTACTTACACGGATAAAGTGAGCCGTAACGGTGTTCGTGTAGGTGATATTCTTCATAACTTCGACCAGAAGTATGCTGCTGCGAAAGCTCGTCACGAACAAATTCTGAAGAGCTTGAATTATGAATACGATCTTACTGAACTGGAAAAAACATGGTTGGAAGGTATCGAATACCTGAAACAATTCCATTTCGTAGATAGCGAACATGAAGTGAATAACCTGTTGAAGGATGGTAAGAGCGTGCTTTGTGAAGGAGCGCAGGGTACTATGCTTGATATTGATTTCGGTTCATATCCGTTTGTGACTTCTTCCAATACCGTATGTGCGGGAGCCTGCACCGGACTTGGCGTGGCACCTAACCGTATTGGTGAAGTATATGGTATCTTCAAGGCATACTGTACTCGTGTAGGAGCAGGTCCGTTCCCGTCAGAACTGTTTGACGAAACAGGCGACAAGATGTGTACGTTGGGACATGAATTTGGTTCTGTAACCGGTCGTAAACGTCGTTGCGGATGGATCGATCTGGTAGCGTTGAAGTATTCCGTTATGATAAACGGAGTTACCAAATTGATTATGATGAAGAGCGATGTACTCGATACTTTCGAAACAATCAAAGCTTGTGTTGCTTACAAAGTGAATGGTGAAGAAATCGATTATTTCCCGTATGACATCACAGAAGGCGTAGAACCTGTATATGCAGAACTTCCGGGCTGGCAGACAGATATGACCAAGATGCAGAATGAAGATGAATTCCCGGAAGAATTCAATGCTTACCTGACTTTCCTGGAAGAACAGCTTGGCGTGGAAATCAAGATTGTATCTGTAGGACCGGACAGGGCACAGACTATCGAACGTTATACTGGAGAATAACAATCTGGTAATTATATAGGGGGGAAGGCGGAGTTTTTTTTATCTCCGCCTTTCTTTATTCAGACTTCTTGTTGTCTATTTTTTTATACACATAAATAATCGCGCTTATGAAAACACGTTTTATTTCTTTTCTTTTATTGCTCGCAATGGGCGTTAGTGCATTTGCACAATCTTCTTCTTATCAACCCACCGAAGAGAACCTGAAAGCACGTCAGGAATTTCAGGACAATAAGTTTGGTATTTTCCTTCATTGGGGATTGTATGCCATGCTCGCTACCGGTGAGTGGACTATGACAAATAATAATCTGGATTATAAAGAATATGCCAAACTGGCAGGCGGTTTCTATCCTTCCAAGTTTGATGCGGACAAATGGGTAGAGGCTATCAAGGCTTCGGGAGCGAAATATATCTGTTTCACTACCCGTCATCACGAGGGATTTTCTATGTTCGATACCCAATATTCGGACTATAATGTAGTCAAGGCTACTCCTTTCAAGCGTGACATTGTGAAAGAACTGGCAGCCGCTTGTGCGAAACACGAAATCAAACTTCATTTCTACTATTCGCATCTCGACTGGGTGCGCGAAGATTATCCCTGGGGACGTACCGGACGAGGAACAGGACGCCCCAATCCGAAAGGGGATTGGAAAAGCTATTATCAATTTATGAATAACCAGTTGACGGAGTTGCTGACAAATTATGGTCCGATAGGTGCCATCTGGTTTGACGGATGGTGGGATCAGGACCAGAATAAAAATTTCGACTGGGAACTCCCTGAACAATACGCATTGATTCATAAGCTCCAGCCGGGATGCCTTATCGGTAACAATCATCATCAGACGCCT
Organism: Bacteroides acidifaciens; assembly: GCF_024623065.1. Lineage (GTDB taxonomy): Bacteria > Bacteroidota > Bacteroidia > Bacteroidales > Bacteroidaceae > Bacteroides > Bacteroides acidifaciens. Next base: position 2,784 of record NZ_JANJZR010000070.1, read on the forward strand.
TTTGCAGGTGAAGATATTCAGATTTTCGAACGTGACCTGCCAGGTGAAAATTCAGCGGGACTTTCGGGACAGGAGATCAGTCGCCTGCCTTTAGAAACTTGTGAAACAATGAATGGTATGTGGGGGTATAAGATTACCGACCAGAATTATAAGTCAACAAAGACATTGATTCATTATTTGGTGAAGGCAGCCGGTAAAAATGCCAATCTCTTGATGAATATCGGTCCTCAACCCGATGGTGAGCTTCCTGCAGTAGCTGTACAACGTTTGGCGGAAATGGGAGAGTGGATGAAGCAGTATGGCGAAACTATCTACGGAACACGCAGCGGTGCAGTTGCCCCGCATGACTGGGGAGTGACGACACAGAAAGGCAATAAGCTCTATGTGCATATCCTCAATCTGAAAGATAGAGCGTTGTTCCTGCCTTTGGCAGATAAGAAAGTGAAGAAAGCGGTGCTGTTCAAAGACCAGTCCCCGGTTCGCTTTACCAAAACGAAAGCAGGTGTTGTGCTGGAGTTTGCTGATGTGCCGAAAGATATTGACTATGTAGTAGAACTTACAATTGACTAATTTTTAGATAATTCTTCATAAAAGCAAGGGGAAACTATCCTGACATTGGTAGTTTCCCCTTACTTTTGGCAAACTATTTGTTTATATAGATATAGAGTAATAATTAAAATGAAAAGTATATGATGTCTTATTGGGTATTATTTATTGGAATTGCCGTAGTAAGTTGGTTGGTACAGATGAATTTGCAGAATAAGTTCAAGAAGTACTCCAAGATTCCTACCGGAAACGGCATGACAGGACGCGACGTAGCTTTGAAGATGTTGCATGACAATGGAATTTATGATGTGCAGGTGACACATACGCCTGGGCAGTTGACCGACCACTATAATCCGACTAACAAAACGGTGAATTTGAGTGAAGGGGTGTATGAAAGCAATAGTATTATGGCGGCTGCCGTAGCAGCTCACGAATGTGGCCATGCTGTGCAACATGCGCGTATGTATGCTCCTTTGAAGATGCGTAGTGCGCTGGTTCCGGTGGTGAACTTTGCCTCTTCCATTATGACATGGGTTCTGTTGGGTGGTATCTTGATGGTAAACACTTTCCCGCAATTGCTGCTGGCAGGTATTATTCTGTTTGCCATGACTACCCTGTTCAGCTTTATTACGCTGCCGGTGGAAATCAATGCAAGTAAGCGTGCGTTGGTATGGTTGAGTTCATCCGGCATTACTAATTCGTACAATCATGCACAGGCTGAAGATGCTCTTCGTTCTGCTGCTTATACATATGTAGTTGCCGCATTGGGCTCATTGGCTACATTGGTTTACTATATCATGATTTTCATGGGTAGAAGAGACTAAGGGTTATATCATAGTAAAGCAATAGAAAAATGCCTCCGATTCCTAATTTAGGTTTGGAGGCATTCTTTTTGGTATAAACAAATTATTTGTCTTTCTTTTCTTTCAGCTAATTCAATTATTTGCAGTAAATTTGCGTGATTAAAATTATAAACAGTAATATTATGGCAGCAAAACCAAGTATTCCTAAAGGAACTCGTGACTTTTCGCCGATAGAGATGGCGAAGCGTAATTATATATTCAATACGATTCGTGACGTATATCATTTGTATGGTTTCCAGCAGATAGAGACTCCTTCGATGGAGATGCTTTCCACACTGATGGGAAAGTACGGTGATGAGGGAGATAAACTACTCTTTAAAATTCAGAATTCAGGAGATTATTTTTCCGGGATTACTGACGAAGAATTGTTGAGCCGTAATGCAGCCAAACTGGCAAGCAAATTCTGTGAGAAAGGATTACGTTATGACCTGACTGTGCCTTTTGCCCGTTATGTGGTGATGCACCGTGATGAAATCACCTTCCCGTTCAAGCGCTATCAGATTCAACCGGTGTGGCGTGCCGACCGCCCGCAGAAGGGACGTTATCGCGAATTCTATCAATGTGACGCTGACGTGGTGGGCAGTGACTCATTGCTGAACGAAGTGGAATTGATGCAGATTGTCGATACCGTTTTTAGTCGTTTCAATATTCGTGTATGTATTAAGATTAACAACCGCAAGATTCTTTCCGGTATTGCGGAGATTATCGGTGAATCGGATAAGATTGTCGACATTACTGTGGCGATAGACAAACTGGATAAAATCGGGTTGGATAATGTAAATGCCGAGTTGAAAGATAAGGGTATCAGTGATGAGGCTATCGCCAAGTTGCAGCCGATTATCCTTCTTAGCGGAACAAATGCAGAGAAGCTCGCGACGTTGAAAAATGTACTGTCAGCCAGTGAAGTGGGATTGAAGGGAGTGGAAGAAAGCGAATTCATCTTGAATACCTTGGAAGCAATGGGATTGAAGAATGAAATCGAACTCGACTTGACTTTGGCTCGCGGACTGAACTATTATACAGGTGCTATCTTTGAAGTGAAGGCACTGGATGTACAAATCGGAAGTATCACGGGTGGCGGTCGTTATGACAACCTGACCGGTGTATTCGGTATGGCAGGAGTTTCGGGTGTGGGCATCTCTTTCGGTGCAGACCGTATCTTCGATGTCTTGAACCAACTCGACCTTTATCCGAAAGAAGCCGTGAACGGAACGGAACTTCTGTTTATCAACTTCGGTGAAAAGGAAGCTGCTTTCTCTATGGGAATTCTGGCTAAAGTGCGCGCTGCCGGTATCCGTGCGGAGATTTTCCCGGATGCTGCGAAGATGAAAAAGCAGATGAGCTATGCCAATGCGAAAAATATCCCGTTTGTAGCCATTGTCGGCGAAAACGAGATGAACGAAGGAAAAGTGATGTTGAAGAATATGGAGACTGGAGAACAAAACCTTGTTTCGGCAGAAGAGTTGATTGCTGCTGTGAAGAAATAAGCAGACATAGATTATAGGATAAATTAATAATATAATAAAAGGCGTCGTTGAATGTAGAATCAGCGACGCCTTTATTATTTAATAGATTGTACGTTTCAGTTAATACATCATACGTTTCAGAATTTGTAGGTGGAATATGAAAACAGAGCTACAATCAGAATTCTGAATTACAAATGACGTTCCGGATATAACTCATTCCACCATTCGGAACGGTCTTGCAGCCAGCGTGCAAACCAAGCCATGATAGAGTTGTGCCATTTAATTCGCTTGTCATAATCGGAGATGAAATGGTTTTCGCCATCCACGGTAATAAACTCTACGGTCTTGCCTAATATCTTCAGCGCATTGAAAAGCTGGATACTTTCTCCGATAGGCACATTCGTATCCACTGTGCCATGTAACAATAATAACGGAGTGTTAATCTTGTCGGCATTGAATAGGGAACCTTGTTTGGTGAACAGTTCCGGGTTCTTCCAGGGATAGCTGTCGGCAGCCGCAATCGCGTTGTATGAATATCCCCAGTACCCTTCGCCCCAATAACTTGTCACGTCACTGATGCCTGCATGGGATACGGCAGCGGCGAAAATATCAGTCTGAGTTTGCAGGTATTGGGTCATGAATCCACCATAAGAAGCACCGATGCATCCGATTTTCTTCACATCCACGAAGGAATGTTCCTTGCAGAACTGTTTCGTTCCTTCGATAATATCATCCGCAGTACGTTTTCCCCAAGCATTGACGTGGCGTGCAGAAAACTCCTGACCGAAGCCGATAGTACCGCTGGGCTGAATGACATATACTACGTAATCACGTGATGCGAACAGTTGGGCGCAATACGGATTTCCGATGCCGCGTGTCGTAGGAGTGGTACCGCCATAATAATATACGATTAGCGGATACTTCTTGTTAGGGTCGAAGTCGGGTGGAAGACACATCTTTCCGGTGATAACTGTGCCGTCCGAAGCTGTAAAGTTCCAGGGTTCTGTTTTACCTAATTCTATTTTGTCCAGAATCGGTTTCATCGGGTCGGCAAGCAGGCGGGAAGTTTTTTTCTTCATATCGTAAAGGTAGGCGACTCCCGAAGTGCTATCCGATTGACCGATATAGGCGGCAATGGCCGGATTATATTCAGACAAAGTGAAAGTGCTGACAACATCTGTTTCGAGGTTCAACTTTTCGAAATTACCGCTTTTCGGAGAATAACGGTAGATATTCTTGCAGTCGCCGTCGTCCGTGTTGAAGTAGATACAACCGTCTCCGCGATTCCATTGCAAGGGGCTGACGGTAGGGTTGAAGTCTTTGGTTATCGGCTGGATTTTGCGTGTAGCCAAGTCCATGATAAAGGCTTGCGTGTCGAAATCATTGGCAATGGGATGACTGCCGCAGTTCTTGCCGATACCGCCGAATGCTTCGGGGCTTGCAGTCAGTAACAACTGTTTTCCGTCCGGTGAATAGCTGGCACCACCCAAGAATCTTTCGTCATGGAAGAGCGTATCTACTTTTAGAGTCTCCAAGTCTACCAGATAGAGAGAAGACAAAGAGAAAGGACGTTGGGTGATATTTTCTTTGGAAGTACTGTACACTATATACTTTCCGTCGGGGGAAATATCCTGCAGGTAAGTGCTGTGATTGCCGTAAGTCAGCCGTTCGGAAACTCCGTTGGCTATGTCATATTTAGCCAGGAAGCTGCGTCCCCGGGTATTGGGAATGCGGTCTGCCGGACTTACAATGCGGCGGAGAGCACCTTCCTCCTTTACCCCTTCCTCTCTGGGATAATAAATAAGGAAGTCCTCATTGGGTGACCAAGTGAAACTTTGTTCGGGAATTCCTTTTAAAATAACCTCTTCGCGAAGGGTGGCAGGGTCGAGTGCGATTACATCGTTTCCATTTAAGGCAGTGACGGTATAATACAGCTTGTCGCTTTTCGGCATCCAGCGCATGCCGTCCCTTGCGTTATCCAAAAGAACTTTTCCGGTTTTCAAGTCACTGAGTTCGCAATAAGTGCGCGAACGTTTGGCGGAATGATTGTTCCAGTAGCGGGTTAATAAATACTTTCCGCTAGGAGAGATGGCAACAGAAATCGTCCGGTTGCCATATACGGTATTGTCGAGTGAGAAACGTTGCTTTGCGTCGGGAGCAAGTGTGCAGGCAATCTCTTTGAATTTCTCGTCTTTGATAAGTTCACATTTCAAGGTAGGAGCTGCTTTGTCTTCCGAAGCGGAAAGTAGTTTGAACGTAATCTCATAATCGCGTTCAGGCTCCATGGTGATGGCTATTTCGCGTGAAGAGGCGGAAGTGATGCTGTCTTCGGCAGCGTCTTTTGTCTGCTTGGAAACTCCGTCGATAAAGACTTCCCAGCGGACGGGAGAAGTCACTCTCAGTTTCCCTTTCAGGAAGCGTTCCGCACGTATTTGCGTTTTCAGCAAGTAGAGCCTGTTGTTTTTCTCCGCTTTTTCCAGACTCAGATAACCTGCCGTATCGACAGCCAATGACTGCATCTGAGCATCCGGCAAATCCAGTACGACCGGAGTTCTGAGCAACATTTTTACCGAATGTTTTTCTCCTTTCGGGTTAATGCTGTCGTTCATAATGGGAGTACGTACTTCGATTGCGTTTCGTACTTTGTAGCTCGTCAGTCTCTCTTGTGCCCGGACTTGGAAAGCAAACCCGGTTGCCAATAAAATGGTAAAGACCATTCTTTTCTTTTTCATGTGTTGTAAGTTAATGAAAGGGTTAATAATAGATTCGGACAAATGTAAGGAATATGTTCTTTGTATACAACTAAATAACTTCTTTTTTTTAATATTCAATTTGTTCAAGTATCCCATTGAGGTAGGCAATGGCTACTCCGTAATTCGTCATAGGGATATGCTGCTTCCGTGCACGGTCGATGCGGCTGAGCACATACTTGCGGTTGAACATACATGCTCCGCAATGAATGACTAAAGAATAAGGAGTCAAATCCTGCGGGAAATCCGTTCCGCCTACCATATCAATCTGCAGTTTCTCTCCGATTCTTTTTCGTAACAGGCGTGGGAGTTTCACTCTTCCGATGTCTTCGGAGAGGGGAGCATGTGTACAGGCTTCCGCTATCAGTACGCGCGACGATTCCGTCAGGCTTTCAATGGCGGTAGCACTTTCTACATAATAATGAATATCCCCTTTATATCCCGCAAAGAGAACAGAGAAAGAAGTCAGTTTGCTTTCTTCCGGTTTCTGTTCGTAGACGGTTTTGAATACTTGCGAATCGGTGATGATTAACTTCGGCGGACGGGCAAGAGCCTGTAAGGTTTCCGGAAGTTTATCGGTAGTACAAGTCATCACGAGGCATTTCTTATCCAGCAGTTCACGGATAGTCTGTACCTGTGGCAGGATGAGCCTGCCTTTAGGAGCCTGAATATCCTGTGGCATGACTAGTAACACGAGGTCATTCTCTGCGACAAGTTCTCCGGTGATACTCTGCTGACCGAAGTCCGAAGGGAGCTTTTCAAGAATCGCCTGCCGGATTTCTTCAATCCCTGTTCCTTCTTTTGCGCTGACAAGCAACGGGCGCCGGTTATATTGCAGCTCAATACGTGCGGCCACCGCATCGGTGTTTTCGCGTATATCAATTTTGTTCAGTATCAGGATGACAGGGATATTCTTCTCTTTCAGTAGCTTCCACATTTCATCTTCCGGTGACTCCAACCTTTCGTTTTCGCAAGAAGTTGAATCATCTTCACAAAGCAGTAGCGCAATGTCTGTCTTTTCAATCGCCTTCAATGTCCGGGCGATACGCATTTCGCCCAGTTCCCCTTCGTCGTCGAATCCCGGAGTATCCATAAAAAGACAAGGACCAATACCTTGAATCTCCATTGCTTTGGAAACAAGATCGGTCGTTGTGCCGGGCGTATCCGAGACGATGGCGGTATCTTGTCCTGTCAGCGCATTGATGAGAGAAGACTTGCCGCTGTTCCGTTTGCCGAAAAGGGCTATGTGAAGTCTGTTGGCGTTGGGGGTATCTGTCAAGCTCATGTTTATGGGTGATTAGTTTGTAGCTTATTATTGATTATTGATTAACGGGCTTCGCATTCATCACTAAAATCTAAAGTCTCTTTTGCCTTCGGCGATGGCTTTGAGGTTTCGGATGGCTATTTCTCTGATTTTGGGGTTGGGGATTCGTTCCGTTTCATTTAAGATGAGCCTTCCCCCTTTTTGGCGAGTATCTTCCGAAGCATAATCTTCCAGATACTCTTTCAGAGTCATCAAGGCATTCGGCCCGCAACAGTTTGCTATCTGACCGGATTTCACTAATGACATGAAGCGGTCTCCCGTCCGTCCTTCCCGATAGCATGCCGTACAGAAACTGGGAATGTAGCCGAGTTCGAGTAACCAGTTTACTACCTCGTCCAATGTCCTCCTATCACTTACATCAAATTGGGCGGAGTTATTGCCGGGCAGTTCCGTTTCAGCATATCCGCCTACACTGGTACGCGAACCGCCACTGATTTGTGAAATACCCAGTTCGAGCACTTTCTTGCGTGATTCTTGCGATTCGCGTGTAGAAATAATCATTCCCGTGTAAGGAACGGCAATGCGGACGACAGCTACAATCTTGCTGAATATCTCATCCGAAATAGCATTCGGGAAATCTTCCGCATCGATGTCATCCGCCGAACAGATGCGCGGCACACTGATTGTATGCGGCCCTACACCGAACCTGGCTTCCAAGTGTTCGGCATGCATTAATAATCCGATGAAATCATACCGATAAGTATTCAGACCGAAAAGGACGCCAATGCCTACATCATCGATTCCTCCTTCCATGGCGCGGTCCATCGCTTCGGTGTGATAGGCGTAATTGCTTTTAGGTCCGGTGGGATGGAGAGCTTCGTAGTTATCTTTGTGATAAGTCTCTTGGAATAAGATATACGTGCCGATACCCGCTTCTTTCAATCGGCGATAGTTTTCTACCGTAGTGGCTGCGATATTTACGTTTACCCGGCGGATAGCTCCGTTTTTATGCTTGATACTGTAAATCGTCCGGATAGATTCGAGAATATACTCTATCGGGTTCAGCGACGGATGCTCACCGGCTTCAAGAGCCAGCCGTTTGTGCCCCATATCCTGCAAGGCAATTACTTCCCGTCGGATTTCTTCCTGTGTCAGTTTCTTGCGTGCAATCGTTTTGTTTTTGGCATGATACGGACAATATACGCAACCGTTTACGCAATGATTCGACAGATAAAGCGGTGCGAACATGACGATGCGGTTGCCGTAAAACTTCTGTTTGATTTCTTTGGCGAGATGAAAGATACGTTCTATCAGGTCAGGTTGGTCGCATTCCAGCAGAATAGCCGCTTCCCGGTGCGTCAGTCCCTTGCACAGGGCAGCTTTTTCAATCAGTTGTTCAATCAGGACACGGTTATCCTTATTGTTCTGTGCATATTCCAGCGTATCCAAAATTTCTTCGTGATGGATAAACTCTTCTGCTTTGGATGAATCTTTTTGGTATATCATAATATTCTTTGTTTTTTCACTACGGATTACACTTGAAGTCGCCTCTTTCGGTAGAAATCTCATAACCGATGGCATTCAACTGTTTTTGTAGCGCATCCAGTCCTTCGGCGGATTCCGCTCCGAGTGAAGCTTTGTCATTGTATAATTCATATTTCTTCCGTTCCTCCCGGGGCGACAGGTTGGGCATTACCACATTCGCTCCTGCCAGTATTCCCCGTTCTCTGCCGTCGGGAGCGAGCGTAGCCAGTGCCGTGGTTGCCGGAATCAATGCGGACGGGTGCATCAGGCGGAAGATGGATAGTAAAAGAAGGGTCCGTTCCACCGTTCCGCTGGGATATTGGGCAAAAGGCGTATCATGATGGGGCAGGAAAGGGCCGATGCCAATCATTTCCGGACGGAGCTTTTCAATGAACCGGATATCCTCGATGATATGTTCTACTGTTTGCCCCGGGCTGCCGACCATAATTCCGGTTCCCGTCTGATAGCCGATGTCTTTCAGATCCGCTAAACATTGCAGGCGCTGTTTGCCGGACATTTCTGCCGGATGCAGTTGCCGGTAATGCGACTCATTATATGTTTCGTGACGTAACAGATAACGGTTGGCTCCGGCACGGAAGAAACGCTCGTACACTTCACGCGATTTTTCTCCGAGCGACAGGGTAATGGCACAATCCGGATAATCCTGCCTGATACGGGCGACAGTCATTTCTATCCGCTCGTCTGTCAGTGCGGTATCTTCTCCGCCTTGCAGCACGAAAGTGCGGAAACCTGATTCATATCCTTGTCGGCAACAATCCAATATACTTTCCTGGCTCAATCGGTAACGTTCGATATTCGGGTTTCCTTTTCGGATGCCACAATAATAACAGTTGTTCCGGCAGCAGTTGCTGACTTCAATCAGCCCACGGATATAAATCTTATTTCCGAAGTGGCGGAGAGCGACTTCCTGCGCCTGTTTATTGATGTAACGCAGGGTTTCTGCGTCACATCCGGTCAACAGTTGGCGGAGCTCTTCCGGCCTGAGTGTTCTTTCCTGCCGTAGTTTATCGATCCATTGTTTCATAGCTCTCTTTCCGTTTGAGAAGCTCCTGTGCCAGTTGGCGACGTCCTGAAACAATATCGTTGTGCGTACTCGGCCCGGTGATGCATCCGCCTTCGCAAGCCATCACTTCAATAAACTGCCCGGCGGCTTTTCCTGTCTTGGCGCAGGCACGCAACAGAGCGATATTCTTTTTATTGATGTCCGACACTTGTATTGCATTGATTTTATCCGCTTCCTCTTTCAGATAAGCCTTGACAGCTCCCATCACACCGCCTGCCTGTGCAAATCCATGTGCTTCGCGAACAGACGTATGTAATATAGAGAACTCCTGTACCTGTTCCAGTTCAATCCCCAGTCCGTCGAGAATCGAACCGATTTCTTCAAACGTCAGGATATAATCCACCGCTTCGTCGCGGCGTGCTTCCTTGCGCTTAGCCACACAAGGACCGACAAACACCACCTTGGCATCCGGATGCTTCTCTTTGGCAATCCGTGCGGCGTAGTACATCGGCGAACCGGTGGTAGAAACGTATGGTTTCATATCCGGAATATGTTTCTCAACCAGTTCGATATAAGAAGGGCAACAGGAGGTAGTCATAAACGGCTGTCCCTCTTCCAGTTTCTCCAATAATTCGTGGGCTTCGTTGCTGGTGGTTGCCATAGCGCCTTCGGCTACTTCAATCACATCCGTAAATCCTATTTCCTTGAAAGCGCCATATACCTGTCCGATAGAGGTCTTAAACTGTCCCAGAATAGACGGAGCAACGATGGCAACCATCTTTTCTCCTTTACGGATGCGTTGCAATACGTCGAATGTTTGCGAGATTTCGAAGATGGCACCGAACGGACAAGCATTCATGCATTTTCCGCAGTAGATACACTTGCTCTCATCAATGTGTTCTATGCCGTGTTCATCTTTGCTGATAGCTTTTACCGGGCAGGCTTCCTCGCAAGGAACGGGAATATATACGATAGCGTGGTAAGGGCAACTTCTGTGACAGATACCGCAACTGACACATGTGTCATGGTCAATCATTGCCTGACCGTTTTTCTTGAAACGTATCGCACCCTTCGGACAGTTCATGTAGCAACTGCGGGCTACACAGCCGCGGCAAAGGTTCGTTATCTCGTAATTGATTTGTACGCAGGAAGAACAGGCTTCGTCAATAACGCACATGATATTCTCCTTCTCCGGTTCGGGGCGGCTCAATGCCAATCGCGCATATTCGGAAAGCGGGGTCACTTCGTTGTGTTCATCTGTCATATCCAGTCCCATCAGCGGAAAAGTCTTGTATCTCCACACCGCCCGTTCTTTGTGTATGCAGCAACGTCCTAACGGTTTTGATTTCCGCGGACTCAGCTCAATCGGGAGCCGGTCTATCTTTTCCACCAATTCGTCGTTTTTCCAGAGTCTGACGAGGTCTGCCAGCAATTTATGCCGGACAATCATAATATTATTCGTAAATGCCATATTGCAATAAAAAAGGTTGTTAGTTAGCCGGTGCAAAGATACGAACAGAATTTCAATATTTAAGCCTTCTGTAACATTCTTTATTCTATATGGGGAGTTCTTAGGTAAGCTCTACTAAAGAATACTTGGAGCAGATGCAAGGGAGGTGTCAAGACATCCTGCCCCGTCTCGTTGCAATCATGCTTCAATGCTATCAACAATCGCCGGCGGGAGAAAGTTTTCCGACAGACGCCCCGTTCTGTTAACAGATGCAAACGCTACCGAAGAGGGCTTGTCCGTATTTCGAAAAACGCAACGAATCGTCTGCGGGTTTGCATCTTTTAACAATTGGGCATCAAATACCGCTTCATTCTCGCTTCACGAAGCATTTATTTTCGTTTCTTGGCAGATATTAAGTAAATATTTATTCAATTTTAGAACGAAGAGGGAACGAAGAGGGAACGAAGGTGATACGAAGGGGATACGGAGAAGTGACGAAAAAGCAACGGAAAAGCGGCGAAAAGACAAAAAATCAGAATCTTCTGGAAGGCTCCGGAAGGAGATTTTTTTTGTTTTTTTATCCGTACGTTAACCAAGATTTAACGCGTCCGGACTGAACCGCCGGATGGGGCTCCCGCTTCTCCTCCTTCCGGAAGGAAGAGAAGCGGGAGCAGAAGTTGAGTTGCGCAGGCGACAAACGTACTTTCTTGCCATACAGCGCAAGTAGTCAGCCATTTTGTCAGTCAATTTCTGACAAAGAATCATTTATTTGCTTTGGCACGCTTTTCGCACTGATTTTAGCGTTCCGCCTGAAAGACGGTGGACAACACTTACAATTAAATGTATAACTAAAATATAAAAAAGTAACTATGAACATTAAACCATTAGCAGACAGAGTGCTTATCCTCCCTGCACCTGCAGAAGAAAAAACAATTGGCGGTATCATTATCCCTGATACGGCAAAAGAAAAACCTTTGAAAGGTGAAGTTGTGGCAGTAGGTCACGGTACGAAAGACGAAGAAATGGTATTGAAAGTAGGCGATACGGTTCTTTATGGCAAATATGCCGGAACGGAACTTGACGTTGAAGGTACCAAATATCTTATCATGCGTCAGAGCGATGTTCTCGCTGTTTTGGGGTAATTAATAATAGTAAATCATAAATCTTTAAATAGTAAATAAAGAGATGGCAAAAGAAATATTATTCAATATCGACGCCCGCGACCAATTGAAAAAAGGTGTCGATGCTTTGGCAAATGCAGTAAAAGTAACTCTCGGCCCGAAAGGACGTAACGTTATCATCGAGAAGAAATTCGGTGCTCCGCACATCACAAAAGACGGTGTGACAGTAGCAAAGGAAATCGAATTGGCAGATGCTTACCAGAATACCGGTGCGCAACTGGTGAAAGAAGTAGCTTCCAAGACCGGTGACGATGCCGGTGACGGTACGACTACTGCAACCGTTCTCGCACAAGCTATCGTAGCCGAAGGTTTGAAGAACGTTACTGCCGGTGCCAGCCCGATGGATATCAAACGTGGTATCGACAAGGCTGTTGCCAAAGTGGTAGAATCAATCAAATCACAAGCAGAGACAGTAGGTGACAACTATGACAAAATCGAACAAGTTGCTACCATATCTGCAAACAACGACCCTGTAATCGGTAAATTGATTGCCGACGCTATGCGTAAAGTTTCTAAAGACGGTGTAATCACTATCGAAGAAGCAAAAGGTACAGACACTACTATCGGTGTGGTAGAAGGTATGCAGTTCGACCGTGGTTATCTGTCGGCTTACTTCGTGACAAATACGGAGAAGATGGAATGTGAGATGGAGAAACCTTACATCCTGATCTATGACAAGAAGATTTCTAACCTGAAAGATTTCTTGCCTATCCTCGAACCGGCTGTACAGACAGGTCGTCCTCTGTTGGTTATTGCAGAAGATGTAGACAGCGAAGCGTTGACTACGTTGGTAGTAAACCGTCTGCGTTCTCAGCTGAAGATCTGTGCTGTGAAGGCTCCGGGCTTCGGCGACCGTCGTAAAGAAATGCTTGAAGATATCGCTACCCTGACAGGTGGTGTTGTCATCAGCGAAGAAAAAGGTCTGAAACTGGAACAAGCTACTATCGAAATGCTGGGTACTGCCGACAAAGTTACAGTTACCAAAGACTATACAACTGTTGTAAACGGTGCAGGAAACAAAGACAGCATCAAGGAACGTTGCGAACAGATCAAAGCACAAATCGTGGCAACCAAGTCTGACTACGACCGCGAGAAATTGCAGGAACGTCTGGCTAAATTGTCAGGTGGTGTAGCCGTTCTCTACGTAGGTGCCGCTTCAGAAGTGGAAATGAAAGAAAAGAAAGACCGCGTAGACGATGCATTGCGTGCAACCCGTGCCGCTATCGAAGAAGGTATCATCCCGGGTGGTGGCGTAGCTTACATCCGTGCTATCGACAGCATCGAAGATTTGAAGGGTGACAATGCCGACGAAACAACCGGTATTGGTATCATCAAACGTGCCATCGAAGAACCGCTTCGCGAAATTGTAGCAAATGCGGGTAAAGAAGGTGCGGTAGTTGTTCAGAAAGTACGCGAAGGCAAAGGTGACTTCGGTTACAATGCTCGTACGGACGTTTACGAAAACCTGCACGCTGCCGGTGTGGTAGACCCTGCTAAGGTGGCTCGTGTAGCTTTGGAAAATGCAGCTTCTATCGCTGGTATGTTCCTCACTACCGAATGTGTGATTGTAGAAAAGAAGGAAGACAAACCTGAAATGCCGATGGGCGCTCCCGGAATGGGAGGCATGGGCGGAATGATGTAATTCCGGTCTCCTTTGAATGAATATAAGAGTCGCTTCCGGATTTCCGGAAGCGACTTTTTTTGTTATTTACTGCTCTGAATCTTTAAAGATTCTCTCTGTAACCCATCTATTCAGTAAGTAAGTGTTTTCAAAACATCTTCGCTTTTTATTTTGTTTGTTTTTCTACTTGTATTCTTGATGCCCAAGAATACTTCGTATATTTAGATTCAAATTAATTAATAAAAAGTGAGATGTTGAAAGTATTAACATTTATGAAGCAAGTAGCCAACGGGTTACAGGTGGAGGGAAACTTTGGCACTGCGCACGTCTATCGTAGCAGTCTGAATGCCATCATTGCTTATCATGGGAAAAGTGACTTTGTCTTTAGTGAAGTGACTCCGGAGTGGTTGAAAGGATTCGAAGTCCATCTTCGTAGTCGTGGATGCAGTTGGAATACGGTTTCCACCTATATGCGTACCTTCCGTGCAGTGTACAATCGTGCGGTCAATCTTCAGGAGGCTTCTTATGTTCCGTATCTGTTTCGTTCCGTTTACACGGGGACGCGTGCCGAGCATAAACGTGCCCTGAATGATGATGACATGAAGAAGGTTTTTGTAAATTTGTCCCGGAAAGCGGGAGTTTCATTGTCTGTGCGTCAGGCTCAAGAGTTGTTCGTTCTGCTGTTTCTGCTTCGTGGTATGCCGTTTGTCGACCTTGCCTATTTGCGCAAGAGTGATTTGCGTGATAATGTGATAACCTATCGCAGGCGTAAAACAGGGCGTTCTTTGTCGGTGACATTGACTCCGGAAGCAATGATTCTGATAGAGAAATACATGAACCGTGACCCTTCTTCCCCTTATTTGTTCTCGTTCTTGAAAAGTCGTGAAGGAACAAAGGAAGCCTATCATGAATATCAGTTGGCATTGCGCAGCTTTAACCAACGATTGATGTTATTGGGTGAATTGCTGGGATTGGGAGACAAACTGAGTTCGTACACCGCCCGCCACACCTGGGCTACGACAGCTTATTATTGTGAAATCCATCCGGGCATTATCTCCGAAGCGATGGGGCATTCATCTATCACGGTGACCGAGACTTACCTGAAGCCTTTTCAGGATAAGAAAATAGATGAAGCAAATAAACAAGTACTTGATTTTGTGAAACGTACTGTATATGGTGTAAATGCTTGAAAACTATTCTGTTACTTCATAGGTAACGGGACTAAATTCCGGTGCAAATATGAGCATATTTCTTAAAACAACCAAACAAAATCACACATTTTTTCTAATAAACCACACAAAACAGAAACGAGACAGTTAAAACAAGCGGATTCTTTGTATTAGGACTTTGTTAACTTCTAAATTTTGCACAAGATTTCCCTCCCCTCTGCCGCTTATCAGAAGCAGGGGTAAAAAAGTTTCATCACCTATCATATCGTTTTCCAGTATTGGCTACTCAAAAGAGCAGGCACAAAGGTTTTCCCGTTACCTATGAAGTAACGGGTGGTCTATTATTGAAACTTAGTGTTTAATAATATATTATTAATGTAATTTTTAAGTAGTTATGAAAAGAAAATTTGTAAAAGTGATGTTCTTCGGGGCGTTGGCACTTTCTACTGTCACCTATGTAGGCTGTAAGGACTACGATGATGACATCGACAATCTGCAAACACAGATTGACGCAAACAAAGCTAGCATTGCCGAGTTACAAGCTAAAGTGAATGATGGTAAATGGGTGAAGGATGTTGTCAAGATTGAAGGTGGTTTCAGAATAACCTTTAATAATGAGGACTCTTATGACATCGTAAATGGACAAAATGGTACTAGTCCTAAAGTTGAAATTAAGGATGGCTATTGGTATATTGATGATGTAAAGCAAATTGAAGCTACTGGCCCGCAAGGTCCTGCTGGTGCTGATGGTTCACAAGGTCCTGCTGGAACTGATGGTCCACAAGGTCCTGTTGGACCTGCTGGTGCTGATGGTAAATCACCCTATATTGGAACTGATGGTTTTTGGTATTTCTATCAACCTGGGCATGACAATGCTATTAAAGAAGGTGATAAAACCGGATGGGTGCAAGGTCCTGCTTCAGAAACTAGCATTTATGTAGTGAAGAGCCAAGATAAACCATGTTGGACTTTACATGTACGTAATGATAAAGATGAATGGCAGGAAGTCGTATTGCCCACTGCTGATAATTTGACAAGTATCAAAGGTGTAGCTATTGAAAACGGTGAAATTTCTACTGACGGAACAAAAGAAGTTAGCCTGTATTATGGTATTGCACAAAAGAAGGTTAAATTCGGTAACCCGGAAATTGAATATCCAAAAGGCTATTTATTTACTAGTAGCGATGCTGTAATCAATGCAATGATAAACCCCGTAGATATTGATATTGAACAGTATACAATAACATTGGAAGATTCGCATGGAAATACTTGCTTTGTACTGTCATCACCCGCAAAGAATATGTCATCTGAACCATTGAAACAGGCTACTCGTACGGAACAATGGAACAAAGGTATTTATGATTTAGCTATTGCTTTTGCAAATGTTGATGCTGAAACGATTGAAAAAGGTGAGAATGTTGCTTATGCATTGTCTACCAGAAATGCATGGGGAAAAGCAATTCTATCTGATTATGATGTGAAGATTAAAGCCATTAAAGCCGAGGCTGATAATGTTCCTGATTTAATGGGTACATCATATGCTAATGCTAAGGATATCGATATTGAAGAAGAGTGCATATTGGATGATCTTGTTCAGAGTGAAAATATATTTGCTGCTGATGGTAAGAGAAATGGTTATGGTGAAACAAATTTAGGGAAAGTCTTTGCTCACTATTATACAATACCTGAGGATGCAGAAAATGTAAATCTAAAAGAAGTGGATGGGAAGACAGTTATTGTTTCTTCTGCGCCACAGACAGTGAAAGTTACTCTTAATTATCTGAAAGTTGATGGTAATACTGGTAAGAAAGAGTTTAGTTTGAACTTTAAGACTCTTGCGCAAAGTGTATCTTTGGATATGAATTGGGTTGTTGGTGCGAAGAATGCTGATTCTAAGGTTGCTTTGCTTGGTGATATTCTGAAATTATTGAAAGATACGAAGTATTCGATAGCTTATGCTTCTACTAAAAATGAAAAACTTACTGGTACTGCTGCGCCGGCAGATGGTAATATTAGCTTTATTACTAAGGATGGAGTGGTAGTTAATGAAGTGAAAGTTAATGGTAAGGCTGTATCTTATAAAAACGGTAGTGTAAAACTTGCATTGACAGATAATGGCAAGACTGGTGATGAAAAAGTATATTATCTAACTCCAGAATTTGATGAAACTTTAGTTACCGCAACTACTCATAAGATTGACTTGGTAGTTTATTATGAGGATGGAGATGCTGCTACTGGTACAGATATTGCTAAGATAATTACAGTAAATCTGAACATCACTCAGGATAATAATACTATTAATGTCTTCAAGCCGCTTAAGTCGTTCTTTGATGCTGATTTCAAGAATGCTACTGCTTATGGTACGACATCTGCGAGTGAGACAACTATCTCTTATAATTTGTACACTCTCTTTGAAACAATTGACGCAGACGTTAAAGAAAATATAGAGTTTACTTTATACAAACCTGAAGAAGGTGACAAGGATGGTAAAGAATGGACTGCTGGTACAAATAAAGGTGATATTTCAGTAGATAAATCAGAGATTGATAAAGCAAGACCCGTAACTGCTATCTATACTCCGTTTGGTAATGAGCAGCTTACCAAAATAGAGAAGAAGTTTAATCTTACTTTTGCTTCGCAAATTGTAGGGCCTAAGACTAATGTATTTACTGATAAAGGATATTACCTTTCTATGGCCAAACAGACATTTGATATCGATATCAAGAATTTCCAATGGAAAGATTATCTTGGTAAAGAAATTCAATTGGATGATACAAGGATAGCTAGTGCAAAATTGTCTTTGAGTGATGAAGCTAAGAACTATATTGAATTGAGCTCTACAGAATTCCCTGCAGTAGACTCCGATGCTGACGAAAAAAGCATTGTAAAAGTATCGTTGATTGTTAATAACACTACTAATATTGAAACAACAACGCCGGGTAGTGAAAGTTATATCCTTATAACAGTGAAAGATATTTGGGGAAAAACTACTACTGCCAAGATTGCTGTTCCTATCAAGAACAAAGCTGACGAAGACGCTGATAATGCTGAAGACGCTGATAATGCTAAAGAATAAGCTTTGAAAAACTCTTCACTCAATTATGAAGATAATATAGGGGATGACAGATAAATAAGTGATACTTGTGAAAGTGTTCTTTATCATTTGTCTTCCTCTTCGATAGGGGATACCTCCCTTATTTCCCACAGGTATCCCTTTTTGGCTCTCGAAGCATCTTCTTTCTTGCGCTAGAAACAATTTGCTAGTCCTTTATTTCCTTATAGATAAGAAGATGTTTTTGAGAATATAGAAATCCCGGGCTTGTGAAAGTCCGGGATTTTTATATTCTATTTATCCGGTTGGATATACTGAAAGTTCTCATCATACAGCCCCACCAATAGGCTTTCTCCTTTATCATCCACTTTGAGCCCACCATACATGGCATTCTGATAAAGAGTAGCTTGTCCCTCTTCAAAAAAGAAGGATTCGGCACCGAGAAATATCCGCCTGTTTTGTATCTTGTATTTGATAGCTATCTCGTTATCATTCAAAGGTGTCAGAGTATTCTGTAACCGTATAAGTTGATCTACCTGATTACTGTCTGTTTGGAGAATAGCATAACCGCGTGTGGCAGTCTGCTCATCTATAAAGTCTGATGAAGATGAGCTACGATTCCCAGTTTGGCAAATTTGGGCAGGTCGTTCCAGTTATAGGCAAAGAAAAAGATGATACCTGATACAGTAAAACCAATGCCCGCAGCCAATAAGAAAATGGACAGAAACCGGTTCCATTCCTTTTTATTGGCGTAGAGAGCTTGTCGTGAGGGGGATAAATAGTCTGACTTTTCCACGTGTTCCTACTTTTTGATGATTACAAACATAAGAAAATAAAATGATTATCATAGAAAAGAATACTATAAAAAGGTTTGATTTCTAGCTGAAAACAATTATCTGCAAAGAAAAGTTCTAATTTAATATGTGCTAATGACGGCTTTGTGTTCGGAACACATCGCGTTTTTTTGTTTTAAAAAGAATTTTGTAACAACTTTTTGGCAAAGCTGAATAAACAAATGCAATATCCATTTGTTATTTTTATAGGTGATATTTTCACCTGAATGTTTTTAAACCTCTTAATAACTGTAGAAAATGAATAGAAGTGAAATCGGCGTGAATGCCGGTAAAGTTTGGCAACTGCTCAGCAATAATGAGAAGTGGGGCTATGGACTTCTGAAAAGAAAATCCGGACTGAAGGACAAAGAATTGGGCGCCGCTTTAGGATGGTTGTCAAGAGAGAATAAGATAGAGTTCGAACAGTGTGATGAAGAACTTTACGTGTATCTCTGTGTGAATGTTTACATTGGCTAAAGGAGCTTGGTATCTGAACAAGAACAAAAGAATCCCCGAAGTAACGACAGGATAGTCAACGCTTCGGGGATTTTAGTTTTTATTCTTTTTCTTTTTTATGGATGTTCATTTCAATGAGGAAGGCACTTAAAAGACCTATACCACCAAAGAAAAGCACGCATGCACCATAAACGAGACTGGCTTGCTCTGATACATCCCATACTCTACCGGTAGAGTAATTAGGGAAGGATGCGCAACAAATGAAGTAAGCGATTAGGAGTCCTAAACCGATACCAATCATCAGGCAACCGCCTTTCAGGCTACTGAAAGTGAACCGTGAACGGGAATAGTTGACATTGAAAGATAACTTGCTGCTGATATCCCCCATACTAAGCTTATCGCCTAGTTTTTCAATCATGATTATCCGTTCTTTTTTGCATACAAAGAGTTCGAATAATTTGTAAATACCCAATGTGATAATACCTACCACCAAAGGAACCAAGATAAAATCCATCATAATTATACTATTTTTAAGTGATTATTTTCGTTCTTTGTACCGTTTGACGCATACAGCGGAAAAAGGTTACACATTACGACCGGTTATTTTCTAATTCTATTTTTTCATTCTGAAACTGTAACCTTTTATAATGTATAGCGTCTAATTGGTCAAGATGGCTCACCGATAAAATCATGTGGGCTTCTCAACAATTAGTATCTTTGCCCTAAAAAACTTTTATGACTAGTTACG
>NZ_JANJZR010000071.1 GCF_024623065.1 Bacteroides acidifaciens
GACTATGTGACGAATAAAAACTGGTCGGTAAAGCCTATCTAACATAATCTCAGGAAAATTTAAACAGGCTCTTACTTTTGCGGTTCGCTTTCAGCCGGAATGCCGATGAATAAGAGGTTTCAGAGCGCCTGAAGAGGCTGAAGGCGAAATCTTGCAGAAGAAGTCGTTTTCGGCCGCAACTATCATGCTTGTTGGAGAAAGGCAGTCCTGCCCGTACTATATGCTCACCTATTGGAGTGTTTCGGAACCTTCCGGATATGTACCTTTAGCTCTGGAACCGAAGATTAGGACTTTTTCCATGTTGGCATGTTGGCGAAACACACTAAATAAAATTTAAACAGGTTTTAAATGATTTTTTTGAAAAATATCCCTTAATTTGTATTGTGGTTAAAATATCTATATTTATATTTGCAAAATCAATATTGTTCACATAGGGATAGTTTTTATTTTAATGTGATGGATATTTTGAGAAGATATAGCTTTATTGTTAGATTAACTACAAGTTTATAGAATGAATTGTAAAGTTGCATTATACGTGAGTACAAGAGTGAAGGATTTATTTTATTCACGTTTATTAATTAAAAAGAGAGACTCTTTTTAATTAACCGGTAAATGCGGCTTGTCTCGGATTTCTTACCGAACTTCGATTTTTCCCCCTGTTAAAAACCCGACAGTCTTTGGTGTACAACCCAAGTATTGATTAATTATTAAATTTATTTCTTATGCAGAAAAAGAACTACAAAAAGGGCATGAAGTGCTATTCTTTGTTGCTGCTTGGAATGATGCTGTTTTTCGTAGGCAGTGTTGCTAATGCGCAAAAACAAGTGGATTATCAGACAACAAGAATCACTGTTAAGGCAACGAATGAAGCTGTGGAGCAAGTGCTTAATAAAGTAGGAAGCCTTGCTAATGTACGCTTCTTTTACAATCATTCGGAATTGGATTTTCTTAAGAACGTGACGATTGATGTGAAAGATATGGAGCTGAGGAATGTGATTTCTGTCATTTTTGCAGAACATCCCGTCAGCGTTGCTTACCAGCCTAACCGCACGATTGTGTTGCGTAAAGCTGTAAAGCAACAGAAGGACATGCAAAAAGTGTCAGGTGTAGTAATCGATGCCCAGACCGGCGAACCTCTTGCCGGCGCCAGTATTGTGCTGAAAGAGCAGAAGGGCGTAGGTGTGACTACCAATATAGACGGACAGTTCCATATCGAGATGCTTCCGGGCAGCGCCACTGCCTTGCTGTTCTCCTATGTGGGTTACCAGCAGGAGGAAGTGCGGCTTGCCAACCGTGACTTGAGCAAACTGAAGGTGAAACTGACACCGATGGCGAACGAGATAGAAGGTGTTGTGGTGACCGGTATGGCTCCCCGTAAGGCGGCGGGATTTACCGGACGTTATGTGACGGTGAAGGCGGACGATCTGAAACGCATAAATCCCAACAACCTGTTGGAAGCACTTCAGGTCTTCGACCCCAGCTTTCGCATCGTAGACCAAAACCAGTACGGCTCCGACCCGAACCGCTTGCCTGAGTTTAATTTGCGTGGTGACGTGCAGTTGGGTTCCAGCAGTGCCAGCTCTTTCAATATGATGATGGGCGACTATTCCAATCGTCCCAATATGCCGCTTTTTATCCTCGACGGTTTCGAGACTTCATTGCAACGTATCGTAGACATCGACCCTGAGCGTATCGAATCCATTACGATTCTGAAAGATGCGGCGGGTACTACCCTCTATGGCTCAAAGGCTTCCAACGGCGTTATCGTGTTTGAAACGAAGAAACCCGCTCCCGGAAAACTGAACATCAGCTACAGTGCCAATATCGGTATTTCCGTGCCTGACCTTTCGGACTACGATTTGATGAATGCTTCGGAAAAATTGGAGTATGAACGTGCTGCCGGACTCTTCAATTCGGTGAGCCTGATGAACTATTACAATGAAAAGAAAAAAGAAATTCTGCGCGGAGTAGATACATATTGGTTGTCGCAGCCGCTTCGTACGGCAGTGACACATCGCCACACGCTGCATCTCGAAGGCGGCGATGAAGCGGTTCGCTATAGCTTGGGTGTGAACTACGGCAATCAGTACGGTGTAATGAAAGCCTCCGACCGCGAGAATATGGGATTGTCTTTCAATCTGCAATACCGCTATAAGAACTTGAATATCAGCAATTCTCTTTCTATCGAAAACACCGAAGGAAACAACTCTCCTTACGGGGCTTTCTCAGCCTACAGCAAGATGAATCCCTATTATCGCCTGACCGACGAAAACGGTAAATACCAACGTATCATCGAGACGAAGCCCATGCCTTCGGGTACCGCGCAGCAGGTGATTACGAACCCGCTCTACGATACGCAGTTCCCATACAAGGACATGAACCGTAACTTTAGCGTGATTGACAATTTCTCTTTGGAATATTTCCTGTTGGAGAACCTGCGTGTGCAGGGGCAACTCTCCTTTACCCGTTCAAACGGCCGTAACGAGCAGTTCCGTTCTGCCAATCATACCATGTTTGCTAAAGAAGAGGACATCACCAAGCGCGGTTCCTATGAACGCAACCTCGGCGAGTCCACCAGTTGGGACGCCAATGCTTCTGTCAACTACAACCTCGTTCGCGACAAGCACGGACTGTTTGTCAGTGTGCGCTGGAACGTATCCAACCGTGTGAGCGACGGTGTAGTGCTCTCGGCAAAAGGATTCCCCAACGACAACATGACCGACTTCTTGTATGCACATAAGATGGAAGACCGTGTATCCGGTAGCGAGAGTACACAACGCAGTGTGGGCGTACTCGGTTCGCTCAACTATATGTACGACCGTCGGTACTCCGTAGACGTGAATGTGCATGGCGACCTTTCCTCACAGTTTGGTAACGATACGGGAATGGCACCTTTCTGGTCTACCGGTTTGCGTTGGAATATGCACGAAGAGAAATGGCTGAAAGGCACCCCCGTCTCCAACTTGGCACTCTATGTCAACATCGGTACCACCGGTTCGCAAAGCTACTCGCCCTATCAGGCAAAAGAGACTTATTCCTACTCCGACCTGATGTTCCCTTATCCCTCCGGCGATACGTTGGGAGCGCAGCTTATGGGATTGGGCAATCCTTCTTTGGGATGGTCGAAAACCACCAGCAAGACAGCGAGTGCGGAATTGGGCTTGTGGAACGGCAGACTGAACTTTACAGGTTCTTACTACCATAATTATACGGATGCGATGTTGCTGGAGAACAATGTACAGCCTTCTACCGGTTTTGCTTCCGTTACCCGCAACGTGGGTGCCGTGTTGAATGAAGGCGTAGAGTTCTCTCTGAGCAGTCTGCTGATTAATGATTACAAGCGTCAGATTCAGTGGTCGGTAGGTATCAATGCTGCCCACAACCGCAACGTTATCAAGAAGCTATCCAACGAACTGAAGAAGATGAACGAGAAAAACCTGAGCGAACGCAACGGCACGCCGCCTGTCTATGAAGAAGGACAGTCTACCTCCGTGATTAAGTTGGTTCCTTCGTTGGGTATCGACCCTGCCACGGGTAAGGAGTTGTTCCTCACACGCGACGGAGAGAAAACCTTTGTGTGGGATCCCAAAGACAAGATTGCCGTAGGAGATACGGAGCCGAAGATTCGCGGTGCCATCAGTTCTTCGCTCACCTGGAAACAACTGACAGCCGGATTGGCTTTCACCTACCAGTTGGGAGCCGACCGCGTGAACGAGACATTGATTAATAAAATCGAGAATGCCGAAATATCCAACAACGTAGACCGCCGTGCGGGGGGACCCGACCGTTGGAGCACGACAAACCGTTATGCCAAGTATAAAGGAATGGGGCTGTATAGCCAGAACACCCCGTCCAGCACACGTTTCTTGCAGAAATACAATGAATTTGCGTTGAACTCCATCTCTGTGGGGTATCGTCTGGACCCGAAACAAATCAAATTCCTGAAAACTTGCCGCGTGGCGAGTATGTCGCTCACGGCTTCCATGCAGGATATTTTCCATTTTTCTACAGTGAAACAGGAGCGAGGGCTGGATTACCCCTATGCAAGAAGTTTCAACCTGTCTGTGTCTTTATTGTTTAACTAATTGAGGGAGAAAATATGATAAAGAATATAATTATAGGGATAAGTATGGTACTCTTTGCTGCCGGCTTTGCCGGTTGTGCCGACTGGGTGAATGTAACCCCGAAAGACCAGGTGGAGAGCGATAAACTGTTCAATAGCGAACTTGGTTACAAGAGTGCCCTTATAGGTATCTACGCACGTATGACGCTGGACGAAACATACGGTAAGAGCATGACATACGGTTCGGTGGAATTCCTGGTGCAACGGTACGACAACTACGGAAGCAATATCCCCACCGAAGAACAACGCGCACAGCGCTACGACTACAAGAAGAATGAAAGTGCCAAGAATATGGTGAACGGTCTGTGGGTAAACCTCTTCTGCACCATCGGCAACATCAATAACCTGCTGCAAAACCTTGAAAACGGAGGCAGGAACATCGTCACCACCGACGGATACTGGACATTGATGAAAGGGGAAGCCTTAGGGCTTCGTGCGTTTCATTACTTCGACCTGCTCCGTCTCTACGGCCCTATCTATAGCGAAGACCCGGAAATGGCGTGTCTGCCCTGGCGTACGGAGTTTAACGACGAAGCCAAGTCATTGCTGCCCGCCAGTCGCATTGCCCAGAACATTCTGCACGATTTGGAGGAAGCGGAAGAACTGTTGAAAGACGACAACCTCCACTACCAGAACAATCTTGACGATGTATTCTTGGGATACCGCAAGCACCGCATGAACAAGATGGCGGTGAAAGCCTTGATGGCACGTGTCTATTTATGGATTGGCGACAAAGCCAATGCGGCGTTGAAGGCTAAGGAAGTGATTGACGGATGCGGCTTTACGCTTGCAATGGACAATACCAAAGATGTTTCTCTCTACGAAGAGACGATTTTCGGGTTGGGACGCGACGATATGGAGACGAAAGTAAAGAACGACTGGGCGGAACTGACCAGATATGCCAACGAGCTTTATATATCCAACGACAACTGCGACCAGGTATTCAACAAGCAGAACATAGGTATTAATGACATCCGTTACAAAAACGGATACGGATTCATACATGGAGAAAACGGAAGAATGTGCCGCAAGTATCTGGGACGCGAAGTGGAATATAAAGAGAAGATTCCTTTGATTCGTTTGTCGGAAATGTACTACATCCTGGCCGAAAGTGTCAGTCTCGAAGAGAGTGTCACCTACATCAACCTGGTGCGCAACGCACGCGGAATCTCGCGTTCCAACAATCTGGTAGCCAATGACGCCTACGACGAACAGGCCCGCCGGGATGCATTGAACGAAGAGTATCAGAAAGAATTCTTCGCCGAGGGACAGTGGTTCTATTTCCTGAAACGTCACAACTACCGTACGTTCTGGCGTTGTCCCAGCACGATACCGTCTATGACAAAATACTATGTGTTGCCTACGCCCGACGACGAGATTGAATACGGAGTGGGAGCACAGGAATGATTTTGGTTTCATTAAAATGAATAAGCAATGAGAAAAAATATATATCTATTTTTATTGGCAGGACTGTTCACCGCTTGCGGAGAAGACGATTTGATTCGTTACAGTCTGGAAAAGGATGGCCTGCAATTCTACACGGGTGAAGACAGTAAACTGATTCCGGGTGATGCTTCGGATTTGGACCGCATTTTCAATTTCGCCACCGCCACCTATCAGGAAAGGAAAAAAGGCGACGAACGCGAAGAAACCTATTACTATGGTGACAATCTGGAGGCGTACACATACGAGAAAATCTATATGCAGATCCAGGGATTCCCTTCTCCCGATGAGCGCCCTTATAAGCTGAAAACGATAAAACTGGAAGATGAAGAGAGTGATTTTGTTCCCGAAGTAATCTTTGAGCCTTACTATAGCGTGGCTCCCGAACAGGTGAGGGATACCATCAAGTTCACCATTGTGCGCCCGAAGAACGAACGGGGCGAATTTATGCGCGGCACTTATCGTTTCGGTATTACGATTGATACGGAAGACAATCCCTTCTTTCAGGAAGGAGTGACGGAGCAGAACGTGCTCGAGGTAACACTGAAAGACATCTATGAGAAACCCGACGACTGGGATGCACGCGAAGAGTGGTTGGGAGCTTTCGATGAGGAGAAGTATGCGTTTATGCTGACCTATTCACAACGTCCGTTTGTGCGTAGCAACGATTATATGTGGAACAAGACCGATAAATACAACCAGGAGTTGGTTGCTTATCTGAAGGAGCATCCCGAAATGGCGACACGCTTTGCCACTGAGATTCCCGATATGCCTAAGACTGTGTGGTGGAAAGGAGATGTCGAAACAAACTTACTGGGAGCTTATTCCCGCGAGAAGTTTGACTTCATACGGAGCGTCATGGGCGAGGAAGAGTTGTTGGAAAACGATAAACTTGTCTATTGGAATCTTATTTTCCGCGAAAAAGTGGCGGCGGATGCCGGCTATGAGTTCCCGGTCAATCAAAGTCGTGCCGGATGGTGGAACAATCAGGCCTTGGGCGAATGGGCTGTTGACAAGCAGGAGTTTGTGACAAGAACAATTTTTGAAACTTGCAAGTTGAACAATGTGCCCGAAGATGCATGGGAATATGTGCCTTCCGTAATACGTTTGAATATAGATGCTTATAATACGGCTCATCCCGGTGCTCCGTTGGGCTTATCGTTCCCCGAAGATAAATTGGTGCCCGAATGGTGGGAAATGCGTCAGGAATTGTTTGGCGAATTTTCTTCAATCAAAAGAGATGTGATTGTAAAAGCACTGTTTGAATATAACAGAGATACTTCTTGGGAGCCGGTAAAGGGGATTCCTCAGTTAAAGAATCCTCAACTTTCCAATGCCAGTTTCTCTGCATCTTATATGCCGAACATTAAAAATGCGATTGCAGCTTACAACAAAACACATCCGGACAACGTGATTGAATTGCCGATAGTACTGCCTGCATGGTGGAATCTGTCGTTCTTGGGTGAATATAATGAGAAAAAAGAAAATTTAGTGAAGGGAGTTATGTCTCAGTATTATGGTACTCCAAATCAATGGACAGTGTGGAATCAATGGAATATCATATTCCGGTATGAAGCGAAGCTGAGAGGAGATAAGGATATTGTATTTCCGGTACTGGACGCATCTCTGATTAAGCCTTCTTATTGGGATAAATATAAATATTTGGGTGAGTATTCCGAATCGAAATTAGTGTTTACATGGATGATGCTTTTGCAGCAATGTTATGGTAATATGGAGGAAGGCGTCTTGGGAAATGGTTGGCCGTTCTATAACAGAGAAACTGTGTACAATAAATTGGTAGAAGCTTATAACGCAAACTACACAACATTTATGAATCGTTATGCATCATCCAACCCCGAACCGTTTGAATATCCGGCAACTTTCCCCGGTAACTAATAAACTTGAATGATATGAAAAAAAATATTCAGATATGGCTATTGGCAGCTCTCCTCCTGACGGGAGGGCTTGCCGGATGTTACAATGATAAAGGTAACTACGACTATAAAGAAATCAACGAGGTGGAATGCTCCATCAAAGCAGCCATCAAAGGAGGAAATGAAATTGTTATTAACGAAATGGGGAGCAGCCGTTGCAAGCAATCTCCTATTGATGTAGTAGTTGTCTATACTCCTGTCATTTCGCAGACGATGGCTCAGAATGAGGAGAATCTCGTTTATGAGTGGAAAGTGACCAAAGCAGGCGAAAAGGCTGTTCTTATTACAGACAAAGTATTGGAATTGGAGTTTCCTGCCAATACAGCGACTTCTTACAGCATAGTGTTTAGCGTGACCGATGAACTTACCAATGTAAGTTTCTACAAATCTTTGAGTATCAGTACATCGCAACCTTATATCAACAGTTGGTTTGTATTGAATGAAAAAGAAGGCGTACAACAGTTGTCGGTAATAGAAGAACCCGATTCGGTGAAGTCCATCATCTCTTTTGACGGATATGGCGATTTGGGTCTTTCCAAGTCGGAAGATATAAAAGTAATCCGCGATGCAACGCATTTGATTTACTCTCCTACGTTAGACCGCAAGAATGCCGTAAATCCGGAAATTCTGCAACTGATGTCTAAAGACGGTGTTTGGCGGACAAAACCCAATACACTCTCCATGACCGCTATGAAGTTGCCGAGTGTGGTAGAGGCCAACAAACTTTCGCTGGTGAATGGTATCGACGGAAGCGTGGCGTGTCTTTCTACCGTCATTATGGACGAACGCGGACAAATGCACTATTGCTACGATGGTGAAACATATGAGATGATTGAACCTTACAAAACCCCTTATAGCACGGGAGTGCTTGGTCATAATTTGGGCGAATCCGGACAGATTGCCATATGGGACAATGAAGAAATGGCATTTGGATACGCAGACATCAGAGGTGGCAAGGCTGAATTGAATTTTATCTATCAGTATGTAGAAGGGCTTAATGACACGGAGATTGTGTGGATGGGACCTGAGTATGGTGATGGAGACGAGAGTAAGAATTCATTGGGTATCGCCATCGCCCGTCACAAGGATACGCAGGATTACGTCGTTTACCACTTAGGACGGAATGATGATAAAGAGTATGCAGTGACCCGCAGCGATG
This sequence comes from Bacteroides acidifaciens, assembly GCF_024623065.1. Lineage (GTDB taxonomy): Bacteria > Bacteroidota > Bacteroidia > Bacteroidales > Bacteroidaceae > Bacteroides > Bacteroides acidifaciens. The sequence goes on from NZ_JANJZR010000071.1 coordinate 8,660, forward strand.
CTATCGGACAGTTGGTGGGCGGCAATGCGGTTTCTCAGTTTGCCACAGCACCGTATGCGTTCCTGCAACAGTTCTTCTACATTTCAGGAAGCAAACTTTATCGTTGCAATGTCAGCAATGGAGAGTCGGTGGAGATTTATGATGCGGAAGGTACGATTTCAAAGATGAAATTCAGAATCTTGAATGAGAACATAGGGCGTCCTCACGAAATGCGTATGTTGGGTATGGCTGTAGAGAAAGAAGACGGCACATGGGAGTTGCATCAGATTGAACTTACCATTGCCGGAGACTTAAAGGAAGATAGCGTGAAGAAATTTGCAGGGTTCGGAGCCATCAAAGACTTCTGTTTCTCATTCCGTAATACAGCATCTAATTAAAAAGAATAAAATTTAGTGTGATTATGAAACGTACATTATTATATAGCTTACTGTTGCTTGCGTTGACTGCTTGTCAGGATTACATCACTCCGGAAGTGCCCAGAGATGATTTGTCTTCATGGATGAACGAAGAAGGGCTTGTGAAAGGAGAGGTCTATGTGAAGTTCAAGCAACTGGACAAAGATTTGCAAGTAGTGGCTACTCGTAGCGGTGAGGTGGAAACCGGCAACAAAGATTTGGATGCCGCCGCCGTGAATATAAAGATGCAGCAGATGGAACGCCTGTTCCCTGCCGGAAAGTATGAGAAGCGCACCAGAAAGGCAGGATTGCATCTGTGGTATAAAGTGAAGTTTGACGAAGCCGTCAATGTGGGACAGGCAGTGGATGCTTTTTCCGCATTAGACAATGTGGCTTGCGTGGAGCCTGTGGGCAAGTTGGTGCCTGTTGCGGTGAATCCGCCTAAGGATACTTATTTCGGTTCTCAGTGGTATTTGCACAATACAGGTCAGATTGGTATGATGGAAGGTGCGGATATCAAGATTCTGGATGCTTGGGAACTGACTTCGGGAAGCTCGGATGTGATTGTGGCTGTGATTGACCAGATTGTCGATTTTAGACACATGGAATTGAATCAGTGTATGTGGCGAAATGACGAGGAGGATGAAGATGGCTATGTAGACAACGATGGCAACGGCTATGTGGGCGACTACTATGGATTGGGAGTAAACAACAATACCATTCTCAGCGATGATAAAAGTCATGGAACACACGTAGCGGGAATAATCGGTGCATCTACAGTTACCAATAATTATTTCGATCCTAATGGTATTGCAGGTATAGCTGGCGGTGGTTATCCGATGTACAATCAGGGAGTCCGCATCATGACCTGTGACTTTTCTTATGGCCCTGCCGCCATTAAATATGCGGCGGATATGGGAGCAGTGATTTGCAATAACAGCTATCATGTCGGTACAGGGCAAGCAACCATACAGGCTTTTCAGGAGGCTGTCGACTATTTTGTGGAATATGCAGGTTGTGATGAAGACGGCAATCAGGTAGGTCCGATGAAAGGCGGCTTGGTGATTGCGGCTGTTGCCAACGACGGCGTGGAGAAGGATGCGGTAATTCCCGCCTCTTTGAATCATGTGATATCCGTAGCCAGTGTAAATCCCCGTTTTCAGAAGAGTAGTTTCTCCAACTACGGTTCGTGGGTGTCTATCTCGGCTCCCGGCGGTGGTGGTGATGAAGTTCCTGCCGAATACGATTGGAGTACTTGGGCAATCTGGAGTACGGTGAACAATAACGCTGTCAAACCTATGGTCGGCACCTCTATGGCTTCGCCGGTAGTGGCGGGAGTAGCAGCGTTGGTGGTCTCTTACTTGAAAGACAAGGAAGGCGGACTCACTGCCGAAGAGGTGAAACATCGCCTGTTGCAGAATGTCACCCCCATTGCAGAATACAATCCCGAATACGAAGGAATGATTGGCACAGGTTGTGTCAATGCGTACGGTGCTTTGACGGGAGCCATGAACTGGCCGCCTGTTGTCAAGCTGGTTTCGGAAGGACTGGATATAGAGACTGATAAAGTACTTTACTACGACGAAGAAGTGAACTACGTGTTTGAACTGAGCGACAAGGAAACCGATACAGCCGGCCTCACCTATGAGGTGGACGACCCTGCCGGTATCTTTAAGCAGACTTTCGCAGATGGAAAACTCACTCTTTCCCTGCACAACAAGGATATTCAGCCCGGTTCGTACAAAGTCTCCCTCTCCGTGACCGACCAGGGAGTCGGAGGAGAAGAGCACCTCAACGTACAGACTACCACTACCGCTTTCACCGTTCGCCTGTTACCCGAAGTACATACGGAAGCAAGCATCGAAAACACGAACACCGAACTGACGATTGGTGCAAGCGCCACCTTCAGTGGCAAGGTGACCGCACGGATATATGACACGCTCGGCAACTTGGTGCTCGAACAAGTGACGAATATCTCGCTCAGTTCTCCCGGCAAAGTCGATATCTCCGGATTGAGTGGCGGTATGTATGTCGTGAAACTGACGTGCAACAATAAAACGATTACTAAGAATATCATAAAACTGTAAGAGTATGAAAAATATAAGATATGGCTTGATGATGTTGCTCTTGTGCGGAGCAACCGCTACCTTTGGACAGGGTGATAACGGAGCGGCTTTGTTTCCCGAACTGACGCCCGATGTGCGCGGTGTAGGAATGGGCAACAGTGGGGTGGCTTCTTCGGCAAACGCATTCTCCATTTGGAGAAATGCTGCCAAGAATGTTTTCTCGGACCGGAAGGCGGAAGTGACCTACAGTTTTACGCCCTGGATGCGCGAATTGGCTTCGGGCAGCAATTTGCACGCTTTGGCAGGCCATTACCAGTTGGACGACAAGCAGGGAATCCAGGCGGGTTTCCGCTACATCAACCGTCCGGATGTGGAGCGTGCGGGTGCGGTCTATACTCCCAAAGACTGGAGCATTGACTTGGGATATGCACGCAAACTCACCGAAGGACTGTCCGTAGGTGCAACGGCACGCTTCGTACGTTCCGCTCTTTTCGACAATGCAGCGGCAAACGGAGTGGCTTTCGACCTTGGCGTCTATTACCAACAGGCATGGCGCAACAACGACGACGCCCGTTGGAGTTTGGGTTTGCAGGCTGCCAACTTCGGTACGAAAATGGATTACGGATACGGTAAGTATAAGCAGCCCGCCAAAGTGAATGCCGGAGGAGGTGTTGACTATGCATTCAACGACAACCACCGTCTGCAAGGCACGATCGAAGTGGGCTACCGCGTATGGCCCGGCGGTTGCTGGGAGGGTGCCGTTGGAGCGGAATACACGGCGTTCAAGCTGTTTTCTGTACGCAGCGGATACCACTATGGAGAAGAAAACAACCGTATGCAACGCTACGGTACCATCGGCTGCGGTGTGCATTACAGTATGCTACGTGCCGACTTTGCCTTTATTATTCCTGAGAAAAACAGCTTCCTCAAGAATACATGGCAGGTGTCGTTGGGAGTAGCCTTCTGAACTGGAGTTGAACTAAGAAATAATGAATAGATTAATGTATATGATAAGAAGAATTTTAATAGGATGTGTTTGTCTGTTGTGCAGTGTCGCATGGGAGACAGTGCAAGCTAAAAAAACTGTGTTAAGTGCCGAAATCTACGGCTATCGGGCAGAAATGGTCTATTTTGACTGTTTCCAGACCCCGTTGCTCCGACAGGAGTTTCATACCAATCCGGGCGAGGAGCATATTTACTCGTTTGATACAGAACGGATGGTGACGTTTGCCATCAACGGCAAAACAACCGTTTTATTGATGCCGGGCGACAGCCTGCACGTCAACCTTCGTTACGAAGGCAAGCAGGTGCAGGCTGTGGAGTTCAGCGGAACGGCAGAAGCGGTAGCGCAAAACCGCCTGTTGCGCGACATCGCTCAGTTGAAACGCACTATGCGCTATAAATCGCAGCTTCTTGCTTGCATCGCTGTAGATGTGAAGCCGAAAGAGCGTTTCGAAGCATCGCGGGTACTGTCGGAGCAGAGCCGCAAACTGTTGGAGAAAGCCGGCAAGGAGATTCGTCCCGAAGTGAGCAGCTACATCTTGGCAGACATTGAAGGAAGCGTATATAATTCGTTTATGGAATATCCGGTGATGTATGCCGAAACCCGTCGTTTGCCGATTGAGAAACAGGAAATCGGTGACTATTGGTCGGTAATGGACGGCTATAGCTTGCGCACGGACAAGAACGCCTTGCAGTCTCTGGATTATATCGGGATGCTGATGCGCTATATGTTCTTCGTTAATGAGAAGAAGGCGCACGAGTCGGGTACAACCTACACGCGTCCTACTTCCTTCGAAGAGGGATACCGCGCGTATGCCGCATTCTATACAGGCGATGTAAGGGATGTGGTGCTTTATACGATTATCTGCAACTTTATTCGTAACGGAAAGAATCTCGACCGCATAGATGATGTAGTGAAGGAGTATAAGAAGAAATACAACCGGAACAAGGAATATGTACATATTATAGAAACACTTTTACAATAAATAGGGAATGAAAAATACATTAGTGGCAACGTTGCTTTTGGCAAGTTGCGGATATCTGTCGTATGCACAGAACAATGTGACTGTGAAAGGACAGATTAAAGGAGTGGAATCGGGGCGCCTGTATATGCTGGCGCCGGTTTCCGAAAACCGGGTGGATACGTTGGGCACTGCTCTTTTCCAAGCCCCCGATTTTGTATTGGAGGGTAGGTGTGACGAACCGGTGGTGGCACATATCGTTGTTGAGAACTATTCGGGGGGATTTCCATTCATGGCAGAGCCGGGCGGTTCGTACACTGCTTTGCTTACCAATGGGCGGGAGGCCTACATCCGAGGCGGTAAGTTGCAGGATGCTTGGACGGGATACTTGAAGTATTCCACCGAACAGCGTCAGAAGATAAGCGCTATGAAGCAAAGACACCAGACGTTGGTTGCCGAAAATAAATACAGAAGTGCCAGTGCGCTGAACGATTCGATTCTACTTTTGGAGCAACGGGCAAGAAAAGAGACTTACGACTTTTTGGGGCAGCATGATGACCTGATTACAGCGCATACTTATCTGGAGAATGCACAGATGCGCGATGCAGGCGCCGAGCAATGCCGTAAAATGTACGAATCATTGGGCGAAGGTGCCAAGCAGACGCCCAGTGCCCGTATCTTGAAAGAACGTTACGAACGGATGGAGCAGACGGAGAAGGGGAGACTTGCCCCCGACTTTACGCTGACTACTCCGGAAGGCATGGAAGTGACGCTGAGCAAGGTAGCTGGAAAGGTGAAGATTCTTGATTTCTGGGCTTCGTGGTGTGGACCGTGCCGCCTGAACAATCCCGCTCTGAAAAAGGCTTACGAGGAGTATCACGATAAGGGACTGGAGATTATCAGCGTATCGCTTGACAACAAGCCGGAACGTTGGAAAGACGCCATCGCCAAAGATGGACTGACGTGGATAAACGTCTCTTCATTGAAAGGATGGAAATGCGATGTGGCACGGCTTTACAGTGTGAGCGCCGTTCCCGCCATCTTTATTCTCAACGAAGAAAACCGTATTGTCGCTACCAATCTGAGAGGAGAAAAACTGGCTAAATATTTGGAGGATAACTTAAAGTAACCGTTTTTTCCGGTTACTTAAAAAAACAGATAAAGCATTTATTTTTATATGAGAAGAATAATAGTTTCGGTTGCCGTTGGAATGTTGGCAGGTGTTGGTTGCCTGGCACAAAACGGCGACAAGTATGTCATTACTGGTGAAATGACGCGTGATTCGTTACGTTTCACCCCGCAAGCGGTCCGCATGGTTTATCTGGCGTGCCAGTCCGACGGCAAGGAAGTCAGACTGGATTCTGCCGTTGTAAAGAATAAGACCTTCCGTTTCGAGGGTAAGGCTCCCCGCTTTGTGGAAGCTGCCTATCTTTCCGGATTCGATAACGGTAGCGTGCAGTTATTGCTTGAGCCGGGCAACATTACGGTGCAGCCTTTTGATGCCCACTATCCCGTGTCGGCAAAGGTAAGCGGTACGCCCTGCAACGATGTGATGAGCGGCTACTATGCGGTACGTGGGAAAGATGTGCAGGATTCGAAAGTCCGCATGAACAATCTGTTCAATTCGCTGCCCGAAGAGGTGAAGAACAATCCGGATCTGCAGATGGACTATCATGGTTCCGTGTTCAATGTAAATACCGTGATGCAAAAAGTGGTGGCGCTGGAATATCTGCGCAATCACCTTGACAGCGAAGCGGCTTTGTTTATCATCAAGTATGACATCTATCACCTGTTTCAACCGAAAACGATTGAACGTACGTTGATGCGTGCCGTCTCTCCACGGTTGAGGCAGCATCCTGTCTATCGTGAGCTGGAGAATAAAATCAAGGCAAGCAACCTCAAGGTAGGCTCGCCGGCGCCCGACATCGCAGGAGTGACGCCGGAAGGCAAGGAGATATCCCTTTCCGACTATAAAGGCAAGTATGTACTGTTGGATATCTGGGCTTCGTGGTGCGGACCGTGCCGTCGCGAATTCCCTTATTTGAAGCAGGCGATGACAGCTTCGGAGGCAAACGATAAATTTGTGATACTCAGCTACTCTATCGACAGCAAAGAGCCTGATTGGGTGAACAGCATCGAAAAGAATGAGTTGAAACACAAGAACTGGATTCACTTTTCTACCTTGAAAGGATGGTCGTCCGATGCTGTGTCGCTGTTCAACGTGCAGGGTGTTCCCCACACAGTTTTGCTGAATCCGAAAGGAGAAGTGGTGGCTTTCAATCTGCGTGGCGAAGAGATGCTCAACAAGGTGAAGCGAATTATTGAGGGAGTGGAAACGTATGAATAAAAAACGAATAAAAAGAGGAACGAGAATGTTACGCAAGTGCTATATAGCCGCAGCCTGCCTGATAGCTTGTATGGGTGGGGTGCAGGCACAAGAGAATACGTGTGTCATCAAAGGACGTATGCTGAAAGATTCGCTGCGCCATACGCCGCAACGGATACAGAAAATTTACCTGACGCAGATGGACGAGTACGAACGCATGATCAATGTCGATTCCGTGAAGCCGGTGAACGGTACTTTCACCTTTACACGTTCTCTGAAACAGGGCGAGCCGGAATTGCTTTATTTACTGACCGGCTTCGACAATGGCAACGTGCAACTGTTTGTGGAGCCGGGTACGGTGGAAGTGCGTATTCCGGATGCCGCTTTTCCCGCAGGAGGAATGGCAAAGGGAACACCGACTAACGACCTGTACAACCAGTATAAGGAAATCCGCCGACTTTGTATCAAGGAGCAGACCGACACCTTGAACGTGTGGCAGGAGAAGCATGGAGAGTCGTTCAATCAATGGATGAGCCGACCCGAAAATCAGGAAGAGTGGGTACGTGTCGGTGCGGCGGCAATGGTTGCCGCTTCCGCAGCGCAACTCCGTTTTCTGCTCGAACACAACGATTCGCCGTTGGTGCCTTTGATGCTGGAGAAAGAGGTTTACCCGACATTGAGCAAGGCCTACGTGCAGCGTATGCTGAAATCCTTGTCGCCTAAGTTGAAGAAGCACCCGTATTACCGCTCGTTCAGCAACGTAGTGCGTGCGCAGGAGTTGAAAGTAGGCGGCGAGTTGCCCGACATCACGCTTCCTCTTGTTGAAGGCGGACGCAAGACGCTGGAAGATTTCAAAGGAAAATATGTGTTGCTGGACTTTTGGGCTTCGTGGTGCGGTCCCTGTCGCCGGGAGATTCCCTACCTCATACAGTTGTACAATGAAACGCAGGCCGACCGTGACCGTTTTGTGATTGTCAGTTTCTCTTTGGACAACAAAGAGAAGGACTGGAAGAACGCTATCCGCACGCATCAGATGGACAAGGAGGAGTGGACGCACGCTTCCGATCTCTTGGGATGGAGTTCGCCTGCCGCCCGTATGCTGGGAGTGACGGCAGTGCCCAAGACCATCCTGATTGACCCCGAAGGAAGAGTCATTTCCTTCTCCCTGCGTGGCGAGGAAATGGTGAGCCGTGTGAAGCAGATTTTAGCAGGTGCCCCCGCTTTCGGCGAAGGTGACGGCAAGGAAGAGGAGAAGAAATAAGCATCTTCGTGCACACCCCAAAAGACAATTTCATGAAGAAAATAATTGCATATATATGTATTTGTTTGGCCTCACTGACCGTTGCACGCGCACAGTCGGCGGCGGTCGGCGGGCAAGAGACGCTGCCTGTCGACTCGGCGGTGCTTATCGGCAGGCTGCCTAACGGGATTACCTATTATATCCGCCACAACGGCGACCAGCCTCGTCGTGCAGGCTTTTATCTGATTCGCAATGCCGGTTCGCTGTTGGAGACGGACGAGCAGAACGGATTGGCGCATTTCCTGGAGCATATGGCTTTTCAGGGAACGAAGCATTTTCCCGGCAAAGGTATCATCTCGGGACTGGAGAAACACGGCGTGGCGTTCGGGAGCAACATCAACGCCTATACGTCGCACAACGAGACTGTCTACCAACTCACCGACGTGCCTACGCAAAGTGAATCTTTGCTGGACACCTGCCTGTTGATACTGCACGACTGGTCTTATTACCTGTCGTTGGAAGAGAAAGAGATTGACGCAGAACGCAAGGTGATTGTCGAAGAGTGGCGCACCCGCCGAACGTCAACGGTGCGGATGCAGGAAAAGACAAACCAGGTACTCTATCAAGGCTCGCGGTATGCCGACAGGGATGTCATCGGAACACTGGACGTCATTCAGCACTTTGCTCCACAGGCATTGCGCGACTTCTATCACCGATGGTATCGCACCGATTTGGAAGCGATTGCCATTGTGGGCGATTTCGATGCGCGCCGGATGGAAGAAAAAGTGAAGAAGCTTTTTACTGCCATTCCTGCCGTGAAGAATCCGGAGCCGCGTCCGTTCTTTTCGATACCCGACAACGATACTCCCCGTTATGTGCTGGCAACGGACAATGAAGCTGCCCGCTCTTCGTTGGGGCTGTCCATCCGGATGAACGACACTCCGGCGTGCGAACGCAATCGCGTGGCTTATCTGCGCGAGAGTCTGATTATCTCGTTCTTTAATTCGATGATGCGGACGCGTATCGCGGAGCTGGCACGTCGTCCGGATACGCCGTTCCGTCATGCGGAGATTGCCTACGGAGATTTGGTGCGCGGATATTGTGCATACAACGTTAATGTATCTCCCCGTCCCGGACAGGAAGCCGCAGCATGGGAAGCGGCAATGACCGAGAATGAACGGGTGAAACGTTATGGCTTCACGCCCGAAGAACTGGAGCGTGCCAAGAAAGATATGCTCACAGCACTGGAGAACGGACGCAGGAAGGGCAAGGCAAACAGCCGTTATGCGCAAGAGATACAGGCCCATTTTCTGGAAGGACGACCGCTTCTCAGCCCCTCCGACTATTACCGTTGGGTGAAACGCCTTGTTGCCGACATCACAGTAGAGGAGGTTTCTGTCAGGGCGAAGAAGTGGAACAGCCCGAAAAACCGGACATTGCTGGTAGTGGGCTCAGCCAAAGAGAAACACTTGTCGCGCGAGGATATGACGGCTATCATGGAACGCGTGGAGCATTCCAGTCAGATTCGTCCTTATGCGGTGAATACCCCTTCGGGCGTTCAACGCAAACTGCTGGATGATGCAGAGCTGCAGGGCGGACAGATTGTGAAGGTGCGTCCCCTGGAGCGTTTTGGCGCTGTGGAGTGGACTTTGCAGAATGGCGCCCGCGTGGTGTTCCGCCATAGTGCGAGCAATAAAATCCTTGTTTCCTCCTATAGCAACGGTGGAACCTCTGTCTACGAGGATACCGACCTGCTGCCCGCAGCCGAGAATGCCGCAACGATGGTGTCTTCGTTCGGCGTGGGCGACTTTACGCCCGACGAACTGCGGACACTGCTGACCGGTAAGCGGGTGGGATGCAAAGTGAACATCACTCCATGGGATGAGGCTATAGGAGGCTCCTCCGTTGCGGAAGATTTCGAGACGCTCATGCAGTTGATTTACCTGCGTTTCGAGAAACCCCGGTTCGATGAAGCATTGTTTGCTACGCTGATGCAGCGCAACTATGCAGCGTTGCAGCAGTATGCCGGACAGCCGCAGACGGTGATGAAGGACTCGCTCCAACAGATTTTGCACAATTACAGCTCCCGTTTCCCGGCTTTCAATAAAGCATACTTGGATAAGATTACGTTGGAAAGATTGAAATATGTCTATTCTGACCGTATCAAGGACGCCAGCGACTTCGTGTTCTTTATCATGGGCAATCTGAAAGAGGAGAACGCCCGACAGATGGTGGAGAAATACATCGGTTCTTTGCGCTCCGAACATCGCAAAGAGAAGCGTACTCTGCATCGCGAATTGCCGGCAAAGGGGAAGGTCGTGAAAAACGTCCGGCTCAACTGGGAGACCCCAAAAGCCACTGTCGTCACCAATTTTTCAACGAAGCTGAAAAATACGCCTTACCATAACATCTGCCAAAGCCTGTTGCGCGGCATCTTGCAGTTGCGCTATACGGAAAACATCCGCGAGAAGGAGGGGGGCACATATGGAATCAATATCAATGCTACTTCGTCCCGTCTCCCCGAATCGCGTTACTCTTTTACCATGATATTCGACTGTGCACCCGAGCGGGAAGCCCATTTGAAGTCGTTGGTACACGCCGAAACGGAACGTCTTGCCGAAGAGGCACCTGGGCAGGATGAGTTTGCAAAGGTGGTTGCCAATCTGCGGAAAAACGACGAACAGTCGAGAAACTCTGACGCATATTGGATGGCTGCCCTTGCCGCTTATTATACGGAAGGTATCGACATCACCGCCCCCGAAAATTTTGACAGGATATTGGAGCGGTTGACGCCTGCCGATATACATAAGTTCGCCAAGAAGATGTTTAAGGAGTCGTATGTGATAGACCTGACGTTCCAGTCAAAGTGAAAGATACAGCGCTATGGAAATAATATGAAGATGCGAATTTAGGGCAACATTCTAAAAAAGAGGAGATTTTCTCCTCTTTTTTTGTAATCACTTACTTTATTCCATCCAAATCTCCCTGTATCTTGCGAATTCTTCGTATATTTGTGATATTGAATCAAATACAAAATACTATGGGAGATTTTAATAGTGTATATCCGTTACTCGGTATAGTGATACTTATTGTTTTGCTATGCCGGTTCGATGGTCGGTTCACGAAGATAGAGAAAGAGCTTGATGTAATAAAAAAGCAGATGGACGCTCTTCTGAAGGGGCAGGCGAAAATGGCTGCTGGTGATAGGGAATCAAGTGAGGAGACGCCTGAAAAAGTAGTAGCAGAAGTCCTGCCGGAAGAAAAATTGGTTGAAGAAGAGTTGGTTGTTCGCGAACCGAGTACAATGGTTGAGGCTGTGGTTGCCAATAAATTGCGAGATGCTTCGGAATCTGTTCAAGAATCTGTTCAGGAAGAAATTATTGAAAGTATCCCAGTGATGGATACGGTTCGGGAAGAGTCTGCAATGTCTCCAGAACCGATTCGTGTGGCACCGATTGCTCCGAAACTACCAAAGAAACAAGTCAACTACGAGAAGTTTATCGGTGAAAACCTGTTTGGAAAGATTGGTATTCTCATATTTGTGATAGGGGTGGGCTTCTTTGTGAAGTACGCCATTGACAAGAACTGGATAAACGAGACTTTCCGTACGGTGCTTGGTTTCCTGACCGGGGCGGCATTGCTGGTTGTTGCCGAACGCTTGCAGAAGAAATATCGTACATTCAGTTCATTGCTTGCCGGTGGAGCGTTCGCCGTGTTCTATCTCACGGTTGCTATCGCATTCCATTATTATCATATCTTTTCGCAGACTGTAGCGTTTATCATTCTGATAGCCACTACTATATTTATGTCTGTTCTTTCTGTGATATATGACAGGCGTGAGCTGGCTGTTATTGCGCTTGTAGGAGGATTTCTAGCACCTTTTATTGTAAGTAGCGGCGAAGGAAGTTATCAAGTTCTGTTTACTTATGTGAGTATATTGAATTTGGGAATGTTCGGGCTTTCCATCTACAAAAAGTGGAGCGAACTTCCGATAATCTCATTTGTCTTTACTTGTCTGATAATGGCTAGTTTCTTGTTGTTGAGCTATTCTTCCCGCTCTACGGTCATTTCGGGACATTTGCTGATGTTTGCCACTCTGTTCTATTTTACCTTTTTGCTTCCGGTGTTTTCCATTCTTCGTGGAGAGAAGATACAGGCTATGAGCCGCGGACTGGTATTTGTCATCATCACTAATAATTTTGTCTATCTGCTTTCGGGAATTCTTTTCCTAAAGAACATGGGACTGTCTTTTAAGGCGAGCGGTCTGTTGAGCCTGTTTATCGCACTCGTTAATCTGGGGCTGGTGCTTTGGTTATGGAAGGATAGGAAAGCATATAAATTCCTCGTGCATACCACATTGGGGCTTGTGCTGACATTTGTCTCCATTACAGTCCCGATTCAACTGGACGGAAACTATATTACTTTGCTTTGGACATCGGAAATGGTATTGTTGTTGTGGCTTTATGTCAAGTCGAAAATCAGGGTATATGAGTCTGCGGCCAAAGTCCTGGTAGGACTCACTTTCGTTTCTTACTTGATGGATGTGTATAGTGTGATGTTTGAACATCATTCTTTGGATACAATTTTTCTGAATAGTTCATTTACCACCTCTTTGTTTGTGGGATTAGCTACAGGAGCATTCGCTTTATTAATGGAGCATTATCATTCCTTCTTCTCTACGGCACGCCGGCTGAAATACAGTTTCTGGAATCCTTTTATGCTTATAGTTTCCGTAATCATACTTTATTATACATTTATGATGGAATTCAATTTGTATTTTGAAGGGGCAACGAGAAGCGGAGCGATGTTCTTGTTTACCGCCGTATTCATTTCGGGCATTTGCTATGCTTTCAGAAAACGATTCCCGATAACCAAGCACCTCACTTCCTATACTTTGGCTATCGGAATGAATACGCTTGTATATATTCTGAATATATGGTGTGACCAATGGGAGAACATGGCTTTCACTCCTGCCGTGTTGCGATGGCTGACGGCTGCTTTCGTGATAGCAAACATATATTACGTGGCATGTCTGTACTATACATCAATCGGCATAAAATCCCGCTTCACCGTATATCTGAATATTCTTGCCACACTCCTTTGGCTGACAATGGTACGTTCTTTCCTTTGGCAAGTAGGTGTAGACGATTTCAGTGCCGGACTATCACTCTCATTAAGCATTGCCGGTTTCGTTCAGATGGGATTGGGAATGCGCCTGCATCAGAAAGCGATGCGTATGGTAAGCCTTGCGACTTTTGGAATAGTTCTGCTCAAACTCGTATTAGACGATTTATGGGCAATGCCGACTATCGGCAAGATTATCGTATTTATCCTTCTGGGATTGATATTGCTGACACTTTCATTCCTTTATCAGAAACTAAAGGATGTGTTGTTCAAGAATGACGAGGAAGAAACAAACTAAGAGCCTGTTTAAATTTTCCTGAGATTATGTTAGATAGGCTTTACCGACCAGTTTTTATTCGTCACATAGTCTCC
>NZ_JANJZR010000072.1 GCF_024623065.1 Bacteroides acidifaciens
CTTTGTTAGTAATTGGTTATGCCGCAAAGATATGCTGGGTTGCGATGCGTGTCAAGGCGGAAAATAGAATGGTTACCGCTCTTGCCGTTTGCCCGAAGACAAAAGGAAGATTCTTCTTTCCGACACTAATTGTCTGAAATATAGATTTTGCGACTTTATTTCAAGGCATTGGTACAATGATGGCAAGCGGCTGGTTTCTCGCTTCTGCCAATTACAGGCATCTATATCACAGTCATTCCTTATTTATAAAGATATTGCTTGAATCGTATCCATAACTCTTCGGGCGGTCGTTACATTTCGTTCATATTCGTTGATATGTACAGTGCCGCCCATGGATACTGATTCATTCTTGTACTTCATTTCACTTATAATACTTTCACGGGCAGAGAAGTGAAATTCCTGTATCCCTGTTTCTTGAGCAATTCGGGCAATATTATTTTCGTTCACACCGCATCCGGCAAGTAGGATGATTCTTCCTGCTGCTTGCTCCTGCAGCTCTTTGAGTAAGGGAATACCTTGTTCAGCAGTAGCTTGCTGACCGGAAGTCAGAATCCGGTTGCAGCCTAGTTCAATAATTTGTTCCAGTGCTTCTTTGGGGTTGCAGCAAACATCGAAAGCCCTATGAAAGGTGACAGACAAGCCTTGTGAGGCTAACATTAATTCTTGCATGGCGGTGGAATCAATCTCTCCATTAGCAGTCAGGCATCCAAAAACAACTCCGTCAACTCCGAGTTTTCGGGCTATCTCTATATCTTTCAGCATTGTTTTTACTTCGATAGGCGAGTAGAGAAAATCTCCCCCCCGGGGACGGATAATGACGTGCAATCGGGTGGTATCCAGTATTTCACGAGCCATAGAAATTTCTCCGTAAGAAGGTGTTGTTCCACCTTCGGGAATACCCGCACATAATTCTACACGGTTGGCTCCGCCTGTTTGGGCAGCGAGGCAACTTTCTACTGAGTTGGCACAAACTTCGAATTGGTATTTTTTCATAAGTTGATGAATAAAAATGAAAAGTGTTTGCTGTTATTAAAAAGGAATATTCATTTATTATAAAAGGGCGAATTGCTTCGCCCTTCTATTTTTAATTTCTTTTTTAAGTCTTTGGTCTTACTTAGCGAAGCTAACCGCACGTGTCTCACGGATAACGGTAATCTTCACCTGTCCCGGATAAGTCATTTCATCCTGAATTTTCTTGGCGATTTCGCCCGACAGGTTTTCAGTCTGCTTGTCATCAATCTTATCAGCACCAACGATAACGCGGAGTTCGCGTCCTGCCTGAATTGCGTAAGTCTTTGTTACACCCGGATAAGACATTGCCAATTGTTCAAGGTCGTTCAGACGCTTGATATAAGCCTCAACGATTTCGCGGCGTGCGCCCGGACGTGCGCCCGAGATAGCGTCACATACTTGTACGATAGGAGCCAGCAAACTCGTCATTTCCGTTTCGTCATGGTGAGCACCGATAGCGTTGCAGATATCCGGTTTCTCCTTATATTTTTCTGCAAGCTTCATACCCAGCAATGCGTGTGGCAATTCCGGTTCTTCATCAGGCACTTTACCTATATCATGCAGCAAACCTGCGCGTTTTGCTTTCTTCGGATTCAGTCCCAATTCTGATGCCATTACAGCACAAAGGTTGGCTGTTTCACGTGCATGCTGCAACAGGTTCTGACCATAAGAAGAACGATATTTCATCTTACCGATAATACGAATCAGTTCAGGATGCAGACCGTGGATACCAAGGTCAATCGTTGTACGTTTACCTGTTTCGATGATTTCTTCTTCCACCTGTTTGCGTACTTTAGCTACCACCTCTTCGATACGTGCCGGATGGATACGTCCGTCAGTAACAAGCTGGTGCAGAGCCAGGCGGGCAATTTCACGGCGAACCGGGTCGAAAGCTGAAAGGACAATCGCTTCAGGAGTATCGTCTACAACAATTTCAACACCTGTGGCTGCTTCCAGTGCACGGATATTACGTCCTTCACGACCGATGATACGTCCTTTAATCTCATCCGATTCGATATGGAATACCGTAACAGAATTTTCGATGGCAGTTTCCGTAGCTACCCGTTGGATAGACTGAACGACAATACGTTTCGCTTCCTTGTTGGCAGTCAGTTTAGCATCATCCATGATGTCATTGATATATGACTGAGCCTGTGTTTTAGCTTCCTCTTTCAAGGATTCTACCAGGCGTTCTTTCGCTTCTTCGGCAGACAAACCGGAGATTGCTTCCAACTTGTCAATTTCCTGCTGTTGCAGTCTGTCAAGTTCTTCTTTTTTCTTGTCGACAATCACTAACTGCGCTTCCAGATTCTCTTTGACAGCTTCGGCTTCCATCTTCTTGCGTTGGATTTCTTCCTGGCGCTGTCCGAGCGCCATTTCGCGTTGTTTCAGTTTGTTTTCCGCCTGCTGAATCTTCTGATTCCGCAGTGCTACTTCTTTTTCAAGGTCCGCTTTCTTGTTCAGGAATTTCTCCTTCACTTCCAGCAGCTTGTTTTTCTTAATTACTTCTGCTTCCGTTTCTGCTTCTTTCAGGATGTTGTCGTATCTGGATTTCAGCGCATACCTAAACAGTATGTATGAAAGGACTCCACCTACGATGAAGCAAGCAATTGCTGTTGCTATTATTGCTATCATTCTACATTTAATTTAATATGTAAATAAAAACGCACCGCCAAATATCAAAGCATATTCTTGCTTGGATATTGTGCAGTGCGTGGTTGTTTTTCTCTTATCAACGAATAGCCGGTCAATTTTATTCTCCTTTGAAATAATCTTCCAGCAATTCAGTTAGTTCTTTTACCTTCTCCGTATAGGGGGCGGTATCATTACGTTCCAACAATTGCAGTTTCTCTAATGAGAACTGATAGGCTACCATGGCAATAATCTTTTCCGGTTCGAGGTTCTTGTAAACTTCCCGGTATTTATTAAGCCTGATATTTACCTGCTTGGCGGCTTTCCGTACCATTTCTTCTTCCTCACGGTTGATGGTTAACGGGTAGTTTGAGTCTGCTATCTGCAGGTTTATCTTTATTTTATCGTTCATACATCTTCTTCTTATTCATTCAACAAAGCGATGCATTTATCGACTTCACGCACTAATTTAGACAATCGCAGCTTCGTCTCTTTTACGTCGCTGCCGTTAAGGCTGATTGCCGTAGCTGTTTTTAGGTTTGTATAGCTGACTTCCAATTCATCGTATTGCGCCTGTACCTTCTCATTTTTTAATTTTTCAATATCGAGAAGTTTCTTCAGCTCCGCATTTTCACGCTTTAACTCATCGTGCAAATAGATCAAATGCCGTAGCTGCGTCTCAAAGGTATTCAATAACTTTTTTTCTTCTTCTGTCATTACTACACCAAAATTGTACACAAAAATACGATTAACTCTGATATTACAAAAACTTTTCGGAAGAAAATGTGCATTTTAGCGCAAAATAGCGGGTTGGACGAGAGAAAGAGGGGAATTCTGTGGTAATAATTGCTTTGTAAAACCAGTAATACTCAGGAAAAACTATATCTTTGCATTTCAATAAAATGAAGGAAACCTATGTTGAAAATATTAGTTACCTACGCCGTCCAAGGCGAATTTGTAGAACTTAAATGGCCGGATATAGAACCTTACTACGTTCGTACAGGTATTGGTAAAGTGAAATCAGCCTTTCATTTGGCAGAGGCAATCCGTCAGGTACAACCGGACTTGGTGCTCAATATCGGAAGTGCTGGAACAGTCAATCATCAGGTAGGAGATATTTTTGTATGTCGCAAGTTCATAGACCGTGATATGCAGAAAATGAAAGAGTTCGGATTGGAGTGTGAGATCGATTCATCAGCTCTGCTCGAAGAAAAAGGATATTGCACGCATTGGACGGAACATGGAATCTGCAATACAGGAGATGGCTTCCTTACCGAGTTGACTCACGTTAGCGGAGATGTTGTAGATATGGAAGCATACGCACAAGCATTTGTCTGCCGTTCAAAAGAAATACCGTTTATTTCTGTGAAATACGTGACTGACATAATTGGCCAGAATTCTGTGAAACATTGGGAAGATAAACTTGCAGATGCCCGTCAGGGACTTTCCAACTACCTCAACGTTTTGAAAGAAAGAATATGATAAGTGATACCTGCGGCTATCAGTCCCAGGAGAATCTTTACCCATAACAGAGGAATCAGGAAGAATATGCAATACAGCATTGTCCCCCACATCAGTACAAGTGAGATAATTTTGGCTCGTAGCGGAATTGCTTTATTCTCGCGGAAGTTACGGATATAAGGGCCGAAATGCCGATGATTGAGCAACCAGTTATATAATCGGGGCGACCCTTTGAAATAAAGGGCGGCGGTGAGCAATAGAAAAGGGGTAGTGGGCAGTAGCGGCAGAAAGATGCCGAGAATGCCGAGCGCAAGAGAAATACTACCTAAAACAATATATAGAGTTTTCATGCGGCAAAGATAGTGCAAAAAAAGGGAAAAAATAACACTCTTTGCTGGATGAGAATTCTATTTTATATTACCTTTGCCGTTGCATCGAGGTGACATTAGATGCGTATAACTATTAAAATATATACAGCAATGTTTACAGTAATCAAACGCATGGAGATTTCAGCTTCCCATAAGCTGGTACTCCCGTATCGCAGTAAATGCGCCAGTCTACACGGTCACAACTGGATTATCACCGTCTATTGCCGTTCCGAACGACTTAACTCCGAAGGCATGGTGGTCGATTTCACCCGCATCAAAGAAGTGGTCATGGAGAAACTCGACCATCAAAATCTGAACGAAGTACTCCCATTTAATCCCACAGCGGAGAATATCGCCCGGTGGGTATGCAAGCAAATTCCTCAATGCTATAAAGTAGAAGTGCAGGAATCGGAAGGAAACATTGTCATCTACGAGAAAGATCCTGTCGGCGCAGAAGGATAAGAATTGCAAACCAAACAAATTTTGATGATGAGAAAGATTAATGAAATCTTTTACAGCTTGCAGGGCGAAGGCTACCATACCGGAACTCCTGCCATCTTCGTACGTTTTTCCGGCTGCAACCTGAAATGTGACTTTTGCGACACACAACACGAAGAAGGAACAATGATGACCGACGATGAAATTATCGCCGAGGTGAAAAAATATCCTGCCGTCACCGTTGTCCTTACGGGCGGCGAACCTTCCTTATGGATAGACGATGAATTGATCGACCGTTTGCACCAGGCAGGTAAGTATGTGGCTATCGAAACCAACGGTACACGCCCCCTGCCGGCAGCTATCGACTGGGTGACCTGCTCTCCCAAACAAGGGGCGAAGCTTGCCATCGACCGGATGGATGAAGTGAAAGTGGTCTATGAAGGACAAGATATAAGCATTTTTGAACAACTTCCCGCCGAACATTTTTTCCTTCAGCCTTGTTCTTGTAACAACACTGCTTCAACAGTGGACTGTGTAATGCGACATCCCAAATGGAGACTCAGCTTGCAAACACACAAATTAATCGACATCCGTTGAGCAAAATAGACGGGTGATACGGAAGAAGCTTAAATTATTACAGAGCATAATATGAAAGTAGGTTTGTTTATTCCTTGTTATATCAATGCTATTTACCCCAATGTGGGAGTGGCATCGTATTGACTATTGAAAAGCTTGGGAGTAGACGTCGATTATCCGTTGGATCAGACTTGTTGTGGACAACCGATGGCAAATGCCGGTTTTGAAGATGAATCGATGAAATTGGCACTCCGTTTTGACGATCTGTTTTTTCAGCGATTGACTTTCGGTTTTTTAGATGAAGAGGATAAATTGAAAGAGGATAAATTAGAAGAGGAGGAAAGAGATGAACGGTAAATACAGTCTGCCGGTGGTGAAGGCAGTAGATTTAATTTGGACTAGTTTCGACAAGGAAGAGATACACCGTGGATACGCGATGCTTATGCAGGCGGCACAGCAAGGCGATGCAGACGCATTATGCTTCATCGCACGTTGTTTCATGGGAGAGGAGTATGTATGGAGCGGAGCCGGTTTTGCCACTGACGATGCCAGTGCTTCGAAACTGATGCAGAAGAGCGCGCTTATGGGGAGCGCTACAGGTGTGCTTTGTGCCGCACGAAGCGGTAACTTTACTCCGGCGGTTCAGCGGGGAATGCCTTTCGAGTCGTTCAAGGAGGCTTTCGAGGAGATTCTCGAACAGGCTGAGCGTGGCAATGCGTTCTGTTGCTATATGATAGGAAATGTTTATTATTGGGGCGACTATCTGCTTGTTGAGCCTGAGTTTGCCAAGCAATTCAAAACCGAGGACAATTACAACGCTTGGGCCTATCCGATAGCGAAAGAATGGTTCGAGCGCAGCTTTAACGGGCGTATCTGTGCCGGTTGGGGCAATTATTGCAATATCCGTAAGTCAGGGCTCTGCGATATCAGGCAGGAGGTGTTTGAAGTTTATTTTCAAGCGCTTGCTGAGATTTCTCCGGTGATTTGCGGCAACTACGGATATTACCTCGGACATGAGAAAAATAACCCGGAGGTAGCGCTCGCTTATTACATCAAGGCGGCACATCGCTACGATATACAGTCGACATTCAACGCCGGCTGTTGCTATGACGAGGGATTCGGTGTGGAAAGGGATGTCGACATGGCTTTCAATTTCTATGAGATAGCCGCTATTGGAGGTCATCCTAATGCTCAGTGGCAGGCGGGATACTACTATTTCGACGGCTGGGGCAGCGTCGAACAGGATTATGCCAAAGCTGCCGAATGGTTTGAGAAAGCCTATCAGAATCCCCAAAGTGACGATAGAAACAGGGTGCGCTCAGCCTCCTATCTTGGTATCTGCTATCAGGACGGTCTTGGTGTAATACAGGACGATGACTTGGCCTTGGAGTATCTTCAGGAGGCGGAGGAAAATATTGACATGTTGTGGAATCCAATCAATGCCATGGTGCTGAATGCGCTGGGCGTAGCCTATTATTTCGGGCGTGGCACGGAGGAAGATGAAGAATTGGGATATGAGTATTTTGAGGATGCGGCGAAGCTTGGTCTGGAAGTGGCGAAAGAGCATCTCCAACAGATAAACCAACCCGGAATGTCAGAGCATGAATCCCACAAGCCGGGTAAGGAAATAGCGCCTTTTTATCAGGGATTGGCGGAAAGAATCAGAGAGGCAGTGGAGAAAGACCTCCGTGAGGTTCTTGATCAAGTGGGCGAAGAGCAGATTTATACGGCGGCTTTGGTTTCCGACAGGGATTGTGTCACTCTGTTTCTCGCAGTGAATACCGTTGAATATTTGAATGAAAATGATGGACCCGACAGCGAGAGCAAATGGATTCCCGATGAATGGGGCTATTCGGACGGTCACCATAGTGCGTTGGTAAAGCTCAGCCGATTGCTGTGGGAGCATCATGATGAGTTGCCGAGCGAATCTTATTTCTTTAATGCGGTAATATCGGCCATGAAACAACTCAAAGATGCGAAAGCGTTCGGAGACTGTTCGGAGGAAATCACTTGCTTCGTTTCCATTTCCGATGACGAAGAAGCCGGGCACATGGAAGATTTATCGGCTAAGCAATTGAATAGTGCGGAACTGGTAGCTGCGTTTTTGAAACGCGATAGATGAAATGGATAGATGAAATGAAAACACATAGCATAGGATAAGAGTTGTAAAACGTTTAATTATAAATATATATGTATACCAATAAAGTAAAGAAAATAGCAGCCGTTCATGACCTTTCGGGGATGGGGCGCGTGTCTCTGACTGTTGTCATTCCTATTCTTTCGTCTATGGGTTTTCAGGTTTGTCCGCTGCCTACAGCCGTCTTGTCCAATCATACGCAATATCCCGATTTCTCCTTCCTCGACCTGACGGACGAAATGTCCAAGATTATTGCCCAATGGAAGAAACAAGGGGTAGAGTTCGATGCTATCTATACTGGATACTTGGGTTCTCCGAGACAAGTTCAGATTGTTTCTGAGTTTATCAGAGACTTTCGTCGGGCAGATAGTCTGATAGTTGCCGATCCGGTGTTGGGAGACAACGGACGTTTGTACGCCAACTTTGACGGAGGGATGATAAAGGAGATGCGTCATCTGATTACCAAAGCAGATGTGATTACCCCCAATCTGACGGAACTGTTTTATTTATTGGACAAACCCTATAAAGTGGACAACACGGATGAGGAGCTGAAAGAATATCTTCGTCTTTTGTCGGACAAAGGTCCGCAAGTGGTTATCATCACCAGTGTTCCTGTGCGTGATGAGTCTCATAAAACGTCTGTCTATGCTTATAACCGTCAGGGAAACCGCTATTGGAAAGTGACTTGTCCTTATCTGCCTGCGCATTATCCCGGCACGGGTGATACTTTTACAAGTGTCATCACCGGTTCTTTGATGCAGGGAGACAGTCTGCCGATGGCATTGGACCGTGCCACACAGTTTATCCTACAAGGTATTCGTGCCACTTTCGGATATGAATATGATAACCGCGAGGGTATCCTGCTGGAGAAAGTGCTTCATAATTTGGATATGCCGATACAGATGGCTAGTTACGAACTGATTTAAGATAGGCTTTGTGTGGTTATTACTATGCCGATAGATTGGCACAGTAATGCCACCTTATTTGCATGTCCGTGCCACTGTGTTGGCACAAATGTGACTTCTTATTGGTATTTGTTAAGTTCAGAATCGTACTGTTACTCTTGCCGGTAGTTTCCCACTTGTCCACTTAGGTCCTTCTTTAACAAGCCGGATGGCTTCTTTATCAGCGAATTCACATATTCCATGAATAACAGTGATATCTTGCGGCTTTCCTTCTTCATCAACAAAGAAAGAAAGGACTACCTCCCCTTTAATATCTTTACACTTTTCATCCGTCGGATGAACGAGATTCTCTTTCAGGTATTTCTGATAGCTACGTTTACCGATGACAGGTTGCGGAGTAATCTCTTTCTTTGCCTGTTCCTTAACCGTCACAACATTTCCGGCAGTGGTTGACTTCTTGTTTTTCTTAGTTCCGTATCCCACTACCACCACTTCATTGAGTGCCTGTTTGTTTTCGTTCATGGCAATGAGTATCGTCCGACTGGTATCTATCCGGATTTCTACCGGATCATATCCGATATACTCCGCTGTCAATCGTTTCTTATCATCCTTTTTGACTAACGAAAATTCTCCATTTATATTTGTGATGGTTCCGGTATTCGTTCCTTTATATGCCACACTGGCTCCGATAAGCGGTTCTCCTTTTTCGTCGGTCACTCTCCCTTTAATCATGTTATTTGGAGGAAGGACAGCCGCTACCTTAGCCAATTTCATTTTCTTATCAGATTCAGATTCGAAAGTATTCATCGTTGCTACTACTTCTTGCAATGCAGCAGTCTCTTCCGAGATTTCCTCCATCACTGGCACAGTTGCCGCAGGTGTACCTTGTTGTGGTTGGGAAGTCGCTTGGATTTTGGCAATCGTATCTTTCTTATCCGCTTGTCTCGCAGTAATTTCGGAAACAGGCGTGGAATCTTCGGAAACAGGTGTGGAATCCGTTCTTACTTTTGCAGTAGCCAATGCGATTTCCTTTTGTGGAGTTGCCGGAACTGTTGGAGTTGCAGAAATGGCCGGAGTGGGCGGAACTGCGGGTTCAGCCAATTTGGTGGAAACACTCTCTTGGGCAATGAACACTTCGTCCGTCATACTCTTTTTCAGGAACAGGAAATAACTGCTGATACCGAATCCAATAGCCAGACAGGCAGCGATGCTCCAGGTAATAGCGCGGGTGTTCTTTTTCTTTGTCGAATGAGCTGAAACCTGCATTCGCAGTTTCTTGATCCGTTGTTCGTGATTTCCCTCCACTTGGCTGTAACCATCCATCGCATCTGCCAGAAAAGGATCCTGCATCGACTCTCGTTCCAGTCGGTGTGCCTCTTTTCCTTTACGGAGTCCTTGTATGTAGTCCAATAGTTTCATAGGGCTTGTTTCTTGATACAAATTTTTAAATTTCGCTTTCCGTTTTGGATATAGCTTTTCACATTGTTCAGCGTAAATCCGGTCTGCTCGGCAATGTCTGCATAGGACATCTCTTCCAGGAAGAAACGCGTAATGCTGAGCCGTTGTTCTTCGGGCAACTTTTCTAGGCAGTGATGCAATGCCTTCAGTTGTTCCTCCGTACTTTCCTCTTCACTTAATAGATGCAGAAATTCGTCAGATTCCATAATATTGACTGTATAATCTAACGGAATTTCTTTATTTTCTTTCCGTAAAAGTTGCAGGCAATGATTCTTCGCCACCCGGTAGAGCCATGGCTTGAAAACTTTTATCTCATAATTTCCCAGTTTGGGCAATAAATCTTCAAACAACTGCATGACTGCTTCCTGCGCACGGTCCTCATCTTGTAGATATTTCAGGCAAAGTCCGTACAGTAACGGGATATATCGGTTGTATAATTCACCGAAATATTCCGTATCTCCGGACTTCGTATAGTGTATCAGTAATTCTTCGTCCGATAGTTTCGATATGTTTCTTTTGAAAAATAACATCTATTTGCTGCCAAAGATAGGGATTGAAGGGAGAAATAACAACTATGAGAAGAAAAATAAAAAAAGTTTGAGTGGTTTATGGAATCTTTATGAAATCTGCATCTCTATAGTAAAAGCGAACTAATTGTCATATTTTTAAATAAGGAAGTTATGAAAACAAATCAATTCAGAGCGATGGTGCTCGTACTGCTGATGGCAGTTGTTTCTTTAGGTACAGTGAGTGCGCAAGCAATTACCGTGACGGGTACTGTGACGGATGCAAAGGATGGAACTCCGCTTGTTGGCTGTTCGGTCTCGGTGAAGGGAACCACGAATGGAGTGATAACTAATATGGATGGTCAGTACTCTATTCTGACTAAAAAAGGGGAAACGTTGTTATTCAATTATATCGGTTACAAGCAGGAGCAAAGGGTCGTTAAATCATCGCAACTCAACGTGAAGTTGAAAACGGATAATGTTGCATTGGAAGAGTGTGTCGTAGTAGGCTATGGTGCAATGAAGTCGAGAGCGATGACCGGCTCTTATATGGCAATCTGTCCGACATCGGCAGTCATGTACGATAGAGTAAATGCGGAAGAATACGGTCAGATTCAGGAGAACGGCTTCAAGAATGTATCGGATGCCGCACTTTCGACTTTCTCCATTGATGTGGATGCCGCTTCTTATAGTAATATACGCCGTTTTATCAATAAAGGCGAACTGCCGCCTGCTGACGCCGTCCGCACGGAAGAACTTGTGAATTACTTCTCATACGATTATCCGAAACCGGCAGGCAGTGACCCTGTGAAGATTACCATGGAATCCGGAGAATGTCCTTGGAACTCTGCTCACCGTCTTGTTCGTATCGGGTTGAAGGCAAAAGAAATTCCTACGGATAATCTGCCTGCATCCAATTTAGTTTTTCTAATTGATGTCTCCGGTTCTATGTGGGGAGCCAATCGCTTGGAATTGGTGAAGTCATCTCTCAAATTACTGGTCAATAACTTACGTGATAAAGATAAAGTAGCTATCGTGACTTATGCAGGCAGTGCAGGCGTGAAACTGGAAGCAACTCCGGGCAGCGACAAACAGAAGATTCGTGAAGCGATAGACGAACTGACGGCAGGCGGATCTACCGCAGGTGGAGCTGGTATCTTGTTGGCATACAAAATAGCGAAGAAGAATTTTATCCCTAATGGTAATAACCGTATTATTCTCTGCTCCGACGGTGATTTTAATGTAGGCGTTTCTTCGGCGGAAGGACTGGAACAACTAATAGAGAAAGAACGGAAGAATGGAGTATTTCTTACCGTATTGGGTTATGGAATGGGAAATTATAAGGATAAAAAGATGCAGGTTTTGGCAGAAAAGGGAAATGGAAACTATGCTTATATAGATAATCTACAGGAAGCTAACCGCGTCTTGGTCGGTGAATTTGGCGCTACTCTCCATACGGTTGCGAAAGATGTAAAATTGCAGGTGGAGTTTAATCCTTCACAAGTACAGGCATACCGTTTGATTGGTTATGAAAGTCGTCTGCTGAAAAATGAAGATTTCAATAACGATGCCAAAGATGCCGGAGACATGGGGGCAGGACATACAGTGACCGCTTTCTATGAAGTAATTCCTACAGGCGTGAAGAATGACTATGTAGGCAAGGTAGATGATTTGAAATATCAGAAGAAAGAAAAAGTGAGCGTGAAACCGACAGGTTCCGATGAACTCCTGACCGTGAAGCTGCGCTATAAAGCTCCGGATAAAGATGTCAGTAAGAAAATGGAATTTTCTTTCGTTGATAACAAAGGAAACAATGTATCTTCCGATTTCCGCTTTGCTTCGGCCGTTGCGATGTTCGGACAGTTACTTCGGAATTCTGAATTCAAAGGAAATGCCAGTTATGATAAAGTAATAAGCTTGGCAAAACAAGGGCTGAATAATGATGATAAAGGGTATAGGAGAGAATTTGTCCGTCTGGTTGAGGCTGCCTGGGGAATAGGAGAGTAAAAACTGGACTGATTGTCTGTGTGATGTCCATTTTCAAGTTTCCAATTTGATTGATAAAAGGAACAGTGAATATCGTGGAAATATGCTCCGCTTGATGTTCACTGTTTCTTTTGAGAAAGGTTGGATTGTTAAAACAGATTTACTTGGTAGTCTCTTTCATTAATTGTTCGAGAGGCTTCACGATATCGGGATGCTGTGCAGCTACATCATGTTTTTCCCGGATGTCATTCTCCAGATTATAGAGTTGCATCTGTGTATTGCCTTTCCGTGTATTCGTAATGATTCCCTTGTCCGAAACAACCAATATCTCCATATCCCAGATCGTCCATTAAAATATAAATAATATTGGGTTGTGTATGTAAAGTCTGCCCTTGCAGATAACTGCCGCATAGGGCGGAAACACCGATAAATAAGTTCCTTTTATTCATGATATTCTTTTTTTAATCCCATTTGTAATCTTGCGGCACTTCGCTTTTTAAAGCCGGCCCGAATTTATACCCTTGCTGTTCGAACCATTCTTTCTTTTGAAGCACCTGCTCGTAGAAACGGGTAAAGTCCAATGGCTCTCCCTGATGCCACATCTGTTCTGCCAGTCCGATGATGCGGGGAAACAGGCGTTGGTCTATCATGCGTTCCGTCACTACATCGTCTGTCCATAAGGCGCAGCTCATGCCGAGAATCAACGGATTCTTTTCATTGCAGGCCTTGTTTGAAGGGTTGTCCAGATACAAGTCTTTCAAGTCGAACGTGCGTTCTTTGGCGTATCCCCGCCACGGAGTGAGCGGGAAGTTGAGATACGTATAGTAGTTTGAACTGCAAATGACCGGGTAGTTGTGTTTGAGTGCATTGCGGAGCGCTAAGTCTTTATGTCCGCGGTAGTTCCACCATTGGATAACTGTGTTGTCGGGCAGCGGATATCCGTCCTGATATACGACATCTCCCCAGAAGATGGCTTTGCGTCCCTTCTGCTTCAAGTGGTTTGCCATCTGCGCGGAGAACCATAGTTGGAGGTCGTGACTGTCTTTCAGGTTCAGCGCAGCGATTCTCTTTTGGCAGTCTTCGCATTTGTTCCAATTTCCCTTCGGTGCTTCGTCTCCTCCCAAATGGATGTAGGGAGAGGAGAATAGCTCACATACTTCGTCCAATACGTTTTTCAGGAAAGTCAGCACCTCGTCTTTTCCGGCACAGAATATGTTTTGAGTAAATCCCTGTTGCGGCACTTCGACGGGCAGCCCGAAGCAGCCCAACTCCGGATGGGCGGAAAGAGCAGCTTCCGCGTGTCCCGGCATATCTATCTCGGGCACGATGGTGATGTTGCGCTGGCTGGCATAGTTGATTACCTCACGTATCTCTTCCTGTGTGTAGAATCCGTGTTGTTCTTCTGCCTTTCCTACCGAACCTCCTACTTGGGCAAGGTGCGGATACCGCTTGATTTCTATCCGCCATCCCAACCCTTCCGTCAGGTGCCAGTGGAAATAGTTCATTTTAAGCAGGGAAGCCATGTCGATATACTTCTTGATAGTGGATATCCGTTGATACTGGCGTCCGGAATCGAGCAAGAAGCAGCGCCATTGCATACGGGGGGAGTCGGTGATGTCGGCACAGGCAAAGGTAAGTTTCCCGGCCGGCCCCGAAACCCATTGACGCAAAGTCTGCACGGCGTAGATGAATCCTCTTTCGCCGGAGGCGGTTATGGTCATCTGTTTCGGATTGATGCTTATCTTATATCCTTCGGGCGGAAGCGACGGGTCGTTCATCCAGCAGATGTGGGCGGCCGATGCTTTGGATTGCCATTTGACGGAAGTGTCGCGGAGCACTTCGCTACGCAAAAGGCTTATGTAAAATGCGGTGGTGTCCGCAGTGTACATGGAAATGTTCTTTCGTAAGGTGAGTTTGCCTTTTTTCATTTCCACTTGGTTGGGGGAGGGGAATACGATTTGACCGCACGCGAGGGTTACATAAGATACGAGCAGGAGAAGAATGGATAATCGGTGTTTCATACAGGTTATCTTGATAATGATTATTTGTAGGCGAAGTTAAGAATAAACTGTCCAAAGTGCCAAACACTTTGGACAGTTTCAATTGATTAAGGTCTATTTATTAATTCTCACTTTCCCAACCGGGGTTTTGTTCGAGTTGGGGGTTCAGTACTCGTTCGTTGCGTGGGATGGGGTTGAGGTAATAATAGTCGGGCCACAGATGAGTCTGTTGGGGATGGAACTCAAGATACCCTTCACTACCTCCACCGTCGATGGTGACATTGACTCCGGGGAAGTCGGACGAGCGTACAAATTGTCCGAGTTTCTTTTTCAGTGCATAGTGGCATTTCTTCCATCTTCTCAGGTCGTCGAAACGGAAACCTTCGGAGAAGAGCTCGATGCGTCGTTCACGGCGAATCTCCCATAACAGGGGATTTACTTCGTAGTCGCCCGAATAATCGGAGTTTCCTTTGTCACGCTTCGGGTCGAAAGAAGCATCGATATTCGTAACAATCATCGGTGCTACATTAGCACGTGGGCGCAGCTTGTTGATGGTAAGGTTGGCCACGTCCTGATCGAATTCGCCCAATTCGCACATGGCTTCCGCATAGTTTAGCATCACTTCTTCGATGCGGAAGATGGGCATATCCGTCTCCTCATTTCGTTGGCTACCTATGTCTAAGTAGCAACAGTAGTATTTCCAGTTGTTGTATCCGAAAGCTGATTTATACCACGGCTGGTTGTTCAAGAAGAAGTCGAAGTGTGGCGAGGTTCCTAAGATACCGCCGGTATATCCTTGACGGAACGGTAACGTTTTCTGCCGCTCTTTGGAAGTGCCGTATCCTATTCCTATACGCGTGCTGAGGCTGTCGATGAAACTTCTGTCTTTAGGATTGTCGGTAAATTCCCATTTGTTGTCCCATGCGTCGTTCGATTTGCTACGGTCTACGGTGTAAGGCGGAGTGACGTGCAGCCATAAACGGTGGTCGCGGTTGCTGAATTCTTCGTACGGGTCTTTATCATGAGTAAACACTTCGCTTGTCCAGCGCGGCTTACCGTCCGAGCAAAGATAGCTGTCTACCAAATCGCGGGTCGGATTATAGAACGATGTGGCAGTGGTTCCGCCGATACTTACAGCGTGTACCACACCGACAGCGTTCGAGTACTCTCTGTATAAAATCACACCCGGAACGTCTTTCAGTTCCAGCGAGCAGAATAAGTCGTCATAGCAGTCGGCTATGTTGGGATACTTCTCTATCAGTTCGGCGGATACCCGCTTGCATTCCCTCAGGTAGGTTTCAGCATTACCCAAACCGTGGTATTTACGCCATGTACCTTCAAACAGGCAGAAACGTGACAACAGTGCTTGTACGCAGGCTTTGTTGATGGTATTTGCCCCTTCGCCGTCTACATTGATATCCCTTTCGGCGTCTTTCAAATCGTTCAGGATATGTTCGGCTATTTCATCTCTCGATGCTCTCGGGCCTTCGATTAGTTCTGTCTCATTATCGCTCAATACGTGGTCAATCCAGGGCACACCGCCATAGGCCGACAGGAGAGAGAAGTAGCGGTAACTGCGGAAGAAATATCCCACAGAACGCCAGTGCTTTTTCTCCGTATCCGTCATATCGCTGCCTTCGATGCGGTCGAGCATTAAGTTCACACGGCGGATATAGCTGTAGTAACTCCATACAGTATTGTCTTTTTTGTCGGGAATAGTCACTAATTTCCGAATCCAGTTACTTTCGCTCGAACCTCTTGTCTGGTTGTACGAGATGTCGTCCGTAGAGTTTTCCGAACCGTATCCCAATGAAGGCAGGGTTTCGTACAGTCCCCAGGCGTAAGCCTTGAAGTTGTCGTATGTTTTAAAAGCTGTTTCGGCGGTCGGGTCTCCCAAAGGATACCTTTCCAGGAAGTCATTGTTAAGACAGCCGGTCAATAAAACCGTACATATCAGATATAAATATTTTCTCATAATGCATGGGTTATTAGAATGTAACATTGATACCAAGAGAGAATTTTCTCATAAACGGATATTCCCAAATGCCTTTTTGCAACATATCGGTTTCCAATCCTTCGGGCAAGTGGTCCCAAGTATAGAGATTCTCTCCACTGAAGAATACTTTCATTTCATCAAAATAGATGCGTTGCGACCACGTTTTGGGCAGCGTGTACGAAAGTGTGATATTCTGTAATTTCAAGTAAGATGCATCTGCCAGGTACTTGGTTTGTTTCCAGCGGTTGTAGGAGGTGTTTTCTGCATCGTTGGCATATACGCGCGGAAAGTGTGCGTTCGTGTTTTCGGGTGTCCAGAAGTCGAGCGTTTCTTTAAACAAGCTACCCCAGTTTCCGGTAGGCCATGCAATCTGGTCGGTACGCCAGTAATCGCGTTTGCCCACACCGCGTAGGAAAATAGACAAGTCAAATCCCTTCCAGCTTACTCCTGCGGTGATACCGTAGTGGAAGCGTGGTGTTGAGTTACCGATGATGCGTTGGTCGCCCGGATTGTCTGCCGTTCCCTGTCCGCTCCAGATGGTTTCCGTATCATCGTCGAAGTTTTTGTATAGGATATCTCCCGGATGTACTTTTCCGGCTCCTTTCGGTTTAGGAATACCGGCTTTCAATGTTCCGTCTTCGTTGAAGTCGTCTACGGTGTAGAAACGGTCGGTGACGTATCCCCATATTTCTCCCATTTTCATACCTTTACGATAAATGTTGTTACCCAATAGGTTGGTTTCGTTGTTGTACTTCGTAATCTTGCTTTGTGAGTCGTACAGGTTGAAGCCAATCCGGTAACTCCAGTCTTTGTTGATGCGGTCTCTCCAGTTCAATTCCAATTCCCAACCATAGGTTTTCAGGTCGGCGGCATTCTGTTTGGCGGCAGTAGCACCGATTACCCACGGAAGGTCCATACCGGGAGCCAACATTCCTTTGGTGTCGCGGCGATACCAGTCGAAAGTACCGTTCAGGCGGTTATTGAAGAATCCGAAGTCGACACCGAAGTCCAGTGTATATACTTTCTCCCACGAGAAATTATTGCTAACCATTGCAGGAGCTCCCAGTGTAGTGGCTTTCTGTCCGTCTACCAACCATTCTGTGAGATAAGTCGCCATGGAAGGAATGTACGGATAGTTGTCGGGGGTGTTGTCAGACTTCAGGATAATCTGGTTTCCGATAGAACCCCACGAAGCGCGCAGTTTCAGGTTGGAAAGAATGTCTCTTGTTTTTTCCATAAATGGTTCTTCCGAGATTCTCCATCCGGCTGAGAAAGATGGGAAGAATCCGAAACGGTTGTTCTTCGGGAAACGGGAAGTTCCGTCGTAACGTCCGTTGGCTTCCAGCATATATTTGCCGGCGTATGCATAATTGATACGGTAGAACAAACCTCTGATGGCATATTCGTCAAAGCTGTCGCTGACAGAAGCCGTACCGGTCGAACCTGAAAGAGAAGGTAGGTTTTCCAACAATACGTCCGTACGTTTCGACCATTGGGATTCCTTGTGGCTCTCTTCCTGGTTATATCCTCCCATGATGGCAATGTCGTGTTTGCCTATGGAGAAGTCGTAATTGGCAAATACGTTGACGGCATTGTAGTTGGTGAATCCTTGTGTCAGGGCATAACTTGAGTTTTCTACATTGTTCAGGACTCCCGTAAAGTTGAAACCGATGTATTGGTATTTGTTGATATACATCCGGTTGTATTCGGTAGTGCGGTTAAATGTATATTCACCCGTTATTTTCAATCCTTTTAACGGAGATATGATAACACGTCCCAATGTGCGCAGGTCGTTTTTCTTGATAACTCTCGGTTCGCCATAACGTACATAAGTAGCCGATGTTTCGGCCGGATATACTACACCGTCTTGTTCATACGGCAGGATGTTATGGTAAGATGGCAAAGCCATCGCACTTCCCCACACACCGTTGCGGCCGCCTTGCTCTACTTTATTTTGAGTAGAGTTGGCATATCTGATATCCAACTGAGTGGTAAGCCATTTGTTGACATCCACACTGAGGAAGCTGGACATATTGATACGGTTGAACTTGTCTTTGTCTGTTATCAGAATTCCGTCTTCGCCGGTATATCCTAAACTTAAGCGGTAATTGGTGCGTTCGCTACCTCCCGATACGGAGAAACTGTGGTTTTGCATGAAGCCGAAGTCTTCCATCATGTCGGCAAACATATCGTTTTCCCGCATTAAAAACAAATTGCCTTTGTCGTCAAATATATAGCCGTTAGGATATTTGGAAGGGTCGCTTTGGTAGTCGCGTATGTATGATTCCCACTGGGTGATGTTTTTTCCGTCCACATACGTGTCATTCGCCCATCCCATCTCCTTGTAGGCCAATACCGACTCCAACGGACTGGCTTTTTGCGGCAACTCCAATGCTTTCGAGAAGGAGAAGTTGTTATTATAGTTGAATTTGGGAGCCATATCTTTTTTACCTTGTTTTGTCGTTATCAAGATGACACCGAAAGCGGCACGCGCTCCATAGATAGCTGCCGAAGCGGCATCTTTCAGGATAGATACGGTTTCAATGTCTTGCGGGTCAATCATATTGATATCCATCGGTACGTTGTTGACCAGCACCAAGGGCTCACCTCCGTTGATGGAAGTTGTTCCACGGATATTATACGTCATGTTATCGCCGGGAGCACCTGTGGCCGATTCAATTTTCAGACCGGGCACAACACCTTGCAAAGCTGCCGATACATTGGTTATAGGACGGTCACCTAAGGATTCCTTAACGTTTACGGCTCCTACGGCTCCGGTCATATTCACTTTTTTCTGTGTACCGAATCCGATAACTACAACTTCCTCCATTGTTTGTGTGTCTTCCTGCAACTGTATGTTGAAGGATGTCTGGTTTTTCACAGAAACTTCTTGTGTGGTGTATCCGATATAAGTGATTCTGAGTTTGCCATTTGCCGGAGCTTCCAATGAGAATTCTCCGTTGAAGTTGGTAATAGTAGCTTGCTTGCTACCCTCTACAAGAACGTTGGCGCCAATCAAAGGCTCGCCCTGCATATCTGTGACGATTCCCCTTATTTTTATATTCTGTTGGGTTGTATTATTGGAAGGCATTTCCGCTTTTGGCGGAATAGGGACTATGATGATATGTTTCCCTTCCGGTCTGTAAGTGAATCCGGTTCCTTTTAATATCGAGTCCAAAACAGAAGAAACTGTTTCTTTGGTGAAATTGACGGTTACCTTTTGTTTGACGTCCAGTTTCGTCTGATTATAAGCAATGCTTAAATCAGTCTGGGCTTCAATACTTTCAAATACTTTTAATAGGGATTGGTTTTTCATAGATACCGTTATCTGCTGTTTTTGCCCGAAGGCTGTGTTATAAAAACATAAAGCAAATAACAATATATAAATTTTATGAATTTTTACGGGGTAATTCTTACCCGATAACTTATAAAGTTTCATACTTTTGTGAGTTAATCATTAATACTAATTTAAGTGTATGCTACAAGTTGAATGAAGTAATTTTGATTGATTTAGGGGAGTTGGTATCCGCGAAGTACCGGCTTCCTTTTTTTCTGCCTATCTGCCTCCTTTCTTGTTTTGAGGTGAATAAATTAAAAGCACGTTCTCGTCCTCTACTTTATAATCGATGCTTCCTATCGTTTTTGTTACAATATTCATGACATCTTTGATAGGAACTTTATGTTTGAATTTGATCGTATATACATCCGTTGTGGCTAGATGTGGAGGAACGATAATATGTATATTATATATTCTTTCTATTGTAGTGAAAATGTCCTTGAGAGTCATTCCGGCAAAGTTTAATTCACCTTTGGTCCAACCGGAGTACAAGGAAGCGTCAATGATTTTTTTATTGAATTCTCCGGTTGGATTGTCATATTCAAGTTGCTCATCGGGTGACAGAGTAATGATGTCCTCATCGTTTGATTTCTGAACAACAATTGAGCCTGATTCAAGAGTGGCGATTGTTTTTTTATCTTCCGGATAGGCGTGTACGTTGAACTTGGTTCCCAAAACTCTAACTTTCAGATGGCTGGTCTTGACAATGAACGGATGTTGGCTATCTTTCTTTACATCGAAATTTGCTTCTCCCATCAGATATACGGAACGCATGTCATTAGCAAATTTCTGTGGATATATTAACAATGTCCCTGAATTGAGATGCGCTATGGAACCGTCGGGCAAAGTGATTTGCCTCTGTTCTCCCTTAGGCACAAAGTATTCTACCAATTCTACAGGTTTTTCATCGGGTTGTATATACAAGTAAGCTATCCATATGGACAGCAGGGGGATGAGTAATGCTGCCGCTACTTGTCCCCATTTGCGCAACGTATAAGAAACGGCTGTTTTTTGTGAATGCGGCAACTTCTTGCGGAAATCCTGATAAGATCGTATGGTGCTTGCATCGGTTTTGAATTCTTGTTCTTCCCATAACTGCATCATTGCTTCTTCCTTCTCGTCCTGTCCTGCGGAGTCAATGAGCCATCTCCACATCTTTTCCTTAAGTTCGGGACTGAACTTGTCGGAAATAAAATTTTTAATTATTTTATAGGTATTCGACATATTTATTAATTTTTTATGGTGATGGTTTCTTATATTAAGAAACGTAGCCGGCCAACTACGCACGGTCTGAATTCATATTTTTTTTAGAAAAATAGAATAAAGGCAATAAATAGTACTTTCCGTATGTCTGTGAGGGCTTGTGAAAGATGGTTCTCGACAGTTCGTTTATTGATGCCTAACGTTTGGGCTATTTCGTCACTGCTCATTCCTGATTCCCGGCTCATCTTATATATTTTCTTCCGTTGCGGAGGCATTTTTTCCACAACCATTGCCACTAGTAGTTCGAGTTCCCTAAGTTGTATCTTGTCGTCAGTTTCGTTGCTTTCCGGTGTGGAAACAATCTTCTCGGCTTGTTTTTGCTGGTAGTTTTTGAATAGTAACGCACGTTCGATATGCCGGTATGCTGCATTTTTGCAGACACGGAGAAGATAAGATTTGAAGTTGTTGATTGTATTGAGGGATGAGCGGTTGCTCCATAGCATTAGAAATATATCCTGCGATATATCTTCCGCTTCTTCCGGTGATTGCAATAATCCGGTGATAAATCCTTTGACTTGTGGGTAATAGTGCAGGAAGAAAATTTCAAAAGCCTTTTCGTCTCCTTTGCTGATAGCCTCTAAAAGTAGTTTTTCATTAAAAGGTTGCATGCTGTTGAGGTTGGGTGAATACTATCGATTGTGCAAAAATAAGTGATTTTTTACATCTATATCCGGTTATTAACAAAAAAACACTTTTTACAGTGAAATGAAAGTTTCGGTATGTATATGAGTGAGGTGCTCTAAAAAGTGGTTCAGTTGTAATTCTTGGTGGATTTGGTTCAGTACACAGCCATATCCTTAAAAAATGATTCATTCCCGTGCGGAAATGAACCAAATCTCCAATTATCTGTATTCAAACCGGCTAAAAACTCTCTTACTGATTCTTTTTGCTATAATCCGGTTTCAGCCGTTTCAGTTTTATTCGCAAACGCCTTGCTGGAAGGCGATAGCGGCTGAAGGCAGAA
>NZ_JANJZR010000073.1 GCF_024623065.1 Bacteroides acidifaciens
AAGACTATGTGACGAATAAAAACAGGTCGGTAAAGCCTATCTAACATAATCTCAGGAAAATTTAAACAGGCTCTAAAGAGAATGTCCGAATGTTTAGTTTTATACTATGTAATTTTTTTAGTAGAAAGTAAAAAATAGGAAGAATACAATGGCTAAAAAATATTAAAATCGCTCAAATAAATGGAGGTAATGATTGGTTTACTTTTTTTATTAGTATTTTCGTATATATCTAAATATAATAAACTACCAAACTAAAATATTGAATAATGAAGAAATGAAATTTTACACTCTGTTTGAATTATCTCAGGATTTCTTTTTAATCCAATCCCGAAATAATTTGGAGATTATGAGAAGAAAGGATTAAATTTACTGCATAAATGAAATGTTCAACAAACTATTGTGTAATTATATGGCAAAATTAGCATGACACACTATCATTCAATCTTAAGTTATATAAGAATAATGCTCATATCGTTTTTTGTTTCTGCTCTCATGGTAGCTTGTTCTGACCCTGATTGTCTGAATAGAACGGATATATCTGATGATAGACCTGATGATATGATGGAAATCAAAGATTGTATTCATCTTTCTGGTCACGAAGTTGTTTTCGACAATACAGCCAATATTGATACTATTACAACAGGAAGTAATATATGGTATTTTACTGGATTGGTTGATTATGATACATATGAGGGTATATATACTTTTACTTCTGATTCGCAGGAAGATGAACGTATTTTCCAATATTATTGGATATCTTATCGAAAAATAGGATTAAATACTATTCAAATTATCGTCAAAGAAAACTTGACCTACTATTCACGTAAAATAAAATTAGAAGTTTGTAGTGGAAATTTTTATGATCATATTTCAATAATTCAAAAAGGGCTCTCGAAATAATCAAAAAAACAAGAAGTCTAATATGTACGTAAAATATACATTACGTATTATGTGTAAATAGCTGAGAATTAGGTTTGCCAAGTTTTAAATTTAACATAACATGAAAAAGATTACTGCTTCTCTTTTTTTATTGCATTATTAATTTGCAGTTGTGAAAAAACGATTTTTTCTGATTCGAGAACAGAGATAGATGCTAATTTAGTTCCCATATTATAGGAGAAAGAGCGAAAGTTGGTTGTGGGATACCGTCATTATATTTTTTACATAATTAATGAAAACATAAATACTAATTATTTTTATATTTGCAAATTCAATCATTTGTATGCAATATGCAAAGTAAAAGTAGAGTTATGAGTAATCTTAGAATTTTATTGTATGTATTTGTCCTTTCTCTGGTTGCCTGTCATCCTGAGGGGACTAATGTGAAACAAGGATTAGACAAAGCAGCTCAATTAATAGAACAAGACCCGGACACAGCATCCATTATCCTTGAGACTATTCAAATGAACCAAATGAATGAAGCACAGCTTGCAGAGTATAATCTGCTATGCACTCAATTCAACGAAGACAAAAATATTCCTCATTCTTCTGATAATCAAATCCGCCAAGCCGTATCTTATTACGAACAATACGGGGATGAATATCAGAAATCGAGAGCCTATTATTATCTGGCATGTGTAGAAAGTGACTTGAATAAGGAAAAAGATGCTGAGATTCATTTCAAAAAAGCAATAAAACTTGCCGTACAAACAGAAGAATATGAACAAATGACTAAGATTTGCAAGAGATGCAGCCTTTATTATCAGAAATATGGCAATTTTGACGAAGCGCTGGAAATGGAAAGAAAAGCATATGCCAGCCAATTGATGCTAATTGACAGTAAAGACCGTTCTACCGTAATTCTGTCTTCTGCTTTAGGATTATTCGGAGTCATGTCCCTCTTGCTCGGATTACTTTGGAAGAAACATCTGTCTGTACGTTCGCAATTGGATATTTTTAAGGAAGAAATACAAAAGAAAGATAACGAATCAGACAAATTGGCACTGCAATGTAACTATCTTGAAGAAAAATATCAATCTCTGCAACAACATATCTATGAAGATTCTCCGGTTGTCACAAAAGTCCGTCAATTGAAAGAACGGACAGCCTTATCTTCCAAAACATCTTCCTTTTCCGAAAAAGACTGGACAGAATTATTACGACTTCAAGAAAGCGTTTATGGGGTTGTATCCAAATTGAAAGAGTTAAGTCCCAAACTTACTGAAGAAGATTTAAGAGTATGCGCGTTTTTAAGAGAAGGGGTTCAGCCTGCCTGCTTTGCGGATTTAATGAAACTGAGTGTTGAAACTCTGACCCGAAGAATTTCCAGAATAAAAACAGAGAAACTGATGCTGGTAAACTCCAAAGAATCACTGGAAGAGATTGTAAAATCTTTGTAGTCTGCATTCGTCTGTTAAGACTAATAATGTATATTTGAATATCAACAACTTACAGTTTTTTGCCGTCCGTATCCGTCCGGCAAAAAACGTCTTTTTTACATCTCTGTCCTATAACTTTGCACACAAAAAGTTATAGAACAATGAGCAACTTATTATTTAAGAAATGGAATGATTTTAGTGGGTGGATTGTCTTTCTGATAGCAGCTTTTGTATATGGAATGACAATTGAGCCTACTGCCAGTTTTTGGGATTGTCCCGAATTTATTTCGTGTGCCGAGAAGTTACAGGTAGGGCATCCGCCGGGTGCACCTTTCTATATGCTTGTCGGAAACCTGTTCACTCGGTTTGCTTCTGATACTTCACAGGTGTCTTACTTGGTCAATTTCCTGAATGCGTTGTTGAGTGCCGGCTGCATCTTGTTTCTTTTCTGGAGCATCACCCGGTTAGTAAAGTCTTTAGTTATAAATGATGAGAAAAACTTATCGACAACGAACGTTATTATCATTTTGGGTTCGGGATTTGTCGGAGCCTTGGCATATACATTCAGTGATACATTCTGGTTCAGTGCAGTGGAAGGAGAAGTTTATGCTTTCTCTTCTTTTCTTACGGCACTCGTGTTTTGGATGATTCTTCGTTGGCAGGACGAATCGGATTTGATATATGGTGACCGCTGGCTTATCCTGATAGCTTATATTATCGGGCTTTCTATCGGAGTGCATTTGCTTAATCTGCTCTGTATTCCGGCTATTGTCCTGGTTTTCTATTATCAGAAATATCGGGTAGTATCCTTTAAAGGAGTAATTGCCGCAGTTGCCATATCAGGACTTCTTATTGTGTTCATTCTCTTTATTTATATTCCGGGCATGGCTGATATGGGAGGGTGGTTCGAACTACTCTTTGTCAACATGTTCGGACTTCCTTTCCACACAGGATTACTCATCTTTTTAGCTTTGACATTTTTTGTGCTGACAGGAGCCATCTATCGTTTCCGAAAGCGTATAGTACATACCTCTTTATGGTGTTTGCTCATGCTTACCGTAGGCTATACCACCTATGCGGTAATACTGATTCGTGCCAACGCCAATACTCCACTTAATGAGAATGCACCGGACAATATCTTTACTCTCAAAAGTTATCTCAATCGTGAGCAATACGAAAGTGCTCCTCTGCTTTATGGGAAGACTTATGCTTCCGAACCGGAATATGTGGCCGAAGGTGACTATTACAGAGTAAAAACAGCCAAAGGGAGTGCTGTATATCGCCCGGATAAAGAAGAAGGCAAATATAAAATAATCCGGTATAAAGAAGATGTATGTTATACCCGGAATATGCTGTTTCCGCGTATGTGGAATGAACGTATGACTTCTTCCTACAAAAATTGGACAGGAGGAAGTGATATTGCTCCCACACAAAAAGAAAACTTGACTTATTTCATTACTTATCAACTTAATTATATGTATTGGCGTTATTTCTTATGGAATTTTGTAGGACGGCAAAATGATGTGCAGGGGAGTGGCGAACCGGAACATGGGAACTGGATAACAGGAATTACCTGGTTGGATAATTTAAGATTAGGAGACCAGAACTTGTTGCCGGAATCCCTACGTCAGAACAAAGGACACAATGTATTCTACGGGTTGCCCCTATTATTGGGACTATTCGGAATCTATTGGCAATGGAACCGCAGCCAAAAAGGTAAACAACAGTTTAGTGTACTGTTCTTCCTTTTCTTTATGACGGGGTTGGCTATTGTGCTTTACCTGAACCAAACTCCCGGTCAGCCACGCGAACGGGACTATGCATATGCCGGTTCGTTCTATGCTTTTGCTATTTGGATAGGGATAGGAGCGGCTGGATTATGTGACACCCTGTGTCGGAGAACAACTTCGACTGTGCATGTTGGCGCATTAATGATGATTTGTTTATTGGTTCCGATACAAATGGCAAGCCAGACTTGGGATGACCATGACCGGAGCGCCCGTTTTACCTGTCGTGATTTTGGCGCAAACTATCTGATGACTCTTCCCGATAAAGGAAATCCTATTATCTTTTGTAACGGGGACAACGATACTTTCCCACTCTGGTATAATCAGGATACGGAAGGAGTACGCAGGGACGCACGTGTCTGCAACCTGAGTTATGCGCAGACCGACTGGTATATTTATCAACAACAATGTCCGCTATATGACGCTCCCGGACTACCTATAAGTTGGAATAAGAACCAATATCAAGAAGGCAAAAACGAATATGTAGTCATACGTCCGGAACTGAAAAAACAAATAGAAGAACTGTACCGGAAGCATCCGGAGGAAGCCCGTGACAGTTTCGGGAAAGACCCGTTTGAAGTGAAAAACATCTTGAAATATTGGGTATTCTCAGAGAAAGATGAGTTTCATGTAATCCCTACAGATACGATAAATATCCATATTGACAAGGAGGCGGTACTCCGTTCGGGAATCATGCTTCCCAAAGCAATTCGTCACCTCAAAGGAGAAGAACTAAAGGAAGCAATACCGGATAAACTTTGTATCCCTTTAAAAGATGTACGTATGCTGACCAAAGTCGATTTGCTCATACTGGAAATGCTTGCCAACTGTAATTGGGAACGTCCGCTTTATCTTGCAATCTCTGTAGGGAGTATCAGCAAACTGAAGTTTGACGATTACTTCGTACAGGAAGGATTGGCGTTCCGCTTTACTCCTTTTAACTATAAGAAGTGGGGAGATGCTGATGAGAACAGACCATATGCAGTAGATGTGGAAAGACTTTATGACAATGTTATGAACAGATATAAATATGGCGGTCTGGATACTCCCGGACTTTATTTGGATGAAACAACCTTACGTACATGTTGGTATCATCGCAGACTTTTCGCGCAACTTGCCAAAGAATTGATAGCACAAGGAGACAAAGTGTGTGCAAAGAAAGTACTCGCCTATGCGGAACAGGCTGTTCCGGCATATAATGTTCCCGAAACACATGAAAGCGGCACTTATGAGATAGCAACAGCCTATGTCGCATTAGGTGAAAAGATGAAAGCGATACTCCTGACAGAACATCTGATAGCCGAAGCGGAAGATTATATTAACTGGGCTTTTTCATTAAAAGGAAACCGCATAGAGATGATTCGCAATGATTGCCTCTATAAATTCTGGCAATGGAATCAATATAATGAACTCTTGAAGAATATAGACGAAAAGAAATATAAAGAAAGCAATCAACGGCTTGAAGATAAATACGCATTATTTACTCCAACCATGAATTACAAAAACTAAAACGAAAGAAAAATATGAAATCAAAGATGATGAAACAGAAAGAGACAGAAACAGTATTTGGCAGAGGAAATTACATGATTCTGTTAATTGGTTCGGCACTGATTATAGCAGGTTATCTGCTTATGAGCGGCGAGGGGAGTACCCCTGCCGCCTACAATCCAGATATATTCAGCGGATTGCGTATAAAGGTAGCCCCCATAGTCTGTTTGGCAGGATATTTGATGAATATATTCGGTATCCTGTACCGCTCCAAACGGAGTCAATTATTTCAATGTTTTCCATGCGTACATCATCACCAGAATGAATGAAAGTAACGGAATAATGAATGAGAAAGACATCTGCTACATATCCCAGCTTTGTATTAAAAGATGAGAATCTGTAATTTTGGTATAACATTCGGTAATATGTATAGTTAATAACTGAATTTATCTACCTAAATTTGCACTGGTAAAGGAGTCAACTTAAAACTATTATAAATTGATAAATAATAAATTTATGCTACGTACTATCAGACTTACGGTCGCCATTGTGTGCTATACGCTTATTACCTTGCTGTTTCTTGATTTTACAGGGACATTGCACACATGGTTCGGATGGTTGGCGAAAATTCAGTTTTTGCCGGCTTTATTAGCCTTGAATATAGGTGTCGTACTATTTCTTATTGGGCTTACATTCCTTTTGGGACGTGTATATTGCTCGATTATTTGTCCGCTAGGAGTATTTCAGGATATTATCTCCTGGGTATCGGGAAAGCAAAAAAAGAACCGGTTCCGCTATTCATCGGCAAAGAACTGGTTGCGATATGGTGTTTTAGGAGTATTCATCGTTATGATGGTTGCAGGGGTGAATTCTCTGGCTATTCTGATAGCACCTTATAGTGCATATGGGCGGATAGCTTCCAGCCTGTTGGCACCGGTTTGGCAATTGGGAAATAACCTGTTGGCGTATTTCGCCGAGCGAATGGACAGTTACGCCTTTTATGAAGTAGATGTATGGACAAAAGGCCTCTCTACACTGATTATCGCTGTAGTCACTTTTACAGTCCTTGGCATTTTAGCATGGCGTAACGGTCGTACATACTGCAATACGATTTGTCCCGTGGGTACTGCGTTAGGATTCATTTCCAAATATGCGATATTCAAGCCGGTGATTGATACTTCCAAATGCAATGGTTGTGGTTTATGCGCTCGTAATTGCAAAGCATCATGTATTAATTCAAAAGAACATGAGATTGATTACAGTCGATGTGTAGCTTGCATGAATTGTTTGGACAAATGTAAACATGGAGCTATCAAATACACCAAAAGGACTTCTCCGAAAAATGTATCTGCAACAGAAGCAACCCAGACACAGCCCATTACTGCCAAACAGGTAAATAACGCCCGCCGTAGTTTCCTTTCAGCATCGGCAGTCTTTGCAACAGCTTCTGTCTTGAAAGCCCAGGAAAAGAAAGTGGACGGTGGATTGGCTACCATTGAAGACAAGAAGATTCCTGAACGGGAAAATCCGATTTATCCGCCGGGAGCGCTGAGTGCACGTAATTTTGCCCAACATTGTACAGCTTGCCAGTTGTGTGTTTCCGTATGCCCTAATCAAGTATTACGTCCTTCTGATAATCTGATGACTTTGATGCAACCTGAAATGTCATACGAACGTGGATATTGCCGTCCCGAATGTACTAAATGTTCGGAAGTTTGTCCAGCCGGTGCCATTCATCCGATTACTACAGCAGACAAGTCGGCAACCCAGATAGGGCATGCCGTATGGATAAAAGAGAATTGCGTACCATTGACAGACGGTATGGAGTGTGGAAACTGTGCCCGCCACTGTCCGACAGGAGCCATTCAAATGGTGGCTTCCGACCCCGAAAAGCCGGAATCACTCAAGATTCCGATAGTGAACGTAGAAAAATGTATCGGTTGCGGAGCTTGTGAGAACCTTTGCCCGTCCCGTCCGTTTAGCGCTATTTACGTGACCGGACATCAGATGCACCGAGTTATTTGATTTAATAAATCAGTATAAGATTATGGAAAAAAAGAATAAGAAAGACATAAACAGAAGAGATTTTATTAAAATTGTAGGCATCAGCGCAGCCACGTCTACAGCCCTGCTATACGGATGCTCTTCAAAAAACAACTCAGCCTCAAGCAGTGCCACAGGAGAAAGAGAGATTCCTACGGATAAAATGACTTACCGGATATCTCCGACTACAGGCGACCGCGTTTCACTTTTAGGATACGGCTGTATGCGCTGGCCGCTCAAACCTGCTCCGGATGGTAACGGAGAAGTCATTGACCAGGATGCCGTTAACGGATTGGTCGATTATGCGATTGCCCATGGAGTGAATTATTTCGATACATCTCCCGCTTATGTACAAGGCTTTTCCGAAAGAGCAACAGGTATTGCGTTGAGCCGCCATCCCCGAGATAAATATTTTATCGCTACCAAACTGTCCAACTTTTCTCCGGACACATGGTCACGTGAAGCATCGCTCCGGATGTATCATAAATCATTTACCGAACTTCAGGTTGATTATATTGACTACATGTTACTTCATGGCATTGGCATGGGTGGTATGGATGCTCTCAAAGGGCGATACTTGGATAACGGCATGCTTGACTTCCTGATAAAAGAACGTGAAGCAGGGCGTATTCGTAATCTCGGATTTTCTTATCATGGAGATATTGAAGTA
Source organism: Bacteroides acidifaciens (assembly GCF_024623065.1). GTDB lineage: Bacteria > Bacteroidota > Bacteroidia > Bacteroidales > Bacteroidaceae > Bacteroides > Bacteroides acidifaciens. The sequence goes on from NZ_JANJZR010000073.1 coordinate 8,307, forward strand.
TATGATTACCTGCTTTCACGTCATGATGAAATTAAATGGGACTTCGTACAGATACAGCTCAACTATGTGGACTGGAAGCATGCGAAAGCAACTAACACCCGAAATACCGATGCTGAATACCTGTACGGTGAACTGCACAAGAGAGGGATTCCGTCTATTATTATGGAACCGCTTCTAGGTGGGCGTTTGTCTAAGTTGAATGACAACCTGGTGGCACGTCTCAAGCAACGCCGTCCCGAAAACAGTGTCGCCTCCTGGGCGTTCCGTTTTGCCGGCTCATTCCCGGATATACTGACTGTATTAAGCGGCATGACCTATATGGAACATCTGCAAGATAATCTCCGTACTTATTCTCCCTTGGAACCGTTGACGGATGAAGAAATGGAGTTCCTTGAAGAAACGGCACAGTTAATGCTGAAATATCCTACTATCCCCTGCAATGACTGCAAGTATTGTATGCCTTGCCCATACGGACTGGATATTCCGGCTGTTCTCCTGCATTATAACCGTTGCGTCAACGAAGGGAATGTGCCCAAGAACGGACAGGATGAAAACTACGCCAAAGTCCGTCGTGCATTTCTCGTCGGTTATGACCGTAGCGTGCCGAAACTTCGTCAGGCAAGCCATTGCATAGGATGCAACCAATGTGTGGCGCATTGCCCGCAAAACATAGATATACCCAATGAGTTGCATAGGATAGACCAATTTGTCGAACAACTGAAACAAGGAACTTTATAATGGAAGAATTGATCGACTTATTACATAGCGGAGGCTATTCCTGCGTGATTGCCAACAAAGGAAAGGTACGTACCTTAACCCAACGCGGGGTGGCCGACTTATATGATTTGCTGACTCAGGAACCGGAGTTCCTGAAAGGGGCTATGATTGCCGATAAGGTTGTCGGAAAAGGGGCTGCCGCTCTGATGATTTCAGGTGGTATAAAAGAGCTCTACACGGATATTATCAGTTCTAAAGCTATGGACTTGTTTCGAACATCAGATGTAAAAGTCGGCTTCGGTCAGGAAGTACCTTTTATCTGGAACCGCAACCATACGGGGTGGTGTCCCGTGGAAACCATGTGCAGTGAAGAGAAATCGGCTGAAGCTATTTTACCGTTGATTCGTGATTTTCTTGAGAAAATCAGAAGCAGGAAGTAAAAGATACACGAAATAAAATATGAGAAAAGATACAACTTGTCTGTTTCTACTCGCCGGTCTGCTTTCTGTCCAAGGAGCGGCACAGAATAAAAAAGACAGTACCCAGTTCCGAAGAAACTACATCATTGACGAAGTAGTAGTCACAGGAACACGTAATGAAACTGATGTACGCCATCTTCCGATGACTATCTCCGTAGTAGGGAGACAACAGATTGAGAAAAGGTACGAACCCTCTCTTTTACCGCTGTTGACGGAACAGGTTCCGGGGTTGTTTACTACCAGTCGCGGTATCATGGGATATGGCGTCTCCACCGGAGCTGCGGGAGATATGAGCCTGCGGGGTGTCGGTGGCAGTCCTACGGCAGGATTGTTAGTTTTAATAGACGGGCATCCGCAGTATATGGGACTGATGGGACATCCGATAGCAGATGCTTACCAATCCATGATGACAGAAAGGGTAGAGGTTTTACGTGGCCCTGCATCTGTGCTTTATGGTTCGAATGCTATGGGGGGAGTTGTCAATATCGTCACCCGCAAGCAACAAGAAGAGGGGGTAAATACCAATATGCAAGTAGGATATGGCTCATATAATACATTGCAGACTGAGTTTGCCAACCGTGTAAAAAGAGGGCGTTTCAGTAGCATTGTAACAGGTTCTTACAACCAGACGGACGGGCACCGGCCTGATATGGAATTTGAACAATACGGCGGATACGCAAAGCTAGGATATGACATAAACTCTTTCTGGAAACTATGGGGAGATGTCAACGTCAATTATAGCTGGTTGTATATGGAAAATCCGGTTCTTGCCGCTCCCGGACATAAGTTGTATGCAGGAGCCGATTATTCTTCGGGATGTTGGAGCGTATCAACCGGATTGCAATATGTGAAAGGACTTTATACTTCTGTCACCAAAGGACGTGAACAACAAGAAGATTTTGTTTTATGGAATCTTCGGGAATTATCGTGTATGCCGTTTTGCCGGTCTTTTTGTGAAAGGAGAGAACCTGCTTGCGCAACGTTATGAGATAAATGCCGGCTATTCTATGCCGAAAGCAACATTTATGGGTGGTATTAATTTGAACTTTTAAATAATAAAATGAATATGGAATCAACTACTGTAAAACTCTATTCGCTGAACTATAACAATGTAAATACCTATTTGGCAACCTCGTTATTTGTCATTGGCAATATGCTTTTTCCCCAACTCTTTCATCTCATTCCACAAGGAGGAATAACTTGGCTGCCAATCTATTTCTTTACGCTAATCGGTGCGTATAAATATGGTTGGAAGGTAGGACTTCTGACCGCTATCCTTTCGCCCATCATAAACTGTGTACTCTTCGGAATGCCAATACCATCCGCATTGCCTGCCATCTTATTGAAATCCGTATTGTTGGCTGTTGCTGCCGGATGGACTGCACGACATTCAGGACACATTTCCATCCCTCTTCTGGCAGGTGTAGTACTCACATACCAAGGTATAGGAACATTAGGGGAATGGGCTTGCATCGGCAACTTCTATACGGCCATTCAGGATTTCCGTATCGGTATTCCCGGGATGTGCCTGCAAGTATTCGGTGGTTATTTATTCATCAAATACCTGATTCGCAAATGATAACAGAACGTCAGTTCGATATAAGTCTGATTAAGTAAAAAGAGTCTGGTATCGGTTGATACCAGACTCTTTTTTGAATTTATATGCTTCCATTTAATCACTTAGTGAAAGTATCACTTCCTATATCGTTACATTATTCATATGTATTTGATATTGCCATATTACAAACTTAAAAAACGAATATTATTTGTTTACGTCATTATCCGTTTCGTCTCCATCCTCTTCCAAAGTTACAGGAGAGATGTTTTCCCCACATTTTGCATATTGGCTCGGACTCATCTTATAGTGTTTCTTAAATACTTCCCGGAAATATTTGCTATCAGAGAATCCGGTCATGTCAGAAATTTCATTAATATTATGCTGTCCTTCTTTTAAAAGCACGGCAGCACGTTTCACACGGATAAGTTGAATAAAACCATTTGGGGTATATCCGGTTAATGTTTTCAGCTTGTTATAAAAACTTGTACGTCCCATGCCTTGCAATTCACAGAGTATAACCACACTGAATTCTGTATTATCAATATTATTCTCAATGTGTTTCTTTACATCCGATATGAACTTCCAGTCAAGACTATTTGTTCCTTTTGCTGATGGAACCATTGACTGCGTATCTGTTACCAAGCTTGCGTATCTGCTACGTAGCAATGCCCGGTTGGTCAATAAATTTTTGATGCTCTCTCTCAATATTGTCACATTGAAAGGCTTGATTATATATTCGTCCGCCCCAATTGACAGTCCTTTAAGAATATCTTTTTCTTCTCCCAATGCCGTAAGCAGCAAAACAGGAATATGCGAAGTCTCAATATCATTCTTTATAGCAACGCATAACTCATCGCCCCGCATTTCGGGCATCATCACATCCGTAAGAACAAGTTCCGGCCAGAATTCTTTTATAATAATCAGTGCTTCCTTACCATTGACACAAGTCTGTACATTATACAAAGGAGAAAGTAAATTAACCAGATAGGAGCGTAACTCATCATTATCCTCTACAACAAGAATACGCTGTAAGTTCGCATTGTTCGAAGCATTGGCGATACATTTGAAAGTAGCTGGAGCAGTCAGTTCTGGTATTTCAATTGCCGGTTCAGGGGTAGATTTCTGATTCGGCTTCTGAAGCTTCCTATTGTCTTTCTGAAAAACAATCTTGACAGTAGTTCCCTGATATTCGGTACTTTCTATATTGATTTTTCCATTATGAATACGAACCAGTCTATTTACTAGCATCAACCCTATGCCACTGCCCGTAACTTTGGAATTAATGGCATTACTGGCACGAAAATGCAGTTTGAATAACTTATTTTGTTCAGCAGAAGGAATCCCGATACCAGTGTCACTTATCACCACTCTCCACGAGTCATTCGTATCAGAGACAACAACACTGACTTTTCCGTTTTCTGGCGTATATTTTAACGAGTTCGATATTATATTTTTCAGAATAGAATCCATCTTTTCTTTATCGAACCATACATTCATATAACTGAAAGTGCTTTCGTATGTAAAGTCTATATGTTTGATACTGGCATAATTGCTAAATGCAGCACACACTTCATGCATATAAGTATTCAATTCATATTCGGATATATATAACTTGGAAGAATACACGTCAGCACGCTCAAAATTAATGAGGTTACCAGTCAGTCTCAAAAGAGAATCGACATTTCTCAAAGCAGTCTTTGTGCGGTTTACCCCAATCTCTGAAAGTTTCTCCTCTTCGAGCAATTCTTCCAAAGGAGCTTTTATCAAAGTTAGCGGAGTACGTATGTCATGTGCTGTATTGATAAAGAATTGCGTTTTTTCATCTGATATTTTCTTTTGTTTTCTCAGGTTCATCGTACGTATAATGAAAGAGACTCCCCATATTATAAACAAGCCATAGCACAGGATAGCCCACCAACTGGTCCAAAAAGGTCGCTTGATAATGATCTTCATCGCACGTTCCTCAAAGACAACATCATGTTCCTCTTTGGATATGGCACGCACACGAAGGGTATATTTTCCCGGTGGCAGATTGGTGAAACGAATCAAATTTATTGTTCCAGGTTGTGTCCATTTCTCATAGAATCCTTCTAACTTCCAAGAATAAAGAGCATTGTCCGGAGAGTCATAATTGATAGTAGAGACATTGAGAGAAAAAGTGTTTTGGTCATATTTTAACTTCAAGACTTTCGTTTCATCTATACATTCATGTAGTGGGGAGTCTTCGCTACCCGGGTAAACTGGTTGATATGAGATATGAAAGTCACTGAATACCATCTTTGAAAACTTATAACGGGGAAACTTTGCATTTTTAGGAATTTCGATAACTCCGTCCGTACTACCGAATACAAAACTTTTATTTTTGCGTAATGTACCTGAAGCAGCATTAAAATAAGCGGGTAGCAATCCTTCTCCTCTAGTCCAGTTATGAAAATTCTTTTCTTTGGTGAAAAAACATGTGACCCCATTCTCCGTACTCATCATAATACGTCCGTCCACTTCCGGCAATATCGTGAATATCCGGTTAGAGACTAATGCCGAATTATCCGTATAGTAGTGTTCAAAAGTCTGATTCTGTACATTGTACACAAACACCCCCGCACCATTTGTCCCTATATATAACAAGCCGTTGTCGGCCTGATAAAGTGAATTGATATAAGTCGCTCCCATCACAGTGCCAATATACTGATATCGGCCGGAATTTCTATTTAATAAATACAATCCGGTAGCCGTGCCAATCCACATATGTTCTTTATCATACTCAGCAATAGAAGTGATAGAACTCACTCCGGGGTATAAGCGCACCTTTTGGGTTTCCAAATCAAAACATTTCAAGTTATAAAATCCGCCCGACCATATGTTACCTTTCGAGTCTTTTATCATATTACGAATATATTTATCCGGCCGCATGTTGATAGATGTGAGCAGGTAAGGAGAGAAGTACTCGACAGATAATGTATGCTTGTTTATTTTGTAAATACCCGAAGTATAGCCACCTGCCCAAATAATTCCGGGAGATACTTCGCACAAAGTAATAAATATGTGATTTTTATCTTTCAATTGCTCATTAAAAGAACTCAGGAATGAATGCCACTGTCCTGTTGTTGAATTATAAACGCTGATACCGTTACTGGTGCCAAACCATAAATCGCCCTCACTGTCTTCAATCACGGCATGTACCTGATCATTGATTAATGACTGTTTATTTCCCATAGCATGCTTCAACCAATGGTAATTTTCATATCGATAATCTATAATTGTAATACCTGTCGGATAATTGGCAAGCCATATCCGCTTTTCTTCATCAACAAATATATCATTGATATTATCACCGTTCATCTCATTGTAACTTTGATAGTTTGCTACAATATAATGCTCTAGTTTACATGTATCTACATCAATCTTATATACCCCCATCCCTTCTGTTGATATTAATAGCTGCGACTCGTCTAATGGAAAGATACAAGTTATGTTTACATCACTTAAATCAGCTTCAGGTTTTATTATTTCCCAGCTATTCATATCGTAGATGAATATTCCTCTCTCAAATGAACCGATAAACAATCTTTTTGATGCTTGATGATAATACAGCTCGCTTACTTGCGCATGGAAATAGTCAAGCGTTTCAACAGGGATAATTTCCAATTCGCCGTTTTCCAGTTTGGCGTATCGGACTCCTGTTTCTGTCGCTATAAAAAAATGGCGCTCGTCCACTTGCGTTATTGCCGTTATATTGCTATACAGTATATTGGGGAATTGGATTATCCGGGCATTCTCGGTATTATAAAGCAATATGGAATGCTTACGGCATAACCATATATTATCATTGTTGTCCATATAACCATAACTAATCGTTTCCAAGCTATTCGGCAACTTATACACCATTTTAAAGTCATCATACTTTGATTCATATTGGAAAATCCGTCCCTGTTTGCCAATGACCCATGTTCCTATATGAGGTCTGGTATATATCCACCCCAGATGGATAGGAGCTTCAAGTGCACTGTCATTCTTATTTAGTTTGTAATGCTTTATATCTTTACCATTGTAGCGATCCATTCCTTCATCGGTAAGAAACCACATATATCCTTGAGCGTCTTTCTGGATACTGAATATTCTTCGATTACTCAAACCATTTTCTGTACCTATGTATTTGTATGTTTGCGCAGTGACCCAAATAGGAAAAAAGAAGAGAATATAGATAATGTATTTCATATCAGTATTTATTTTATACTATTTCTAATGGTAATAGTCAACAAAACTATACAAAACCAATGAAAGAAACAAAGAAACAGGAGATATTCTTCCATTATATACATATAATGTGCATTTTGTCTGATCTGTTTAATCAAACTTTGTGCCTAATCCTTTTTATATACCCATATGTTTAATATAAAATAAATCACCACCTGAATCCATATAGGGTTATCAATACCAAGGCATTAATTCTATTGGATAAGAAACTCCAGAAAGGAAAATCAATTCGACTGAGAAAAAGACAATCATGAGTAACGGTGCTTCCGAATCCGTAAAATACCGGGAAGCTGTCAGTCCCAGAAAAGAAGTAGCCGTCAGATAAGGGATTGATACTAATACAATAATTTTCTCAATTAAAAAAACAGGATTTTTATTTGAGATATAAAAATTATATCTACCTTTGCAATACAATTTGAAGGAAGCTCCTTTGAATTGGCAAAAATGCGGTAGTAGCTCAGTTGGTAGAGCATTAGCTTCCCAAGCTAAGGGTCACGAGTTCGAGTCTCGCTTACCGCTCCAGTGATAATCAGGTAGTCATTTTAGAATGACTACCTGATTTCTGTTTATAGAACAAGACAACGAAAATAATGCATGAAGAATAGGGCAGTTCGTGCATTTTTCGTATTTTTGCACCCTGTTTTGACACTTACGGAAACTTTAAATAAAAAAATATAATGGCAAAAGAACTGAAAGACCTTACCAAACGTAGCGAAAACTACTCGCAATGGTATAACGATTTGGTGGTAAAAGCTGATTTGGCAGAACAGTCTGCCGTACGCGGATGTATGGTGATTAAGCCTTACGGATACGCAATCTGGGAGAAAATGCAACGTCAACTGGACGAAATGTTTAAAGAGACAGGACACGTGAATGCATACTTCCCATTATTAATCCCCAAATCATTCCTAAGCCGTGAAGCCGAACACGTAGAAGGCTTCGCAAAAGAATGTGCCGTAGTAACGCATTATCGTTTGAAAAATGCTGAAGACGGTTCGGGCGTAGTAGTAGACCCTGCCGCTAAATTGGAAGAAGAATTGATTATCCGTCCGACATCAGAGACTATTATCTGGAATACATACAAGAATTGGATTCAATCCTATCGTGACCTGCCTATCCTTTGCAATCAATGGGCAAACGTTTTCCGTTGGGAGATGCGTACCCGTTTGTTTCTGCGTACTGCTGAATTCTTGTGGCAGGAAGGGCATACCGCCCATGCTACTCGCGAAGAAGCTGAAGAAGAAGCTGTCAGAATGTTGAATGTATATGCCGATTTCGCTGAGAAATATATGGCTGTTCCGGTAGTAAAAGGTGTAAAATCAGCTAACGAACGTTTTGCCGGCGCACTTGACACTTACACCATCGAAGCTATGATGCAGGATGGCAAAGCATTGCAAAGTGGTACTTCTCACTTCTTGGGACAAAACTTTGCAAAAGCGTTCGATGTTCAGTTTGTGAACAAAGAAAACAAGTTGGAATACGTTTGGGCTACTTCATGGGGTGTTTCTACTCGTTTGATGGGTGCATTGATTATGACTCATTCTGACGACAACGGTTTAGTATTACCACCGCATCTGGCTCCGATTCAGGTAGTTATCGTTCCTATCTATAAGAATGATGAGCAACTGAAGCAAATCGATGCTAAGGTAGAAGGTATTGTTGCTAAATTGAAAGCACTGGGTATCTCAGTAAAATATGATAATGCGGACAACAAGCGTCCGGGCTTCAAGTTCGCAGATTATGAGTTGAAGGGCGTTCCTGTCCGTTTGGTAATGGGTGGTCGCGACCTCGAGAACAATACGATGGAAGTGATGCGCCGCGATACGCTGGAAAAAGAAACTATTACGTGCGACGGTATCGAGACATACGTTCAGAACTTGCTTGAAGAAATACAAGCAAATATCTACAAGAAAGCATTAGACTATCGTAACTCCAAGATTACGACAGTAGATACCTATGACGAATTCAAAGAAAAAATCGAAGAAGGCGGATTTATTCTTGCTCACTGGGACGGAACTACCGAAACTGAGGAAAAGATTAAAGAAGATACAAAAGCTACCATCCGTTGTATCCCGTTCGATTCCTTTGTTCCGGATGACAAGAAACCTGGAAAATGTATGGTTACAGGCAAACCATCTGCCCGTCGTGTAATATTTGCACGTTCCTATTAAGCATTAGAAAGCAAATCTGATAGAATTAAAGGTCGGGAATGAATATATTTCCCGGCCTTTTTATGTCCATTTCAGTTTTATTTCAGAAATATCTCCTTTCTTTGTAATGCATTTATAAAGAAGAAAGGAAGAAAGGAAAAAGAACAATGAAGATATTGATTGTAGAAGACGAGCCGTCTTTAAGGGAACTGATCCAATGTTCGCTTGAAAAAGAACGTTATGTTGTGGAAACAGCGGATGACTTCAATTCAGCATTACGTAAAATCGAAGATTACGATTATGATTGTATCTTGTTGGATATTATGCTACCTGACGGAAGCGGGCTTGACCTTCTCGAACGATTGAAAGCCCTTCATAAACGGGAAAACGTAATTATCATTTCCGCAAAGGATTCTTTGGAAGATAAAGTTCTGGGACTTGAACTCGGGGCGGATGACTACTTACCGAAACCATTTCATTTGGTGGAACTGAATGCCCGAATAAAAAGCGTGATACGCCGTCGTCAACAGGATGGAGAGATAGATATCCGTCAGGGAAATGTCCGGATAGAACCGGACAAGTTCCGTGTATTCGTTAATGACCGCGAACTGGAACTGAACAGAAAGGAATATGATATTCTTCTATACTTCATTAACCGTCCCGGAAGATTAATCAATAAAAATACATTGGCCGAATCTGTGTGGGGAGATCATATTGACCAGGTAGATAATTTCGACTTCATATATGCCCAAATCAAGAATCTACGCAAAAAGCTCAAAGATTCGGGCGCAACTCTTGAAATAAAAGCTGTCTACGGATTCGGATATAAATTGATTGTTGAATAAAAAGAGACTATCATCCATGAAATTAATATATTACATCATTCTTCGCATCACCCTTGCTCTAACTCTTATCTTGACAGTTTGGGCTGTTTTCTTTTATGTCACGATGATTGACGAAGTGAATGATGAAGTGGATGATGCTTTGGAAGACTATTCGGAAACAATCATTATCCGCGCGTTGGCAGGAGAGGAACTACCCTCTGAGACTAACGGTTCCAACAATCAGTATTATATGACGGAAGTAAGTAAGGAATATGCGGAAAACCGGGAAGATATTCTGTACAAAGACTCTATGGTATATATTAAAGAAAAAGGAGAAACCGAACCGGCACGCATTCTTACCACGATCTTTCAGGATGACGAAGGACGATACCATGAACTGACAGTCTCTACTCCAAGTATCGAAAAAGATGATTTGAAAGATGCTATTCTGATATGGATCATTTTTCTGTATGTGGCTTTACTATTATGTATTATTATAATTTCAGTGTGGGTATTCTATCGGAACATGCACCCGCTTTATGTCCTTCTCCACTGGTTGGACAATTATCAAACCGGGAAAAAGAACGAACCATTGAACAATAATACCCAAATTACGGAATTCAGGAAATTGAATGATGCCGCCATCCGTTATGCAGAACGCACCGAACAAATGTTTGAACAACAAAAACAGTTTATAGGAAATGCTTCGCATGAGATACAGACTCCGCTTGCCATCTGCCGCAATCGTCTGGAAATGCTGATGGAAGATGAGTTATTGTCAGAAAAGCAACTGGGAGAGCTGATGAAAACGCATCAGACCCTGGAGTACATTACCAAACTGAATAAATCCCTGTTATTACTTACCAAGATAGATAACAGGCAGTTTACCGATACCAAACAGTTGAAATTAAATATGCTTCTCAAACGGTATTTGCAAGACTATGAAGAAGTCTATCACTATCGCAATATAAAAACAAGCATTGAAGAACAGGATGTTTTCAATATTATGATGAATGAATCTCTGGCAGTAGCTTTGCTGACTAATCTTCTGAAGAATGCATTTGTGCATAATGTGGATAGGGGACATATCCGAATAGTTGTTAGTAAAAACAATATAACTTTCCGGAATACAGGAGTAGAGCATCCGTTGGATAAGGAACATATCTTCGAACGTTTCTATCAAGGTGCCAAGAAGGAAGGTTCTACCGGATTGGGATTGGCAATAGCCGCATCCATTTGTCGCTTGCAGCATCTGATTCTACGATATTACTACGAACAGGGAGAACACTGCTTCGAGATTTCCAGCATCTGATTTTGTGGTGAAATTATAGTGACGCTATCTGCATGGGATAGTGACGGTATCCCATACACATAGTGACGCTATGATGACGGTATAGCGTCACTATAATTTTCGATGAGTTTTTTGCGGAATTTCTCAAAATTCCCAAATCTTTTCAGATTCTGTTCTCATCTTTGCAGTATAAATTGAATGACAATAGTAAAACCAATTTAAAAAACAATGATTATGAGAAAGTTAGTATTCTTATTAGTATGCTTGTTCACTTTGCAAACAGTGGCACATGCAGATGATGACAAGCCAATTCAAGTTACTCAAATGCCACAACCGGCACAACAGTTTATCAAACGACATTTTGCCAACAGCAAAGTAGCGTTAGCCAAAATGGAAAGTGATTTCTTCTATAAAAGTTATGAGGTGATTTTTACGAATGGCGATAAAGTGGAGTTTAATAACAAGGGAGAATGGACGGAAATCGATTGCAAACATACGGTCATCCCCGCAGCAACAATCCCCACAGCTATCCGACAATATGTAACGACCAACTATCCTGACGTGAAAGTCCAGAAAATAGAACGTGATAAAAAGGAATATGAAGTAAAACTTTCCAATCGTACGGAATTGAAATTTGACTTGAAATTCAACTTGATTGACATTGATAACTAAACCCTTAAAATTGAGACAATGATGAAACTGAAAATTTATATACTTATATTAGCGTTAGGCGCTGCATGGAGTTTGCAAAGCTGTGACAATGATGACCATGATTCCATCGCTGTTCCTGTTGAATTGCAAAATGCCTTTTCATCCAAATATCCGAACGCGGTCAATGTGAAATGGAAAGGCAAATCAGGATATTATGTAGCGGATTTCTATGATGGATACGAAACGTCTGCATGGTTCACTCAAGATGGGAAATGGCAGATGACAGAAACGGATATACCTTATATGGCACTGCCACAAGCTGTAAGAAAATCCTTTGAAGCAACAGAATACCATACTTCATGGAGAACAGATGATGTAGACAAACTGGAGCGGAAAGGTGTTGAAACGGTTTATGTGATCGAAGTAGAGAAGCAGAATCAGGAGTTGGACTTGTATTATTCCGGAGAAGGAGTGCTGATAAAGAAAGTTGTAGATACTGATGATAGAGATGATCAGTATTTGCCTGCCCCAAACGTAACATTGACAGATGAAATGCGCAGGTTCCTTGATACTAAATACCCCGGTCTCAAATTAATCGAAGTTGATGTTGAGGACGAAGGAAAATATGCTGGATACACAGAGGTTGATATTATCCATGAAAGATTTGGCAAAGAAGTTCTGTTCAACAAAAATGGCGAGTGGGTTCTGACCTCTTGGGAAGTGCATTTCAGCACGCTACCTGAACCTGTAAAAAATAGGATTAATGACACATATCCCGGCCAAGTTGATGATGATGACGTTGAATATGTGGAAGAAGCGACAGGTTGCACATATTACTTAATAGATATAGAAAACAGTAAACAAGATGTGAAAATATCGGCTGACGGACAGATACTGAATTAATGTTCTGTGATGATCAACTTTCTGAGATAATAATGATTACTGCTAAGAAGTTCTTTTCGGGAAAACATCTTTCCCATATCAAAACTGATTAGTACAGATTTAGATGTAACCGACAAAAGAGGGTGTGTCAAAAGCTCAAAAACGCCCTCAATATAAATCAAAACTCGCAACTTTAGTGAAATACACTTAAG
>NZ_JANJZR010000074.1 GCF_024623065.1 Bacteroides acidifaciens
ATCCGAAAAGGATAGCGGAACAAGGCTGTATCAAGCTCTATTACTTCTCCTCTCAATTCTTTCTCTTTCGGAAAATCGGAATACTTATCAGCCCAAAAAGCTTTTTGAGATTGTGAGCACGAAGATAATAGTCCAACTACTAATATTAGTAGTAGAAGCTTACCATTCCAATATAAATGGTTCGAAAACATACTTTACTTTTTCATGATTTAAAGAACAATCCACAGAACCAGTGCCAATACATCTAGTTGTAGGATTTTCACCGGCAGCCAATGCTTCCACATTATTCAATAGAATAACATTTTGTACATCACTTCGTTCCGCCTTCCTGGAAAAGAAAACAGAAGCAAACACAACTAAAGAAAAAATTTCAAATACCTTTTCATACTATGATATAAATTAATTGTTTTCGTCAAAAGTAGACATTTGGTTAGAATCTGGAAAATTTTGTTTGTGAGAAATTGTGAGAACTGCTGTGAGAAATTTCTCACAAACAGTTTTCATTTGAGAATCAACGTTTTAGGACAGCCAAAGAATGGACATTACCTGATGATTCAATAGACAAATTCACAGAATTCTCCCGAAAGAATGCCCGTAAATCAGACAGTGCACGACGTACCCTATCTCCCGCGTTACTATCCCCCTGTCTCCATAAACATGAAATAATCTCTTCTTTACTCACAGTATAATATGGAGCTTTCAGAAATAACAAAAGCAAAGATGCAGATTGAGGACGAACCTGAATTTTTCGATCATCTACATAAAATTCATGCAAATCATAAACATAACGCAAATTCGCCAAATGTATTTCCAATTGAGATACATCTTCTACTGAAGAAACGTTCTGCTTTATTTCTTTTCTTAGAAAATAGACAAAACAAACAAATAAAAGGATAAGAAGGATAAATTCTCCAATAACAACCATTTTTATTGAAGCATTTTTAAGAACTGTAAACCATGAATACCGAATAAAAGGTTCCACTTCAATTTCATTGGAAAGTCCGGCACAAATAGTACTAATCTTTTTATATTTAGGCAAAAACAAGGTAGAATCTCCACAGGTTAGTACATAGCTACTATCGACATGAACATGTATTTGTAATGCGTGCCTAGAAACAATATTAGCTTCAGACATCTTTTTACCCCATAAAGCTAAGAAAGCATCAGCATCAACCCCTTCTTTTGCTAAAACGGTATGATGCATTTTATTTTCAATATCTGAACTGACTATAATCTTATTTGTTTCAATCAAAATATCTTTTATTTTTTTACCTTCAGCACTGGTTACAGTACAATGCTCAAATTTCCTATCCGGTCCTATTTTATAGCCAGCCTCATACAATCCCAGTGCCTTATATTGTGCATTGAGTCCATCTTCTATTGCCTCCAATAAAGTTATTTCAGCTTTTCCTTTAAGTGTAACTTCTCCTGATGTATAAAGCATTCGTTCTAATGTAATTGCAAGAATTATCATTAAAATAAAAAAGAGTAAAGCCATTCGTCTGTCTGAATTCATAATCTACACCAATAACAAATTATTATAAATAGTTCTTATCATGTTTCTTTTTATATATTTCTCAGCCACAAAGATAACATTATTTAATTAATTAACGAATAAGCCAAACAATATCTATAGTGAGAGAAACAAAATTCTTGCAGTTTCAGCAGAGAATGCTCTGACGAAATATCATAATTAGCACTTTATTACAAACTATATGCACCACAATAACATATAAGCAGAAGCAATACAGATTTTCATAATGCCTGATTACTCGCATATTTGCTTGAGCGCCATATACTGTTCAGATTTCAAACAAGAGAAACGCATACAGTATCCTATTTTTATGAATAAAAAAACGCTCCCTGTATAAATGGAAGCGTTGTCTTTATCATTTTAAAATTCACAATTTTCTGTGGTAATCCTACTACAAGCTTTTTATTTCTTCAATGGATAGTCCTGTAACTTGCGAAATGGTATCAAGTGGAATATTCAAAGATTTCATATTATGTACCATTTCTCTTTTTTCTTCCATGCGACCTTCCATAAGTCCCTCGGCACGGCCCTCAGCATGACCCTCAGCACGACCTTCCGCACGACCCTCGGCACGACCTTCTGCACGACCTTCCGCACGACCTTCCGCACGCTCGGTATATATATTATCGCGTAGAATCACTATATTATCCAAATGACGATAATAAGCATTTAATTCTTCTTTAGTCATCTTATCCAGTTTCAAGCGTTGACGAGCCTCATCCAACCCCGGTGCTGTCGCACCATCAGGTATATCACCTGTATTCATATAATAAATCCATTCTTCCAACGGGCTACGGGCCACTTGATTGAAATCATTGACCTTCAGAATATAATATTCGGGATAAAGCTGACTGACACTATCGACTTTGAATGTCTGTTTCTGGAAAGGAGTCAATTCCAGAACATCTCCCTGATGGATTCCGCGGAATTCTGTTTTTCCATGATATACGATATCCTTTCCACTTCCTAAAGAGAAATATACAATATTGACACTATATACTTTCCTTACTTTGTCATACCCTTCCCCGCGGTTTATGTATTCGGTCACCAATTTAGAAGTGCCGAATAACATACGTTGGAAATACGCATACTCATTATTGTTTTGAACTTCAATCAAAATGAGTTCACCCTTTGAGTTTTCCGCAAGCATATCCACCCGATTATACTTGTCAAACTCGTCCTCTTGATTGCTTTCACTTTCCAACAGTTTCTGAATGACTATCTTTTCATTTAGAAGAGTGGTAAGAAAACCCTCGAGAACTGCAAAATTGGCTTTATTACGCAACAAGCGTTTCATTGCCCAATCGAAACGAATATAATTACTTGCCATAAGTTCGTCTCCTTTACCGTTTTCTTTTTTCATGCTGACAAAGGTAAGCAGAATAATGTTTGATTTCAAATAAAGTGCTCCATTTTTATGTATGGTCGTGTTTTAATATGAAAGTAACTTCTCCAACCAAGCTTTCACCTCCTCAGCAGTAGGATGAGTAGCCAATTCCAATAAAAAAGAAAAACAATATCCTATCAATAATAAGAATGTAATGTACTATCAATAATAACTATCGACAACAAAAAAACACATGTAATTCCTATATGGAGATGGCTATTAAAATGGTGACGCTATCCCACCAACATAGTGACGGTATGTGCTCAGGATAGCGTCACTATCCCAGGCACATACCGTCACTATATTTATGCCAGATATTTCCGGACTATTTTCCCCTTAAAATCAACGTTGCGTAGGCAAAGTAAACTCCTGAGAATCGCAAATCATTCCATTCTCGTCCGCCACTGCTACACGGAAAGTCACTTCACCGTCTTTCAGCTTCTCGCCCGCATGAATCGAGGCAGTGTAACGGATGCCTTCGCCCGGAAGGATTTCCTCTATCATCACCGAAGGAGAGATGCCGAGATGTTTCACCTTTCCGACCGTTTCTACGACAGGAACCACATTATATACGGGCTTCCGGCCTTCGTTCATAATTTCAAAGATTATCTTACTGTTCTCCCCTGCATCAATCACATGACTGCGGTTATCATCAATAAAACGAATCCTGCACAATTTCAGTTGGGCAAGCGGTCGCTGAATCTGCTGCGGCTGCTTCTTGTATTTCTGAGCACGGACTTCACGCACTTCAGGAACATAAGCGTCATCTTCTATCGGGGCTTGTTTGGGTGCAGTCAACACGCCTCCGATAGCTGCTCCGGCAATAGTTCCTACAATATTTCCGATGGCAGAACCACGGTAACCGCCGCGCCAGCTACGATTATTATCTCCGATAAGCCCGCCTATCGAACTTCCCAGACTGCCACCGATAGAAGCACCTGCCACGATAGCTCCCGGATTCCCCATACGCCCGGACGCACATCCGCTCAAAATCAAAGCGGAAAGCAAAATTACTGTTAGTTGTTTCTTCATGAGCCTCTCTATTTTTTATCTTATTCTATCACCTTAAAACGGGCGAAACGCAATAATAGTTGCTTGTCACCCGCATTTTTGAAATGAATGGTGGCTTTTGCGTTATCTCCCGTTCCTTCCACTTTTATCACTTCTCCGAGTCCGAAACGCTCATGTTCTATCATTTGCCCGGCTTGTACACCTGCTACCGATGCCGAACCGGAAGATACTGCCTGATTTCCCCCACTGCTGCCTATCGTACTCACCTTCTTCAAGTTTCTCGGTACACTGGGAGCTATAATCTGCGCCTTCGGTCGTTCACGCTGTTCAGACGAAGATGTACTTCCGAAAGGTGTACGCGATGGAGAAGCAAAACGGATAAATCCGCCTTCTATCTCTCTGCGGAAGCGTCCCGCACCTTCATCAACCAAACGGCTGACTCCTGCTTCGTGCGGCATCCGTAAATAGTCAATATCAATATCCCGCAAGAAACGGCTGGGACTTCCAAACTCCATCTTTCCATAACGGAAACGGGTTTTGGCAAACGACAGATAACAATGTTCTTCCGCACGGGTAATGGCCACATAGAACAAGCGGCGTTCCTCTTCCAACGCACATGGCGAATCTCCTACCATGCCGCTAGGGAACAAGTTTTCTTCCATACCAACCACAAATACGTTCTTAAATTCCAATCCCTTGGCGGAATGGACAGTCATCAAAGTGATCTTCTCCCCATCATCTGCCTTATCGGAATCTTGGTCGGTAAGCAACGAAATCTCCGAAAGGAAATCGGTTAGGGATATATTCGGATTGCCTTCTTCCTGCCGTAAAGCGCAGAAGTCATTCATACCGTTTACCAACTCTTCTATGTTTTCCTTGCGGCTCAGATTCTCCGGAGAAGTGTCCTGACAAACATCATTGATAATGCCGGACTGGCGGATTATATCTGTTCCTATCTCATAAGCGTTCTTATCCGCCTGATCGGTAATAAAACCTTCTATCAGTTCACGGAAACCCTGAAGTTTGGTATGCATCCCTTTGTTGATATTCAGTCCGTAGCTTAACGGTTCGCAAAGCGCTGTCCACAGGCTGACTCCATTATCAGTGGCTGCCGATATTATTTTGCCGACGGTAGTATCTCCAATGCCACGGGCAGGATAATTGATGATACGCTTGAACGCTTCTTCGTCATTCGGATTCACCACCAGACGAAAATAAGCAATAACGTCTTTTATCTCCTTTCGTTGGTAGAACGAAAGTCCGCCGTAAATCTTATAAGGCATCGTTCGCTTCCGAAGAGCTTCTTCAAAAATACGGCTTTGCGCGTTCGTACGATACAGGATAGCAAAATCAGCATAACCGTAGGAATGTTCGCGGCGCAGTTCGGCTATCTTATTCGCCACAATATCCCCCTCTTCCACATCGCTGTATGCCTGGAACACACCGATAGCTTCCCCTTTCTCTTTCTTGGAGAATACGGCTTTCCGTATCTGACGCTCATTCTTCTCAATCAGGCTGTTGGCAGCACAGACAATGGTCTGTGTGGAGCGGTAATTCTGCTCCAGTTTAAAGACTTTTGTATCAGGATAGATTTTCGTAAAATAAAGGATATTGTCAATATCCGCTCCACGGAAAGAATAGATGCTTTGTGCATCATCCCCTACGACACAAACACGCTGGTTCTCTTTGGTGAGTTGCAGAACGATGCTGTGTTGGGCATAGTTGGTATCCTGATATTCGTCTACGAGCACATAACGGAACTGCTCCCGATAGCGGGCAAGCACATCCGGAAAATCACGGAACAGAATGTAGGTATATACCAGCAAATCATCAAAATCCATAGCTCCCGCCTGGCGGCACCTTTCCCAATAGCGGGTATAGATGTCACGGATAGCGGGCATCTTAGCCGCCATATCGCCTTCATACGCTTCCTTATTGGCAGCATAGCCTGTAGGAGTGACCAGATGATTCTTAGCATTGGAGATGCGGGATTGCACAGTCCCCGGCTTATAGGTCTTTTCGTTAAGCCCCATTTCTTTGATGATGGAACGGAGCAGGCTCTTACTATCGGCAGTATCATAAATGGTAAACTGGGAAGTAAATCCGATATACTGCGCTTCGGCACGAAGGATTCGGGAGAATATGGAATGGAAAGTCCCCATCCACAAATAACGCGCCCGCTCCATACCCACCTGGCGGGCAATACGCTCTTTCATCTCACGCGCCGCCTTATTGGTAAAGGTCAGTGCGAGGATGTTCCACGGATTGTAACCGTTCTCAAGCAAATAGGCAATTTTATAAGTCAACACGCGCGTCTTTCCCGAACCTGCACCGGCTATCACCAGTGAAGGGCCGTCGTTGTAAGTCACTGCTGCACACTGACTTCTATTTAATTCCTCTATATAATTGGTATTCATAACAGCATTATAAAAACAATGAGTTTTTTAACAAACTCTTGGCGTTCAATTTTGTTCTCAATACAAAAGTATAACATTCATGCGAGAATGAAGGTATTTTTACGATTTTTCATCACTAACTATTTTAACCTAACCCCCAAAAGCAATGAACCGTGAGATATTATAATGCGGGACAATGGATTTGCCGTACGAACCGGGAAAACCCGAAAGAAGTGGAACGGATACAGTATATTTATAAATAAAACAAGATACTGTGAACATTTTGCGGAAGGCTTCTGTTATTATAGTATATCAAGCCAATTAAAACTTGTAACATTATGAATAGTATATTAATGTCTTTAATTATAATGACCATGACTTACGAAATGCCTAAACTTCCTTACGCAAACAATGCGTTGGAACCTGTAATCAGTCAGCAAACAATAGGTTTCCATTACGGGAAACATCTACAAACGTATGTAAATAATCTGAACAGCCTCGTTCCGGGAACAGAATATGAAGGTAAAACGGTGGAAGAAATCGTTGCCACAGCACCGGACGGAGCTATATTCAATAACGCCGGACAAGTATTGAACCACAACCTGTATTTCCTGCAGTTTGCCCCGAAACCAACAAGGAAGGAACCGGCAGGCAAACTGGGAGAAGCTATCAAAAGAGACTTCGGCAGCTTTGAAAACTTCAAAAAAGAATTCAATGCAGCAGCAGTAGGATTGTTCGGCTCGGGATGGGCGTGGTTGTCCGCTGACAAGAACGGTAAACTGCACATCACCAAAGAAGGAAACGGCAGCAACCCTATACGTGCCGGATTGAAGCCGCTTCTCGGATTCGATGTGTGGGAACACTCTTATTATCTGGATTACCAAAACCGCCGTGCCGACCACATCAACGCCTTGTGGGACATTATCGACTGGGAGGTAGTCGAAAAAAGAATGTAACCGGATTTATTAACTAAACTATATTAATGAAAAGGTCGTTGTGAAAATCACAGCGGCCTTTTTTACGACAATAATGAAAAAAAAAATCTGCCGATTTAGTGTTTTTCTGTTTCTTTTTCGCTTACTTTGCCCCCGTAAAGACAAAGGGGTGCCCCATGAGGGGCTGAGATTATACCCTAAGAACCTGATGCAGTTAGTACTGACGTAGGGATTGTGTTTCTTCTTATCGCCTTTCTATAAAAGCACGCTCTTTGTATTTACTTTCAACTTATTTATTCTGATAGGACAATGAAAGTACAAGTGAACAACAAAGAGGTGGAAATGATTCCCGACTCTACCCTGACACAACTGACAGCGCAACTCGAACTTCCGGTTCAGGGCATCGCTATCGCCGTAAACAACAAAATGATTCCCCGCACCGAGTGGGAACGTTTCACGCTTCATGAGAACGACAACCTGGTTATTATCAAAGCGGCTTGCGGAGGATAACGGAATGGTCAGTCTACAATTTATCACGCATCAGACCGAACGGTATTCGTACCTCGAATCGGCACGCATGGCTCTCGAAGGCGGATGCAAATGGATTCAACTACGTATGAAGGAGGTTTCTCTCGAAGAGGTGGAAGCAGTAGCTCTGCAACTGAAACCGCTTTGCAAAGAACATGAAGCTATGTTAATTCTCGACGACCACGTCGAACTGGCCAAGAAGCTCGAAGTGGACGGCGTGCATCTGGGTAGGAAAGATATGCCTATCGACCAGGCACGACAGATACTCGGAGAAGCCTTTATCATCGGTGGTACGGCGAATACATTCGAAGATGTCGTACAGCATTACCGTGCCGGAGCCGATTATCTCGGCATCGGTCCCTTCCGGTTTACTACTACCAAAAAGAATCTGAGCCCTGTACTGGGTTTGGAAGGATATGTCGCTATCATGTCACAAATGAAAGAAGCGAACATCGAACTGCCTGTCGTAGCTATCGGCGGAATTACCGCTGAGGATATTCCCGCCATTCTCCGTACAGGAGTCAACGGGATTGCTATGTCCGGCACGATTCTACGCGCGGAGAATCCGGTAGAGGAAACACGGAGAATCATTGATAGTGATTAATAATTTGTCAGATGATAAATGGGAATTTAGCTATACACTTAAATATACACAAAATGGAAAAGTTAGTAATTGCAGGACGCGAGTTTAACTCCCGTCTTTTCTTGGGAACAGGAAAATTCAATTCCAATGAAGTAATGGAACAGTCCATCCTGGCTTCGGGCACAGAGATGGTTACGGTTGCCATGAAACGTATCGACATGGACAACAAAGAGGACGACATGCTGAAACATATTATCCATCCGAATATCCAGTTATTGCCCAATACTTCCGGCGTGCGCGATGCGGAAGAAGCTGTATTCGCCGCACAACTGGCCCGTGAAGCCTTTGGAACAAACTGGCTGAAACTGGAAATCCATCCCGACCCCCGTTATCTGCTTCCCGACTCTATCGAAACATTGAAAGCTACGGAAGAGCTGGTAAAACTGGGCTTTGTCGTATTGCCTTATTGCCAAGCCGACCCTGTACTCTGCAAGCGTCTGGAAGAAGCCGGCGCAGCGACCGTTATGCCGCTCGGTGCTCCGATTGGCACAAATAAAGGTCTGCAAACCAAAGAATTCCTGCAAATCATTATCGAGCAAGCGGGTATCCCCGTTGTAGTGGATGCCGGTATCGGCGCGCCAAGCCATGCTGCCGAAGCGATGGAGCTGGGAGCTTCTGCCGTATTGGTGAACACGGCAATCGCCGTTGCCGGAAACCCGGTAGAGATGGCAAGGGCTTTCAAAGCCGCCACCGAAGCCGGAAGACAAGCTTACGAAGCGGGATTAGGGTTACAAGCCGATAATTTCATAGCGGAAGCAAGTTCACCTTTAACTGCTTTTCTAAATAAATAATTATGAATAAGTAGTTGATAATAAAACAACAATTATGGAACAAAGAATAAAATTCCCCCGCTCTCAAAAAGTATATTTACCCGGCAAACTTTTTCCGAATATCCGCGTGGCTATGCGGAAAGTGGAACAAGTGCCCAGTGTCAGTTTTGAAGGCGAAGAAAAGATAGCGACACCAAACCCCGAAGTATATGTATATGACACCAGCGGGCCGTTCAGTGATACAGAGATGAATATCGACCTTAAAAAAGGATTGCCGCGAATGCGCGAAGAATGGATTGTCGGTCGCGGTGATGTGGAGCAGCTTCCTGAAATCACCTCTGAATACGGACGGATGAGACGGGATGATAAAAGTCTCGACCACCTGCGTTTTGAACATATCTCCCTGCCCTATCGTGCGAAAAAGGGAGAAGCCATCACCCAAATGGCATATGCGAAAAGAGGCATCATCACCCCCGAAATGGAATACGTAGCCATCCGCGAAAATATGAATTGCGAGGAGTTGGGAATCAAGACGCATATCACTCCAGAATTTGTCCGCAAGGAAATAGCTGAAGGCCGTGCTGTACTGCCTGTCAACATCAACCATCCGGAAGCGGAACCGATGATTATCGGACGTAACTTCCTGGTAAAAATCAATACGAATATCGGAAACTCGGCTACAACTTCGAGCATTGATGAAGAGGTGGAAAAAGCATTGTGGAGCTGCAAATGGGGCGGTGACACTCTGATGGACCTCTCCACAGGAGAGAACATCCACGAGACACGCGAGTGGATTATCCGCAACTGCCCCGTTCCGGTCGGTACGGTTCCTATCTATCAGGCACTCGAAAAAGTAAACGGTGTGGTGGAAGACCTGACTTGGGAAATCTATCGGGATACTTTGATTGAGCAATGTGAGCAGGGAGTAGATTATTTTACGATTCATGCGGGTATCCGTCGCCATAATGTGCACCTTGCCGACAAGCGGTTGTGCGGCATTGTCAGCCGTGGGGGAAGTATTATGAGCAAATGGTGCCTGGTGCACGACCGGGAAAGTTTCTTGTACGAGCATTTTGACGATATTTGTGATATTCTGGCAAAATATGATGTAGCGGTATCCTTAGGTGACGGACTACGTCCGGGTTCCATCTATGATGCCAACGATGAAGCCCAATTTGCAGAACTGGACACGATGGGAGAACTCGTGCTCCGCGCTTGGGACAAAAATGTACAAGCATTTATTGAAGGCCCCGGCCATGTGCCGATGCACAAGATTAAGGAGAATATGGAACGCCAGATTGAGAAGTGCCACGATGCGCCATTCTATACGCTCGGCCCGTTGGTGACGGATATTGCTCCGGGATACGACCATATCACTTCCGCCATCGGTGCAGCACAGATAGGCTGGTTGGGTACGGCAATGCTTTGTTATGTAACTCCGAAAGAACACCTTGCCTTGCCGGATAAAGAGGATGTACGCGTAGGAGTCATCACCTATAAAATTGCCGCTCACGCCGCAGACCTTGCCAAAGGGCATCCGGGCGCACAAGTACGGGACAATGCATTGAGCAAAGCTCGTTATGAATTCCGCTGGAAAGACCAGTTCGACTTGTCTCTCGACCCGGAACGGGCACAGACATATTTCCGTGCAGGACATCATATTGACGGAGAATATTGCACGATGTGCGGTCCGAACTTCTGTGCGATGCGGTTATCACGTGACTTAAAAAAGAGTAAAAGAAATGATTAATAAAATGTTCTCAGACGAATTAGAAAAAATATCCTGGGAAGAGACGACAAAAGCCATCTATTCCAAAACAGATGCCGACGTACGCCGTGCGCTAAGTAAGAAAGAGCATTTGGATGTCAACGACTTTATGGCGCTGATTTCACCCGCCGCCACTCCTTATCTGGAAGTGATGGCACATCTCAGCCAAAAATACACGATGGAACGGTTCGGCAAAACAATCTCCATGTTTGTCCCGCTCTATCTGACTAATTCATGTACTAACTCCTGTGTCTATTGCGGCTTCCACATCAGCAATCCGATGAAGAGGACGATACTGACAGAAGAAGAGATTATCAATGAATACAAAGCAATCAAGCGGTTGGCTCCTTTTGAGAATCTCCTGCTCGTGACGGGTGAGAACCCTGCGGCAGCCGGAGTTCCGTATATCGCCCGTGCGCTGGATTTGGCAAAGCCTTATTTCAGCAATCTGCAAATTGAGGTAATGCCGCTTAAAGCGGAAGAGTATAAGGAACTGACAAAACATGGACTGAACGGTGTAATCTGTTTCCAGGAAACTTACAACAAGGCAAACTACAAGACGTATCATCCAAGAGGCATGAAATCTAAATTTGAATGGCGAGTCAACGGTTTTGACCGCATGGGACAGGCAGGTGTACATAAGATTGGCATGGGTGTCCTTATCGGTCTGGAAGAATGGCGGACAGATGTAACGATGATGGCATATCATCTGCGCTATCTGCAAAAACATTATTGGAAAACCAAATACAGCGTAAACTTCCCACGTATGCGCCCGTCGGAAAATGGAGGTTTCCAGCCGAACGTTATCATGAACGACCATGAACTGGCGCAACTGACATTCGCCATGCGTATCTTCGACCATGATGTGGACATCTCCTATTCTACCCGTGAAAGCGCAGAAATCCGGAATAACATGGCAACACTGGGCGTAACAACCATGAGTGCGGAAAGTAAGACAGAACCGGGGGGATATTACAGTTATCCCCAGACATTGGAGCAGTTCCATGTCAGCGATGAACGGAAAGCGGTTGAAGTGGAACGTGATTTGAAGAAGTTGGGGCGTGAACCGATTTGGAAGGATTGGGACCAGTCTTTCGATTTTAAAAGATAAGCGGATGCGATACGACAGGCAAATAATTCTTCCCGAAATCGGAGAGGAAGGTCAGAGAAAACTGCAGAAAGCAAAAGTTCTTATTGTAGGTGTGGGAGGGCTGGGCTCTCCCATCGCCCTTTACCTGGCGGGTGCCGGTGTGGGGTACATCGGACTGGCAGATGATGACGTGGTAGGTATCAGTAATCTGCAGCGGCAAGTGCTTTATTCCGAGAAAGAGTTGGGCAAGCCTAAGGCAGTTTGCGCAGCGGAACGGCTCTCTGCCCTCAACAGTGAAATCAAGGTAGCACATTACCCTACCCGACTGACAGAAAATAATGCCCGTGACATTATCCGGGAATATGACATGGTTGTGGATGGCTGCGACAACTTCACTACACGTTACCTGATTAATGATATTTGTATCGAGCAGGGAAAGCCGTACATATATGGTGCTATCTGTGGTTTCGAAGGACAAGTTTCAGTATTCAATTACGGCAGCCGGAAGAAAAGCTACCGTAACCTTTATCCTGACGAAGAGGAAATGAAACGGATGCCGCCACCCCCTAAAGGGGTGATGGGAATAACTCCCGCCGTCGTAGGAAGCATTGAAGCTACGGAAGTCCTGAAAATAATTTGTGGTTTTGGCAACGTTTTAGCGGGTGAACTATGGACTATTGACTTGCGGACATTGCAATCTAACAAATTTTCACTATAAACATTGGTTTGTGATATAGTTAATTGCTAACTTTGCTAAACAATCCAAGTTAACAAAGGAAATGAAATTAATTGTAGTCACTACCCCCACTTTCTTCGTTGAAGAAGATAAAATTATTACCGCTCTTTTCGAAGAGGGTCTGGATATTCTACATCTTAGAAAACCGGAAACTCCGGCTATGTATTCAGAACGATTACTGACACTTATCCCGGAAAAATATCACCGTCGCATTGTCACACACGAGCACTTTTACCTGAAAGAGGAATTCAACCTGATGGGAATCCATCTGAATGCACGTAACCCGAAAGAGCCGCATGACTATGCGGGACACGTCAGTTGCTCCTGTCACTCTGTCGAAGAAGTAAAAAATAAAAAGCATTTCTATGATTATGTTTTCATGAGTCCTATCTATGACAGTATCTCTAAAGTGAACCACTATTCCACATATACTGCCGAAGAATTGCGTGAGGCCCAGAAAGCTAAAATCATTGATTCTAAAGTAATGGCATTGGGCGGTATCAATGAAGATAACCTACTTGAAATCAAAGATTTCGGTTTTGGCGGAGCTGCCGTACTGGGTGACCTTTGGAATAAATTTGATGCTTGCTCGGACCAGAATTACCTAGCTGTGATTGAACATTTCAAGAAGTTGAAGAAGTTGTCGGATTAAAGAGAAAAACTTACATTTATTAATCTTATTCACTCAATAATAAAAAAGCCGTTGCAAATCATCTTCTGCAACGGCTTTCTTTGCTATATACTGTTATCAGAACTTATATCCTACAACAATAGAGAAGTTCATGTTTTTAGGATTACCCACTTTCTGTACATCTACCAAACCAAACTGACCATCCAAGCCTGCAATGATTCTGCCAAATTCCAATGCTACTCCAACACCAAGGCCTGCATCAAAGCGCTTCAAAGCATCATCACCGAAAGTATCTTCCTTATATTCCACATTACCCATATCAGCTTTCACTTTTCCTGCAACACCACATGCAAAATAAGGTCCTGCATTAACCACAAGATTCGTATTATCAGCTACATTGAAACGAGCCGCCGCCATTACTGGTAATTCCAGATAATAAGCATTGATTGTAACTTCATCTTTCTTAGCACCTTTACCAGTCAGAAACAAAGAAGGTTGCAATGACCATGTGTCATCAAAAGCGTATTCAAAACCACCACCAAGTTTGAAACCAACTTTTGCATTCAAATCAAGATCACCTGTATAATTACTAAAATTCATACCAACCTTAGCATTCCAACCTGCAATCTGAGAAAAACCTGCTACTGAAATCAGTGCAAATAGTACAAATAAAACACTCTTCTTCATAATTTTAAAGTTTTAAATTAATACTCAAGGACTATACTTCCTTATTGTTTATTGCACAAATGTATAATTGTAATTCGTATTAAACAACTTTTTCGTTAACAAATGCGTAAATTATAGGGTTTATACATAAAGAAAGGGAATTCCCTATTTTAGGGAACTCCCTTTCCTATTTCTTGTTCGTTTTTTATCAGAATTCGTAGTGAAAGCCAAAAGACAAGTCTTCGCTACTAAGTTCAAGGCCGAAAGAATCTCCGGAAGTATTTATGTTTCTACGATAGCCCAAGAAACCATATTTGGCAACGAAAGAGAAATGCTTGTTCAGTTTAACAGCAATACCCGGTCTGATACCGATCTGCCCTGCTTTGTTAGTATCACCATCTTTAATCTTAGTAAAGCCAATAGCAGCAGTTCCGTCCAAGAACAAACGAACGGCATTATTTTGATAATAAGACCAACGGATATACGGAGCAACCGATACAGCATTTGCTGTTAAACCTTCATCATATTCATGTGAATAATTCAACTCGGCACCCAATGCCCATGTTTCATTAAAGTTATATCCGATTTCCGGAGCCACTTTAAATGATGTAGTGTTGTCTGTACTGTTACGCCAAACGTTCAAAGATCCGCCTACGTAAATGTCTTGTGCCTTTACGGCGATAGTTACCAACATGACAACTACCAATAATAAACTCTTTTTCATCTTCTTTTTTTTAAAATTATACCATTAGACCCCATTGGATCCATTTTCCAAGGTACAAAAGTATAACCCTTTTCTTGATAAAACAACTTTTTAGTTAGTTTTTTATAAAATATACAGTTTTAGAGCCTGTTTAAATTTTCCTCAATAATAATCTTATAGTGGCTAATTTGACCATTTCCTCTGCCGAATCGAATGTTAGTTCATAGTTTCGGCAGAGCCTTCTATTGTAATCCATCCATGAGAATGTTCTTTCCACAATCCATCTCTTTTGAATGGGTCTGAATCCCTGTTCCTTGTACGCACTGATAACAACCTGAATGACATATCCGAATTTCTTTTTTATGTTGTCGACAAGTTCTCCTCGGTAACCTCCATCGGCAAGGATGTTTTTTACACTGGAGCACATCTCCTTAAGAACCCTCATCAGCAAATAAGCGGCTTTACTGTCATGCACATTAGCTATGGTGACCATAACGGCAATAAGAAAGCCATTCTTATCCACTATGACATGCCGTTTTATGCCTTTTACCTTTTTATTTCCATCAATACCGTTCAAAGAAGCATTGTTCCCCCATCTGACGCTTTGACTGTCCATAATTCCTACACTGGGTTCCATGCTTTGACCGCGTTTCACACGTACATGCCCACGTAATTTCTCTAACAACAAGTCAAAATCCAATTGAGAGGCCCATTTGCGATAGTAGTAATAGACCAACTGCCACTTGGGA
Source organism: Bacteroides acidifaciens (assembly GCF_024623065.1). Classification (GTDB taxonomy): domain Bacteria; phylum Bacteroidota; class Bacteroidia; order Bacteroidales; family Bacteroidaceae; genus Bacteroides; species Bacteroides acidifaciens. The sequence continues at coordinate 15,548 of NZ_JANJZR010000074.1, forward strand.
AAGTCAAGAGGAAGCATCCGCCATTGACAACCTGTCTTTACCAGGTAAAATATAGCGTTCCAAATCAATCGCAAACACGGCTCTTTCATTTAACTTTGATGCTATAATGCACCACTGTTAATCAGGTAGTTATATGTAACTGTTACGCAATGGCTGTGTTAATCTCATTTTGGATAAAAGGGTTAATGGCTTTTAACTGACTATCGGTCATGCACTTTGAAAATTCCAAGCATTTTTAAATGAAAGAGCCGTGAATCGCAAATCATATTTTCGCTTTCTTTCTTGCAGGTTCAATACTTTTGTTATATATTGCCACTCGGTTTCCGTTAAATCTGTCTGATACATCTTTTTTAAAGTTTGGTCGCTTCAAAGAAAGAAATAATCTGGCGGATACGGAAACCTCTTTAGAAAAAGATTTCAGTCATTTTTAAACAGGCTCTAAAGTTATTAGAAAAGAACTGATTACAGTAAACAGTAAAAATGGAAAAGATAAAGATAAATACAGACGATGGTATAAGTGTAGAAGCAAGTGCACCAATAATTGTGTCAGCAAGCCGTGCTACAGATATACCTGCCTTTTATGCAGACTGGTTCCAGGAAAGGCTGCATAAAGGATACTCAGTTTGGAAAAACCCTTTCAATGGGGTAAAATCTTATGTGGCATACGATAAGACAAGGCTTATTGTATTCTGGTCAAAGAATCCGACTCCACTTCTTAAGACAGGAGGTTTATTGGACTATTTAGATAATAGAGGCATAAATAGCTATATCCAGTTTACATTGAATGACTATTATGAAGAGAAACTGGAGATGGGTGTACCATCATTAAGTAATAGAATGGATACATTCAAGAGGTTGGTTGATAGATTAGGATATGGAAAAGTAATATGGAGATTTGACCCATTGATATTAGCCAAAGGTTTGATAGTAGATGATCTCTTGGAGAAGATTTACAATATAGGAGTCAAATTGAACGGATATACAGAGAAACTTGTCTTCAGTTTTGCTGATATTTCGTCATATAAGAAGGTACAGAACAATCTCTATAAGAACAATATTCAGTATAGAGAGTTTTCACAGGAAGATATGATAGAGTTTGCTACTGGGCTCGTGGATATGAACAAGGAATGGAAACTCGAACTAGCTACGTGTGCAGAAAAGATAGACCTGGATATGTTTGGTATCAAGCATAACAAGTGTATAGATGATGAATTGATGATAAAGTATTTCTCTGATGACATGCTGCTGATGAACCATATAGGTGTAGAAGTTACGAAGGATATATTCGGAGAGATTAGTGTTGAATATAAGAAAAACAAGAAAGATAAAGGTCAAAGGAAAGTCTGTGGATGTATAGACAGCAAGGATATTGGAGAGTACAATACATGTCCGCATCTTTGTGAATACTGTTACGCAAATTCGAGCAAGGAGATTGCTAAACAGAATTATATGAAACATAGAGAAAATCCGCACAATGAAAATATAACCGGTAGATAAAGGAATGAGAGAATACTATGAACATATAAAAGCGAAAGCATCTCTTTCTATGCAAGATGTAATAGAAACATGTAAAAGTTTAATGCCTTCAGATTATAAGACAAGACCATATAGATTTCCAGATCTTCATAATGGTGTTGCTTTATTAGACAATGAAGATGCTTTAAATTGTTATATTGCTGCCTATGGGGAAATGCATATGATAAAATGTAGATCAGCTTTACAGAACTTTCCTTTTGATAATATATCAGGGAGTATTGAAATTGTTGATTGGGGATGCGGGCAAGGTATTGGTTCAATGTGTGTTGTTGACTGCTTTAAAGAACATGATTTACTACAATGGTTAAAACAAATAACACTTATAGAACCGTCAAAATTTGCATTGGAAAGGGCAGAAATAAATCTTACAATTGCAACTAATGGTGCTGTATGTATACAGCCAATACAAAATTATTTACCTGGAGCAGGAAAAGAAAATGAAATTCATGAATTAGGTTACAGATATAAAAATGTTATTCATATATTTTCTAATATACTAGATATTGATAGCATTGATTTAGGTAAACTGGCAAATATTGTAAGTGATAAAAGCAGAAATAATATTATTCTATGCATCGGGCCTAAAAATAGTAATGCATATAAGATTGAACAGTTCTGTAGTATCTTTGGTGAACAGGATTATTTTTCTAATGTAGACGATTCCCAATATGGAAAAACATCAGACACATTTTATACGTTTACATGTAAAACCAAATGTTTTGTTTACAATGGAAATCCTTTAAATGTAAATAATATTGAAAATATTATGGTACCGGATTTTACAGACAGTAAAAATACGGTATATAATGAATATGATCCACGTCTCGCGGTTCAGAATGGTATTATATCTGAAGAATTACGTTTAATATACTTGTATTTATTAAATCAGATTTCACCCAATGACATTATTCTCATAAAACAAAAAATATATGGAAAGAAAGCAGACTTGGTATTGATATGTGAGAAGAAAGGGATATTGATAATAAACATCTGCAATAGATTTTTAACAAAATCAGATGTATTTGATGATGTTAACGAAGAGAATGAACTCGAAGAGAATGATATTAATCCAATTGAGGACGAAAATAATATATTTATAAAAGACATCGTAGAAACACGTCTTGAATTTTTTAGACAAAATGAATTATTATTCAAGAAAGCAGAAGAGGATAAGAAGAATTATTCATTGGTAAAAACTGCTATTTTTTTTACAGAAAATACGACTGAGGAGATAAAAGAAATATTTGAAAAAGAAGATACTAAATTTATTTCTTTGTTAGGTAAGGATGTCATAAATAATAAAACAAGAATGATGTCTGCATTAAATTGGTTGAATTTAAATCAAGAGCGTGAGTCTTTCGATAAGCAGTTGTTTTATAGTATATTAAAAGAATTAACACCCAAATGGCATTCTTACAGACAAGGTAAATCTATAAATTTAACTACGATACAAAGGAATCTTTCACAAAGTATAGCTAAAAGGAAACAAAAAATTAGCGGTGTTGCAGGGGCTGGTAAAACTCAAGTTCTTGCAACTAGGGCTGTAAACGCTCAAATTAGAACTGGTGGTAATATACTTATTTTGACATACAATAAAACTTTATCCAACTATTTACGATATCGCATCAATGAAGTAAGAGCAGATTTCTATTGGAACAAGCTACATATTAGTCACTATCACCATTTTTTTAAGGAACAAGCTCAAACTATTGGAAAACATGTATATTTTAATTCATTTGATGATACATACTTTTTTGATGGTAAAGAGAATGAAATAGATCATTTTGATGCCATATTTATAGATGAAGTTCAAAGTTATAAAAGTGAGTGGCTTCAAATTCTTTATAATAAATTCCTGAATGAAAATGGCGAATTTGTTGTTTTCGGAGACCCTAAACAGAATATATATAATAGAGAAATTGATTCGAATGGAGATATTCGTATAGGAGTTATTGGAGGAGAATGGAATCGACAATTAAGTAAATGCCACAGATTTGCAAACAACCAATTGACAAGTTTAGCCAAGAAATTTCAAAATGATTTTGGCTTTATAAATGCTGACAATTTTGAAAAAGCAGAATTGCTCCAAGATGGTATGTTTACTTGTTTAAAGTACATGTATAACAATTCAGGAATAAATATAAATAAGTTGGTGCAAATTATATCTAGTATATTAAGAATTGAAGGCTTTGATGTCAATGAGACTGTAATCTTAGGCCAAAATTCTATTATCCTAAAAGACATAGAATACAGCTATCGGAAAACAACAAATGAGCCAACCATAACAACTTTTATACCAATAGATGAAAAAAATAAATTAAAGGATGACACAGTAAAAAAGTTGAAATTCACTATGATGGATAGAGGATTAAAATTCACTATGATGGATAGAGGATTAAAATTCTCAACAATTCATAGTTTCCAGGGATGGGACGCTGCAAATGTAATTATATTATTACAACCTGAGGGTGATGGTAACGGTTATACAATAAATAGTTCACTAAATAAACCAGAAGTAATATATACGGCTATAACGAGATCAAAGCAAAATATAGTAATTATAAATAATGGAAATACGTTATATCATAATTTCTTTAAAAGGAATATGATTAATGAGGACTACACAAATAAATAGAAAAATAATGGATAATATATATGGAAACCAGTGTGGAAGCGATAATGCTTTCACCAGGAAAGCAAGGCTCCTCCAGTCCATGTACAGAGTGGAGATAGGTGAAGAGGAAGGATTCGGACCTACAAGAGCCTCCAAGCGGAAATACGGGAACATGATCAGTGGTGGTGAAGTGTCCGGAAAGAACTTCCTGATGAAGGAGACTTTCGAGTATGCCAAGGTAAGAGTGGCCAACAAAAGGGAAAATGAGACGATAGACGGGTTCAGGCTGTTCAACAACCTGCTTTCGAGCCAGCCGATGGCATTCAACCTGTTCCATCCCCTGATGTTACTGTTGAAGCAGGATCCGGCAATGGTTACGCTTGCTGTGAGGTCGGTCTTCAGGAACTTCCCGGTATTTGAGGTGACGGAAATCGGTCTGGAGTTTATTCCTACACCGATTGACAAGTACACGAATGATAAGTCTGCCATGGATGCGTATATCCGATTCGTGGATAATAAGGGCGGCAAGCATATCATCGCCATCGAGACGAAATATACGGATGTGCTCGGAGTGAACGAGGCCAGCCGTTGTGAGGAGCAGAAGCAGATGCTCGTTGATACCGGTCTGTTCAGTACGGACTTTGAGGAGCTGTTGATGGGAGGTAAAGTAAAACTTACGCAGATTTACAGAAACCTTTTGCTTACAGAACGGTACAGGATGGTTGAAGGACTGAAGGATTCGTATTCAGTAGTGCTTTCGCCAAAGGAGCATCCGTCAACCGAAGAGGAAATCAGGTCGGTTACGGAGTTCCTGAAGCCGGAGTATGCCTATAAGCTGAGTGCTGTTACTTTGGAGGATTTTGTGGATGCGATGATACAGTATCTGCCGGAGTATTATGCTCATGTCTATGAGAGGTTCAGGGGGAGATACTTAGAGTTTGGGAAGGTGGATATAGAACTATATCAGAACAGATAAGAAAAAGTAATAATATGTTACATAGTACATACGCACATAAATATACTTATGAGGATCCTAAAACTTCCTCTGTTTTCGAGAACCTTATGTTGTTGCCAGATAATGTATTTTGGCACATACTAAAGTCTTCTTGTTTCTATAATGAAAGAATGTTGGTTAATTCAGGTAAATTATTATCTTAAGTAGATGTTCATAATTGGTTTATATCATAAGGTTTTGATACCTTTGCCTCATAAAATTCAAATATGCACTTAT
>NZ_JANJZR010000075.1 GCF_024623065.1 Bacteroides acidifaciens
TTTTCGTAAAACAGGTGTAACTTATTATATTTGTAGAGAATATATGATTTTGTCGTTTTTTACCGGACAGCAATATTAAAATTATCCATGTATTAATATCATACAGCATGCAATTACTTTAAAAAAGAATTCTGCAAGACGGAAAATGCTACGAAGGGGGTATCCTAAAAGTAGATAGTTTTATCAATCATCAAATGGATCCTATTCTGACGAAATCAATCGGGGTTGAAATATTGCCCCTTTCCTTTTGTTCTTTTCCCATATTGCACTGCTTGCCGAGGACATACATGATAACATGCCAGGCATGAGGTACAATCTTTTCCCCACACAGGCTTCCCTTCCACAATAGTTATATTCTTCACCGGACAACTCTTCTCGCAACATTTGCATCCAACACAGGCATTTGTAGCATAGAAATTTTCAGGCGACATCTGAAAACAGTTAAATAAAGGATTGATTATTCTTGTCTTGATAAAAGGAATACTCCCTTCATAACAAGAGAACACACATTCTTTCCTACTTATCAACGTATTTATCCTTTTAAGATTCGGAATACTCTCCGCCAGTTTTTTTCTTTCCAGTTCTTTATTATCCACATCAAAGCCCGGAAGCAATACATAATTATTGGGCATAGTCACAGAAAAACCGGCATGACACTCCCACCCTTTATATTTTAATGCTTTCGTCAAGACCTTCTGAGTAAGCCCGGTATCATCTCCACATGAACAGACAAAAAACAGATATTGCCCATTATATCCTTTCAGAGAAAGTTTCTGAATAAAGCGTAAAACAATCGCAGGTGGTGCCCATGAATAAATTGGAAACACAAATCCCACCTTTTCATCTTCCCGTAGACAAAACTCCGACGTTCCATCCCTTAACGCATCAGGAATAAACACTAAATCTTCTTTTTGTACCTTGGATAGCTGATTAGCAATCCACTTAGAATTACCTGTACCAGAGAAATAAAATATCATAGAAAAGTATATAAAAAAGCCGTACCGATGATGTGATGAAACTCTGATAGAACAAGATTTGAGCGCTCGTCCTCTTTGTAATCCACCGGCTTAAAGCTGTCCCGAAGGATGTGGCCCGCCATTGAAGAACGAAGCTTTCTCGGTGCATCAGATTAATTTGAAGAGTTTCCCGATCCAATCGATACGGCTAATATTTTTGTATCACAAATGTAATAAGAATCTCTGAAATTAGCAAGAAAAAAAAGTTTTTTGTTTGCCTACTAACATTTTTTTTATTCCTTTTCATCTGCCTAACAAAATAAAAGTGTCAGTCACCAAGTTAGCAACTGACACTTTGTAAATCATAAACTATTGAAACTTAAGCAGCTTTTGCTTTTGCAACTACAGCTTTGAAAGCTTCCGGGTGATTCATAGCTAAATCAGCTAAAACCTTACGGTTTATTTCAATACCGGCTTTGTGCAGACCGCCCATCAATTTAGAATAAGACATTCCTTCAAGACGTGCAGCAGCATTGATACGTTGTATCCAAAGAGCGCGGAAGTTTCTTTTCTTATTTCTACGGTCACGGAACGCGTAAGTCAAACCCTTTTCCCAAGTGTTTTTAGCTACGGTCCATACATTCTTTCTTGCACCAAAGTAACCTCTGGTTAATTTCAAAATTTTCTTTCTTCTTGCTTTTGAAGCAACATGATTTACTGATCTTGGCATAGTTTTACTTTTTTTGAATGTTAGCGCCGCTACTTCACGTAGCGAACTTCAGGCTAATGCATTCGGTTAATACTTTAATAATACTTTTACGCTTTTGATTACTTCATTGCTAAGAGTTCCTTAACCTGGCTTACATTTGTTGCATCAACAGTTGTAGAGTAGCACAAGTTTCTTTTTCTCTTTTTGGATTTCTTAGTCAAAATGTGACTATGAAAAGCGTGCTTTCTTTTGATTTTACCTGTTCCGGTAAGGGTAAACCTTTTTTTAGAACCGGAGTTAGTCTTCATCTTTGGCATCTTACTTGTTTTTAAATTATTAAATATATAATGGCAACGCACTATACCTGCGCGTTACGCATCTTTTCTTATTCTTCATTCGTTTCCGGCTTTTCTGCTTTCGGTACAGGAGCCGGCTTCGGAGCTGCAGGTTTCTTAGAGGCCTCTTTCTTCTTCGGAGAAAGTTGGATAGTCATACGCTTTCCTTCAAGTACCGGCATTTGGTCTACTTTCGCATAGTCTTCAAGATCATTCGCAAAACGGAGCAGTAACACTTCACCTTGCTCCTTGAAAAGGATGGAGCGACCTTTAAAGAATACATAAGCCTTCACTTTATCGCCGTCTGCCAAAAATCCCTTGGCATGCTTCAACTTAAAGTTGTAATCATGGTCGTCTGTTTGGGGGCCGAAACGGATTTCCTTCACATTAACCTTCACCTGCTTCGCTTTCTGTTCCTTCTGGCGTTTCTTTAATTGATAAAGAAATTTAGAATAATCAATAATACGACAAACAGGGGGTTGAGCATTAGGAGAAATTTCCACTAAATCCAATTCTCTCTCTTCAGCCATTTTGAGAGCCTGAAAGATTGGATATACTTTCGGTTCAATATCATCGCTCACTATGCGAACTTCCTTGGCACGAATCTGTTCATTGATTCTGTATTGCCCTTTTAGAGTGTCATTCTTCATTAAAAACGTTTACTTCCTAGTTTGATCTTTTTATTGTTATACTAAATATTTTATTCTGAAACGGCTGCAAAGTTACCATTTATTTATCATATTCTGAACTTCTTCGTTCAAAATTTTAGCAAATTCTTCAAATTTCATGGTTCCTTTATCCCCTTCGCCTTGTCTACGAACAGAAACTTCTCCATTTTCAGCTTCTTTTTCACCGACAATCAGCATATAAGGAATACGTCTCATCTCATTATCACGAATCTTACGGCCAATCTTCTCGTTACGATCATCTACAATCGCACGGATTTCGTGTATCTTCAGATACATCTTCACCTGCTCTGCATATTCATTGAACTTCTCACTGATTGGCAGAATAACTACCTGTTCCGGTGTCAGCCACAACGGGAACTTACCGGCAGTGTGTTCAATCAGTACGGCAACAAAACGTTCCATTGATCCAAACGGAGCACGGTGAATCATTACCGGACGATGCTTCTGATTATCAGAACCCATATATTCAAGTTCAAAACGTTCCGGCAAGTTATAGTCAACTTGGATAGTACCCAGCTGCCAACGACGACCGATAGCGTCTTTCACCATAAAGTCAAGTTTAGGGCCATAAAAAGCAGCTTCTCCATACTCAATCTTAGCAGGCAAACCTTTTTCCGCACATGCCTCGATAATAGCCTGTTCAGCCTTTTCCCAATTATCATCGCTACCGATATACTTTTCACGGTTCACTTTATCACGCAAGGATATCTGTGCCTCAAAATTCTGGAAATCCATAGAACTGAACACGATAGATATGATATCCATCACACGAAGGAATTCATCTTTCACTTGTTCCGGACGGCAGAAGATATGCGCATCATCCTGTGTAAAGCTACGAACACGAGTTAAGCCGTGTAACTCACCACTTTGTTCATAACGACAAACCGTACCAAATTCTGCAATACGCAATGGAAGATCCTTATACGAGCGTGGGAAGTTCTTGTAAATCTCACAGTGGTGAGGACAGTTCATCGGTTTCAAGAAATACTCTTCACCCTCTTCCGGAGTATGAATAGGCTGGAATGCATCCTTACCGTATTTTGCATAGTGACCTGAAGTGACATACAGAAATTTATTACCGATTGGCGGAGTGATTACTTCCTGATAATCGTAACGTGTCTGAATACGACGCAAGAACTCTTGCAGACGCAGACGCAATGCAGTACCTTTCGGCAACCACATAGGCAGTCCTTTGCCTACAGTTTCAGAGAACATAAACAACTGCATCTCCTTACCGATCTTACGGTGGTCACGCTTCTTCGCTTCTTCCAGCAACACCAGATATTCATCCAGCATTTTCTTCTTCGGGAACGTGATACCATAAATACGGGTCAGCATCTTACGATCTTCATGACCACGCCAGTAAGCACCAGCCACTGAAGTCAACTTGATAGCCTTGATCGGAGCAGTCGTCATCAAGTGAGGTCCACGACAAAGGTCTGTAAATGCACCCTGGGTATAAGTCGTAATATGTCCGTCTTCCAACTCAGAGATCAACTCACATTTGTATGTTTCGCCACGATCGCCAAACATCTTCAAAGCATCTGTCTTTGCAATGCTTTTTCTGACTACGTTTTCTTTCTTTGCAGCCAGTTCCAACATTTTAGCTTCAATGGCAGGAAGGTCGCTTTCTTTAATCACAGCTTCACCTGGATCCACATCATAGTAGAATCCGTTCTCGATAGCCGGTCCGATACCAAACTGGATACCCGGATAAAGTTCCTGCAAAGCTTCCGCCAGCAAGTGTGCACTTGTATGCCAAAACGCATGTTTACCTTCTTCATCATCCCATTTATAAAGAACAAAATTAGCATCTTCATTAATAGGACGTCCTAAATCATAAGTCTCGCCGTTCACTCCACATGCCAGCACTTCCTGTGCCAGACGCGAACTGATACTTTCAGCAATCTGTAAACCGTTCACTCCTTCGTTATACTCACGAACGGAGCCATCGGGAAATGTTATCTTTATCATAATATGATGATGTTATATTTTCACAATTTGAACGCAAAAGTAACTAAATCTTTTGAGTTATCCATTTTTTATCAAAAAAATGTTATTCCGTTTGATCTGTAAAACGCTTGATTACATTATAAGCGGAAACAATACCTAACTCACCTGCCTTACTTAAATCAGAAATACCCAATTTATTATTACCTAAGAAAATATGAGTAAGCCCTCTGTTAAAATAAGCATCCGCAAAATCCGGATTCAGTTCAACAGCTTTGTCATAATCAGCCACAGCAGCGCGATAATCTTTCAGCATAGCAGATACATTTGCCCGATTATAATACGCATAAACAAAATCCGGTGCTAAAGTGATTACCTTATCCAAATCTTTTCTTACCACTTCATAATCTACCGCAGTAATCTCTTTGCGTTTATCACCTAAAGTCTCCGTTTCGGCAGCTTGTTCCGCTTTTTGGTATTCCAATTGTTTACAACGAATAAGAGCACGCATAAAGTATGCCGGGAAGAAATCCCCGTCCAGCAGAATCGTTTGCGTCAAATCGGAAACCGCGCTTGAGAAATCTTGCACCAGATAAAAATCAATTGCACGGGCAAAACGTTTTGAAGCACTCTTTTCATCTGCCACAATAGCCGACGTATGTGTATCAATCAAAGCAAAGTGGAATTTCACCTGTTCTTCCGTCAACGGAGCCTCCATATTCGTTATACGAAGCCGCTTCGAAAGCACCCCCGAGCTATTCAGATCCTCAATATATTTGTGGAAATTCACCGAACGCTTTACATCACTCATCTTCTCATAATAAGTTAAAGCGAACATCGGTTCCTGTTTTATATTTACATTCTTATCCTGCACACGTCCACGATAATCACTCGTGTAGCGTTGTTCAGCTTCAGAGTCGTCCGCAATGACTATCTTACGATAGTTATTCATATTCTTATCCGACTTTTTACGGGTTTTTTCTCCCTCCTCGCTTTCACCTTCCTTGCCTTTATGCTGATTTTGGGCTACATCTTTATTCGCCACACCATTCTGTTTATCAATCTGAGCCTTCATGACTTTAAACTCATCCTGTTCCGCTCCTTTCTTATCACCAATCTTCCGGCGGGCTTCCGACCGCTGATAATATCCTGCCAAAAAGTTAGGGTACTGGTCGATAACAGTTGTGTAATCCTTTATTGCTCCGCGGTAATCACCCGTTTGTGCGCGAAGCAAACCACGGTTAAATACCGCCATCATATTGTCCGGTTCCATTTTGATTACAAAATCAAAATCTTCGATTGCACGGTTGTCATCCCCTACCCGGGCACGAAGCAAACCACGGTTATAATGCCCGATAAAATTATTGGGGTCTATATCCAATGCCAAATCATAATCACTCATAGCCCCTCTCAAATTATTCTGATGAAACCGTGCTAATGCCCGATTAATATAATTACCTGCATTTTTGGCACTTAAATGGATTGCACGGTCAAAGTCCGACTCAGCTTCCGCATATTTAGACTGCTGCAATCTCACAACCGCTCTTGCAGCCCATGCATCCGGATCATACTTATCCAAATCAAGCGCTTTATTAAAGTCAGTCAAGGCAGCAATCGTATCTTTCTGCTGCAATGAAACTTCCCCCCTCATCAGATAAGCACGGGTATAACGCGGGGCTACTGTAAGCAAGCTCTCCAAATCCTCTTTCGCCGAGCTATAATCCTTTTTCTGAATATGAGATAATGCCAGATTATGCCACAAAGTAATATTCTCCGGGTCATAATGCAAAGCCTTCTGATAATCTTCAATAGCACCGTCAAATTTACTTTGGCGGATTCTTGCCAAACCACGTACCTGATAGGCACCTACCACGAACGGATTCCGTTGAATAGCCGCGTCACAGTCCATCTCAGCACCTTGAAAATCTTCCAGGTTCAATTTAGCCAACGCCCTGAAAAAATAAGGCTCATACAGATAAGGCTTAGCATTAATCACCTGATTAAAGTACTGAATAGAAAGTACATAATCTTCAAAATAAAGAGCATTTCGGGCGATAGTCATCACCCGATCCGTATTTATCTGAGCGCATACCAGTGTGGGAAACAGCAATAATACTGTTAATATTCTTTTTATCATCGACATTTTATGCTTGTAAACGAAGCAAAAATAATGCTTTTCGTTTACTTAACAGGGATATAAACGTTTTTTATCTTTATTTCACCTGTTTCATCTTATAAGAGCTGCGCGCTTTTCCTTTCAACATCGTATTCAGCTTCCCTCTGATCATCTGCTTACGAAGTGGAGAAATATGGTCAATGAACATTTTGCCGTCCAAATGGTCAAATTCATGCTGCATGACACGAGCCAAGTAGCCTTCTACTTCCTCTTCATGCTCTACAAAATTCTCGTCCACATATTTCACACGAATTTTATCTCCTCTCTTCACAGTTTCATGAATACCGGGAAGACTCAGACAACCCTCTTCCATGCCCACTTCCTCACCGCCTATTTCCAGGATATGAGGATTAATATAAGCCTTATTAAAATCTTTAAATTCAGGATAATCTTCCGAAAGCGGATCCAGAGTGATTGTGACAACACGGATAGGCAAGCCAATCTGTGGAGCAGCTAGTCCCACACCGTCCGCGTTCACCATCGTTTCAAACATATTCGCTATCAACTCTTTTAAATTCGGATAATCCGGTGTTATATCCTCAGCCACCTTTCTCAGAACAGGCTGTCCATATACATAAATAGGTAAAATCATATCTTCTATATTCTACTGATAAATTAAATTATTCTATTGTTATCTACTAAATAAAACGTTTACTCTCCAAATATGTTTGTAAAATAATCGTAGCGCTTATCTCATCTACCAGCGCCTTGTTCTGGCGGTCTTTCTTTTTCAGCCCCGCTTCCAACATTGTACGATGCGCTAAAACAGACGTAAAACGCTCGTCCACATACTCAACAGGAATCTCCGGAAAACGTCTCTTCAGCGAACGAACAAAAGGTTCTATATTTTTCATATTCTCCGAAACCTCATTATTCATTTGCTTAGGCAATCCGATAATAATTCGCTCTACCGGTTCTTGCGCTACATAATCACCGATAAAGTTCAGAAGTTCATGCGTAGGCACTGTTGTCAAGCCATTTGCAATCAGCTGCATTGTATCACTAACAGCTATCCCCGTACGCTTTCTTCCATAATCTATTGCTACAATTCTGCTCATGGGGCACAAAAATACAAAAAAAGACGTTTCCTATGAAAGGAAACGTCTCTTTTATTATAATATTTCAAATGTATATTATTCTTCAACGATGGCTACACGGCTTAGTTTAGCGCTATCATAGAACATATTGCTTACACCACCCTTGTAATCAACCTTCAATTGAGAAGCCGACACACCAAATTCGTTAACCATCAAATCACGAACAGCTTCAGCTCTCTTCTTACTCAACTTCATGTTGTATTCAGCAGAGCCAGTACCCTTATCAGCATATCCGGTTACAGTATATACTTTACCTGAATTTTCTTTGATAGCTTTAGCCATAGTCTCAATGTTCATATATTCTCTCTTGGCGATATTACTCTTACCGATATTGAATACAACAACCAAACGTGGGATAGCAGATACGACTTCCTTCTTAACGATTACTTCCGGTTTCTTATTACGTGCTTCAACCAAGTCGCGTTTCAAAGATTCGTTTTCACCCTTCAAGGCATTCACTCTGTCTCTCATATCGTTCAACTGACTCTCCGGAACCATAGGAACAGTAGGAACAGCATCCCAACCGCGTTTCTTGAATTTATAAGTAACACCTACAGTTAAACCGGCCATGCCTTCCTTGCTTGCACCACCGAAAGAATTCTTCATCAGCAATCCACGTAATTCTACATTAAGATCCCATGCCGGAGAAAGGCGGAAACGGTTAATCAAACCTGCATTCAAACCGAGGTTGTTCTCTGTCGGTTTTGTCCATGAATGTACCAATCCAACACCTACATAAGGAATAAATGAGTAAACGCGTTCCTCGTTATACCCGCAGAACATATTAGAAAGGTTGAGCATCACATCACCATGGAAATTAGCAACATTCCATTTTTGTTTGTAATACCCATTAGAATAAGTGCCGCCTTTTACATAGAGATCACCTGCTTCTGGAGATGCACCTTTGGCCTGAAGACCATTATATGCAACGCGCAATCCCAATCCCGGCGTAAACCACTTACCTACGGCAATATCAAGTGCCGGAGCAAGACGTTTTCCAAAACCAGCCTTACTGTCGTTGTCACCAAAGTACATTTGTGCACCGACGCCACCGCTAATAAACCAATTAGCGCCAAAGAGATTTGTCTCTACTCTATAGCTCTTTGCAGCTTTTTCTTTTTCCTGAGCAGGCAGACATACTGAAGCTGCTGCTAATAAAATAAACAATAAACCCTTTTTCATCTCAATTTATTTTAGTAAATAATATATTTCAATTGTCTTACAGGATGGCAATCAAACTGAATACCTACTCCTGACAAAGAGACAACATAGTTCATTCTTTTCTCTAAAAATTAATGCAAATATAGATATTTAATATAACACAAACAAAAAATCACGTAAATTTTCATTCATACATAGATTTTTATGGAATGATAAAAGTGTCATATAACTCCAGGAGCCTTCTGAGGGCATTTATCAGAAAAGAATCAATATAAGAAATAGCCGGCAATAAGATCATATCACCGGCTATTTCTTATATTGGAATTATACCTTTATTAATATACCAATTTTACATTATCAATCCATAGTGAATTTCCCGGCGAACCGACATAAGCCCCCCCATGACTGGATGTAAACTGAAGACACATGTGAGTCGGGACATCTTCCTCATTCCCCCAAGCCACTTCATGAATAGGCACACTTTCACCTTTACTGTTGACCGTATAACTTTCAGTAACCTGCAAACGCATCATGTGGGCTTTATATTCAGGACGACCTGTTATGTCACCATACATAATCTCATAAGAAACATTATTCTTCCAATCCGTTGAATGATAGTAATAGGTCACCATCGTACCAATACGCTTGGCATATACATTTCCCTCTGCATCTTCCCAACGCTTCTGCAAAAACAGAATAGCTGCCGGATAATCTTTTCCGGGTACATCCGTAATCTTACTGAAACCGGTAGCACGAATACGATTCTTCCGGTCAGACATCTTCACCTTGTAATCAAACTGAAGAGCAACCGGTTTTTTTGTAAACGGAATACCCGTCTGCAACATTTTCTGCGGATTTTTAGTACCTTTAATCGGTTCATGTACCGAACCGGTAAAGATAGAGCCTGCCGCCAGCACTGTAATATTAACCAATCCCAGCACTTTCACACTTTCCATGCGCGTATCCAAACGTGCACAGTAGCCATCTCCCCGCTTTTCCGGAAAAACCGAAGTATTGGTTTTCGTGATACCGGCCACTTTCGCCATCACATTTGAAGTAGCCCAAGGCGATCCACCCATATTCTTATAAACCTGATCTCCCTTAATCACCGACGTCGGTCCTATCTCATATACATTCTTAGTATTTCCGCCAATAATGCTCGACTCCTTTATCTGACGGTCTATCCATTGATCCATGTCCCCAAAAGGAACCATTTCAACTTTATGTTGCGCCATCAAAGACAAGGAAGAAATAAATGCAACGAAACCTGTCATCAACAGGCGATGAATACTTTTCTGAATCATCAATACTTTTCCTTTCTTTTTCTTCTTATAATTTATAATCCCATTGTTTCAAAGCAAAATCCCAGTTCTTTTCTACCAATTGAATCGTACGGTCATCATACTTATATTTATTCTTCTTATATCCTTTCTTTCCGCCCACATATTTTTCTATATCACTACGTGCTTCGGCAAATCCCGGGATAGAAAGAGACTTATAAATAGCTTCCGTCATGCCCATCGCATCCGCTTCGAAATCTTCAAATTTCACTTCTATCAGGTTACCTTCCGGAATAAATTTCTTATCCGATTCATACTTATGATAAAGCTTTGCATAGATAGAAAGGATATTTTCCTCCAATTGTTCATTGCTGACATCCTGCAATTTCAACGGTTGAATCGTATTTGTAAAGAAACTGCGTGTAGATTCGAATACGGTATACGGGTTACGCACCAGGTAGATAAACTTAGCATTCGGGAACATTTTCACCAATTCCTTCACCCTTCCGGTATGCGGAGGATTCTTACTAAGAAATTGAGTACCGTGAGTATTCCACAAAGAAATCTTAATCAATTTAGTGAACACCTCTTCAAACACCTTCAATTCGGCATCCGTTATATCATCAAACAAAAGATATTTATCAGCGTACTCCTGCTGATACTTCGGCAGAAACCAGAAATTGTAATAGGTATAAGGCATCATGTTCGACAAAGCAAACTCCTCTTCCTGAGGAAGATCCACTGCCAGTTCCATATTATCCGTCGGACGCTTATCCGGCATCAACCAACTCATATTCTTTTTGAAGAATGGTTGTCCCCACATCATCAGATGAGGAAATACAGTCTGATAAGTAGTGTTATACCCAAAATGCTTGTCACAAGAGAACACATTATGTACAAACGTAGTTCCGCTTCGCCAGTGTCCCAGAATGAATACCGGATCATGCTCCAAAGGCTGATTAGCGAGCAGTTTCTCGTAACGTTTGTCTTGTAATGACGCCAATGGAGAAAGCAAGCGACACACAGCCTTGGTCAGTCGATATTTCCCCTTGTAGGCTGCATCAATTTCACGACCGGCAGTAATAGCCTTAAATGTCTTCCAGTCGGCACCTACCAATGTATTAATCGGAAGTTTATTAAATTCGAGTAATCCCACTTTATGAATTAAAATTTAAAACTGAAAATTAGAAATGACAGTAAAACCATCATTTCCAACTTCCAAATTATTGTTTAACAATCTATTTTATTAGTCGTACGGCAAAGCCCTGACGTTCCAACTCCTTCACAGCTTTTTCTACCGCTTCATAATGCTCCGGAGCAATTCCCAGCTTCGTCATATCCAATACCGGAACATCTTCCGTATCACTCATATCTTTCATTTCCACCCGGTCGATAATCATACCTACCGCTGAAGTATTATTGGTGATCGGATCAATCAAGATAAAAGAACCGCACGATTTATTTTTCTTATAAGGATCAAAGAACAGCTCTTTAGCCGTAGTCAATACCACGCGGGCAATCTGATTCAATTGCAAAGGCAAAGTCTCTTTGGTCAACTGACCATTCTCCAAAGACAGATGTTCCATTGTATTCACATCCACCTTATACTTTATCGTATCGATGCGCGTACGGCTCAAATTGGTAGTCTGCTTAATAAAGAACGATTTATTAATATCCATCGGTTCTTCATCCATCCAAACCATCATAGCTTCGAAGTTACGATCCACAGTCGGCAGATTGTCAGGATGCACCAACATTTCACCACGTGACACATCGATTTCATCTTCCAGCGTCAAAGTCACAGACTGCGGTGGGAAGGCATAATCCAACTCCCCGTCGTAAGTCACGATGCTCTTCACCTTAGATGTTTTTCCGGAAGGAAGTGCCATCACTGTATCGCCTTTGCGAACAATCCCCGATGCCACTTTACCGCAAAATCCTCTGAAATCCAGATTCGGACGAAGCACATACTGAACCGGGAAACGGAAATCTGCAAAGTTATGGTCATTGTCAATATGAACCGTTTCAAGGAAATCAAGTAAAGAAATTCCCTTATACCACGGAGTACGTTCTGACTTATCCACCACGTTATCCCCATCCAATGCAGAAAGCGGAATGCAGTTTACGTCCGGAATCCCCAATGGAGTAACAAACTTCTTATAGTCAGCTACAATTTCATTAAAACGCTCTTCGGAGAAATCCACCAAGTCCATCTTGTTGACAGCCAACACCACATGTTTAATCCCCAGCAAAGACACCAGGAAAGTGTGACGACGAGTCTGGGTAATCACTCCCGTACGAGCATCCAC
This sequence comes from Bacteroides acidifaciens, assembly GCF_024623065.1. GTDB lineage: Bacteria > Bacteroidota > Bacteroidia > Bacteroidales > Bacteroidaceae > Bacteroides > Bacteroides acidifaciens. Next base: position 12,663 of record NZ_JANJZR010000075.1, read on the forward strand.
CAAAATGATAGCCAAGTTCGCCGTAGATCCGCCGGTAATCATGTTACGGGTGTACTGTTCGTGCCCTGGAGTATCCGCAATGATAAACTTACGTCCATTAGTAGAAAAATAGCGATAAGCCACATCAATCGTAATTCCTTGTTCACGTTCAGCTTTCAAACCATCCAGCAATAACGCATAGTCGATATGCTCACCTGCATTTCCTACACGCTTACTATCACGTTCCAGTGCATCCAACTGGTCCTCATACAATTTCTTACTGTCAAATAACAAGCGTCCGATCAATGTTGATTTTCCGTCATCCACCGAACCTGCCGTCAACAGTCTCAATAAATCTTTCTGTTCATCCTTGTCCAGAAAAGCTTTTATATCTAATTTATTATCTGCCATTACTAGTTACAATTAAAAGTATCCTTCACGTTTCTTTTGCTCCATACTACCCTCCTGATCAAAATCAATCACACGAGTAGTACGTTCACTCTTGGTGGTAGTCATCATTTCTTCCACAATCTCTTCGATGGTAGCCGCCCCACTTTCCACCGCACCGGTCAGCGGCCAGCAGCCCAACGTACGGAAACGAACCATCTTCATTTCAATCTGATCCCGGTACTTTTCGGGCAGACGCTCATCATCCGCCATAATGATATTACCATCCAAATTAATCACCGGACGTTCCTTAGCATAATAAAGCGGAACAATCGGAATATTCTCTAAACGAATATACTGCCAGATGTCCAACTCTGTCCAGTTACTAATCGGAAATACACGGATACTCTCCCCCTTGTGCACACGGGCATTATAAATATCCCACAATTCAGGACGTTGATTTTTCGGATCCCATTGATGGAATTTATCCCGGAAAGAGAAAATACGTTCCTTCGCGCGTGACTTTTCCTCATCACGGCGGGCTCCACCGAATGCAGCGTCAAACTTATATTTATCCAGCGCTTGAAGCAACGCCTGCGTCTTCATCAGGTCCGTATGCACCTTACTTCCATGCGTGAAAGGTCCTACCCCTGCCTGAAAAGCCTCCATATTACTTTCCACAATCAGATTCCATCCGTACTTCTTCGCATATTCATCACGGAACTGAATCATCTCCTTGAATTTCCATTTCGAATCGATGTGCATCAACGGGAATGGCACCTTACCCGGAGCAAACGCTTTTTCAGCCAAACGTACCATCACCGAAGAATCCTTACCGATACTGTAAAGCATCACCGGATTCTCAAATTCCGCCGCCACCTCGCGGATGATATGAATAGACTCTGCTTCAAGTTCCTTCAAGTGGCTTAATTTATATTCTTCCATTATTTTTAAAATTATGAATTATGAATTACGAATTATGAATTTGCTGATAACCGCACACTAATTCTTCATCCCTAATTCCTCATTCTTCATTTTATATTCTTCACTTTTGGCAAAACAAGTTCCAACAAACTGTTCACCGATTCTTCCAAAGTCAATTGAGAAGTATCCAGTGACAAAGCCGGATGTTCCGGCACCTCAAATGGTGCGGAAATTCCTGTAAAATTCGGAATCTCTCCCTTCCGTGCCTTCGCATATAACCCTTTCACATCACGTTTCTCACACTCTTCTAGTGGAGTGCTCACGAAAATTTCCAGAAAGTCATCCTTACCAATGATATTTGCAGCCATTTCGCGAATATCATTATTAGGGCTGATAAATGCGGCAATCGTAATGATACCGCTATCTAGGAACAGCTTAGACACTTCAGCTATACGACGAATATTTTCCACCCGGTCCGTTTCAGAGAATCCCAGGTTATTATTAATTCCACTACGGATATTATCCCCATCCAAGATACGGCAAAGCAATCCGCGCTTGTGGAGTTCACGTTCCAACGCAATAGCAATTGTACTTTTCCCCGACCCGCTCAATCCGGTAAACCAGATCATTACGCTATGTTGCCCTAGAAGTTCTTCTTTGTCCCGGCGTGTCATCATGCGGTCGAAAATAGGATATATATGATTCTTTTCTTCCATTTATAAATTAGTTTTATTAAAAGTTCCAAATCATCGGAATCAGAATAACAGAGATTAAGAAAGTAATGATATTAAGCGGCAAACCGATACGAACAAAATCCGTAAACTTATAGTTACCGATACCCTGTATAATCAAATTAGTCTGATAACCGATAGGTGTAGAGAAGCTGGCAGACGCAGCCATACAGATCACAACAAAGAAGGGCGTCGGGCTTACCCCCAACTGGGCAGCAATGGACAACGCCAACGGGAATGCCAAAGCCGCAGCCGCATTGTTTGTAATCAGCTCCGTAAACAGATTCGTGATGATAAACAACATTACAAGTAGCACGTGCGGTCCGTAGTCGTCACTCAGCCCGATAATGAACTTCGCGACGCAATCGGCCACCCCCGAGTTCACCATCGCCTTGCTGATAGCAAATGCACAGGCAATAGTAATGAGAATATCCCATGAGATATATTTAGTATATTTACGGGCAGGGAACAGATTCGTCCATGCCATGATAATAGTAGTAATAGAAACAAAGAAAAACATATCCAGCTTAATGTTCGGAAATAATTCCTTCGTTACCGGAAGTTCCCCCACTGTTGCGCCGACAATCATCAATACCAATAACAGCAAAGCAAACCAACGTTTCTTTTTCCCCGTAGTATCCGGCTCATTTCCATTAGTCAACAGCACGAATACCGAAGATTCGCCCCATGTCGGGATAAATGTATCATCCGCCATCACCACCAGCGTATCACCTTCGTGAAGTACCACATCATTCAGATTATCCACAAATCGTTGTCCGCTACGTGTCTTGATTTCCTTCACTTCGACACCATAATGACGCTGGAAATTAAAATCCTTCAACTTTTTATTGATACCGGGAAAACGGGCACCCAAAACAGCTTCCACTCTATGTAGCTTTTCTCCTTCTTCCACATCCTCATCAGGTACAGCCGTATCCGGACGCGCATCGGGCAACAAGCGTTTCGAGAAAACAAAAAGATAAATAATCCCGGCTATTGCGATAAAGATTCCCACCTTTCCGAGTTCAAACATCGAAAAGCCTTCAAAGCCGGCTTCCAATATCATTCCGTGCACTACCAAATTCGTAGAAGTGCCGATTAGCGTACAAATACCCCCCAGAATAGTCACATATGAAAGAGGAATCAAAAACTTTGTAGCAGGGAGCTTGACCGACCTTGCCCAGTGCTTGATAATCGGAGCAAAAATGACCACAACAGGAGTATTATTCAGGAAAGCGGAAATAAACGCAACCGAAGGCAAGATACGCAACTGCGCCTTAAACACAGTTGTCTTACCCTGAGGTAGCAATTTCTTAATCACTTGCCCCAATGTACCCGACTGACGAATACCTTCACTCACCAGAAACAGCAAAGCAACGGTAATCATCCCCTTATTGCTGAACCCTTCAAGCATCTCTTTAGGAGTCAGGATACCGACACACAAAAATAAAACCACTACTGAAAAAAGTACCATACCCGGTCGCATTTTGTCCGCAACCAAAGCAGCTACCATTCCTAATAGGGATAATAGTACAAATACAATTTCAAATGTCATATAAACATTAATTAGTGTTCTCTTTTGGGCTCAACGATAAACCAAGGATTCAATAAATCTTTCTTGTTATATCGTAAAGGTTCGTCTTTTCCAGCCTGATACACTTCCATTCCGGCGACACGAGCTATCGCATGTCCGGCAGCCGTGTCCCATTCCATCGTTGGAGCGAAACGCGGATACACATCAGCCTTTCCTTCTGCTACCAGACAGATTTTGATAGAACTTCCGCTGGATATCAACTCAACGCTGCCATATTTCCTCTTCAAATCTGCGATATATTCTTCCGTTTCCGGCGAAAGATGCGAGCGGGAAGCCACTACAATAAAACGCTCTCGGACATCTTCCAACGGTATCCGGTCCGACTCCTTTATCAACTGCTCCAATGATACTCCGTCATCTTCCAAGCCGATAATACCGGAACATTTGTAAGCTCCTACACCTTCAACCGCAAAATAAAGTTCTTTTCTTACCGGTACATAAATAACCCCCATCACAGGTACGGAATTCTGCACCAGAGCTATATTTACAGTAAATTCACCGTTGCGCTTGATAAACTCTTTCGTCCCGTCCAGCGGATCTACAACCCATAAAGTATCCCATGTACGACGGGTTTCATAATCCAGATGCTTCCCTTCTTCACTAAGAACAGGAAAAGGAGTCCCGTCTAAAATAGCGACAATCGCCTCATGCGCCTTCCTGTCTGCTATTGTCAGCGGAGAGTTATCAGCTTTTCGTTCTATTTCGAAGTCCGATGCCGGATCTTCATAAATAGAAAGTATTTCTTTACCAGCTTTTAATGCCGCGTCAATGGCAGCCATTACATATTTTTGTTCCATTCAATCCCTTCATTAATACCTTATTTTCATTAAGGCTGTGAATCATCCAAATTAAGAATTGACAAAAGTAAAAACTTTCTTTGCTATAAAAGTTTCCCCACTATCATTTATAACTTCTTTTAGTAGAAAGATAAAAATATCTAAACGGAATAATCCTTCTTCTCTCTCAATAAAAAAGCAGTAACTTCCCAGTTACCGCCTTCTTATTTGGAAAGAGCGCTTGTCCTCTCCAATATATATTACCAAAAAGAAATCAATATACGCGATACAGCAACCAAGCTCCCTGGAAATCCGAACGGTTCGGATACTTAGCCTTGAATGCGTCGCGAGCTTCGGCAGCAGCAGCTTTATCAGCAAATGAACTTACAATAACACGATACATTGCCTTGTCTGCATTAAATGCGATAGTAGAGTGATAACCTTGTGCGTCTAACCAGTCTTTCAGACCTTCTGCATTTGCTTTCACACCGAAGCTACCAACCACAACGCTATAATCTTTCAATCCTTCATTACCGGAAACCACTGTCACCTTTTCCTGACGAACACCGGATGTATCTGCCACTTTAGGCGTTGTCACAGGAGCTGCAACTACCGGAGTCACCTCTACCGGAGCTTCCACTTGCGGCTCTGCCAGTTCCTGCTGTTTCGCTTTCTCATAAGCTTTCTTATAGGCACTTTCACTGGATTTACAAGAAGCAAATGCCAGTACCAAGCATATTCCCATTCCTAATACGACTAATTTTTTCATAATCCTATACTCTATTTTAATTAATAATTCAACGTTCCCGTCTATCTATATTTAGTTTCGGGCAACAAAATAATAGAAATTTTATCATCCGGCAAAGAAATCCGTCAAAAAAACGTCTATTCCTGCTTTTTCTTGTAAGAAATCGTCCCCGTTGCCTGGTTGGTAGGCATCAAAAGCACTTCCGCAATCTGAATATGCTCCGGAGCCGATGCTGCAAAATAAACCGTTTCGGCGATATCATCTCCTGTCAACGGACGTATTCCCTTGTAGAAATTATCAGCAGCTTCCTTGTCGCCCCGATAACGCACCACTGAAAAATTCGTCTCCACCATACCCGGTTTAATGTTCGTAACCCTTAACGGAGTATCTACTAAATCAATACGCAAGCCGTCCGAAAGCGCTTTCACGGCAGCCTTAGTGGCACAATACACACTTCCGCCCGGATAAGCAGCGTCACCGGCAATGGAACCGATATTGATAACATGCCCCCGTCCGCGTTCCACCATACCGGGAACCACAAGACGTGTCATTGTCAATAATCCTTTTATATTCGTATCAATCATGATATCCCATTCATCCAGGCTGCCTTCGAACTCCTTGTCCACCCCGATCACCAGTCCGGCATTGTTTATCAGCAAATCGATTTCAGCCCATTCTCGTGGCAACTCTTCCAGTGCTGCCTCAATCTTTCTACGACTACTTACGTCACAAAGAAACGCCCACGTCACCACTTTGGGATATTCCACCTTCAACTCATATATCAACGTCTCCAATTTTGAAGCATTACGAGCATTCAAAATCAGGTTCCATCCTTCTTTCGCAAATTTACGGGCACAAGCTTTACCAATTCCGCTAGTTGCGCCAGTAATTAAAACAATTTTATTATCCATTATGTTTTGGTTTATAATATTCGGTAGCAAAAGTACGCCTTTAGTCATATTGGTTAGTCTCGAAGGCCCGTTAAATAAGATTAAACCATAAAAGAAAAAAAGAATTATAAAACCAAGCACTTTTTCTTCGTTTTCATGAACAACCTTTCGATAAAAATGTTATATTTGTTGTATCGTAATCATTTTAAATATTACAAATTATGAAAGGATTGAATGTATTAGCAGCTTTTTTAGGTGGTGCAGCCGTAGGCGCAGCCCTTGGTATTTTGTTTGCTCCTGAAAAGGGAGAAGATACCCGTCATAAGATCGCCGAGATTCTACGTAAGAAAGGAATCAAACTCAACCGCAGTGAAATGGAAAATCTCGTAGACGAGATTGCTGCCGAGATGAAAGGAGAAATAGCAGAGTAAGTGAGTAACAAAAGACTAAAAACAGAGCAACTATGTTTGGGAATGATAAAAGTATTGAGAATTTTCAACAATTATTTTTCGAGTTCAAGAAGTATTTGGAATTTCAAAAAGAATATGCCAAATTAGAATTAACAGAAAAGTTAACCATACTTTTCTCAACGTTAATCATGGTTTTAATACTAATTATTCTTGGCATGGTAGCCCTGTTTTATCTATTTTTCACACTGGCTTATATTTTGGAACCATTCGTAGGAGGACTCATGGCAAGTTTTGCCATCATTGCAGGTATCAATCTTGCCATCATTGCTATCATTGTCATTTTCCGGAAGCGACTTATCATCTCACCCTTAGTCAATTTCCTCGCTAATTTATTTCTAACCGATTCAAATAAATAAGTTATGAGTTCGCAGACAGTACATAAATATACTTTAGAAGAAATTGCCGAACGTAAAAAGCAATTACAACATGAGATTCAGGTCCAGAAAAAAGCAATAATTACCACTACCCGCGAAATATTCGCTCCTGTTGCTCCGACAGCCAATAAGGCGGACGCCATCATGCGCTCGTTCAATACAGGTATGGCTGTCTTTGATGGAGTGATGATGGGAATTAAGATTATGCGGAAGGTGCGTGCGTATTTCAGGAAACTGAAATAAGATGACCCATTTTTCGTACTTATTCGTGAGGTATTAAACAACTGGAGAGGTACAATAGGTACAGCAGGTACACCCCACTCATTTTCCACACACACGTGCGCGTGATAATAAGGTATAGAATATCAAAAAGCTAATTAAAAATTCTATTATTTACCATAATTCATACTACCTGCTACATGTACATTATGTAATGCGATATTATTCGAAACACAAACAAATAGAAGTACCCCAAAAACTCATATATAAGTTTTTTTTCGCGTGTACCTTATAAATACGCGAGCGCATACACATACGCATGTGTGTGTGTAGAAAGCCCCGAAAAAAGTGTACCTACTGTACCCGTTAATAACATAGTGCTTTGCGAGTTGGGGCTGACTAAAAAGTCCCCACCGAAAAAAAAGTTCTCTCTATCCGCTGATATGAGAGAACTTTTATGTATATTTA
>NZ_JANJZR010000076.1 GCF_024623065.1 Bacteroides acidifaciens
ATATACATAAAAGTTCTCTCATATCAGCGGATAGAGAGAACTTTTTTTTCGGTGGGGACTTTTTAGTCAGCCCCGCCAGTATCCACACATGGAAACGAGCGTATCCCCGTAGGGAAACGGGCGTATCCTCAGTTGGAAACAATAGTTTCCTCTAATGGAAACTAAAGGAAACTATACTACATTGATTATTAGACATGTAGATAAACATCAGCCATTCTTTATCAAGAAAAAATTCAGGTGATAGGTGATAGATACGGTGATAGGTTGCTACGACCTGTCACCAAGTCTGAAATACCGATGAATAAAGGGTTCTCAAGTTGCCGGTGATAGGTGATAGAGGATTTTGTATTTTTACTTGGGAGAGAGTACTGATTTATTTGGCACGATAGTTCTCTGGTCGGAAAGGAATATACAGCGTATAATTGCTATCCGAAGGCTTTCCCCCAACAAGTGCAGGCGACCATTTCGGCATCCCTTTTACGATGCGAAGTGCTTCTTCTGCAAATTCCGGATGAGTGGAGCGGAGGATATGCGGACGGAGGATAACTCCCTCTTTGTCAATAGTAAATTCACAGAGGACATATCCTGATACATTCTTTTCCAAAAGGCTTTCCGGATAAATCATCTGTCCGGCGATATATTCTTCCGCACTCATATCCGGAAAGTGAGCCAGTTCTTCCACTTGCTTACCGGAAAGCGTTTGTGAACGGGGACCTACCTGATATATACCTACATACATCGGTTTCTTGTAAGCATCCGGTTCTGCATTGCTGCGTTGCTGCAACTTTTTCAATAAGGCAGCAGCCTCTTCCGCCAAGGTCGACTCCGAGATATTCTCACCTTTGGACAACATATATGCCGACTGGCAAACCAACACAAGCCGCTCCATCAAAGTTCCTTTGGCAGGCGACCACTTGCGTCCCATCTGCTCCTTCCCTTTCGCACTGGTAGAAAAGAAATAATACACCACCCCGTCCAAACCTGCACTGGAACCATCCAAATCCTGTATCTGCTCCGTGACCAAACGGAAAATAGCACCCAAAGACTGATAAAGCGATGCACTGATTACTACTGATTTAGTATCCACTTTCACCGTCCCTTTCTCCGCTTGCCAATAGGTGCGCGACAATGTATTTGAAACCAAAGTACAACGTCCATTCCTCTTCTCAACCGACATCGCATATTCGGGTGAAAAAGAAGGGATAGCCACAAAACACGCATAAGGTTGTTTTTGAAAGCCTGTATTTAGTAAAGGAAATACACTACGATAATATTCGCCCAGTTCACCTTTATAAGTAGAAAAAGGACGCACCGGCTCCAAATAATCTATCTGAGCCGCAAGGCGAAAAGAAAAGGCCAAAAGCAGAAAAGTGAAAACAATCTTTTTCATAAGTTGCCGGATTTTCGTAACTTCTGTTGGCAAAGATACAAATAAATTTGATGGTGTATGAAAAATATGGCTGAATAAAAACATCTTACTCAAACATTTACCATGTGTGACAAACATAATCAAGAAAAGGAAGCGAATCGCCGGCTTTATATTCCAGTGTTGTGGAATGTATCTCACAACACTGTGGAATTTTTACACAATACCACAACTAGACATTCCACAAGCCAAAGATATTTACCTCGTTTTCATCCTATTGTATATTGTCTATAATCAAACAATTTCGTTTCAAACGCATATCATACACTTTCTTTTGGCATACCACTTGTTAAATATTAACAGGATACAACCCCTATAACAAATCTAAACTTAATCAAACATGAAAGTAATAAGAAAAGACAAATGGTTATTAAGTATTCTATTTATGTCTCTTTTACCATCTCATCTATTTTCGCAGGCTGCAAGTATGCCTGAAGAGCAACCGACGGAAATACAGGAGGCTCAGGGAGATGATGACAGAAAAATAAAAGGAATCATTTATGACGAACAAGGAGAAACGATCATCGGAGCTTCTGTATTAATAAAAGGTGAAGAGACTGGAACCACCAGTGATATGGACGGCAAATTTACTTTGGAAGCTCCACTAGGAGCGACTCTTGTTATTTCTTACATCGGATACCATCCGCAGGAAATAAAGGTAAGAAAAAGGACGACTCTCAATATCATACTGAAAGAAGACAATCAGTTGCTTGACGAAGTGGTAGTAGTAGGATACGGAACAGTCAAGAAAAGCGACTTGACGGGGTCCGTTTCGGGCGTATCAACCAGGCAGTTCAAGAACCAACCGGTGAAACGGGTGGAAAATATACTCCAAGGTCGCACGCCTGGTGTGGAAGTCACCGCAACAAGCGGTGTGCCGGGAGCAGGCATGAAGGTACGCGTACGGGGTACCACCTCTATCAATAAGAGCAGCGATCCTTTGTATGTGATAGACGGAATCATCTCTTCCAGTGGTCTGGACGGCATCAACCCCTCGGATATCCAGTCTATGGAAGTGCTGAAAGACGCTTCTTCTACCGCCATTTATGGTTCGCGGGGTTCAAACGGTGTCATTTTAATCACCACCAAAGGCGGCACTGAGGGAAAAGCCAGCATTACGTTTGACGCTTCCGTAGGTCTTTCTACCGTAAGAAAACAATATGACTTACTGAACGCATACGAGTATGCAACAGCACTGAACGATATTCGTGGTTCGTCCACCATTCCCGCCGGAGACCTCGAAGCGTACAAGAACGGAACGAAAGGAATCAACTGGACTGACCTTATCACCCATACCGGAGTCACGCAGGATTACAGGTTAAGCATATCGGGCGGAAATGCCAAAGTGAAATATCTTGTTTCCGGAAATATGTTGGATCAGGAAGCCGTCACTATCGAAACGAACTACAAACGTTACGGTGTCCGGGCAAACATCGACGCAGACGTAAAACCGTGGCTGACAATATCGGCGAAGATGAATGCCAGCAGTCTGCACAAGCACAACAATGGAGCCAACTGGTTTCATATCACCAATTTCTCACCTACAATGGAAATGAAAGACGCGGAAACCGGCGTATATAACAGGGATCCATACAACATCGCCAACGGTTCGAACCCGTATGGAGAGTTGATGGTGAATTACAGCGACAGTTACAGCTATAACCTCAATGCAAACCTGACTCTTTTGTTCAAAATCATGAAAGGTCTTACCCTCTCAGTACAGGGCGGTTACGATTACGACCACAGTCCTTCTTATTCTTTCAAGTCGAAACTGGAAGCACCGGGCGCAATCAACAGCATGAACAACACGAGCAATACGCACAACTACTGGCAAAACACCAACAACCTGACTTGGCAGAGACAATTCGGCGACCATAGCATCACAACGATGGCCGTATGGGAAATAAGCCGTTCATGGGATACGGGCTTGCAGGCTACCGGTTCCAATCTGAACAACGAGAGCGTAGGCTACTGGAATATCGCCAATGCCGCCATAAGAAACGCAAGCAACTCGTACACTGAAGCATCCCTGGCTTCGGGAATCATACGTGCCAACTACGACTACAAGAAGCGGTATTTCATCACTGCCGCATTGAGAGCCGACGGTTCTTCCAAATTTCAGGGAAACAACAAATGGGGCTATTTCCCATCTGCGGCAGTAGCCTGGGACATAGCCAAAGAGGGATTTATGAGCGACCAGCACGTACTGGAACAACTAAAACTAAGAAGTAGTTTCGGTGTCACCGGTAATCAGGACATTGCCGCTTACAGCACATTAGGAATGTTGTCGGGCACTGCTTATGGTTGGGGAACCTCTACCGCTTTCACCGGATATTGGGGCAACCAGTTCCCGACACCCGGCATCACCTGGGAAAAAACCTATCAGTATGACCTTGGTGTAGACTTGAGCCTGGGTGGTTTTAACATTACCTTCGACTGGTTCAAGAAAATGACCAAAGACCTGCTCTTCCAAAAACAAGTGCCCAAGTATAACGGCGGCGGCACTTATTGGGTGAACCAAGGCGAATTAAATAATACGGGAGTTGAATTTTCCGTCAACACCTTCCCGGTGAAAGGAACCGTAACTTGGGAAACAAGCTTCAATGCCGCTTATGTGAAGAATGAAGTAACCGACCTTGCCGGCAGCGATTTCGTACTGACAGCCAATTATAGTGACTTGGGCGGTGCGATGCAAATCATGAAACCCGGCTATCCGATGGGGTCTTTCTACGTATATCAGTGGAAAGGGTTCGATGACAAAGGCACCAACCTTTATCAGAAAGCGGACGGCAGCCTGACAACCAGCCCCACTTCCGAAGATTTGGTAGTCAAAGGACAGGCAAGCCCGAAATGGACACTGGGATGGAATAACACAATCAGTTGGAAAAACTGGACTGTCAACGTTTTCTTCAATGCCGCTACCGGATACAACCGCCTGAACATCAGCCGTTATACGACAGCATCCATGACGGGCAATTCACGTTTCGTCACCCTGCGGGACGCTTACTTCAAAGGTTGGGATCACGTAAGCAACAAAGCGGAAGCAACCTACCCAAGCCTTACCAATACCGACAGCAAAAATTACGCCAACTCGGACTTCTGGCTGGAAGATGCTTCTTTCGTCAAATTGAAGAACATCAGCATTTCATACCGTATCCCGAAACGGGTTGCCAAATTTGCAAGCATACAATTGTCCGTCAGCGCACAGGATCTCTTTACAATCACGCGCTACAAGGGAATGGATCCCGAAGTTTACACGAGCTACGACGGTCTGGATTATGGTGCCTACCCTATCCCCCGGACAATTACTTTCGGTGCTAAAATCAGATTTTAACCATTGAACCTATAAAAAAAGAATAAGATGAAAACAGTATATAAATATATAAGAAGGATATTGCCATTCGTTTTAGCAAGCTTATGCCTGACGTCGTGCAACGACTTCCTGACCGAAGACCCTAAAGGGCAGTTGACTTCAGAAAATTTCTTCAGCAATAAAGAAGACCTCGACGCTTCACTGACAGCATTGTATTCCGTGATAGCAGGTTCGCAAGCCAGCAACAACCTTTGCGGCACAAACTTTCTGGTCGGCGATGATATTTCCACCCACCCTTCCAGCAACAAACAGCCGCTTAGAGAACATGACCAGTTTGATGTAAAGGATAACAACTCATGGTTGTCCAGCATGTGGGAACAGCGTTTCAAAGTCATCAAGGCAGCCAACTTTATCATAAACAATGCCAGACGCACTCCCGATGTGTCGGATGACGAAATCAAGGCAGCCATCGGACAGGCGCGTTATTGGAGAGCTTATTCTTATTTCTATCTGGTGACAACTTGGGGCAAAGTGCCCATTATGCTGGAAGAGGAAATCAATTACAATGCTCCGCTGAAAACGGAAGAGGAAGTGTATGAATTGATCATATCCGACTTGAAGATTGCGGAAACCGACTGCCCCATAAAGTACACCAAAGAGCCTTATGCGAAAAACGGATTCAATATCGCTGTAAGCCGGGCAGCCGTGAAAGCAACGATGGCTTATGTTTATATGTGCATGGCGGGATGGCCGCTCAACAAGGGTACGGAATATTATGAACTGGCTGCCGGCAAAGCAAAAGAAGTTATCGACGGCACAGAGAACGGCACTTATGACTACAAACTGCTGGACGAATACAGCAAAGTATATTCATGGGAATACAACAATAAGAATACGGAACTCCTGTTAGGCATTTATTACAACAGGGATCAGACTAACCAGGCAGCCCCCTTGACAGATTTCCTCCAAGACATGAAACAAGGCGGATGGGGTGACACAAACGGAGAAATCAAATTTTGGAAGGAGTTTCCGGAAGGCCCGCGCAAAGATGCCACTTATTTCCCCAAAATCCTGCTGAACGACGGCGAACTGCACGACTGGTGGTATGACACTAATCCCCCTTCTCGCGAAGTAGTCGCTCCCGTTTTCATGAAGACTGTGGAAGGAGCCGTGCGCGGAACGGAATTTGATTATACAAATCCCAGCCTGGTCAATGCGGCAGGCGAAAAGACATTCCAGTTGATACGGCTTTCTCAGGTATATTGCTGGTATGCCGAAGCGACAGGACGTTCGGGACAAATAAACACAAAAGCCGTCGAAGTATTAAATAAGGTACGCAATAGGGCTGATGGCGAAGAATCCGATATGTACAAGGCAACGATGAGTCCCGAAGAACTGGCGGAAGCTGCCTACAACGAGCACGGTTGGGAAATGGCAGGATATTACTGGGGCGGCATTGCAAGCCGGGCAAGGGATATGTTCAGAATGTACCGGTACAAAGACCATTTTGAATATCGCAAGGAAAACCCGGAAATCGAAGTGGCTCCTGGAGTGAAAAGAAAGGAAATAGTACCCGTCACGGGCACATGGGACGACAGTAAGATGTATGTTCCTTATCCCTACGAGGATGCCATCCTAAATCCGAACCTAAAGTGAACTGCCCTATAAAAACGTCTATATAGATTTCACCAACTGAAATAAATATTATATCTTTGCAAGGTTTTTACTAAGAAACTGAATAACAATATATCAAGAATATGATAGCTAAGATTGAACAACTTCTGAAAGAGGTGGAAGCCTTGCACGCCTCCAATGCCGAAGAACTCGAAGCTCTCCGCATCAAATACCTTAGCAAGAAGGGAGCCATTAACGACTTAATGGCGGATTTCCGTAATGTAGCCGCCGAACAGAAAAAGGAAGTCGGCATGAGACTGAACGAACTGAAAACCAAAGCGCAGGAGAAAATCAATGCGCTGAAAGAGCAGTTTGAAAGCCAGGACAACGGTTGCGACGGACTGGATTTGACACGTTCGGCTTATCCCGTGAAACTGGGTACACGCCACCCGCTTACCATTGTAAAGAATGAAGTCATTGATATTTTCGCCCGTTTGGGATTCAGCATCGCTGAAGGTCCTGAGATTGAAGATGACTGGCATGTATTCTCGGCACTGAACTTTGCGGAAGACCATCCGGCACGCGATATGCAGGATACTTTCTTTATCGAAGTTCACCCGGATGTAGTATTGCGTACGCATACTTCTTCCGTACAGAGCCGTGTGATGGAAGTTTCACAACCGCCTATCCGTATCATCTGTCCGGGACGTGTATATCGCAACGAAGCTATCAGCTACCGTGCACACTGTTTTTTCCATCAGGTAGAAGCATTGTACGTAGATAAAGATGTATCATTCACAGATTTGAAGCAGGTATTGCTGTTGTTCGCCAAGGAAATGTTCGGTGCGGATACGAAGATACGTTTGCGTCCTTCCTACTTCCCGTTCACCGAGCCCAGCGCCGAAATGGATATCAGTTGCAATATCTGCGGCGGTAAAGGTTGCCCGTTCTGCAAGCACACCGGTTGGGTGGAAATTCTCGGCTGTGGCATGGTAGACCCGAATGTGCTCGAAGCCAACGGTATCGACAGCAAAGTATACAGCGGCTACGCTCTCGGTATGGGTATCGAGCGTATCACGAATCTGAAATACCAGGTGAAAGACCTTCGTATGTTCTCCGAAAACGATACACGCTTCCTGAAAGAATTCGAAGCGGCATACTAAAATAAGTTGAGAGTTGAGAATTGAGAGTTAGCTGCGCTATCCTGCATAGCCATTCTCTATTCTCAACTCTCAATTTCTCCAACTATGAAGGATAGACTCATTACTCCCAGTTATTGTTTCATCTTGGCAGCCAACTTCCTGCTTTACTTCGGTTTTTGGTTGTTGATTCCTGTTTTGCCATTCTACTTATCCGAATTTTTCAAAGCCGGAAATTCAACTATCGGCATTGTTCTTTCCTGCTATACGGTGGCGGCGCTTTGCATCCGTCCGTTTTCCGGTTATCTGCTCGATACTTTTGCCCGTAAGCCTCTCTATCTTTTCGCTTACTTCATTTTTATGATGATGTTCGGAGGGTATCTTATTGCCGGTTCGCTTACCTTATTTATTATATTCCGAATCATTCATGGTGTCTCTTTCGGGATGGTCACGGTAGGTGGAAATACGGTGGTAATCGACATTATGCCTTCTTCGCGCAGAGGGGAAGGACTAGGTTATTACGGGCTTACGAACAATACGGCAATGTCCATCGGACCGATGTTCGGGTTGTTTCTGCATGATGCAGGAGTTTCTTTTGCTACGATATTCTGCTATGCATTCGGTTCTTGTATCTTAGGTTTTCTATGTGCAAGCCTGATAAAAACGCCTTATAAGCCTCCTGTAAAAAGAGAACCGATTTCACTCGACCGCTTCATCCTATTGAAAGGGATGCCTGCGGGACTTAGCTTACTGCTACTTTCTATCCCTTACGGGATGACGACCAATTATGTAGCTATGTACGCCCATGAGATAGGTATCCATGCACAGACGGGGTTCTTCTTCACTTTTATGGCAATCGGCATGGCTATCTCACGGATATTCTCAGGCAAATTGGTAGACCGGGGAAAAATAACGCAGGTGATAGCCGCCGGATTGTATCTCGTTGTGTTCAGCTTTTTCCTGCTTTCGGGATGCGTATATCTGATTAAGTGGAATGATACCGTATGCACGATCTTGTTTTTCGGCATCGCATTGCTGATGGGAGTCGGGTTCGGAATCATGTTTCCGGCATTCAATACGTTGTTTGTGAATCTCGCTCCTAACAATCAACGGGGTACGGCTACTTCGACCTATCTTACCTCTTGGGATGTGGGAATCGGTATCGGAATGCTGACCGGGGGATATATTGCAGAAATCAGCACGTTTGACAAAGCCTATCTTTTCGGAGCCTGCTTGACGGTGGTTTCTGCTATCTATTTCAGAATCAAAGTAACGCCTCATTACCATAAAAACAAACTACGATGAGAAAGAAAGAACGTTATGAGAAAGTAATCACCTGGTTTCAGGAAAACGTGCCTGTGGCAGAAACTGAATTACATTACAACAATCCGTATGAATTACTGATAGCTGTAATCCTTTCCGCACAATGTACGGACAAGCGGGTAAATATGATCACTCCGCCCTTGTACAAAGATTTTCCGACACCGGAAGCATTGGCTGCCACTACTCCGGAAGTAGTTTTTGAATATATACGGAGTGTGTCTTATCCGAATAATAAGGCGAAACATCTGGTCGGCATGGCAAAGATGCTGGTAAATGACTTTAATAGCCAAGTGCCGGACAACATGGATGATTTGATAAAGCTGCCCGGTGTGGGAAGGAAGACGGCTAATGTCATTCAGTCCGTAGTATTCAATAAGGCGGCAATGGCGGTAGATACACATGTATTCCGTGTCAGCCACCGTCTCGGACTGGTGTCGGACAGTTGTACGACCCCATTCAGTGTAGAAAAGGAACTGATGAAGAATATCCCGGGAAAGCTTGTACCGATTGCTCATCACTGGCTCATCCTACACGGCCGTTATATTTGTCAGGCGCGTACTCCAAAATGTGACACCTGTGGTTTGCAAATGATGTGCAAATATTTCTGTAACACGTATAAAGTTACAAAAGAGGTATCAAAAGGCAAGAATAAATAACGATTTAATAGCAGGGAACCGAAATAAATAGTAACTTTGCGGTCGTTCTAAAAGAAGAATTTTAAAACACTTTTAAATAAAAAATAGAGTATTATGCAGACAATTGACAAATTCAATTTTGCCGGTAAAAAGGCATTTGTTCGCGTGGACTTCAATGTACCCCTGGACGAAAACTTCAACATTACAGATGACACTCGTATGCGTGCAGCTCTTCCTACTTTGAAGAAGATTCTGGCAGACGGCGGTAGCATCATCATTGGTTCCCACTTGGGCCGTCCGAAAGGCGTTGCCGATAAGTTCTCTTTGAAACATATCATCAAGCATCTGTCTGAATTGCTGGGCGTTGAAGTTCAGTTTGCTAACGACTGCATGGGCGAAGAAGCTGCTGTAAAAGCTGCTGCTCTGCAACCGGGCGAAGTCCTGTTGCTCGAAAACCTTCGCTTCTATGCCGAAGAAGAAGGCAAACCGAGAGGTTTGGCAGAAGACGCAACAGATGAAGAAAAAGCTGCTGCTAAGAAAGCTGTAAAAGAAAGCCAGAAAGAATTTACCAAGAAATTGGCTTCTTACGCCGACTGCTATGTAAACGACGCATTCGGTACTGCTCACCGTGCTCATGCTTCTACGGCATTGATCGCTAAATATTTCGATACAGACAACAAGATGTTCGGTTACCTGATGGAAAAAGAAGTGAAGGCTGTCGATAGAGTATTGAACGACATCAAACGTCCGTTCACTGCTATCATGGGTGGTTCTAAGGTTTCTTCTAAAATCGAAATCATTGAAAACCTGTTGAACAAGGTTGACAACCTGATTATCGCAGGTGGTATGACTTATACATTTACTAAAGCAATGGGCGGCAAGATCGGTATCTCTATCTGCGAGGACGACAAACTCGATCTGGCTTTGGACTTGATCAAGAAAGCTAAAGAAAAAGGTGTAAACCTTGTTTTGGCTGTTGACGCTAAAATCGCTGACGCTTTCTCTAACGATGCAAATACTAAATTCTGTCCGGTTGACGAAATTCCCGACGGATGGGAAGGTCTTGACATCGGCCCGAAGACTGAAGAAATATTCGCTAACGTTATCAAAGAATCAAAGACCATTCTTTGGAACGGTCCTACAGGCGTATTCGAATTTGAAAACTTTACTCACGGTTCACGTGCAGTAGGTGAAGCTATCGTTGAAGCAACCAAGAATGGCGCGTTCTCACTCGTTGGTGGTGGCGACTCTGTAGCTTGTGTTAACAAGTTCGGTTTGGCTAGCGGTGTATCTTATGTTTCAACTGGCGGCGGCGCATTGCTTGAAGCAATCGAAGGAAAAGTTCTTCCGGGTATCGCTGCTATTCAAGAATAAGAATTTATAGCTAATTTTTGCAAGGTTAAAAATAAAAGGGCAATTCTTTGTGAAAAGAGTTGCCCTTGTTTGATAAATATCAACCATTATCAAATAACAGCTACTTCATGCGAAAAACACTCCTCCAACTCTCCTTCATCGTGCTATGTTTAACCGGCATACAGGACACTCTTGTTGCACAAGAGAAAACAACCTCACTGAATCAGGTGGTGAACAACCCAAAAGACATAGTCGGCAACCTGATGATTTATCCGTTGGACTGGTTATCCATAGGCGGTTCATCCATTCATGGAACGGGACATGCCATAGCCGATTCGGAATACACGAGGATTAAAACCGGAGAAAATTATGCCAAGAAGCGGTGGAGTGCGGGAGCAGTTGTCACTACCCCCAAGTTTAATCTGCATTCAGAGTATCTCGGCGGAAAAGACAGAAACGTAAAAAGTGAAGGATTCTATGCAATAGGCAGCGTACGTTTTGCATGGAACTTCGATTTCATCGCTTCTTATGACTATTTCAACCCGAATAAAGCTACCGACTTCAAACAGAATAATTATATTGCAGGCGTACAATACTGGTTTTATCACAGATGCCGCCTACAAGCACAATATACTTTTTGCGACAAGAAAGGAAACGGACAAAAAGACTCCAATCTGATACAGGTACAAGTGCAGGTCAGGTCCTAAATTAACGAAGAATCTTATATTATCAGACACGGATTACATTAATAAATCAATTAATAACAAAAACAAAAAAAATCATGGAACACAAAATCGCCGAACCCAACGCCCGAGTTGACGTTGCCGACGTATTGAGAGGACTAGCTGTAATGGGCATTATCCTCTTGCACAGTATCGAACATTTCAATTTTTACTCTTTCCCTAAAGAGGTACCTTTTGAATGGATGAACTTCACCGACCAAGCCATTTGGAGAGGATTATTCTTCACATTCAGTAATAAAGCGTATGCGGTATTCGCTTTGCTTTTTGGTTTTAGTTTCTATATTCAGGACAATAACCAGCAGCGGAGAGGAAAGGATTTCCGCCTGCGGTTCTTATGGAGATTATTCATTCTGCTTATTATCGGACAGTTCAATGCAGCGTTCTTCACCGGAGAGATATTGACAATGTATGCCATTCTTGGAATTATCCTGCCGATATTCTGCCGGATGAATGACCGTACCGTTCTCATTTTCGCCACCTTGCTTATTCTTCAACCCATCGACTGGGTAAAATTGATTTATGCTTTATGTAATCCAGACTATGTGGCGGGAGAAAGTCTTGCACGTTATTATTTCGGCATCGCATTCGATGTCCAGAAGAACGGCACATTCCTCGAAACGCTTCGTATGAATATGTGGGAAGGGCAGTTAGCCAATATGACTTGGGCGATAGAGCACGGACGTATCTTGCAGACACCGGGGTTATTCCTGCTCGGCATGCTTGTGGGCCGCCGCCAATATTTTCTGTACAGCAAAAAGAACGAACGCTTATGGCTGAAAGCACTGGCTTTTTCTCTTCTCTGCTTCTTCCCTATCTACGGGCTCAACAATATGTTGCCAGAGTTTATAGAACGAAGCGCCATACTCGTACCACTACAACTTATCCTAAGTTCATTCAGCAACCTCAGCTTTATGATATTGCTGGTGACGGGATTATTGCTGACTTTCTACCACATGAAAGACCGCAGTTTCTTCATGCGTTTCACAACTTATGGCAAAATGAGTTTAACTAACTATCTCGGGCAATCAATTTTCGGTTCTCTTTTGTTCTATCATTGGGGATTCGAACTGGGACGGTATTTAGGAATTACATACAGCTTCCTTTTTGGCATCCTTTTTGTTCTATTACAAATGACATTCTGTTCGTGGTGGCTCCGCCATCATAAACACGGTCCTTTTGAATGTCTTTGGAAACGCCTGACCTGGATTGGAAAAAAATAAAAAATTAGATCATAATGAACGAAAAAACAATTAATGACCAATACGCATATATACGCACCTTGCTTGAGGACAAAAGGCTCAAGGAAGCCCTGATGCAACTGGAATCCTTGCTCTGGCAGTGTCCTGACTGGGATTTACGTACCCGTCTGGAACAATTGCAGACCTCATACAAATACATGCTGGACTATATGAGACAAGGTGCAAACGACCCAGAACGATGGAACCTGTATCAGAAAATGGTAGCAGACACATGGGGAATCGCTGACCAATCGCGGTTGCTCATGCTAGATAACGCTTCTTCAAGATATTATCATGAGGTACGCCGCACTCCCGTATCACCGGAATTGTCGGATTACGGCATTAAGACGATACTGCATATATTGGAGTCTTTTAATGACGACTTGGCAGTCAGTGGATTACTGTCTGACGAAAAAATGGATGGAGTCTTGAAACGGCATGAAGATACACTCAAACTTATGTTCATAAGAACTTGGACAAACAGTGCATGGAATCTTCAGGATGAAGAAGAAGCCCAAGCTATGCTGGTATCGGAATTACTTCCGGGAGATGATTTATGCTTGTTCGTCAGTGCTGTCACGTTGAGTCTAATGGAGTGTTTCGACTTACGGAAAATCATGTGGTTGCTTGACGCATACCGTCATCCGGATGTCAACATCAACCAACGGGCATTGGTAGGTGCGATGATTATCTTCCACATTTACAGAAACCGGCTCATTTTCTACCCGGAACTTATCAAGCGGGTGGATCTCATGGAAGAAATTCCTTCTTTTGTAGATGACGTCGCACGTATTTACCGTCAGATGTTGTTGTGTCAGGAGACGGAGAAAATCGACAAGAAGATGCGGGAAGAGATTATTCCCGAAATGCTGAAGAATGTTTCTTCGATGAAGAATATGAGGTTCGGTTTTGAAGAAAACGACGAAGAGAATGACGATAAGAATCCGGACTGGAAAGATGCTTTCGAGAAGTCGGGACTGGGAGATAAATTGCGTGAAATGAACGAACTCCAGTTGGAAGGAGCCGATGTATATATGAGCACGTTTGCCGCTTTGAAGAATTATCCGTTTTTCCGCGAAGTGCAGAACTGGTTTTATCCGTTCAGCAAGCAGCAGTCTAATGTGCTAAAATCGCTGAAAAAGGCAGGATATCAGGGAAGCAGTTTATTGGACTTGATTCTTCAGTCGGGATTTTTCAGCAATAGCGACAAGTATTCGTTATTCTTTACCATCCACCAGTTGCCACAGGCACAGCAGGATATGATGTTGAGCCAGCTCAACGAACAGCAGGTGGCCGAATTGGCGGAAAAATCGAATGCTGAAACAATGAAACGGTTCAATGAACGCCCGGGAACGGTTAGCAACCAGTACCTGCATGACCTTTACCGTTTCTTCAAGCTCAGTGTACGCCGTCAGGAATTCAGGGATATTTTTAAAGAAAAACTCGATCTCCATCATATCTCCGCGCTCGAAAATGTGTTGTCTTGGGAAGATGTATTATTCCCTATTGCCGATTTCTATTTATCAAAGGAACGTTGGGACGAGGCTATCGAGATTTTTGAGGAGCTGGAAGCTATCAGTAAATTTGATGAGAAAAGCGCAGAGTATTATCAAAAGTTCGGGTATGCATTACAGAAAAGAAAGAAATACGCAGAAGCTGTCAAGGCCTATCTGAAAGCCGATACGCTGAAACCGGACAATATCTGGAATAATCGCCATCTGGCTATTTGCTATCGGTTGAACAGGAATTATCAGGCAGCCCTTACGTATTATAAAAAAGTGGAAGAAGCTGCGTCCGAAGATGTGAATGTAACTTTCTACATCGGTAGCTGCCTGGCTGAAATGGGACAATATGAAGAAGCGCTGAATTATTTCTTCAAACTGGATTTCATCGAAAGTAATTGCGTAAAAGCATGGCGTGGCATCGGGTGGTGTTCATTCATCAGCCTGAAATACGAGCAGGCGATGAAGTATTACGAGAAAATCATCGAACAGAAACCATTGGCTATCGACTATATGAACGCCGGACATGTTGCCTGGGTGATGGGAGATGTTCAGAAGGCGGCAGTTTTTTATGGAAAAGCGATTACAGCCAGTGGAAACCGGGAACGATTCCTTGAAATGTTTCATAAAGATGAGGAATCTCTTCTCAAACAGGGTGTTCGAGAAGAGGATATTCCTTTGATGCTGGATTTAATCTAGTTTCCCGCTTTTTCTGAGATTCGGGATCCAGCTTATCAACTATAAATTCTTTAACTCCCCGTACAGTTTCTGTATGGGGAGTCCCATTATATTATAGAAACTGCCGGAAATAGATTTTACCCCGATATAGCCGATCCATTCCTGAACGCCATAAGCACCTGCTTTGTCCAAAGGCTGGTAACGGTCAACATAGTACTGGATTTCATCTTCGGACAAGATGTCGAACTGTACATCGGAAGAGGCGGTAAAACTCTTTTGCCACTCGGTAGTGGTCAGACAAACACCCGTGAAGACTTGATGGGATTTTCCCGAAAGCGTGCGAAGCATTTCAATTGCCCCTTCCCTGCCTTCCGGCTTACCCAAGACTTTTCCGTCCAGCCAAACGATGGTATCCGCCGTCACTAAAAGTTCTCCCGGTTTCATCATGGCACGATAGGCATCAGCCTTTTCGCGGGCAATAAATTCGGGTATCTCCGCACCTGCCAAAGTATCGGGATAAGACTCATCTACATCAGGCAATGTCCTGATGGTATAATCTACTCCCAATCCCGACATTAACTCTTTCCGACGGGGTGAATTGGAAGCCAGTATGATCTGATATTTCTTTAGATTATCAAGCATTGTTCTATTTACGATTAGGCGATTTATGATTGAAAATACTGTTTGTTGATGTCTGTCAATTATATAATTAATTTTATCACCAGCCAAAAGCATCTTGTGCCATCCACAAACCATGAGCTTTCAAGACTTGCTCCACGACATCACGACCGCAGCCACGACCGCCGTCTGCATAAGAGATGTACTTCGCGACGGATTTCACTTCCGGCACGGCATCTTTCGGACAGCAGGGAAGCCCACATTCCCTCATCACTTCAATATCGGGCACATCGTCTCCCATATACAATATCTCATCGTCGGACAATCCGTATTTATCTCGGAAAGCACGATAATCATGTATCTTCACGGCAGACCCCATATACAAGTCCTTCACTCCCAACCCTTCAAAACGAATACGCACCGCTTCGGTCCGTCCGCCGGTGATGATGGCGATATGAAGTCCTTTTTTTACAGCCAGTTGGATAGCATATCCGTCCTTGATATTCACAGTGCGCATCGGCTCACCGGAAGGATGCAGCGGAACTGTGGTTGAACTCAATACTCCGTCTACATCAAAAGCTAACGCTTTGATAAGGGATAAATCATAATTGATGGTGCTCATGGATACTTTTGCTCATTAATTTATATATTTCCTGTAATGCCGGCGAGTCTGCCAGCATCGCAAGATGACTGCTTATCACATTTTCGTCATAACGCACAGCCGGACCGGTTTGCGCATCACGAGGTGCCAATTCGTGCACCTTACACGCCGTTTCATCAATCAGCGGAAGCATGATATCAAACGGCAGATTATATTTCTTAAGTAAATCTGCCGTTAAAGCATACATATGATTCGTGAAGTTACAACTAAAGACTGCTGCAAGGTGAAGACTCTTGCGTTGTTCAGAAGTAGCTTCATAGACATTTTCGGAGAGAGTGGCGGCAATCGCTTTCAGAAACTCCGCATCTTCCGGTCTTTGGGCTTCGATAAAGAATGGTATCTCCCGAAAACAGACTTCACGTTGTTTGCTGAATGTCTGCATCGGATAAAATACTCCGTAACGTTCCGCATATCCTTCCCAAATACTCATCGGGATGCTTCCTGCCGTATGTACCAACAGGGCGTTTTGTCTGCCTTCTGTTATCTGGGGCAGTAGCTCCACAAAAGCGGCATCTTTCAGGGATACGATATATAATCGGGCTTCTTTGGAGATTTCCTGTAAGTCGGTTGTATATTCCGCTTCCACTTGTCCGGCTAAGGTGCGGGCTGATTCATCAGTCCGGCTATACACTTGCACGATACGGAAACCTTTATGATAAAGTGCCTTTGCCAGGTTGGTAGCCAGATTTCCGGCACCGATAAACACAATCGGGGTATCTTCTATACTTCTATTCATCGTTTCTTTACCGTTTTGCAATCCAAAATAAAATAATTCCGATGATGAGTAATGTCAACGGCAGCAAATATCCTGAA
Source organism: Bacteroides acidifaciens (assembly GCF_024623065.1). GTDB lineage: Bacteria > Bacteroidota > Bacteroidia > Bacteroidales > Bacteroidaceae > Bacteroides > Bacteroides acidifaciens. The sequence continues at coordinate 17,057 of NZ_JANJZR010000076.1, forward strand.
AGCGAACCCAACAATGACATTACCAAACTGATATTCATCATCAGCCAAAGTCCCAGCAATACGAAACCGATGGATTTATCGCGTTTGAAAATAAGGAAACAGATAGAAGCATACAGCAGCATATTATCCTTGTTCATCACCCAAGGCAAGCCGATGGAAGAAAAATGAATCAGTTTATCAATCAAATATAGTGCTCCGATTACCATAAAGGCAACGGCGGTAGCCATATAAGTATCTTTGCTATTACTAGTTTTGGCAGCTCCCATCGTTATTTTCCTCCGAATTTATTAATGTGAATTTTCTCCCATTGCAGATGTTCTTCATTGAAAGGCTTACGTTCCATTGCTTTGTGCCCGATGGCTATGACGGAAAGCACCTGAAGCTGCAAAGGAATATCCAGCACTCCGTGCACGTATTCGTCGGAAGGCATTCCGGTAGCTGTGAAACGTTCGCGAACCTGCACCCAGCAACTACCCAGCCCCAAGTCTTCCGCCTGCAACTGTATCATAATCGAAGCTATCGCCGCATCTTCAATCCACACATCGCTTGCCAACGGGTCGGCCATCACGACAATTGCCAATGCGGCATCGGTGATAAAAGTGGAAGCCTGCTCTTTGCAATGAGACAATTGATTCAACACTTCCTTATCATCCACCACCACAAACTGCCAACTATTGCTACGTTTGGAAGAGGGAGACATCAGGGCTGCTTTCATCAATGCAACCACCTCGTCTTGTGTCAATTCTTCATCGGTGAACTTGCGCATGCTGCGACGATTTTTTATTAATTCACTGAAATTTCCCATATTATCTTCGGTTTCATTAAATATAAAATTATACTTTTTATCGTTCACTATATAATTAAAGTCATACCTCCAATCCCGTACAATTGCTTAAATGACTTACTTGTCAGATAATGAAAAACAAAATTAGTCTATTTTTTCTTTTCCGGCAATTAAATCGTAATTGTATTTGCAAGGTGTGCGGATTATGTATAACTACAAAGATTTCTATATATGGCAAAAAGAAGGGAGGTATCAAAACTAAGGCACATCTCCTTTTTTATTTTAAAATAATCGTCCCTCTTTTTTGCGGCACGAATAGATATTGTTCATGTAGGCGTGGATAATCACCTTAAGCATCATTTTAGGATGATAAGGACAACGACCGGTTGCTTTATAAAGATTCTTGAAATTGTCAAGATTGAGATTATCAACAACTGTATTAACTATCCGAACCGAATCGTTCGCTGTTAGGATTTCATCAATTCTTCCGGAAAAAAGAACCGCTTGGTTGGGGATGTAAGGACGAAAATGTAACTTACCATAACGAAAAACTTTATGCCTAAACATACAAGAACTTTGGGTAATAACAAAGCCCGGACTTGTGAAAGTCTGGGCTTTGTGCATGTAAAAAGGTTGTGCCAGCGTTTTGACACAACCTCGTTTTATTTTCTGTAGCGAGGGCGATTTTTTGTTTGAGCAGTACTCTTTCACAATTTGTAAAGAGCAGAAACAGATGTTATAGGTGCTCCAATGCTTCCCAGTCAATTATCGGCTCTTCACCCGTTGGCTTACAATAGAACTTTGTTCTCATCGGAACAGATTCATTGAAGAAGCCTCCCATTTTCAGATAAAACCGGTTATCTTTAGTAGTCCCACCTTGATAGTCGAGACGGACTTTGGCGCTAGCCGTTGCATCGTGTGTGAAGACGGCATCAGTGAGCCGGGTCCATTTACCTTCTTTGCTGCGTGCCCATTGGTTACCGAAGAAAACTTCACGCGACAAGTATCCTTGTTCGGGATTGAAATTCTCAAGGAAGCTATGAGGATGTTTGTACCATGTATCGGTCATGGGGCGTAAGAAACTCGCTATCAATTTCCACTCTTTTTCATCTATGGCATAGAAGTAAGCGGTATAAATGGTGTTTCCATTTCCGTCCGGTTTAATGTGCATCAGGAATTTGTATGTATTACCAGCCTTCCAAGGATATCTTAAATAACTTTGTCCTCCTGAACCTTCGTTGCCAAACTCACCGATATGTACATCTTTTCCTTGACGTAACAATTTAATCTTCTGTTCATCCGGAATCTTTTTAGGGTCTTGTGTGTCAAAAGGACTCCAAACGGAGAAAAGAATGCGGCGTTCTGTGGGAGAGTTGTATTGCATTCCGAAATAACCTTCACCGAAACCGGCTGCCATATAGTAGCTATGCATCGTTTCGCCTTCTTTGGGCACTGTCACTTCATTGTAGAACCATTCGGTGTCACCTTCGGGCAATGCATACCCCATATGAACGGAAGGACCGCGACGTCCCCAATAGTCCTCGAAATCTTTCACATAATTACTTTTACCTGTAACGTTGTCTGCTATCAATTGCTTGATTTCTCCGAAACTCTCGCCTTCTTTAGCCACACCTTGCAAATCGATACGCACATACCCCGCCTGGCGTATATCAATGCTCCCTACAGGTACATTGGTGAAATCATCCGATTGCAGATTAACGTTGAAACTCTTTTTTCCATAACTGACTTTGATTTCAGAGTGTCCTTTGGCATAAAGTGACAAATCGGCCGTTGTAGGCTGATGCAAATAGAAATAAATGCTAACGATACTTTTAGGATTGGTCCAGTACGCAACTCCTTCTTGGGTGATTCGAGCACCGCCTTGCTGACGGGTTACATAGCCATTACCGGAAACTCCTACTACAAGTTGTTGGGGCTGCGCAAATGCAGTGGTGCATAGTAATAATGCAAATAGACATAATAATTTTTTCATGTTCATGTCATTGATTGATTTTATGTGTATTTCTGATATTGATAAATAAACTCATTGTTTTCATATGCAAAGTCGCAAAGTTACGAATTTATTTTCTTTATTAAACCGGAATCGACAACATTCATTTTAGAAACTAACAAATCCGGCGCACCCGTAATTCCGAAAGCATCATTGTCGCCAAGCTCGTCTGTGGAAGCCATCTTTGCTATTTCGCTATTTTTTTATAAGAGCCTGTTTAAATTCTCTTCAGTCATAATTTTATAGCTGATATTTTAACTTAACCCGGCTCTTCTTGTCGCGTCCGTCTGTAGTTGGCGGAAGGGGTGTTAACAGTTGCGCTCTTGGCTATTAATAGAAAACTTCCCGCCCATTAAGTATAA
>NZ_JANJZR010000077.1 GCF_024623065.1 Bacteroides acidifaciens
TAGATTTGTGTGGTTTTTATAGATTTATGCCCCAATGATTCACTAATCATTTCAATTGAGACTCCCCGGTATTTGGCAGTAGTAGCCCAGGAATGGCGGAGCGTATAGGAAGAAACCGGAGATTTCAGATGCAACGCTCTTGCCAAATCCTTTAAATTACTATTAAACCGGCGGAGAGCGGACTGATATTCCCGGAAAGCACGCTCATCTTTCCGTCTCTTGTCGCCACGGAGAATATCAAACAGATAATCCGGGCAATCGGGCAAAGAATCCTGCTTGTTCCGTAGTTGCTCAATCATCTCCCTTGCGCTGTCCAACACCTCTACGCTCATGGGAGTCTTGGTCTTGACACGGTTATAACGCAACACATTGCTGTCCAAAGACGACTTCTCCAGGTGAGCCAAGTCGGCGAACGACATTCCGCAAAACTGGAACATCAGGGCGGCAATGGCTTGCGTACGACGTAAACGTTCCGACTTCGGGTCTTCATACAGAAGTTTGTGCAGTTCGTCAATCGGCAACGCTTTTTTCTGACGGACATCGACCCCCGTATAGACATCACCGAACAGTCGCGGCACGTAAGGGGTATTCCCAGCTTCCACTCCCCGATTGTAAATGCTACGGAGCATACGCATATACGTAGAAATCGTATTGGGCTTCAAGCCACACTCATAAAGATACTGCCCGTAGCATCGTAAACGTCCACGGGTGACTTGTCTGAACGACACATTGGACATGCCGCAGAATTTGCTGAAAGAAAAGAGGGCGTTTTTATAAACATGCGCCGTGGAATGGCGCCCCTCCTCTCGCAAACGACCGATGTAGAGCTCTCCACACCGGCTAAATCCATTTTTACTTGTCATTTGCATTACTAGTTATTTTATATATATACCATTTGGCAAGCGGCAAAAAAACAAATCTTTTCGCAGCTTTATCGCACACTTGCCAAAGTATGTTTCAATATTTAATATTTTTAACTAAAGTAAAAATTAGCAAATTATGACTAGTAAAAAGACACCCAAAAGAGAAGCGAAAACTCGAGTAAAAAACAATGTCCAAAATCGGAAAAAGAGTGGCGACAGATGTAAGAAAACGGAAATCATCAGCAGAGATGAACTGGAAAAAAGAGGTGGGCTGACCGGAGATGAAACGGCACTTTTCACGGTATATCTGCAAAAATTTGACAAGGGAGATGTCCATATGAAATACTCCAAAAAGCTAAAAGATTTAGCCAAACACATCCATGAAAAAGAGCACTTGTACGTCCCAAAGCAAGGTGGGTATAAGTTAATGGAAGTCAGCAGTATAGAAACAGAGTTATCCGTAATCAGAGGAGTTCTCCGGGAGCAGCAGGAAGAAAAGGAAAGACAGGCTAAAGAGAAAGGTTCTAATAAGTTTTTACAAAAATAATTGTGCGATTGAGATGCAAACTCTACTTTTGCCATCGTTTTCCGCCGGCTGAAAAACAGTAAACTTTTACCAGAAAAATAGTGACGCTATCCGGTCGCGATGGCGTCACTATGAGACGAGGATAGTGACGCTATATCTGCAGCATACCGTCACTATCCCGAGAGGGAGAAGTTTATGCAATAAACACGAGTGATCAAATCAAAAAAATTTAGACAATGAGAAGAAATTGTAAGAAAAAAAAGTCTGAGGACTACATGTCAGTATGGAAAAAACGTATTGCCGCCGAAAAAGGAATTTCGGAAATATGTGCGGAAAGAATCGTACTGAAGTGTATGGGACTGGTAAAACGCATGCTATATGGAAATGTAATGATAGCTTTTCAGAAACAAGACGGAACATTCTGCCTGGAAAAAGGCACGCTGGTGGGATACGAAAAATTCTTTCATCGGGAGTTCAAGTTAACAGTAAAGCAGGAGTCTGTTGTCTACTGGAGTGAAGAACAACAAGGATGGAGAAGATTCAGAATCAGTAACCTGATGGATTGGAAAGCAATCGTTTAATTTATAGTAAAAAAACATTAAACAATGAGTATAATAAACAAAGGAATCTCCTATTTCCCTACCCCGGCCAACTTTTTCGATGAAGAAACTATAGAATTGCTGGAAGCAAAATTTGGCGTTTTAGCCTCTTATGTCGTTCTGCGATTACTTTGCAAAATCTATAAAGAGGGATATTACATCTCCTGGGGAAAAGAACAAAGCCTGATTTTCGTCCGTAAAGTGGGTGGCGGGATTAATGAGGAAATGATGGTAAAGATTATGGAACTGCTATTGGAAAAGGGATTTTTCCATAAGGAGACTTACGAGCAATATGGTGTACTGACCTCGGAACGGATTCAGGAAGTATGGTTCGAAGCGACTATACGGCGGAAAATTGACTTTTCTCAATTACCTTATATATTAGAAACAAAAAGGAGAAAAGGGAAACAAAAGGAGGTGACGAACAATGAAAATGCAGACATTTCTTCGACTCAAGAGGGCGTGAATCCGGAAAATGAGGACATTTACGGACAAACTAAACTAAAGCAAACTAAACTAAATCCTGAGGAAGAAGAAAGAAACGATGCTTCGTTTGAAATTCCGGAGTATGCCTACAATCAGGCTACGCACAACATAGCCGGGCTGATAGAAAGCCTGAAATGCCACAAAGTGACGAATCCGAAAGAGAGACAGACGATTCTCCGGATGTCGGATTATGGCAGGAAAGGTACTCAGGTGTGGAAACTGCTTTCCAATACGTCCTGGAGCAAAATCGGAGCGCCGGGGAAATATATCATTGCGGCGTTAGCCGGCGGACGGAAACAAGCCGGATGATAAAAAGCTGATAAAAAAGGTACGAAAAATCTGTGCTTTTCACAAATTCTTCGTACCTTTACACTCCGGTAAAACAAGTTCTATCCACATAAAATATAACAAAATGGAAAACAGTAGTTTAGTAACCATTGCCGAACATTCTAAAGAAAAAATCCTCTACATGCTCGAAATGGCGAAGCAGTTTGAAATGAACCCCAACCGCCGGTTATTGCAAGGAAAGGTTGTAGCAACCCTGTTCTTCGAGCCTTCCACCCGCACCCGCCTGAGTTTTGAAACAGCTGCCAACCGTCTCGGCGCACGGGTTATCGGATTCACTGACCCCAAAGCAACCAGTTCTTCCAAGGGGGAAACACTCAAAGACACGATTATGATGGTGAGCAACTATGCGGACATTATCGTCATGCGCCATTATCTCGAAGGAGCGGCACGATATGCCAGCGAAGTGGCTCCGGTGCCTATTGTCAATGCAGGAGACGGAGCCAACCAGCACCCGTCGCAAACCATGCTTGACCTCTACTCTATCTACAAGACACAAGGTACGTTGGAGAACCTGAATATTTTCCTGGTAGGCGATTTGAAATACGGACGTACCGTACATTCACTCTTGATGGCAATGCGCCACTTTAATCCCACTTTCCATTTCATCGCCCCCGAAGAGCTGAAAATGCCGGAAGAGTACAAACTCTATTGCAAGACTCACCAAATAAAATATGTTGAACATACGGACTTCTCCGAAGAGATTATCGCTGATGCCGATATTCTGTATATGACCCGTGTACAACGCGAACGTTTCACCGACCTGATGGAATATGAACGGGTGAAGAACGTGTATATTCTCCGCAACAAGATGCTGGAAAATACCCGTCCGAACCTGCGCATTCTGCACCCGCTGCCACGTGTCAACGAGATTGCATATGACGTGGACGATAATCCGAAAGCATACTACTTCCAACAGGCACAAAACGGCTTGTATGCCCGCGAAGCAATTCTTTGCGATGTGTTAGGTATCACATTAGATGACGTTAAAAATGATATTTTATTATGAGCGAAAATAAACAAGAACTACAAGTGGCCGCCCTTAAGAACGGGACGGTGATTGACCATATTCCATCTGAAAAGCTCTTCACCGTAGTGCAACTGCTTGGCGTAGAACAAATGAAAAGCAATATCACTATCGGATTCAATCTCGAAAGCAAGAAGCTGGGCAAGAAAGGCATCATCAAGATTGCGGACAAGTTTTTCTGCGATGAGGAGATCAACCGTATCTCAGTGGTTGCGCCTCATGTCAAACTGAATATCATCCGTGATTACGAGGTAGTGGAAAAGAAGGAAGTGCAGATGCCGGACGAGCTTCGCGGAATCGTGAAATGCGCCAATCCGAAATGTATCACGAACAATGAGCCGATGGCTACGCTATTCCACGTGATAGACAAGGAGAATTGCATCGTGAAATGCCATTATTGCGAAAAAGAACAGAAACGTGAAGAAATTACCATCTTCTGAATTCTTTGATTCCTCATTTTTAAATCTTTATCGAAATTGAAACAGGACTGGAAACCAGGAACGATGATTTATCCGCTGCCGGCTGTACTAGTCAGCTGCGGAAAAGAAGAAAGTGAATATAACATTATCACTGTGGCATGGACGGGTACGATTTGCACAAACCCGCCCATGTGCTATATATCCGTACGACCGGAACGACATTCTTATGAGATTATCAAACGGAATATGGAATTCGTTATCAACCTGACAACCAAAGACATGGCTTTTGCCACCGACTGGTGCGGGGTTCGTTCGGGACGCGATTATCATAAATTCGAAGAGATGAAACTCACTCCGGGACGGTGTACTGTGGTCAATGCACCGCTCATCGAGGAGTCTCCCCTTTGCATCGAATGCCGCGTGAAGGAAATTGTCTCTCTCGGTTCGCATGATATGTTCATAGCAGATGTGGTGAATGTACGCGCCGACGACCGGAACCTGAATCCCGAAACCGGCAAACTCGAACTGGCGGAAGCTAATCCGTTGGTATATGTACATGGCGGGTATTATGAGTTGGGAGAGAAAATCGGAAAGTTCGGATGGAGTGTAGAAAAGAAAAAGACGTAAACTAAGGACGATATAGCCATGAATATGCTGCGCAAAATCTTTCTTTTCGGTTCGTTATCTGTAGCCTGCATGGCTTTCGGGCAGAACTTTAACACAGATAGGGTAGACCGCCCCAATACGAAGAAAATAAATTTCGGTATCAAGGCGGGATTCAACTCGTCCATGTTCATGGTATCTGAATTGAAGATTAAGGATGTGACGATTGACGAGGTGCAGAATAACTATAAAATCGGTTATTTCGGAGCCCTTTTTATGCGCATCAATATGAAGAAGCACTTCATTCAGCCGGAAGTATCGTACAATGTGACCAAATGCGAGATTACTTTTGACAAGCTGGGCTCGCAGCATCCCGACATCGAGCCGGATTATGCCTCGGTGCAGTCCGTACTGCATAGTATCGACTTCCCTATCTTGTACGGGTATAATGTGGTGAAGAAAGGGCCATATGGGATGTCTATCTTCGCAGGGCCGAAACTCCGCTATTTATGGGGGAAGCAGAACGAAATTACTTTCAAGAACTTCGACCAGAAAGGTATTCATGAGAAGTTGTATCCATTTAATATCAGTGCGGTGATTGGCATCGGCGTCAATATTTCCCGTATCTTCTTCGATTTCCGCTATGAACAAGGAGTGGGAAATATTTCCAAGTCCATCGTGTATGACAATATCAATTCCGACGGTAGTACGGGAGTCAGCCATATCACTTTCCGCCGTCGCGACAGCGCGTTAAGTTTTTCGTTGGGATTCTTCCTTTAGAAATAAAATATCATTAAATCCCGCTTTTCGCTAACATTTTTCTTGCACTTCCTTCATTCTTTATTTATTTTCATTAACTTTGTACGCTTGAAACAGGTATCTCGAATTAGAAATTTAATCTTACTTATAAAAGAATGAAAAGAGACGACATCATTTTCGACATCATCGAAAAAGAGCATCAACGTCAGTTGAAAGGAATCGAGCTGATTGCATCAGAAAACTTTGTGAGTGACCAGGTAATGCAAGCAATGGGGTCTTGCCTGACAAACAAGTACGCAGAAGGTTATCCTGGCAAACGATACTACGGAGGTTGCGAAGTAGTAGACCAAAGCGAACAAATCGCTATCGAACGCCTGAAAGAAATTTTCGGCGCTGAATGGGCAAACGTACAGCCACACTCGGGAGCACAAGCTAATGCTGCTGTTTTCCTTGCTGTTCTGAATCCGGGTGACAAATTTATGGGATTAAATCTGGCACACGGCGGACACCTGTCTCACGGTTCATTGGTGAACACTTCGGGCATCATCTATACTCCTTGCGAATATAATCTGAATCAGGAAACAGGACGCGTTGATTACGACCAGATGGAAGAAGTCGCTCTTCGTGAGAAACCAAAATTGATTATCGGTGGCGGTTCTGCATACTCTCGTGAATGGGATTACAAACGTATGCGTGAAATCGCTGACAAAGTAGGCGCTATCCTGATGATTGACATGGCTCACCCTGCCGGCCTGATTGCTGCCGGAGTACTTGAAAACCCGGTAAAATATGCACATATCGTCACTTCTACTACACATAAAACACTTCGCGGACCTCGTGGCGGTGTCATCATGATGGGTAAGGACTTCCCCAATCCGTGGGGTAAGAAAACTCCGAAAGGTGAGATCAAGATGATGTCTCAATTACTGGATTCTGCCGTTTTCCCGGGTATCCAAGGCGGACCGTTGGAACATGTAATTGCCGCTAAAGCAGTTGCTTTCGGCGAAATCCTGCAACCTGAATTTAAAAAATATGCTAAACAAGTACAGAAAAATGCTGCCGTACTTGCACAGGCTTTGATCGACCGTGGATTTACCATCGTTTCCGGCGGTACAGACAACCACTCCATGCTGGTAGACCTGCGTAGCAAATATCCTGATTTGACAGGTAAGGTAGCGGAAAAAGCATTGGTTTCTGCTGATATTACCGTTAACAAGAATATGGTTCCGTTTGACAGCCGTTCGGCTTTCCAGACTTCCGGTATCCGTCTGGGTACTCCTGCCATCACGACTCGTGGAGCTAAGGAAGACTTGATGCTCGAAATCGCTGAAATGATTGAGACTGTATTGTCTAACGTAGAAAATGAGGAAGTTATTGCACAGGTACGTGCACGCGTCAATGAGACAATGAAAAAATATCCTCTTTTTGCTTACTAAAACACAATTTTAAAGCTACTAATTGTAAACTGTTATTAGCCTAATTCCCATTTAAGGTCTGCTCTTTTACGAAAGGAGCAGGCCTTTTTTTTATTTATTAACGTTCCCGTTCGAACCATCTGTCCGGTATTTCGTTTTTCTTACTATAAAAGAAATATATGATGCCATATATCACCCACACAAGTACGAATTCAACCGTACAGTGTGCAAGAAGAGAAAACAGAAGCGCACTGGACTCTATATACAGTCATCCCCGTCTTTCCACATTCATTTTATAGGGAAAGACGGGGATTTATTTTTACCAGCGTAGCGCCAGGACAAATGTTCTTTAAGCGTATACTTAAGTATAATCAGCTCAATCCTTCTATTTCTCCATCCACAATATCGATATGCAATGCTTGCGGTTCTTTAGGCAATCCCGGCATACGAAGAATTTCTCCGGCAATGGCTACAATCATTTCAGCTCCGTTATTGATTACAATATCTTTAATATGGAACTCGAAGTTGTTCACTGCGCCATAAATCTTAGGATCGGCAGAGAATGAATACTGTGTCTTAGCAATACAAACCGGGTAATGAGTGATGCCCATTTTCTCGATCTGTTTGATACGGTTGCGTGCAATACTGCTGTAAGTAATTACACTGGCTCCGTAAAGATTAGTAGCCACCTTTTCAATCTTCTGCTGTATATTATCTTCTTCCTTATATGTATAACGCAAAGGTTCGGACGGTTGATTTTCGATTGTATCTACTACCAGACGGGCCATGTCTACTGCCCCCTCTCCTCCTTCAGTGAACGCATTGTTGATGGTAAAACCGACTCCCAACTGTTCGCAATGTTCACGCAGTAATTCCATTTCTTCATCGGTGTCGGACGCAAACTTATTGAAAGCTACGATAACCGTCTGACCGAATGAACGAAGATTACGAACGTGCTTGTCGAGGTTGCGCAATCCTTCTTTTAATCCTTCCATATTTGGTTCTTTGATACGGTCGAGACTGACACCTCCGTGCATCTTCAATCCTTGTGCCGTAGCGACAATCACAGTGAGACGCGGTTGGAGCCCACTCTTGCGACATTTGATATTGTAGAACTTCTCTGCACCAAGATCGGCACCGAATCCGGCTTCTGTAATTACATAATCGCCGAAAGACATTGCCAATTTAGTGGCCAGAATAGAGTTACAACCATGTGCGATATTAGCAAACGGACCGCCATGCACAAAAGCTGCAGTTCCTTCGGTAGTCTGCACCAGATTAGGATGGATGGCATCTTTCAGCAACACAGTGATAGCTCCTGCCACTCCCAGATCTTTTACGGTAAAAGGCTGGTCGTCATAAGTGAAGCCCAACAGGATGTTTTCAATACGGCGACGGAGGTCGTTCACGTCTTTAGAAAGGCAGAGGATAGCCATAATCTCCGAAGCAGGAGTTATATCGAAACCGGACTCTTGGGTAATCCCGTTGGATTTAGGTCCGAGACCGACAACGATACTACGCAACGAACGGTCATTCACATCAAGCACTCTCCGCCAAAGGATTTCTTTCAATCCGAAACCTTTTGCCTGGTTCTGATAGAGATAATTGTCAAGCAAGGCAGAAATCATGTTATGGGCAGAGGTGATGGCATGAAAATCCCCTGTGAAGTGGAGGTTAATCTTGTCCATCGGAAGCACTTGCGCATATCCGCCACCGGCCGCTCCTCCCTTCATACCGAAACAAGGACCGAGAGACGGTTCGCGAAGCGCAACAATCGCCTTCTTTCCTATTTTATTCAATCCCAAAGCAAGACCGATAGATACGGTAGTTTTGCCGATACCCGCTTTGGTTGCCGTAATGGCAGTGACCAGGATGAGATTACTTTTCTTTACTTTCTCTTCATCAATCAGTTGTTCGGGAATCTTTGCGATGTAGCGACCATAATTTTCCACTTCCTCGCGAGGGATTCCGACGCTTTCGGCAACCTGCTTTATTTTCTTCAGCTCAATGCCACGAGCTATTTCTATGTCTGATTTCATACAGAATATGGTTAGTTTTATTTTGAAGTTGCAAAAGTAACAAATCTGCGTCGAGTAACAAACTCTTTCCGCACAATAACTGTTGGATTTCGGTTGGGCAGGATCAGAATAAGGAAGTTTTCTTCAAGAACGGTAACCAGCGTACTTCTTGTAAGAGTATTGGTGGGACAACTGAATATTACCGTAGACGGCCCGATGAAAGCCGTATTTTTTCTGCTCTTTTTATTTGCCGTAGGCTATAAGGTAGGCCCGCAATTCTTTCGCGGGCTGAAAAAAGATGGGTTACCACAAGTGGGATTCGCCGTGCTGATGTGTATTGTCAGCCTGATAGCCCCGTGGATACTGGCCAAAATCATGGGGTAGCATGTGGGGGAAGCTGCCGGATTACTGGCGGGTTCACAGACTATTTCAGCCGTTATCGGTGTGGCAAGCGACACAATCAATCAGTTGGGTATCAGCGAAGCGCAGAAGGCTACGTATATCAATGCCATTCCGGTGGCTTACGCCGTGACTTATATTTTCGGTACGGCAGGCTCGGCATGGCTCTTGGCTTCCCTAGGCCCGAAGATGCTGGGTGGACTGGACAAGGTAAAGGCGGATTGCAAAGCATTGGAAGCACAAATGGGGACTTCGGAAGTAGATGAACCGGGATTCTCTCCTGCCCTTCGTCCCGTGGTGGAACGGGTTCGCCAGCAGGGAGTTGTAAAGGAAGTCAGTCTTGACATGATTCTCCAACCGGGCGATGAAGTAGTATTGAGCGGACGACGAGAGTTCGTTATCGGTGAAGAAGATTGGATCGGGCCGGAAGTGGTGGATGCACAGTTACTCGATTTTCCGGCGGAGACGTTGCCGGTCATGGTTACTCACCGGACTTTCGCGGGAGAAAAGATTGCGACGATCCGGGCACAGAAATTCATGCATGGTGTCAGCATCCGCAGCATCAAGCGTGCAGGTATCAATGTTCCTGTACTTGCGCAGACGGTGGTGGTTTCGCCGGCCCGAAATGGAGTGTCCGCGTATCGCTTGCCAATCTGAATGAAAACGATTATGTTAGAATCGGGCAGAGCATCAAGCGGGTACTGGAAGAGTATGCCGAAACTTGGAAAGCATCCGTATCATAAGTTTATTTAAAACGGGAAGTATCAATTTCTTCCCGTTTTTTCTCTTTATATCCGCCGAATTTATAGTTGAAAGAAATGCCGAACTCACGTGTTGTTCTCATATAATGGTTCTTCACGTTCTGATTGCCGAAACGGATGCGTGTGGAAATGGTAGAGGTATTGAATATGTCATCGCATTTCAGTGTGAGTTGCGCCTTGCCCTTGGCGAAAGTATAACGCAGTGCTGTATTCAGGTTTCCCGAACGGGGAAGGTCGAATGTTCCCTGTATCATTTTGTTTTGATAAAAGCCGGTCAGGGTCAGCTTCAAATCCGGTTTGGTGGAGAGGGTGAAGGTATTGTTCATGGTCAGCACAAATGTATAGAGTTTGCGGTCGAACGAAATATCCCAAAAATCGCTGTCCTTTTGGTGGTAACGAAGTCCGACTGCCGTCAGGCGGGAATCCAGCCAATTCTTTATTTTAAACGGAACGGCCATCATAATTCCTGCCTGTTCTGAAAAGTCGAAGTTGAAAAATTTATAGATTTCTACCAGGCGGTCGGGAGATTGGTAAAGGGTCTGCATCTCATTATTTTTCGTATAGTTGCAATAGGCGGAAAAGACGTATTTGCCTTTTAAGATATAGCTAAGTGTCGTTTCATAATTCGCGGCGGGTTTGAGCAGGGGATTGCCCTGGATTTCGGAATAAGCGCCCATATAAGAGGTGGCATTCTGTACGCTCCAATATTCGGGGTATTCCTTATCGCTGCTTAATGAGAGTTGCAGCATGTGTCCGGCGGCGGGAGTATAAGTAAGGTTGGCAACCGGGTAGAAGCTCCATTCATTCCAAATGTCCGTATGATATTGTTCGGCCGCTAAAGAGATATCCGCCGAGAATTTCTGCCCGAAGCTTTTGCTTAGGCCGGCGTAGAAGTTGAGGGTTTGTTCACGGCGGTGGGACTGCATGTTATTGTCAGGCAGCAGGGTTTCAGTTCCGGGTTCGTAGTATCTTTGGAAGCTATGGTCTAAGGCGGTCGTGTATGCCATACCATAGTTCAACCCCCAGTCCTTGCCCAAGGTATGTTCTTGTCCGGCATAGAAACGCCATTGGTTGATTCGCTGGTTATCTCGGCTTAGGAAGTTCATGGTTTCATTTCCCAGCGTACTGTATAGAAGTTGACTGCCGGGAGAACGGTAATAGGTAAATTCCACGCCGGCTTTCAGGCCGAACGGGGTTTGATAGTCGAGTTTCGTGTTATGGAGCTGATTGTCCGCGTGCGAGTTTGTCAATGAGTTTTGTGCGCCGGTCACTGTGGCATTATGTTTGGAGTCTGTAAAGGCTGTTGTATATACAAGGCTGAGCAGATGTTGGTCTGTAAAGGCATAATCCATTCCGAGACGTATCTGATGGCTGTTGTTACGGGAGATTGTGTTTTCATACATATCCATCTGATGTGTTGAACCGTCGGCAAGCGTGTGAAGCGCTTCTTTGTCCGTCTCTCTCCGGTCGCGGTCGTAAGAGTAAGAGTAAAGAAGGTCAGTAGAGAATTTACGGCCGGAATAAAGAAGGCTTCCACGCTCTGCCAAGGATTCGAAATGGTTTTGATTAAAAGCGGTATAGAGTTCTCCCTGAAGGGAAGGTTCGTGTCCTGTGCCTGAAGCCAGTACCAGGTTTATCATAGCACCCCGGACTTGGTAACGTGCCGGAGCGGAGTACATCACTTCCGCCTTTTCGATCCGGCTGACGGGGATTGATTTCAATAATGCGTTTAATTGTCCGGTAGACAGGGTGGTCACTTTTCCATTGATAACGACGGTTACTTCCTGACCGCCCAGCATCAGTCCTTCCCCCAAGTCCATGACTCCCGGAAGGTTTTTCACGGCGTCATAGGCATTGTCTACGGGCAGGTTGCCTAGCAGTCTCGGAAGGTCATAGACCAGTTTTCCCTGTTCCGCCTTAACGATGGGGCGTTCGCCGGTTATCATTACTTCGGGCAGTTCTTTGAATATGCTGTCGATGTAAGCTATATTTTTCACGCTATCCGCAGGGGCTTGCATTTGCTGTTCCTGCTGTGCCGCTACCGGCATCCATGCGCAGACGCAAAGCGGAAGTAGTAAACTGATTCGTTTCATTTCGTATTTCATTAATTTTGGTACTCTGCAAAATACGGCAGAAAAAGCGAGACTTTGCGTTATCGCCCGCTTATCTAGTGTTATTTAGTCTTATCAAAGAGAAGGGATATAATTGTTTCCTCTTATCTTTGCGGGTATGAAATTACCATTGAAACATATCGTTATTCTAGTCATTTGCTCGTTAGCGGGTATCTTTGTCTATCAGGCTTATTGGTTGACAGGGCTTTACCGGACTATGAAGCAGGATATGGAAAATACCATCAGGGATGCCATGCGTACGAGTGACTTCAACGAGATAGTGCTCCGGGTGAATGAACTTCAGAAGGATAATGTGGAGCATGGCTCGGTGACGGTGTCTGCCGGATATGGCGCGGACGGTAATTCATTAGTGACAAGTCAGACGATTTCTTATACGGACAGTACTTATAAGGATACGCTACATTCACGGACGGAGACAATAGCCGACACGGTAAGGACGGATACAGGAAGTGACGAAGCACGGGCAGTTGCGTCCAGTGAAAGCGGACTGGACGTTTTATTGAAGAAGCAGGATTCTTTGAAGGAACTGCTGCTTAGTATTCAGCAAGGTATCCATGCGGGAGTAGATACGTATATCGACATTAACCTGCAACGATATGACAGTCTGCTCAACAATGTGCTGAAGGAACATGAACTTGAAATTCCGCATCATACTTTATTGATTCATACCGGAAGGAATGCGGATTCCACCGTTATGTATATTGATACTGTCGGTATGGCGGGAGACAGCAGTTACATCCCTACTCCACGGGCGGTTCGTTACGATTACAACTTTAACATGAGTCGCAGTCAGCGTTACCAGCTTGTCTTTGAACCTGTCGATTCACTGGTATGGAAACATATGACGGGAATTCTGACTACTTCTTTCATTATTCTACTTATTTTAGGATTCTCCTTTTGGTTTCTTATCCGGACGCTACTCCGGCAAAAGACATTGGAAGAAATAAAAAGTGATTTTACCAATAATATCACGCATGAACTGAAAACGCCGATTGCGGTGGCTTACGCGGCGAATGATGCGTTACTCAATTTTAATCAGGCGGAAGAAAAGACGAAACGGGATCAATATCTGCGTATCTGCCAGGAACAGTTGCAACGTTTGAGTAGTTTGGTAGAACAGATTTTATCTATGAGTATGGAACGCCGCAAGACTTTCCGCCTGCATCCCGAAGAGGTCAATCTGAAAGAGTTGATCGTTTCATTGGTGGAACAGCACCAACTGAAGGCGGACAAGCCGGCGCAGATAACTTTGGAGATTGAACCGGAGACACTGACTATCGTAGTAGACCGGACACATTTCAGTAATATTATCAGTAACCTGATAGACAATGCCGTGAAGTATTCGAAAGAGAGAGCCGATATTACCATTCGTTGCCGGCAGACGGAGCAGACGGTTACAATCAGTATCGCCGACCGGGGAATCGGGATTCCTTTGGATAAACAGAAGCATATATTCGATAAGTTTTACCGGGTTCCGACAGGCAATCTTCACAATGTTAAAGGGTATGGACTGGGACTTTTCTATGTGAAAAGCATGGTGGAGAAACACGGCGGAACGATTACCGTAAAAAGCGAACCGGGAAAAGGAAGTATATTTACCATCACTCTATAAAATACACTTGAACTCTATAAAACACTTGGGTCATGAGCAAAAACGAAATAACAGTACTGCTGGTAGAAGACGAGCTGACTCTCGCCATGATTATCAAAGATACGCTTGAAGATAGTGGATTCATTATCCATACAGCCGCCGATGGAGAGGAAGGGCTGCGCCTTTTCTTCGAACTCCGGCCGGATGTATTGGTGGCAGATGTTATGATGCCCAAAATGGATGGTTTCGAAATGGTGCGTAGAATTCGTCAGACGGACAAGCAGACCCCTGTCCTGTTCCTGACTGCCCGTTCGGGCATCAATGATGTGGTGGAAGGCTTTGAGCTCGGTGCCAATGATTATCTGAAGAAGCCTTTCAGCATGCAGGAGTTGATTATCCGTATCAAGGCGCTTATGGGGAAAGCATTCCTTTTCTCTGAAAATAAAACTTCCAACCGTTTCGAGATTGGGAGTTATCTGTTCGATCCCATAGCACAGACATTGCTGCATGCCGGAGTGAAACAGGAACTCTCTCATCGTGAATCGGAGATTTTGAAACGGTTGTGTGAGAATCGTAACCAGGTAGTTAACACGCAGGATGTATTGCTCGAACTTTGGGGAGATGACAGCTTCTTCAATTCCCGGAGCCTGCATGTGTTTATCACGAAATTACGTCATAAGCTCTCGTCAGACGAACAGATTCGTATCGTAAATGTACGGGGAATCGGATATAAATTGATTGCTACTTAAACTGGCATCTAAATAATGTCAGCATGTTTTAAGGAGTTTTTCTCTAAGAAAATATAACGAAGGTGGGTAGTCAGGCTGAAAATTTCTATCTTTGTCGTAAATCAACCTTTACGAAGATGAAAAAACTGATTCTATTTCTTTCGCTGGCATTATCAGTCGGTTTTGCATCCGCACAGTCGGAAATTCCTTCCGATAGTATTCGTCGTGCCCCGTCAGCCAATGTAAAAGAGTTCGGCGGTTTCTTACTGGATATGGGATTGATGAATGTCACTGCTCCCCAACTGCCTAAGTTTGATTTGAGTATGCCTGATTTGAGTAAAGACTACAATCAGATATTCCGTTTCAATACGGATGCTACCTATACGCAGGGATTTACGAATGCTTTTTCTTCCTCTTCTTTTTCCGGTTTCGGATATAGATATGGTTGGGGATTGTCTTCTTCTCCGCAATTTATGCAGATGGGCTCTTTCAAGCTGAAAAATGGAATGAGAATCAATACGTATGGAGATTATGATAAAGACGGTTGGAGAATACCCAACCGGAGCGCTATGCCTTGGGAAAAAAATAATTTCCGGGGTGCATTCGAGCTAAAATCCGCCAATGGTAATTTCGGCATACGGATTGAAGTGCAGCAGGGGCGCAATGTCCCCTACTAAAACCCAAAAGGAATCGACAATCCTAAGGGAATCGGTTACTGGAAAAAATTAACGGGAGTCCCTTAGAAAAGCTTCGTCCGCAGCCCTCATCGAACCGGCTATACGGTCACACCATGAATCAAATTCCGGGTCGGGTGTTTGAGATTCAGGATGGGTAAGCATATAGTGTACAGATTGTCTCAGACCGTCCGCCATGGAAATATGGCAAATAAAATCAGGCACGAGACGTTTTATCTTCGAATTATCAAAGACAACGGTAGCTGCTTTGTCTCCCAGCAGTTCACCTCTGAAATCATAATTTTCTCCATGACTGGCAAGGAAATCGGAAGGAACGTGTAATGCGTTCAAAGGTTTTCCTAAAACATCGGCAATCGTTTGGTAAATCTGATTCCAGGTCATGCTTTCATCGGTAGTGATATGAAAGGCATTCCCTATGGCATGGGGATTTAACATCAGTCCTACATATCCTTCGGCAAAGTCCTTGGAGTGTGTCAATGTCCACAGAGATGTCCCGTCACCGGGGATAATCACAGGTTTTCCGTCGAGAATACGTTTTAAAATCTGCCAGTTGCCTTTGTTTCCATGTACGCTGACAGGCGGTTTCGTGCCATTATAGGTGTGACTGGGGCGGACAATGGTTACCGGGAATCCATCCGACCGATAAGCTGCCATCAGTACTTCTTCCGCTTCTATCTTATTTCGCGAATATTGCCAATAGGGATTTGACAAAGGGGTGCTCTCTGTTATGCGGTAATCAGCCAATGGTTTCTGATAGGCGGAAGCACTGCTGATAAAGATATATTGCCTGGTCTTATTATGAAACAGACGAATGTCACGCTTCACATCTTCTGCCGTGTAGGCTATGAATTGGGCAACTACGTCGTAACTTTCATTTGCGATGGCTTTTGCCACAGCGTCTTCATCGTTTATATCTGCAAGGATGCCGCGGATTCCTTCTGGCATCTTTTTCGAACCGCGGTTGAGAAGGGTAATCTCCCACCCTCTTTGTTGTGCCAATGCAACGACATCGGTACTGATTGTACCTGTTCCACCAATGAATAATACTTTCATAAAAATAGGTCTTTAAATTCTGTGGAACAAATATATCAATTCTATGGTTCATTTCCGCCAATCGTTGGTATTAATTTGCTGTAGTATACAAATTACAGATTCTTGTACCCTTATTACTGATTTGAATATCAGAATGAGAAAGATATATCGAAATGTTTTATCTTTGTGTCAGAAGATAAATAACAAGGCACTATGGATGAAATAACTAAAATTGAGACTATTGACCAATACGACCAACTGTTTGGTCTGGAAACGTTGCACCCGTTAGTTAATGTGGTTGAATTCGCAAAGTCCACAAGGACGGTCGAATACATCCGCATGAATATCGGGTTCTATTGTTTATTTCTAAAGGAAGCGAACTGCGGTGACCTCAGATATGGCCGCAAGTATTACGATTATCAGGAAGGGACAGTGGTCTGCATGGCTCCCGGACAGGTCACCGGAGTGGACAAACGAAATACGACAACTCCACGGACAAATTCTATCGGCATTTTATTCCATCCTGATTTAATCCGGGGAACGTCATTGGGGCAGACGATTAAAAACTATACTTTTTCTCTTATGAGGTGAACGAAGCACTTCATCTCTCCGACCAGGAAAAAGAAATCGTAACCGATTGTATCCATAAGATAAAACTGGAACTGGAGCATCCTATCGACAAGCATAGCAAGCAGCTTATCGTCCGTAACATCGAGTTATTGCTTGATTACTGTATGCGTTTCTACGAACGCCAGTTTATTACACGCAACGAAGTGAATAAACAGATTATCGAACGGTTCGATAAAATCCTCGATAGTCATTTTGAAACGAAGCCTGCCCAGACTTTCGATATGCTTTCGAATGAGACATATGCCGGACTCCTTCATTTATCTTCTGAATATTTCAATGATTTATTGAAATATGAAACAGGGAAATCATTTAAAGAGTATGTCCAGTTCAAACGCTTCGAGAAAGCGAAAGAGTGGCTGACAAATACCGATAAGCCACTTAGTCAGATAACACAGGAGCTTGGGTTTCAGAATCCGCAATATTTCAGCAGGCTATTCAAGAAAATTACCGGGTGTTCACCGAATGATTTTAGGATGCCTAATTAAAAAAAGTGTTTAATAAGAATAGAATTGGAAGTTCAAATTCTTAATCTATGTTATGAAACATACTTTTTTTCTTGGATTATTTGCAGATATCACAAAAGTACGTACCTTTGCAATGTGTTTTTCATAGTATTAGATTTAAGGTTAACAAAGGTTGGAGCAAGGCGTTGCTCCTTTTTTTATGTCCATACTCAAACTGCTTAAAAAGAAACAATGAAAAGAATACTGATTATCGGCGCTAACGGATTTACCGGACGCCAACTATTGAATGATTTGTTGGCTCATAAACAATATAACGTCACCGGATGCTCCCTGCACCCGGATATTCTTCCAACTCCGGACAAGGCCGGAAGCTATCATTTCATTGAAACTGATATACGGGACGCGGCGGCTGTGAAAGACCTTTTCAAAAGAGTTCATCCCAATGTAGTCGTCAACTGTTCCGCTCTGTCCGTCCCCGATTATTGCGAGACGCACCACGAAGAAGCTTATCTTACCAATGTTACGGCAGTAGAGCAACTGGCACATCTCTGTGAGGAATACAAAAGCCGTTTCATCCATCTATCCACCGATTTCGTCTTTGATGGAAAGATGGATGAGCATACCGGACAATTATATACAGAAGAAGACGTTCCCGCTCCCGTGAATTATTACGGATTTACCAAATGGAAAGGCGAAGAAAAGGTTGTCGGGATTTGCAGCAACTACGCAATAGTTCGGGTGGAAATTGTTTATGGCAAAGCATTGGCAGGTCAGCATGGAAATATCGTCCAATTAGTGATGAACCGTTTGAAAGCCGGACAAGAGATTCGCGTTGTATCCAATCAATGGCGAACCCCGACTTATGTCGGAGACGTATCGTACGGAATACAACTCCTAATAGAAAATACGACCAACGGAATATTCCATATTTGTGGGGATGAATGTATGACCATCGCCGAGATTGCTTACCAGATAGCAGACTGTCTGAATCTCGACCGTTCGCTTATCCATCCTGCCACTACGGAAGAGATGAAAGAAGCCACTCCCCGCCCCCGTTTCAGCGGAATGAGTATTGAAAAAGCTAAAACGATGCTTGGATACGAACCACGAAAGCTAAAAAAGATCCTTTCAGATTGGGAGATTCTATAAGGGAAAGGACACATTACCAACTTATTACAACAGTATTTTCCAGCTTCAACCTTTCAAGAATCTATCTTTATTGCATATTTATTTTGAAAATATGCAATAAAGCCATATCTTTGCACCAAAATTTAAAAAGGTCAGTGATGAATCAAATATTACAATTACATAACGCTTCTCCGACTCTTGCAGGGATATTCTCTTTCTGCAACTCTAGTTGCGTGCATGTGCATTGGTTCAGCGGATTCATCTAAATTCACCCATCTTTTTTTAAAAGGAACTGCCTATCGACTTATTTTGTTACTCATAAGCAGTATTCCTACTTGATTTTCAATAAGATGCATCATCTTTTTTGAAAATGTGCAGTGTGTAATCAAATCATTCGTTTAACCTAACCAAAAATATATACAATATGTTCTCTATTATATCTACTATGTTCTTAGGAATCGGCATCGGTTATGTATTGCGTAACTGGAGTATTTTGCAAAAGACAGAAAAGACAATTTCTCTTACAATATTCTTGTTACTCTTTATTCTCGGTGTGTCTATCGGCTCTAATAGCCTGATTGTGAACAATCTCGGAAAGTTCGGATGGCAAGCTGTCATTCTTGCTTCATCCGGTGTATTGGGAAGCCTGATTGCTGCCCGCTTGGTACTACAACTATTTTTCAAGCAAGGAGGTAAACAATGAAAGGAAGTCTGATTGTTATATTATTCTTTTGCGTAGGCTGTGTCATGGGACTTTTCAATAAGTTCGAATTCGATACACATACCGTTTCTATGTATATACTCTACGCATTGATGCTGCAGGTGGGAATCAGTATTGGTTCTAACAAGAGTCTGAAAGCTATTGTTTCACATCTGCATCCCAAAATGTTATTGATTCCTTTGGGGACAATTATCGGCACACTGTTATTCTCGGCCCTGGCAAGCCTGTTCCTGCGTCAATGGAGTGTATTCGACTGTATGGCAGTGGGAAGCGGATTTGCATATTACTCGCTTTCTTCTATCCTCATCACCCAATTCAAGGAACCATCTATCGGCCTTCAACTGGCTACGGAACTGGGAACTATCGCCCTGCTGACCAATATCTTCCGTGAAATGATGGCTCTACTGGGCACTCCGGTTATCAAGAAATATTTTGGGAAGCTAGCCCCTATCTCAGTAGCCGGAGTCAATTCAATGGATGTATTGTTACCGTCTATCAGCAGATATTCGGGAAAGGAAATGATTCCCATTGCCATCCTGCACGGTATCCTGATTGATATCAGCGTTCCGGTTTTCGTCTCTTTTTTCTGTAATCTCTAAGACGGACGAACTAATCCAGAAGCAACGAGGGCAAACTTAATATCAGCATGGGGCTGACTAAAAAGCCCCCCTCATCTTTTTCCTCAATTTAAATAATAGTCCACACAATAAAAAGTCTCCCTTTC
>NZ_JANJZR010000078.1 GCF_024623065.1 Bacteroides acidifaciens
GAGACTATGTGACGAATAAAAACAGGTCGGTAAAGCCTATCTAACATAATCTCAGGAAAATTTAAACAGGCTCTAATGCATGGCAAACATCCGCTTGTAATACTTCCGAAAAGAGTAAATCAGAATTCTATTTTTTTCGTTGGGATGCGAGAACCATCCGGTTATGTTGAATTTGCATCAGGCATTTCAGCTACCCGCCGGATATGACAAGGATACGGTTACTGTAGATTTACGCCTTCGGCTGATGGGTATGAGTAAGGTCTGTTTGCAGGTGATGGGAATGGATTTGCAGCAAAATTTCCTAAGGACAGATTCTATGGTGGTGCCCGGCGAAACGGGGTGGCAAGCCGTCCGGTGTTCGTTGCCCTTGAAAGATGTGCGGTATCTTATAGTGGGGATTGTAGGATGCAGCAAGATGAAGGCCTTATTGGATTTTCTGCCTTCTAAAGTGTATTTGGACAGGATGAGCATCCGTGTGGGCGGGCACTCGCGTGAATCGGCTATCCGTGAGATTATGTAAGATGTTGCCGGACACCTGTTTGATATACACGAACTGGAATCTTTTGTAGAAGAAGGAAAAGCTGACAGGTAGTTTCCCTTATCTGCGTTCTATGGACCGGCATTGAGCGTAATCATAAATACATAAGAAACTCCGCTACGTACAGGCAAAGCCCCTGCTGTAGCGGAGTCTCTTATTACTCCTTGTACCATTGGGCATACATCAGATAATTGTGTGCAATCTTCTGATTCAATTCCTTCGCCTGTTCGGGGTCTACTTTTTTGATGAATTTGGCAGGCACGCCGCCCCAAATGCTTCCCGGTTCAATCACCGTGTTGCTCAGCACCAGCGAGCCGGCGGCGACAATCGCACCTTCTCCCACGACGGCGTGGTCTAAAACCGTCGCTCCCATTCCGATGAGCGCATAATCTTTCACCGTTGCTCCATGGATGGTGACATTGTGCCCTACGGACACATGATTGCCGATTTCGATGACCGATTTCTGATACAACGTATGCAGGACACTACCGTCCTGAATATTCACCCCGTTGCCTATTCGTATGGAATTGACGTCGCCCCGCAATACGCTGTTGAACCAAATACTACAGTCGTTTCCTATTTTCACATCCCCGATGAGGGTTGCGTTGTCGGCAAGGAAACAATTCTCTCCGATTTCGGGCGTAAATCCCCGTACTGATTTGATTAAAGCCATAAAATGATTTGTTTCTGATAAAGATTTTTAGTTGATGCGACCGAATGTTGGCTGACACCTCGGGCTCAGACAAGTTCCGTTTAAATGGAAGCAGTAGCCTCTCGCAGCCAGTTTTTTTCTTCTTCGCTAAGATCCGGAGACAGCTGTTCGTAAACCGTCTGGTGATAACTGTTCAGCCATTCGATTTCCTCATTGGCCAGCATTTCCCTGATGATTCCCTTCGTGCAGATAGGACACAGCGTAAGGGTTTCAAACGCGAGGTAATCGCCAAACATACCTTCGCACGCTTTGCAAACCAGTGTCAGGTTTTCGATGCGTATCCCGTGGCTGCCGGCTTTGTAGACGCCCGGTTCGTTGGAAGTCACCATACCCGGTTGCAGCACCACCGGATTCTCGTTCATGCGGATGCTTTGCGGCCCTTCGTGTACGCTGAGGAAATGGCCTACTCCGTGTCCGGTGCCATGCAGGTAGTTCATCCCGTGGCTCCAGAGCGGCATACGCGCCAGCACGTCGAGCTGCACGCCACGGGTACCCGCAGGAAATTTGGCCCTTGCCAGCGCAATGTGCCCCTTTAATACGAGAGTATAGTCTCTTTTCTCCTCCTCGGTGAGTGCGCCCAGTGCGATGGTGCGCGTGATGTCGGTGGTTCCGTCCATATACTGCGCCCCGGAGTCTAAAAGCAGGAAACCTTTGGGCTGGAGCACGGCAGCGCTTTCCGGTGTTGCCGAATAATGCACGATGGCTCCGTGCTCTTTGTATCCCGCAATCGTGTCGAAACTCTCGCCCATGTAAAGGGGTTCGGCAGCCCTGGATTCATGCAGTTTTTGGTCGATGCTCAATTCCGTCTCCTTGCCCGACGCGACCGCGCCTTCCAGCCATTGGAGGAATTTGACAAGCGCCACTCCGTCGCGTTGCATGGCAGCCCGCAGACCGGCAATTTCCTGCTCGTTGCGGACGGCCTTCAGCAGCGCCACCGGCGATTCGCCCCGGACAATCGTGCATTCCGGACGGATGGCAGAGTAAACGGCGAAATTCGTCTTTCGGGGGTCGATAAGAATCCTCCTTCCGGAAAGGCCCTGCAAGAAAGTCTCCACCTTGTCATAATCATGCAGGCCTATCTGCTGCTCTTTCAGATAAGAAGCAACCTCCTGCGTCACCTTTTCCGGAGAGATGAAATAAACCGTCTCTTCCTGTGTGATAAGCAAATAGCTGACTACGACCGGATTGCAATGTACGTCGTTTCCTCTGAGATTGAGTGTCCATGCTATCTCGTCCAGAGCCGACAGGAATAAGGCGTCCGCTCCTTTGTCTTTCAATTCGGCGCGGATGGCGGATATTTTCTCCGCGCAGGTTTTTCCCGCATAGCAAAGGTCGTAGACAAAAGCCGGAGCGTCGGGGATGGAAGGTCGGTCTTCCCAAATGCGTTCCAACGGGTCGCCGAAGATGTCGAGCTGCAACTGGTGGGCAGCCAACTCCTCCTTCATCTGCTCCACCTGCTGCACGGAAAACATTTTTCCGTCGATGCCGACAGAATCGCCCGGCTGCAAATTACGGCAGAGGAAGTCGGTGAGGCCCGGAGTGTCCGGCAGTCCCTCCTTATATAAAGCAATGCCGGTGTCCTCCAGTTCCTCTCCCGCTTGCAGGAAGTAGCGCGAGTCGGTCCATAATCCGGCGTCGTCCATTGTCACCGCCACGGTTCCCGCCGAACCGGTAAAGCCTGAAATCCATTCGCGCGACATCCAGTGCGGAGCCACATATTCGCTCAGGTGAGGGTCGGTGCTGGGGATGATAAATGCCTGGATGTTGCCGCCACGCAATATCGCACGCAACGCATTCACTCTTTCTTTGATGTTCTGTTTCATACGTTCATTATATTATGGTAAGTATATTAATTGACTCAAAGGTACTAACTTTCTACGTTTAACGCTTTGTTTATGAATAGTTTTTGAGAAATATTTACCGAAAGTTTTGTGAATAAAGAAAGTATGTGTAATTTTGCAGCGCAATTTGACTGCGGAAATTTTTAATCATAACATATTAATAGTAACAAAATGATTGTAGTACCTGTAAAAGAAGGCGAAAACATTGAAAAAGCGCTGAAGAAGTTTAAAAGAAAATTTGAGAAAACTGGCATCGTGAAAGAATTGAGAAGCAGACAGCAGTTTGACAAACCGTCTGTAACTAACAGACTTAAGAGAGAACGTGCAGTTTACGTACAAAAACTTCAGCAAGTAGAAGATTAATAATTCGTAATTTCCTTTGAATTATTGAATTCTTTTCATACATTCGTTGCACGATTTTAGATGTAGCGATATTATGTTGATAGAATCTTTTCTTGATTATCTCCAGTACGAGCGGAATTATTCGGAAAAAACCGTTCTCGCGTACGGTGAAGATATAAAGCAACTACGGGAGTTTGCTCAGGAAGAGTATGGGAAATTCGATCCGCTGGAGGTCGAGGCTGAACTGATTCGTGAATGGATTGTTTCATTGATGGATAGAGGATATACCTCAACTTCTGTAAATCGTAAGCTAAGTTCGCTCCGGACGTTTTATAAGTATCTTTTAAAACAAGGGGAGGTGGTTGTAGATCCTTTATGCAGAATAAAGGGGCCTAAGAACAAAAAAACGTTGCCTGTGTTTTTGAAAGAAAGCGAAATGAATCGGCTGTTGGATGAAACGGATTTTGGTAAAGGATTTAAAGGGTGTCGGGACCGGTTGGTTATTGAAATGTTTTATGCTACTGGTATGAGACTTTCGGAATTGATAGGTTTGGATGATAAGGATGTGGATTTTTCAGCTTCTCTTCTTAAGGTGACTGGAAAAAGAAACAAGCAGCGGTTGATTCCGTTTGGTGATGAACTGCGGGATTTGATGCTTGGATATATTGACATAAGAAACGAAACGATTCCGGTGAGGTCGGAAGCTTTTTTTATAAAAGAAGATGGCAGACGGCTTTATAAGAATCTAGTCTATAATTTGGTGAAACGGAATCTGTCAAAGGTGGCGACGCTGAAAAAAAAGAGCCCTCACGTGTTGAGGCATACTTTTGCTACCACGATGCTGAATAATGAGGCAGAGTTGGGTGCGGTAAAAGAAATTTTGGGCCACGAGAGTATAACAACTACCGAGGTTTATACGCACGCCACATTTGAAGAACTTAAAAAAGTGTATAAACAAGCTCATCCAAGAGCTTAAAAACAAGGAGGTAAGTATGGATATTAGAATTCAATCAATTCACTTTGATGCGTCAGAGCAATTGCAGGCATTTATTCAAAAGAAAGTGTCTAAGTTGGAAAAATATTACGAAGATATAAAGAAAGTAGAGGTGTCATTAAAGGTGGTTAAGCCGGAAGTTGCTGAAAATAAAGAAGCGGGCATTAAAATTCTTATCCCAAATGGGGAGTTTTATGCAAGTAAAGTATGCGACACGTTTGAAGAATCGATTGATTTGGATGTGGAAGCGCTCAGTAAACAACTGGTTAAATACAAGGAAAAACAGCGTAGCAAATAAAAAAGACGCAAATATTTTGCGAAAAAGAAATAAATAACTAAATTTGCAGCCGTTTCGCTCGCGTTAGAACGTGGCGGTTGCATTTTTTAGCTAGAATGCCTCTTTAGCTCAGTTGGCCAGAGCACGTGATTTGTAATCTCGGGGTCGTTGGTTCGAATCCGACAAGAGGCTCAAAAAATGAAGAACAAAGATAGAACGTTGGAGTTTGTTATATTGTTTGATTTTGGTTCTTTTATTTAATGAATTGTAAGGGCAAATACCAGAGTGGCCAAATGGGGCAGACTGTAAATCTGCTGTCTTTCGACTTCGGTGGTTCGAATCCATCTTTGCCCACAAAAAAACAAAGTGATAACTTTGGCTAGAATGCGGAAGTAGCTCAGTTGATAGAGCATTAGCCTTCCAAGCTGAGGGTCGCGGGTTTGAGCCCCGTCTTCCGCTCTTTTTTTTCTTGCTGTTATAGCTCAGCGGTAGAGCACTTCCTTGGTAAGGAAGAGGTCCCGGGTTCAAGTCCCGGTAACAGCTCATAAGATGTAAATGCTGATTATTAATCAAATAAATAACAAGTAAAGCTATGGCTAAAGAGAAATTTGAACGTACCAAACCGCACGTAAACATTGGTACAATCGGTCACGTAGACCACGGTAAGACAACGTTGACTGCTGCTATCACTACTGTGTTGGCAAAAAAAGGTCTTTCTGAGTTGCGTTCTTTCGATTCTATCGATAATGCTCCTGAGGAAAAAGAAAGAGGTATTACTATTAATACTTCACACGTTGAGTACGAAACTGCTAACCGTCACTACGCACACGTTGACTGTCCGGGACACGCTGACTACGTAAAGAACATGGTAACTGGTGCTGCTCAGATGGATGGTGCTATCATTGTTTGTGCTGCAACTGATGGTCCGATGCCTCAGACTCGCGAACATATCTTGTTGGCTCGTCAGGTAAACGTGCCTCGTCTGGTTGTGTTCTTGAACAAGTGCGATATGGTAGACGATGCTGAAATGTTGGAACTCGTTGAAATGGAAATGAGAGAACTTCTTTCGTTCTATGACTTCGATGGTGACAATACTCCTATTATCCAGGGTTCTGCTCTTGGCGCATTGAACGGTGTTGAAAAGTGGGAAGAAAAAGTAATGGAGTTGATGGACGCTGTTGATACTTGGATTCCGCTGCCTCCGCGTGATATTGATAAACCTTTCTTGATGCCGGTTGAAGACGTGTTCTCTATCACAGGTCGTGGTACTGTAGCAACAGGTCGTATCGAAACAGGTGTTATTCATGTAGGTGACGAAGTTGAAATCCTTGGTTTGGGTGAAGATAAGAAATCAGTTGTAACTGGTGTTGAGATGTTCCGCAAATTGTTGGATCAGGGTGAAGCTGGTGACAACGTAGGTTTGTTGCTCCGTGGTATCGACAAGAACGAAATCAAACGTGGTATGGTTCTTTGTAAGCCGGGTCAGATTAAACCGCACTCTAAATTCAAAGCTGAGGTTTATATCCTGAAGAAAGAAGAAGGTGGTCGTCACACTCCGTTCCATAATAAATATCGTCCTCAGTTCTATCTGCGTACTATGGACTGTACAGGTGAAATCACTTTGCCGGAAGGAACTGAAATGGTAATGCCGGGTGATAACGTAACTATCACAGTTGAGTTGATCTACCCAGTAGCATTGAACCCAGGTCTTCGTTTCGCTATCCGCGAAGGTGGACGTACGGTAGGTGCTGGTCAGATTACAGAAATTCTTGACTAATACACAATAATTAATCAGTTCTCGGTCTTGTATCGGGAACTGATTATGTACACACGGGAGTAGCTCAGTTGGTAGAGCACCGGTCTCCAAAACCGGGTGTCGGGAGTTCGAGCCTCTCCTCCCGTGCTAATATTATTGAAATGAAAAAGGTAATAGCTTATATTAAAGAATCTTACGACGAACTTGTTCATAAAGTATCGTGGCCAACGTATTCCGAACTTGCTAACAGTGCAGTAGTTGTTTTATATGCTTCCCTGCTTATTGCATTGGTAGTATGGGGTATGGATGTCTGTTTCCAAAACTTCATGGAAAAAATTGTTTATCCACATTAAAAATAGGAACTTAAAATGGCTGAGATTGAGAAGAAATGGTACGTTCTGCGTGCTATTAGCGGAAAAGAAGCTAAGGTAAAGGAATATCTTGAAGCTGACATTAAAAACAGCGACCTTGGTGAATATGTATCTCAGGTATTGATTCCTACTGAAAAGGTTTATCAGGTTCGCAATGGCAAAAAAATTGTGAAGGAAAGAAGTTATCTTCCTGGTTACGTTTTGGTGGAGGCTGCTTTGGTTGGTGAGGTTTCTCATCACTTGCGCAACACTCCGAATGTGATAGGCTTTCTTGGTGGCTCTGAAAAACCGGTGCCTCTCAGACAATCAGAAGTGAATCGTATACTTGGTACAGTTGACGAACTGCAGGAAACGGGTGAAGAACTTAGTATTCCGTACGTGGTCGGTGAAACTGTTAAAGTTACTTTTGGCCCTTTCAGCGGATTCAGTGGTATCATTGAAGAGGTGAATAGTGAAAAAAAGAAACTAAAGGTCATGGTGAAGATATTCGGGCGCAAAACGCCGCTTGAATTGGGCTTTATGCAAGTGGAAAAAGAATAACGCGGAATTGTTACGCTGTTGTTGTTCTTCGTTTAATGTTTATATATAAATCAATAAAAAAATGGCTAAAGAAGTTGCTGGACTAATCAAATTACAGATTAAAGGAGGCGCTGCAAATCCATCACCCCCAGTTGGACCTGCATTAGGTTCTAAGGGTATCAATATCATGGAATTTTGCAAGCAATTCAATGCCAGAACCCAAGACAAGGCAGGTAAGATTTTGCCTGTTATCATTACTTACTACGCAGATAAGTCTTTCGATTTTGTAATCAAGACTCCTCCCGTTGCTATTCAATTACTTGAAGTAGCTAAGGTAAAGAGTGGTTCTGCTGAGCCTAACCGTAAGAAAGTTGCCGAGCTTACTTGGGAACAGATTCGTACGATTGCTCAGGACAAAATGGTGGACTTGAACTGTTTTACTGTGGAAGCTGCCATGAGAATGGTTGCAGGTACAGCTAGAAGTATGGGTATCGCTGTAAAAGGGGAGTTCCCGGTTAATAATTAATAAACTTCAATTGTAATGGGTAAACTGACAAAAAATCAAAAGTTAGCTGCAGAAAAGATTGAAGCAGGGAAAGCATACTCACTGAAAGAAGCTGCATCTTTGGTAAAAGAAATCACTTTTACTAAGTTTGATGCTTCATTGGATATTGATGTACGTTTAGGTGTTGATCCACGTAAAGCTAACCAGATGGTGAGAGGTGTTGTTTCACTTCCTCATGGTACTGGTAAAGAAGTGCGTGTATTGGTACTTTGTACACCGGATGCTGAAGCTGCTGCAAAAGAAGCTGGTGCTGACTATGTTGGTCTTGACGAATATATTGAAAAGATCAAAGGTGGATGGACCGATATTGATGTGATCATCACTATGCCATCTA
The DNA here is from genome assembly GCF_024623065.1 of Bacteroides acidifaciens. Classification (GTDB taxonomy): domain Bacteria; phylum Bacteroidota; class Bacteroidia; order Bacteroidales; family Bacteroidaceae; genus Bacteroides; species Bacteroides acidifaciens. The sequence goes on from NZ_JANJZR010000078.1 coordinate 8,250, forward strand.
TCATGGGTAAAATTGGTGCACTCGGTCGTGTACTCGGTCCTCGTGGATTGATGCCGAACCCGAAGAGTGGTACTGTAACTATGGATGTTGCTAAAGCTGTAAAAGAAGTAAAACAAGGAAAAATCGACTTTAAAGTTGACAAGAGCGGTATTGTTCATACTTCTATTGGTAAGGTATCATTCAGTCCTGATCAGATTCGCGACAATGCGAAAGAGTTCATCTCTACTCTGAACAAACTGAAACCGACCGCAGCAAAGGGTACATATATTAAGAGTATTTATCTTTCTAGTACAATGAGTGCGGGTATCAAAATCGACCCGAAATCAGTGGATGAAATCTAATAAAACAGAGAAATAATGAGAAAGGAAGATAAAAGTACGATTATAGAGCAAATTGCTGCTACAGTAAAGGAATATGGTCACTTCTATTTAGTAGATGTTACTGCTATGAACGCTGCTGCTACCAGTGCATTAAGAAGAGATTGTTTTAAATCAGATATCAAGTTGATGGTGATTAAAAACACTTTGCTCCACAAAGCACTTGAAAGCTTGGAAGAAGACTTCTCTCCTCTTTACGATTCTTTGAAAGGTACTACTGCTGTTATGTTTTGCAATACTGCAAACTTACCGGCTAAACTGATCAAGGATAAAGCGAAAGACGGTATTCCCGGACTGAAAGCTGCATATGCAGAAGAAAGTTTCTACATTGGTGCAGACCAATTGGATGCTCTCGTTGCAATCAAGAGTAAGAATGAAGTTATCGCTGACGTTATTGCCCTGTTGCAATCTCCAGCGAAGAGTGTTATTTCTGCTCTTCAATCAGGTGGAAACACCCTTCACGGAGTACTCAAAACTCTTGGTGAGAGACCCGAATAATTTTCAAAAACAACAAAGTATTTAAACAATTAAAATCATACAAAAAATGGCAGATTTGAAAGCTTTTGCAGAACAACTAGTTAACTTGACAGTAAAAGAAGTTAATGAACTTGCAACTATCCTTAAAGATGAATACGGTATTGAACCTGCTGCTGCAGCTGTTGCTGTTGCTGCTGGTCCTGCAGCTGGTGCTGCTGCTGTAGAAGAAAAGACTTCTTTCGATGTAGTATTGAAGAGCGCTGGCTCAGCTAAACTTCAGGTTGTTAAAGCCGTTAAAGAAGCTTGTGGCCTTGGCTTGAAAGAAGCTAAAGACTTGGTAGACGGTGCTCCTAGCACAGTTAAAGAAGGTTTGGCTAAAGACGAAGCAGAATCATTGAAGAAAACATTGGAAGAAGCTGGAGCTGAAGTTGAACTTAAATAACATTGGCCTGGTAATCAGGTAATTCGGTTAGGAATCCTTCACAAGAGGATTCTTAACCTTTTTGTGTATATATTTCAAATTAAGTTCTCCAAATTCATTACTAGATGTCTTCAAATACTGTAAATCAAAGAGTTAATTTTGCTTCGACTAAGAATCCGCTCGAATATCCGGATTTTCTGGAAGTACAATTGAAGTCATTCCAAGACTTTCTACAATTAGATACCCCACCTGAAAAGCGTAAGAATGAGGGATTGTATAAAGTATTTGCTGAAAACTTCCCTATTGCCGATACAAGAAACAATTTTGTTCTTGAGTTTCTGGACTATTATATTGATCCGCCGCGTTATACCATTGATGATTGTATAGAGCGTGGGCTCACTTATAGTGTTCCCTTAAAAGCGAAGCTTAAGCTTTACTGTACGGACCCCGATCATGAGGATTTTGATACAGTAATTCAGGACGTATTCCTTGGCCCTATTCCTTACATGACTGATAAGGCTACTTTCGTCATTAATGGTGCCGAACGCGTAGTTGTGTCACAGCTTCACCGTTCTCCGGGTGTGTTCTTCGGTCAGAGTGTACATGCCAATGGTACGAAACTTTATTCGGCTCGTATTATTCCGTTTAAAGGTTCGTGGATTGAGTTTGCTACTGACATCAATAATGTGATGTACGCATACATCGACCGTAAGAAGAAATTGCCGGTAACTACATTGTTACGTGCAATTGGCTTCGAGAATGACAAAGATATTCTTGAGATTTTCAACCTTGCAGAGGATGTGAAGGTAAACAAGACAAATCTGAAGAAGGTGTTAGGCCGTAAATTGGCAGCACGTGTCTTGAAAACATGGATTGAAGATTTCGTTGATGAAGATACCGGTGAAGTGGTTTCTATTGAACGTAACGAAGTTATTATCGACCGTGAAACCGTACTGGAAGAGGAGCATATTGATGAAATTTTGGAGTCGGGAGTTCAGAATATCCTTTTGCATAAGGATGAACCGAATCAGTCCGATTTCTCTATCATATATAATACGTTGCAGAAGGACCCGAGTAACTCGGAAAAAGAAGCTGTGTTGTATATCTACCGTCAGTTGCGTAATGCTGATCCGGCTGATGACGCAAGTGCAAGGGAGGTTATCAACAACTTGTTCTTCTCAGAAAAGCGATATGACCTTGGTGATGTAGGTCGATACAGAATCAATAAGAAGTTGAATCTGACGACTGATATGGACGTGCGTGTCCTCACGAAGGAAGATATTATTGAAATCATCAAATATCTGATTGAGTTGATTAATTCAAAAGCGGATGTAGATGATATTGACCACTTGAGTAACCGTCGTGTACGTACTGTTGGTGAACAGCTTTCTAATCAGTTTGCTGTGGGGCTGGCTCGTATGTCTCGTACGATTCGTGAACGTATGAACGTTCGTGACAATGAAGTGTTTACCCCGATTGATTTGATTAATGCGAAGACTATTTCTTCAGTAATCAACTCATTCTTCGGAACGAATGCGTTGTCGCAGTTCATGGACCAGACAAACCCACTGGCTGAAATTACGCACAAACGTCGTATGTCTGCTCTTGGTCCTGGTGGTCTTTCTCGTGAACGTGCCGGATTTGAGGTTCGTGACGTTCACTACACACACTATGGTCGTCTTTGTCCGATTGAGACTCCTGAAGGTCCGAATATCGGTTTGATTTCTTCATTGTGTGTATTTGCTAAGATTAATGAACTAGGATTCATTGAAACTCCCTACCGTAAGGTAGAAAATGGAAAAGTGGATCTTTCTGATAACGGTCTGATTTATTTGACTGCTGAAGAAGAGGAAGAAAAGATTATTGCGCAGGGAAATGCTCCGTTGAATGACGATGGTACCTTTGTTCTTAACAGAGTCAAGTCTCGTCAGGATGCAGATTTTCCGGTTGTAGAACCATCTGAAGTTGATTTGATGGATGTTGCTCCTCAGCAGATTGCATCTATTGCAGCTTCTTTGATTCCATTCTTGGAACATGATGATGCTAACCGTGCATTGATGGGATCGAACATGATGCGCCAGGCAGTTCCTTTGTTGAGAAGTGAAGCACCGATTGTTGGTACAGGTATCGAACGTCAGTTGGTAAGAGACTCTCGTACGCAAATTACTGCAGAAGGTGACGGTGTAGTTGATTATGTGGATGCTACTACTATCCGTATTTTGTATGACCGTACGGAAGACGAAGAATTTGTAAGTTTCGAACCTGCTTTAAAGGAATATAGAATACCTAAGTTCCGTAAGACCAACCAGAACATGACAATTGACTTGCGTCCGATTTGCGACAAGGGTCAGCGCGTGAAGAAAGGTGATATCTTGACTGAAGGTTATTCTACCGAAAAAGGTGAATTGGCATTGGGTAAGAACCTGTTGGTGGCTTACATGCCTTGGAAGGGTTACAACTATGAGGATGCCATCGTATTGAACGAACGTGTGGTACGTGAAGACTTGTTGACTTCGGTTCACGTAGAGGAATATTCTCTGGAAGTTCGTGAAACAAAGCGTGGTATGGAAGAGTTGACTTCTGATATCCCGAATGTAAGTGAAGAAGCTACCAAAGACTTGGATGAAAACGGTATCGTAAGAATCGGTGCTCGTATCGAACCGGGTGATATCATGATTGGTAAGATTACGCCAAAGGGTGAATCTGATCCTTCTCCGGAAGAAAAATTGCTTCGTGCTATCTTCGGTGATAAGGCAGGTGACGTGAAAGATGCTTCTTTGAAAGCTTCTCCTTCTTTGAAAGGTGTTGTGATTGATAAGAAACTTTTCTCACGTGTGATTAAGAATCGTAGCTCTAAACTGGCTGACAAAGCATTGTTGCCTAAGATTGATGACGAATTTGAATCTAAGGTAGCAGACTTGAAACGTATTCTGGTTAAGAAACTGATGATTTTAACAGAAGGAAAGGTTTCGCAGGGCGTGAAAGACTATTTGGGTGCAGAGGTGATTGCCAAGGGGGCTAAGTTCAGTGCGTCAGATTTTGATTCGCTTGATTTCACTTCTATCCAGTTGAGTAATTGGACAAGTGACGAGCACGCTAACGGCATGATTCGTGATTTGGTGATGAATTTCATTAAGAAATATAAAGAATTAGATGCTGAGTTGAAACGTAAGAAGTTCGCTATCACTATTGGTGATGAACTTCCTGCCGGTATTATTCAGATGGCTAAGGTATATATTGCCAAGAAACGTAAGATTGGTGTAGGTGATAAAATGGCAGGTCGTCACGGTAACAAGGGTATCGTGTCACGTGTTGTACGTCAGGAAGATATGCCGTTCTTGGCAGACGGTACCCCAGTTGACATTGTATTGAATCCGTTGGGTGTGCCTTCACGTATGAACATTGGTCAGATTTTCGAAGCTGTACTTGGACGTGCCGGAAAAACATTAGGTGTGAAATTTGCAACTCCTATTTTTGACGGTGCAACAATGGATGATCTGGATGAGTGGACAGACAAGGCAGGATTGCCCCGCTACTGTAAGACTTATCTCTGTGATGGTGGTACAGGTGAGCAGTTTGACCAACCGGCAACTGTGGGAGTAACTTATATGTTGAAGTTAGGTCACATGGTTGAAGACAAGATGCACGCTCGTTCTATCGGTCCGTACTCATTGATTACTCAGCAACCTCTTGGTGGTAAAGCACAATTCGGTGGTCAGCGTTTCGGAGAAATGGAAGTTTGGGCGCTCGAAGGCTTTGGTGCTGCTCATATCCTGCAGGAGATTCTGACTATCAAGTCTGATGATGTGGTAGGACGTTCGAAAGCTTATGAAGCAATAGTGAAAGGTGAACCGATGCCGCAACCAGGTATTCCGGAATCCTTGAATGTATTGTTACACGAGTTGAGAGGTTTAGGTTTGAGTATCAACCTAGAATAAAATAATGAAGAATGCGTGGTGTCAACAAACCGTTAACGGTTTGTTGACATCCGTGTCTTTTTCAATTTCCAATGATTTAATTATCAAATCTCAATTATATAGAGTATGGCTTTTAGAAAAGAAAATAAGACGAAAAGTAATTTCTCGAAGATCTCAATTGGTCTGGCTTCTCCGGAAGAAATCCTTGAGAATTCGAGTGGTGAAGTTTTGAAGCCTGAAACCATTAATTACCGTACGTACAAACCTGAACGTGACGGTTTGTTCTGCGAGCGCATCTTTGGTCCTATCAAGGATTATGAGTGCCATTGCGGTAAATACAAGCGTATTCGTTATAAAGGTATCGTCTGCGACCGTTGTGGTGTGGAAGTTACTGAAAAAAAGGTACGCCGTGAACGTATGGGACATATCCAATTGGTTGTGCCGGTGGCTCACATTTGGTATTTCCGTTCGCTTCCTAATAAAATCGGTTATTTGCTCGGATTGCCGACAAAGAAACTGGATTCGATTATATACTACGAACGTTATGTTGTTATTCAGCCAGGTGTAAAAGCTGAAGATGGCGTGGCTGAATATGATTTGCTTTCAGAAGAGGAATATCTGGATATTCTGGATACACTTCCAAAGGACAATCAATATCTTGAAGATAATGATCCGAATAAATTTATTGCAAAGATGGGTGCTGAAGCAATCTATGATTTGCTGGCTCGTCTGGATTTGGATGCTTTGTCTTACGAATTGCGTCACCGTGCAGGTAACGATGCTTCACAGCAACGTAAGAATGAAGCGTTGAAACGTCTTCAGGTAGTAGAATCGTTCCGTTCATCACGCGGACGTAACAAACCGGAATGGATGATTGTACGTATCGTACCGGTTATCCCGCCCGAACTTCGTCCGTTGGTTCCCTTGGATGGTGGTCGTTTTGCTACATCAGACTTGAACGACCTTTATCGTCGTGTGATTATCCGTAACAACCGTTTGAAACGGCTCATCGAAATCAAGGCTCCGGAAGTAATTTTGCGTAATGAAAAACGTATGCTTCAGGAATCTGTCGATTCTTTGTTTGATAACTCACGTAAGTCAAGTGCTGTAAAGACAGATGCCAACCGTCCGTTAAAATCATTGTCTGACAGTTTGAAAGGTAAACAAGGACGTTTCCGTCAGAACTTGTTGGGTAAACGTGTTGACTACTCTGCCCGTTCGGTAATTGTCGTTGGTCCTGAATTGAAAATGGGTGAATGCGGTATTCCTAAATTAATGGCTGCTGAATTGTACAAGCCGTTTATTATCCGCAAGCTTATTGAACGTGGTATTGTTAAGACTGTCAAGTCTGCAAAGAAGATTGTTGACCGTAAGGAGCCGGTGATTTGGGATATTCTGGAACATGTAATGAAAGGGCATCCGGTATTGTTGAACCGAGCTCCGACACTGCACCGTTTGGGTATCCAGGCTTTCCAACCGAAAATGATTGAAGGTAAGGCTATCCAGTTGCACCCGTTGGCATGTACGGCATTTAATGCCGACTTTGACGGTGACCAGATGGCTGTTCACTTGCCTTTGAGTAATGAGGCAATTCTTGAAGCACAGATGTTGATGCTTCAATCACATAATATTTTGAATCCGGCAAACGGTGCGCCTATTACTGTGCCTGCACAGGATATGGTCCTTGGTTTGTACTACATTACTAAGTTGCGTGCTGGTGCAAAAGGTGAAGGTTTGACATTCTACGGACCGGAAGAAGCTTTGATCGCTTACAATGAAGGTAAGGTAGATATTCATGCTCCGGTGAAGGTTATCGTGAAAGATCTTGATGAAAATGGCAACATTGTAGACGTAATGCGCGAAACTTCAGTAGGACGTGTGATTGTGAATGAAATTGTTCCGCCTGAAGCTGGTTATATCAATACAATTATCTCTAAGAAATCACTTCGTGATATTATTAGTGATGTAATTAAGGTGTGTGGTGTGGCTAAAGCTGCCGACTTCCTGGATGGAATCAAGAACTTAGGTTATCAGATGGCGTTTAAGGGTGGTTTGTCATTCAATTTGGGTGATATCATCATACCGGAAGAAAAAGAAGCTCTGGTGCAGAAAGGTTACGACGAAGTAGAACAAGTCGTAAACAACTATAACATGGGTTTCATTACTAACAATGAACGTTACAATCAGGTGATCGATATCTGGACGCATGTAAACTCCGAGTTGTCTAATATCTTGATGAAGACAATTTCTTCAGATGATCAGGGCTTCAACTCTGTATATATGATGCTTGACTCTGGTGCCCGTGGTTCTAAAGAGCAGATCCGTCAGTTGTCAGGTATGCGTGGTTTGATGGCAAAACCGCAGAAAGCCGGTGCAGAAGGCGGACAGATCATCGAGAACCCGATTTTGTCGAACTTTAAAGAGGGACTTTCGGTATTGGAATACTTTATTTCTACCCACGGTGCCCGTAAAGGTTTGGCGGATACAGCCTTGAAGACTGCCGATGCCGGATATCTGACTCGTCGTCTGGTAGACGTATCGCATGATGTGATTATTACAGAAGAAGATTGCGGTACACTCCGCGGATTGGTTTGTACAGATCTTAAGAATAACGATGAGGTTATTGCTACTCTGTACGAACGTATCTTGGGTCGTGTTTCTGTACATGATATTATTCATCCTACTACAGGCGAATTGCTTGTGGCTGGTGGTGAAGAAATTACGGAAGAAATTGCCAAGAAGATTCAGGAGTCTCCGATTGAGAGTGTTGAAATCCGTTCAGTATTGACTTGTGAAGCTAAGAAGGGTGTTTGTGCTAAATGTTACGGACGTAACTTGGCAACGAGCCGCATGGTTCAGAAGGGAGAAGCTGTCGGTGTTATCGCTGCTCAATCTATCGGTGAGCCGGGTACACAGTTGACATTGCGTACATTCCACGCCGGTGGTACTGCTGCCAATATAGCAGCAAATGCAAGTATCGTTGCTAAGAATAGCGCACGTCTTGAATTTGAAGAGTTGCGTACAGTAGATATTGTTGATGAAATGGGTGAATCTGCGAAAGTAGTAGTAGGTCGTTTGGCTGAAGTTCGTTTCGTAGACGTAAATACTAACATTGTTCTTTCTACTCATAACGTTCCTTATGGTTCAACGTTGTATGTAGGTGATGGCGACTTGGTAGAAAAAGGCAAGCTGATTGCTAAATGGGACCCGTTCAATGCTGTTATTATCACAGAAGCAACTGGTAAAATCGAGTTTGAGGGCGTAATTGAGAACGTTACTTATAAGGTTGAATCGGATGAAGCCACAGGTCTTCGTGAAATTATCATTATCGAATCTAAGGATAAAACGAAAGTTCCTTCGGCTCATATCTTGACTGAAGACGGTGATTTGATTCGTACTTATAATTTACCGGTGGGCGGTCACGTGATTATCGAAAATGGTCAGAAGGTGAAAGCCGGTGAAGTAATCGTGAAGATTCCGCGTGCCGTAGGTAAGGCGGGTGATATCACGGGTGGTCTTCCTCGTGTTACTGAATTGTTTGAGGCCCGTAATCCGTCTAATCCTGCTGTTGTTTCTGAAATTGACGGTGAGGTAACGATGGGCAAGATTAAACGTGGTAACCGTGAGATTATCGTAACTTCTAAGACTGGTGAGGTCAAGAAATATCTAGTTGCGTTGTCTAAGCAGATCCTGGTACAGGAAAATGACTATGTACGTGCTGGTACTCCGTTGTCTGACGGTGCTACTACTCCGGCAGATATTTTGGCTATTAAAGGTCCTACTGCTGTACAGGAATATATCGTGAATGAAGTTCAGGATGTGTACCGTTTGCAGGGTGTGAAGATAAACGACAAGCATTTCGAGATTATCGTTCGTCAGATGATGCGTAAGGTTCAGATTGACGAACCGGGCGATACCCGCTTCTTGGAACAACAGGTGGTAGACAAACTTGAGTTCATGGAAGAGAACGACCGTATCTGGGGCAAGAAGGTGGTAACTGATGCTGGTGATTCTCAGAACTTGCAGCCGGGACAGATTGTGACAGCCCGCAAGTTGCGCGATGAAAACAGTATGTTGAAACGCCGCGACTTGAAACCGGTTGAGGTTCGTGACGCTGTTGCTGCTACATCTACTCAGATTCTTCAAGGTATCACACGTGCCGCATTGCAGACTTCAAGCTTTATGTCGGCTGCATCTTTCCAGGAAACGACGAAAGTGCTCAACGAAGCTGCCATCAACGGCAAGGTTGACCGTCTGGAAGGTATGAAGGAAAATGTGATTTGCGGTCACTTGATTCCGGCAGGTACAGGACAGCGTGAATTCGAGAAGCTGATTGTCGGTTCGAAAGAAGAGTATGACCGTATCTTGGCTAATAAGAAAACCGTACTTGACTACAGCGAAGTAGAATAATACAATTCAATTGACTATATGAAAAAGGAGCGATTGCCCAAGAGGGTGATTGCTCCTTTTTGTTCGCCCAACATGAGCGAACTGCTTTAGGATGTAAGTCCCGAACGAGCCCTGATAGTGGGAATCGTTATCCAAGAGCAAGGGTGTCCATTGTGAAATGGAATCTGAAGGAAGCTGGCAGCAAAATCTCGGCTCTACGAACAGAAACCGATTATGAGGCTACCTATGGTGGCCGAGTTTGCGAAACAAAACGAAGTCCTATAACTATCCGAACCCTATGTAGTATATTCAGAGAGCATATGAGATGAAAGCAGTCGCACTTAACTGTGGAGGTCTCTCGGACAGGTACAACTATCTTTGTATCTGGTTGAAACAGGATTTGTCGTGAGAAGTCAGCAGACGCCATAGTACCTATTACTCATCATAATGGGGAAGGGCTGAACCTTAATTACGTAAGATACATGAATGTTACCTTATGAATGGAAGAAAGCAGAACATAGATACTCTATCCGACCAATTGGCACTGAAGGTGGAACCCGATGTGCAGACTTTCATGGGGATAACTGAAAATCATCTTACAGCCTTTAAACACGCGAAAGTCGGATTACTAGAATATATCCTTTCCCCTTCTAATCTAAATCTGGCTTATAAACAGGTGAAGAATAATAAGGGTAGTGGCGGCATTGATAGAATGAAGGTGGATGACCTTCTTCCTTATCTTCTGTGCCACAAGGATAAACTGATATCCTCCATTTATGATGGTAAATACCATCCCAACCCCGTGCGTCGGGTTGAGATTCCCAAATCGAATGGAAAGAAACGTAATTTGGGTATCCCCACCGTAGTTGATCGTTTGATTCAGTAAGCCATCTCTCAAGTGCTTCAACCTCTTTATGAGCCCCAATTTTCACCTACCAGTTATGGTTTCCGCCCTCATCGTAGTGCCCATGATGCGCTATTAAAATGTGGTGAATACATCTCTGCCGGTTATGTGTTCACGGTCGATATGGATTTGGAGAAATTCTTTGATACTGTCTGCCATAGTAAGTTGATAGAAATCCTGTCACGTACAATCAAAGACGGTCGTGTAGTCTCTTTGATTCATAAATATCTGAATTCTGGTGTACTTATAGGAGGAAATACGGAGGGTACTTTAGTCGGAGTACCTCAGGGTGGTCCATTGAGTCCCTTGTTGAGTAACACCGTGCTTAATGAACCTGATAAAGAACTAATCCGAAAGGGGCATCTCTTTGTCTGCTATGCCGATGATTCTATGGTATTCTGCCGAAGTGAAAGTGCGGCAAAACAAACCAAAGAGTCCATTACCCGATTTATAGAAGGAAAACTTCATCAGAGAGTAAACAGAGAAAAAACAATAGTCTCATATGTCAAAGGTGTAAAATACTAAGAGCCTGTTTAAATTTTCCTGAGATTATGTTAGATAGGCTTTACCGACCAGTTTTTATTCGTCACATAGTCT
>NZ_JANJZR010000079.1 GCF_024623065.1 Bacteroides acidifaciens
GAGACTATGTGACGAATAAAAACAGGTCGGTAAAGCCTATCTAACATAATCTCAGGAAAATTTAAACAGGCTCTAAGGCTAATATTTCGTCTATCATTCCATCTGTTATGCTAAAATATCAATTTATTAACAATTTAAAAACATGAGTTTGTGAGATCAATGAAGACAAAAATCAATTCTCTGACAGCTAAAAGTTTAGCTACGTCTATGCTACTTGCATCATGTACTCCAAATGCTGACTTTGATCAAATAATGGTAGAACAATCTGGTATTAATTCAGAAAAAGATATAACAGACAGTAAAGGTGTATCAATATCTTTATCTTTGAACGAAGAAACTAAACAAGCTTTGCGTGATATTGCCCCTTTGGTACAAGAAATTATTGATAATCCAAAAGTAGCTCAGGAGTTATCAAAAGATCCGGAATCATTTTGTAAACAAAGAGGGTATAATTTTACAATAGATTTAGATGATGCTATCTTTAAGGTAATTGTTGCACTGGGAAATGAGGAAATAAATGAAGTATTGAAGAGTAATGATTTTGAGAGATTTATGCAGTTATGTGCTGATATGAAGTTATTGGAAACAGGGCAAAAAGTAAAACTGAACGTATTGTTTCAAAATGAGGATGAGAAAGAAATCTTTAATGCAATAGCTTATGAACTGAATGGAGAAACTATAGAAACACGTAGTGTTGCTTTTTGGCTTGCCGTGTCGGTAGTTTTAGTAGTAGCTATAATTTTGACTTATACTGTAGGGACGGAAGAGTCGCCTATTGATGATGAAAATGTATCTCTGCAACGGTTGGAGTCTGGTTTGCAAAGCGAGGATAATGTACTCTCAAAAGATCAGATAAATATTTGTACATCAAAAAGAATGCAATCTTTCTTGCATTGTACTGATCCTAATTATTCGGTTTTGGATGTTTGGGCATTGAAAAATATAAATGTGAGTGATTATCAACTTGTATCAGGTTATAAAAGTTTCTTTGTAAATCAACTTGTATCATATTTAAAAGTTAACAAACCGGACATTTTTACGAAATATTCAGAGATGCAAATCTCAGAATTCTTGAAGAAAAATATTATTGTATAATTCAAAAAATGTAAGTAAAATGAGAAGATTTAAGTCATCGTATTCAAAGTCTATGTTGTTAGCAACTTGCTTTCTGCTTATTATATTGTTATTTGCTATATGTATTATAATCAATCAGATGGCGAAACTGCCTATAGATTCACTTAATTTCGTAGGAGTAGGTGTTGCGCTCTGTTTTATTTTAGTAACATTGCTATATTCGTTTTTTTCTCAAATCCGATATGTGTGTGTGACAAAAGAAAATTTGATAATAAAGAAAATGCTAGGGAAGGTTATTATACCTCGTTGTAATATATTGCAAGTTCAACATAAAAAAAGTTTAATGTTTGATGTTAGATTGTGGGGGATTAGTGGATTATTTGGGCATATAGGTATCTTTTGGAATAAAAGTATTGGAAAATATACTGCTTTTGTTAAGGATGGGAGTTCTATGCTTGAAATTAAAACAGAAGGAAAATGTTATGTTGTAAGTTGTGATGATTATGTTCAGATGATAAAACTTCTAAATGATTGATGTTGAGCTTTGTATGTTTGCAAAATAAAATTTGAGAAATTTAAGATAAGGGGTATACTCACAGAGCATACCCCTTTTTTGTGCGTTGCTTTTTCTCAAATATTTTATGCCTATGAGAAAAAGTTCTCATTACTATGAGAAAAAATACTCATTGCTATGAGAATTTATTCTCACTGCGGTGAGAATAATCCCTTGCCAGAATAGTCTTAAACAGGGTATTCAGGTTATATTTCTTCCAATGCATAATATTGATAATCGCGAAGTATCGTCTGAAGGAATTTTTCCTGATTACCCTCACGAGGAGTAACGGAAAGTAATTCCTGTACTTTTTGGGCAAGTACCGTGATACGTCTTGCCCGGTCTTTCTCGCCGGATTCCAAAGTCCGGGTAATTACATTCACTTGTTCGAGAGATAAATCAGCCGACTGCGGATATACCGGATGATAATTCTGGGTCAGATAGTCGAATTCATCCAGGCTGACATGTATCTTACGATAGTTTTTCTCTTTAATCACCATAGTACCGGCAGCTAGATCCCCTAATCGTTGATTGTTCTTATTCAGTAAAACGACCAGAAGTCCAAGGCCGCTTGTGATGGGACCATCAATTGGGAAAAGAAGCCACCGTAACAGATAAGAGCCGATGCTTGGAGTAGAACCGTCTACTTTTACGACACGGATGTTGATAAGTTTCTTTCCAAAGCTCTGTCCGTGATTGAACATCTCACAAAGAAAAGAATAACCGAGAATCGGTAAATAAACGACGCACAGAAAAAAGAACCAACTGAATTCTGACGGTAAATTTAATTTGGACAAGAGCGTAGCTGTGGAGAAGATGTAAAGCCCGATCAGAAAATAATCAATGACTAATGCCAGAAATCGCTCGCCGATACTGGCGGGCGTTTGGCTGATACGAACGAATTGTCCGGTTATTATCGTAGATTCTGCCATTTCAGGATAAACATTTTTAGGATTCCGTTGCAAATATATCATAATTCTCTTATTTTTGCTTCCGGTTTCGGACAAAACTTATCCGAAATCTATTGAAAAGCATGAAAGAAGTAACGTTTATTCGTCGGAACATTGAAAAATGGAAGGAGACAGAGAAAGTTGTGGAGCAGGCGGCAAGTCTGTCCCCCGACCAACTAGCCGATGCTTATACGGACTTGACTGCCGATCTGGCGTTTGCCCAGACACATTTCCCGACTTCCCGCATTACGATTTATCTGAATAATCTGGCTTCGGCGTTGCACAACGAAATCTACCGGAATAAACGTGAGAAGTGGACACGGATTATCACCTTTTGGACGCAGGAAGTCCCCCGGACCATGTATGACGCGCGTCGGGAACTGCTGACCTCGTTTCTTATCTTTGTAGCCAGTGTGCTGATCGGCGTTTTATCCGCTGCAAATGACCCGGATTTTGTCCGTTTGATTCTAGGAAATGGTTATGTGGATATGACATTGGAGAATATATCCAATGGCGAACCGATGGCTGTATACGGCGGCTCTTCCGAAGTTCCGATGTTCTTGGGGATTACCCTCAATAACATAATGGTATCTTTCAACTGTTTTGTAATGGGATTATTGACCAGCTTTGGTACGGGATATATGCTTCTTACCAATGGGATTATGGTAGGAGCTTTTCAAACCTTCTTTTATCAACACGATTTGCTTTGGGAATCCAGCCTTGCCATTTGGCTGCACGGAACGCTTGAGATTTGGGCGATTATCGTAGCCGGTGCCGCCGGACTGGCTTTAGGCAACGGATGGCTGTTTCCCGGCACTTATTCCCGCCTGGAATCTTTCAGAAGAGGAGCGAAGCGAGGCTTGAAAATAGTGATCGGCACTGTTCCGGTATTCATTATGGCAGGCTTTATAGAAGGTTTTCTTACCCGGCACACAGAACTTCCCGATGTATTGAGGCTTGGCGTGATATTCACTTCTCTGGCATTTATTATATTCTACTATATTTATTTACCAAATAGAAAAAAATATGGAATCACAGAAACCTAAGATTGCGATGTACGTAAAACGCCCTTTCGGCGAAAAGTTGAACGCTTCTTTTGACTTTATAAAAGAGAATTGGAAACAGTTGTTCAAGTACTCAACGTATCTGGTACTTCCTATCTGTTTACTCCAGGCCGCAAACTTTAGCGGACTGATGGGAGGTATGACGGACCTTACCGCCATGCAGGCATCAGGAAGTGCGGGTGATAATCCTTTCGCAGCCTTGGGACCTGCATTTGCATTGAACTATGCAGGGGTTATCTTCTTTTCTTGTTTGGGAGCCTTGTTGCTGACTTCCTTGATTTATGGAATGGTTCGATTGTATAATGAGCGTGAAGAGCGTCTGAACGGTATTGTATTCAGTGACATAAAACCGTTGTTGCTACATAATGTCAAGAGACTGTTTCTTATGGGGGTGGCTATTGGCTTCTTATTCCTGTTTGTCATTATTATCATGGTGTTATTGGCTGTATTGACTCCTTTTACACTGTTGCTCACTTTCCCGTTGTTGTTTGCATTTATGATACCTATGGCTTTGATGGCTCCTGTCTATTTATTTGAAGATATTTCGCTGATGGAGGCGTTCAAGAAGACATTCCGGTTGGGATTTGCCACTTGGGGAGGAGTTTTTCTGATTTTGATTGTGATGGGAATCATTGCCAGCGTATTGCAGGGCATTGTTTCTATACCGTGGTATGTTATCTATATTGTGAAAATGGTTTTTGTCATGAGTGACGGTGGTGAAGTCTCTTCGTCCGTCGGACTGAACTTTGCGCAATATCTGTTTTCTATTCTGATGTTGTACGGCTCTTACCTATCGGCTATATTCAGTATTGTGGGACTGGTATATCAGTACGGTCATGCATCGGAAGTGGTAGACAGCATTACAGTAGAAAGTGATATTGACAACTTTGATAAACTCTAAAATAAATCCGGAATAGATGAATCTCACTTCCCCGGCTGATACATTGGTCTGTGATACGGCGAAGATTGCCCTTTGGCGGTCTGATCCGGCATACGACTATAACCGTGAACTGATTACTCCGGAGCTTAACCTCTTTGAGTGGATCAGTAAGCAGTTCGGGGAACTTCTGCGCAAGATATTCGGCAGCCGTTTTGCGGAAGAGTATTCGGGGTTTATCCTGATATGCATTGCCATTATTCTTCTGCTTCTGATTATCTGGTTTGTTTACAAAAAACGTCCCGAACTGTTCATGCGTTCGCCTAAGAATGCATTGCCTTATACCGCAGGGGAAGATACGATTTATGGCGTAGATTTTCCGGGAGGAATTGCCGAAGCGCTTTCCCGCCAGGATTATCGGGAAGCGGTACGTTTGCTTTATTTGCAGACATTGAAACAACTCAGTGATGCGGAACGCATTGACTGGCAACTTTATAAGACGCCTACACAGTATCTGAATGAGGTCCGTTTGCCGGCTTTCCGTCAACTAACCAATCATTTTTTGCGGGTACGTTACGGAAACTTTGAGGCGACGGAAGAACTTTTCCGTACCATGCGGACGTTGCAGGAAGAAATAGGGAAAGGAGGCATCTCATGAAAGGAAGCCGCTGGTTTATAATCTTTATTGTAGCTTTTCTGCTGGTTATGTTTGCGGTAGAGTATCATTTGCCTAAAAAGTTTGTGTGGACACCTACTTTCAGCCATTACGATAAGCAACCGCTCGGTTGTGCGGTGTTCGACAGTCTGCTGTCTTCTTCTTTGCCTAATGGCTATTCCATATCTAAGGAGACGTTCTATCAGATGGAGGGGGATACGACGGATAATGGCAATAAGGGCATACTTGTGATTGCCAATAATTTGTCTATGGTAGAGGCAGATGTGAATGCTTTATTGAAGATGGCGGAGCGGGGAAATAAGGTTATGCTGGTAAGCAATAACTATTCTAAGTATTTGGAAGACACTTTGCGGTTCTATTGTACGTATTCTCATTTTAGTGCGGCTGCTTTCAAGAAGTATGCTTCTTCTATCTTCAGGAAAGACAGTATTTATTGGATTGCCGATTCTGTCTATTCCCGGCAGCTATACCGTTGTTATCCGCAATTCTGTAATTCCTATTTCAGGAGTTATGATTCATTGCCGGTACGGAAGTTGGCGGAGAAAGATATGTCGGACGCTATCGGTGATGCGTTGGCTGATTCTGATTCTGTGAAAGCGTACAATAATTATCATCCGTTGATGACAATGGTTCGTCCGTGGGGGAAAGGGGAAATCATGCTCGTCTCTACTCCGTTGTTGTTTACGAATTATGGCGTGTTGGACGGGAATAACGTCAATTATATCTTTCGTTTACTGTCGCAGATGGGGGAACTACCTATCGTTCGTAGTGAAGGATACATGAAAGCAACGGCACAGGTGCAACAGTCGCCTTTCCGTTATCTGCTTGCGCATCAGCCGCTTCGTTGGGCTTTGTACCTGACGATGATTACTATCCTGCTTTTCATGATATTCACGGCAAAAAGACGGCAACGTACCATTCCTGTTGTTCGTGAGCCGGCAAACAAATCTCTTGAATTTACAGAATTGATTGGTACTCTTTATTTTCAGAAGAAAGACCATGTCGACTTGGTTTGTAAGAAGTTTGCTTATTTGGCAGAAGTGTTGCGAAGAGAAATTCAGGTGGATATTAAAGAAGCAGCGGATGACAAACGCTCTTTCGAGAGGATTGCCCGGAAAACGGGAATGGATACCGAAGATATTGCGAAGTTTATCCATGAAGTCAGATCGGTGCTTTACGGTGGGCGCATTATCGACTCTGAACAGATGAAAATGTTTATTGATAAAATGAATGAAATAATCAATCATATCTAAAGAAGAAATTTATGGAAGAGAATACAGAACAACGAGTGGATTTAACTCTCTTTTCCGAGAAGATACAAGAGTTGAAAGACCGGATTGCTTCCGTCATTGTCGGACAGGAACAGACGGTGGATTTGGTGCTGACAGCCATTCTGGCTAATGGCCATGTACTGATAGAAGGTGTGCCGGGAGTGGCAAAGACCTTGTTGGCTCGCCTGACGGCTCGTCTGATTGATGCTGACTTCAGCCGTATCCAGTTTACACCGGACTTGATGCCGAGTGATGTGTTGGGTACGACGGTGTTTAATATGAAAACCAATAGCTTTGATTTCCATCAGGGACCGATTTTTGCGGATATTGTATTGGTGGACGAAATCAACCGTGCGCCTGCCAAAACGCAGGCTGCCTTGTTTGAAGTGATGGAAGAGCGTCAAATCAGTATCGACGGAACTACACACCGTATGGGGGAACTTTTTACCATAATGGCTACTCAGAATCCTGTGGAACAGGAAGGAACATACAAACTTCCCGAAGCGCAACTCGACCGTTTCCTGATGAAGATTACGATGGATTATCCTTCATTGGAAGAGGAAGTGAATATTCTTGAGCGTCATCAGACCAATGCCGCATTGGTGAAATTGGATAACATTACGCCTTCCATCACAAAAGAAGAACTTCTGTCACTTCGTGCTTTCATGAATCGGGTGTTTGTAGACCGTACGCTGCTTCAATACATCGCATTGATTGTGCAGCAGACGCGTACCAGCAAGGCTGTGTATCTGGGAGCTTCTCCACGTGCATCCGTAGCTATGCTGCAATCCTCGAAAGCCTATGCTCTCTTGCAGGGACGGGATTTTGTGACGCCGGAAGATATTAAGTTTGTTGCTCCTTACGTACTTCAGCACCGCCTTATCTTGACGGCGGAAGCGGAGATGGAAGGATATTCTCCGGTAAAGGTGACGCAGCGCTTGATTGATAAGGTCGAAGTCCCGAAATAATGGGTAGCCGATTATCACCTGACTATGGTCTTTAGTGTTTAATCTTTAATATCTGATTGATAAGTTGTACTTGACCCGTCGTTTCTATATTGCCCTTGTCGTAATTATCCTCTTGTTGGGTAGTGGATACGTTTTTGCTCCGCTCTTTGTTATCGGGCAGTGGGTGCTTTTTGCCTTTTTCCTGACTGTGTTGACGGATGGCTATCTGCTTTATAGTGTTCGTGGAATTCAGGCATTCCGCCAATGTGCCGACCGTTTCTCCAATGGTGACGAGAATGAGGTTAGTATCCGGATAGAGAGTAGTTATCCCCGTCCTGTCGCTTTGGAAATCATTGATGAAATTCCTTTCATCTTTCAGAAGCGTGATATTGACTTTCGTGTCAGTCTTCGGGCAAACGGAGGGAAAACGGTTAGTTACCGGCTTCGTCCTACGCGTCGGGGCGTTTATTCTTTCGGACATATCCGGGTATTCGTAACCGGGCGGATAGGTTTGGTTTCCCGGCGATATACCTGTGGTGAACCGTTGGATATTAAGGTATATCCGTCTTATCTGATGCTTCATCAGTATGAATTGCTGGCTATCAGTGATAATCTTACCGAATTGGGAATAAAACGTATCCGCCGGATAGGTCACCACACGGAGTTTGAGCAGATAAAAGAGTACGTGAAGGGCGATGATTACCGTACGATAAACTGGAAAGCGAGTGCCCGCCGGCACGAGCTTATGGTGAATGTTTATCAGGACGAACGTTCACAACAGATTTATAATGTGATAGATAAGGGTAGGGTGATGCAGCAGGCTTTTCGTGGAATGACTTTGCTCGATTATGCGATAAACGCTTCGCTGGTGCTTTCGTACGTTGCGATGCAGAAAGAGGACAAGGCGGGTTTGGTGACTTTTGACGGGCATTTCGATACGTTTGTCCCTGCTTCCAAACAACCGGGACATATGCAGACCTTGCTTGAGAAACTTTACAGCCAGAAGGCTACTTTCGGGGAAACGGATTTCTCGGCTCTTTGTGTACATCTGAACAAGTATGTCAGCAAACGGAGCCTGTTGGTATTATATACAAATTTCTCCGGTATATCCAGCATGAACCGTCAGTTGGCTTATCTGAAGCAATTGAACCGCCAACACCGTCTGCTTGTCGTCTTTTTCGAAGATGCCGAATTGAAGGAATACATTGCCACTCCTGCAAAAGATACGGAAGGTTATTACCGCCATGTGATTGCGGAAAAATTCGCTTACGAAAAGCGGTTGGTTGTTTCCACCTTGAAACAGCATGGAATCTATTCCTTATTGACTACACCGGAGAATCTTTCGATAGATGTGATTAATAAGTATTTGGAGATGAAAGCGCGGCAGTTGCTTTAGACATAAGAACAAAGGAGTCTGTTTTTGCAGTCTTTTGTCCTTTTGTTCTTTTGTCTGAAAAAGATTGCCTCAAAGAGCAATGGCTTTCCGTGTTTCCACAAAGAAGAATACAGCCATGCCAATAATGATAATCCCCAATATGCCATAAAAGAGTCGTGCCCGGTTTCGTCCTACGTTCCGGATAATGGTCTGTGCATTGCGCGTTGTGAAGAACCAGTCCCAGTTGAGCAATGATGCCAGCAGGGAGACAGTCCCTGCCAGCGCAAAGATTCCTTGTACGATGTATTGTCCGGTCATAGCTTGATAACTCTGCCTCCGTCTTCCTGTTCTTCAATCGTCACTTTCACAGCGTCACCCGGCAACAGTTCTTCTACAAGCTCCGGCCATTCGATGAAGCAAAGAGCACCGCTGTAGAAATAATCTTCGTATCCCATGTCGTACACTTCGCTTAGCTTCTTGATACGGTAAAAGTCGAAGTGATAAATCAATTCTCCTGTCTTGTCCGAACGGTATTCATTGACGATGGCAAAGGTGGGGGAGCTGATAACATCTTCCACGCCCAATTCCTCGCAGAGTGCTTTGACAAATGTCGTTTTGCCGGCACCCATCTTTCCGTATAAAGCAAATACTGTGTTGTCGCCCATAGCAGCGATGAATTCGCGGGCTGCTTCATGGATATTTTCCTGTGATTGAATTTTGATTTCCATATACTAATTCTATTATGATGACTATTTCCTGCAACAACTCTTTCCTATTTTGCAAACAGCATAAATCAGGATAGAGAAGAATATGATCGAGGCTCCCGAAGGAACTTTCCAATGATAAGAAATGAACAGTCCGCCCAGGCATCCCAAGAAGCCGATACCGATGGACAGCCAGATTATTTTTTTGAAACTATACGTGAATAAGTTGGCAGTCATCTGCGGAATGGTGAGAAGAGAGATGGCCAGCACGATGCCTACCATACGCAGACAGGCTACAATCGTCAGCGCGATGAACATCATCAGCACATATTCGAATATCTCTACCGGAATCTTCTGCGAACGTGCAAACTCACGGTCGAAAGCGATGTATACAATGGGACGGATGAACAGGTAAAAGAATCCGGTCAGCAATAGTGCCAGTATACCGAGCATCCATAAGTCAGCCTGATTGATAGTCAGGATATTCCCGAACAGATAGGCGGAGAGGTCGGGGGTGAATCCCGGTGACAGAAAGCTGAACATGATTCCCAATGCCATGCCCAACGTCCAGAATACGGCAATAGCGGAATCTTCGCGCATATCTTTCCGCCTGCTGAGCCATTCGACGCCAAAGGCGGACAGCACAGAAAAGACGGCGGCGGAGAGTATCGGGGAAATTCCCGCAAACAATCCTAAACCTATTCCACCGAAAGAAGCATGGGTAATTCCTCCACTGATAAATACCAGGCGGCGGGTAACGATGTATGTTCCTATAATCCCGCAGGCAATACTTGCCAGCAGGCTCCCTAACAAGGCATGTTGAAAGAATGTATATTGTAGTAGATTCATGTTCTTCTTTCTCCGATAATCAGGAACACTTCATCTTTAAGCTCGTCCGGCAATTCGATGCCACGAAGTTGTAGGCTGCGCACCCATCCGGCCACTTCATCATCTTTGGTGGTGTACAGTACATCCCGAAACTGTTCTGTTTCTTCTTCTGTATACGCGTCTCCTGTCCTGCCAATGAACTGGTCCAGTTCTTCGTCATCGTAATATTCTATCTTCTTGCTGACAGCGGCCAACAGGCTGTCTTTTTCGCATACTTCATGTTGTCCGCAGCATTCGGTATCCACTTCTTTTACTTCCGGCATACGGTCCAGTTCGCCTCTCTCTATTTTCTTTTGCAGTCTTTTGTTGCGGATGATTCCGGCTATCAGCGCAATGACACCCAGCAACACCAGACTTATAATAAGTATCCACATGATAATATAACAGTTACCAATCAATTTTGTGCAAAGTTACTTATAAATTTTGTATGCTATCTATTTCTTTCGTACTTTTGTATGTTACCAACTTAAATACAAGATGAAAAGACAGAGTGTATTATTCGTTCGGAGTATGTGGGTGGTTATCTTATTCACTACTCTTGCTGCCTGTAAAGATACTGATAACAGAGTGTTTGGAGATGATTTTGATTTTCCGGCATTGACAGATGAAAACACGATTCGCTTTACAGTAAATGTTGTAGGAGACTGGCGGCAGTTGGACATCGTAGCAAGTGGGGGACGAATGGTGATAGATTTGGGAAACGGTCATATACAGAAAATAGAAGATCCTTCTTCAATGAATGGCGGAGTGAGATATAAATATGGAAATAAAGGAGTATATGAAGTGAGGATTTGGGCTGAAGAGCTGCAACTTATCGATATAAGTGGTTTGCTTCTTCCTTTGAGTAATCTTTATTTGGGAAATATGCCGCGAATGAAATCTCTAGCTTTGAATAGCATTTCTGATACTCGCGAATTGGACTTGAATACCTTCTGTCCTAATGTGGAAAGTATTAATATCGGTAGTTTCGCTGATTTGGAGCATTTGGAGATTGAGGATTGTTTCCGATTGCGGTCCATACACGTTTATTCTAATCCCAAATTGGCTTCAATGGAGTTTGGCAATCATCCGGAAGTGAGAAGTTTATATTGTTTTTATAATGGTTTTTCTTCCCTTTCCCTTAAAAACTTGCCGGCATTGCGCGATATTGATTTGAGTTTTAATGAAGTATTGTCACATTTGGAATTGAACGAGAATACTTCAATTTCTGCGATATTGATACAAGGGTGTGCTTTCCAATCAATTACTGATATATTGAAATGTTGCCCTTCTTTAAGGGAATTAAGTTGCTCATACAATAAATTGACCGAACTTGATCTATCCGATCATCCTAATATCAGTGAATTGCGTTGTGAACATAATCAGCTAATTCGTTTAATGGTACCGCAAGGAAGTCTGTTGGGATATCTTTATTGTCACTCGAATCAGTTGGATGAGAATGCTTTGAATGTCCTGTTTGATTCCTTGGGGCAAGTGCCGGAATCTGCTATTTATTATCCGGCTCCTCCCCGCCAGTATCGGATTTCTTTTAATGATAATCCGGGAGCTGATGATTGTAATAGAAATATCTTGAATGATAAAAACTGGATAATTGAAAATAAGTAAAGTATGGACGATTGTTTTTTAAATTTTATATATATCATGAAGAAAAATATGCTGCTTCTTTCTCTTTTGTGTAATTTTCCATTGTTGTTGTCGGCCCAAACTAACGTAGAAAAAGGGTTGCAGAGTATCAATCGTTCCTCTGCCGAGGCTGCTATCAATTTTTTGGCTAGTGATGAATTGCAAGGGCGTGAGGCTGGGTTTCACGGTTCGAGTGTGACTTCAGAATATATTGTTTCTTTGTTGCAATGGATGGGAGTATCGCCTTTGGCTGACAGCTATTTCCAGCCTTTTGATGCTTACCGTAAAGAACGTCAGAAAAAAGGACGTCTGGAAGTGCATCCAGATTCTATAGCTAAACTGAAACAGGAAGTTCACCAAAAGCTTTCCATGAGGAATGTGTTGGGTATGATTCCCGGTAAGAATGCAAAAGAATATGTGATAGTAGGCGCGCATTTCGATCATTTGGGGATAGACCCTGCGCTTGACGGCGATCAGATTTACAACGGTGCAGATGATAATGCGTCCGGTGTATCGGCTGTGCTGCAAATCGCCCGTGCTTTTATTGCTAGTGGACAGCAACCGGAAAGAAATGTAATCTTCGCTTTTTGGGACGGAGAGGAAAAAGGATTGTTAGGTTCGAAATACTTTGTGCAGACTTGTCCCTTTGTTTCGCAAATTAAGGGTTATCTGAACTTTGACATGATTGGTCGTAATAATAAATCTGATCGACCTCGTCATGTAGTCTATTTCTATACAGCTTCCCATCCGGCTTTCGGTGACTGGCTGAAAGAGGATGTTAAGAAATATGGTTTGCAGTTGGAACCGGACTATCGTGCGTGGGATAATCCGACAGGTGGAAGTGATAACGGGACATTTGCCAAAGTGGGTATTCCAATCATATGGTATCATACGGATGGACATCCCGATTACCATCAACCGTCTGACCATGCCGAACGGCTAAATTGGGATAAGATTGTGGAAATCACCAAGGCATCTTTCCTGAATATGTGGAAAATGGCGAATGAAAAGTCATTTTAAAAATCTGTCATCCAGAGCGTAGTGAAGAACTCCTTTTTATTTGTTTAGGAGTGGGGATTTTTCGCCACGCTCTGAATGACAGACTGTTCTGATAAAAGGCTAATCATATAAGGGTAAGGTCGATTTATTTATGAAATCAATGAGTGTAGCCTTTATCTTTTTTTATTGCTATTCTACTGGTTGTGCACCGGTGTCTCCTTCAATCTTCCATCCCGGGTTCTGATAGACCACTGAGCTTGTAAAGTCATTTTTGTCCGAAGCAGTCTGGCGGAATACAGCCATGCCTATCGGATTCAGATAATGAGCTGGAGTAAAGAGGAAGCCGTTCTGCCCAGCTATCAGGTTATTCTTCGTGATTTTTTCGTACGGAAGAATATAGTTGCTTAAATCGGATGAAGACATATTGCCTTCGGCCGGATCTACTTTACATAAGTCTTGCAGTTGAGTTTCATAGTCACTTCCCCAGTATAACATACCTTCCACACGGTAAGGCTTGGATATTAACTGGTCGCACGCACGCCAGCGCTTCAAGTCTTCCCAACGCAAAGCTTCTGCACAAAGTTCGTTGCGGCGTTCACGGCGAATATTATACAATGTCGCATCTATCAGTTGTCCGTGAGAATAAGCGCCGAAATCACCTTTGGCTTCTTCGCTCATTTGTGTTGCGGTAATTGTCTTGTTATAGTCTTCGTCTACTTTGGCACGTCGGCGTAAAGCTTTCCAATATCCGTCGGCTGTTGCGTCAATTCTACCGTTCTTTTCGTAAGAAGCCTCCATGTAGATCAACATGGCTTCTGCGGCACGGAAAACAATGCCGCCTGATGTTCCTGCACTGTGGTCATTGGCCATATGGCTGGAATAATGCTTGCCTTTCTTGATGATGAACCCTGTTGTCGCCAGACTTCCCTTGTCGCCATAAATGAAACGGATAGAACAATAGCTGGGAGTACCGTCATTGCCGTAATAATTCACGTCACCCTCATCTTCCGTATTGGCATCACCCGGTTTTTTGGTAAAGATAACAATACGTGAATCCCGGTTTTGCAAGGTGGAGTTGACACCTTTCTTTTCCCAATTGCGGTCATAACCCGAACCGTCTGCATAGATCGGAAGTCCGTTACGCATCAGGAAAGAGTTGACCATGCCGCGAGTCCATCCGGAACCGCCGCCGTTGCGTTCCAGTTCCATTTGCAGGTTACTTGTCACCAACCCCTCCTTGAATTGTTTCCACATCAGAATTTCATCGTATCCTTCCATATTCTCATCACAGAACATGGTGTAATAAGGGTTGATGGAAGCCAGACTGGCATTCATTCCCTCGGGAGTATCGGTGTTCTCTGCCAGTTTTCCGACAATATAGTCACCCACTACTTTGGACGATTTCATGGCTTCGTCAAGAAAATAAGCTATTTCTGTGTCAATGTTGAAACCGCTTACGTCTGCGGGATTTCCCGGCCATCCTTTTCCACCAGGTACGAATGCCGTTCCTTTATGGTACTTTTCCCAAGTTGCTTCGAAGAGGGCTACACGTGCGCGCAGTAAATGGGCTACATTTTTGCTGATACGGTTCTTTCTGCCAGGGCTATTATCAAGTAATAATTCTGTTGCTTTCTGCAAATCATCCAAAATGAAACGTGCCACCTTATTGCGTGGTTGACGCTTGCTGGATTCCACCAAAGTCTCTTCTACGTCGGGCAATGCTGTGGTGATGATGGGCAAATCTCCTAAAGAAACCAGCAATTTATAGTAATTATATGCACGTATCACATACATCTCTCCAATGTAATGTTTTACATTATCCTGATTGCCGGTGATGGTACCCGCTTCAAACTTAGGTAAAGTATTGTCGAAGAAATAGTTGCAGGCACGTATCTTCTTCCAGTCCCAGTCGCCTTCGCCCGACGGAACTTTCTTCTGACCGGGTATCCAGAATTCCGGGGAGTCACCGCTGGCTTGATTATCAGTATCGTTATCTTTGCCGAAGAAGTTAATGCCATATGCGTCCGTCACAGTTTCAAACGGATAAGCATTGATAGTGTAAGCAGCCAAATCACTTTCGGATGCGAAATATTTTTCGGGAATAACTTTGTCCAGAGGTTCCCTGTCCAGAAAATCATTGCAACCGGTCAGTCCGCCCAACAGCAATGTTCCTATTGTCAAAAGTTTGATATGTTTTTTCATAATCGTCTGTCATTTAAAAAGTTGCACTTAAACCGAATGATACAGTCTTGGATAATGGATAGGTACATCCGTCCCAGTTGCCGATACCGACAGTTTCGGGATCGAATGTGTCAGCCAGATTGGTAATGGTGAATAAGTTTTCTGCCGAAACAAAGAAGCGAAGGTTGTTCACACAGAACTTTTCTGTCAGTGATTTGGGTAATGTATATCCTAAAGTCACGTTCTTCAGTCGGCAATAAGCTGCATTCTGCAAGTAGCGGGTCTGCGGATTGCGGTTTCTGTCGTTCTCAAGAGGACGAGGATAATAACCGCCCAGATTGGGACCTAACGGATTGGTCGTATCTGCTCCACGGAAATAGTCCAGATGTTGCTTGAAGAAATTAGTCTGCCAGTAACCTACTGCTCCCCAGAACATGGTAGAGCCACTTCCCGGCATATAGTCACGTTTCATAGTTCCCTGGAAGAACAGCTTCAGATCGAAGCCTTTCCATGCGGCATCCAGATTCAAGCCAAAGTTATAGCGTGGTGTGCTGTTACCGATCTTTTTTCGTATAAACTATTATCAGTTGCTACATCCGGCAATAAATAGCTGACGGTATCAAGCGAAATAGTATGACTACGTATTTCCATCTTTTTGAGATAAATGCTACTTTTTTCTTCTTATGAATAGCTTCTTTTATTTGTTTCACAGCTTTATCAACAGGAGTTACCCAAAACAGCCCCTCTCCTTTAGCCATCGCTGTATTTACAAACCCCGGACGGACATCTGTCGTATAAATAGGATAAGGGGATTGGGTGGCTTTTTGCCGTAGTCCTTCCATATAGTTGATTTGATAGGCTTTTGATGCATTGTAGGCAGGTGCGATGCCGCTACCACGTGTACCGCCTACGGAAGAAATGGTGACTAAATGCCCGCTCTTTTGCTGTTCAAAGTAACGGAATCCCCAATCGGCTATGTTGGTGAATCCTATTACGTTGGTTAATAAAGTCGGTTCCTCCAGTTGATAAGCAAGTTCGGGATTGAGCTCTCCCGTGCCGGCACAGATTATCAGTATATCCATTCCACCCATTTCTTGTACGAGTGTTTCCAAACATTGGATACTGGTTTGTGTATCGGTGATGTCGCATACTTGATAGAATAGTTTATTTTTGTCTTGGGTGTATATCTCTTGCAGCAAGTTCTCTCTGCGACCGATAATGCCGATGAGACAATCTTCTTGAATATATGCTTCTGTCAAACCGCGACCAATGCCGGAAGTTGCACCTATAATTATTATTTTCTGCATGATTTTCATTCTATTTGGTTTCAAAAGTAGAGAGTGTGCGTAGATAATTTCTTGATTGAAATCAAGAAATTACTTTTGTACTACTTTTCTTCGGATACGGCTTAGTGTTTCCGGGCGAATCAAGAGATAAGATGCCAGTTCTTTTAATGTAATCAGTTTCAGTAAGTCGGGGCAACGGTTGATAATTTCAAGATACCGTTCTTCCGCTGTCAGACTGTACATTGAAATCATACGGTCGTAGACTTCCCATAGTAGAGTTTCTGCAATGCGGCGTCCTAGCTTTTGGTTGTCGTTGTTAGCTTCATAGAAATCGGTCATTTGCTGATGATTAATCACATATACCGAACAGTCACACAGGGCTTGTATGTCCACATTCGATTTGTCCTGTAATTGAAAAGCCGGATAATTGCCGACAAAGGAATTGTCGAAAGTATATCCTACGATATTATTCTCTCCCAGATTGTTGATACAACAGTACCGGAAAGAGCCGGAACTGACAAAGCCCATCGTTCTGCAGATTTCTCCCTGTCGGGAAAAATAGTCTCCTTTTTCATAATAGGTCTGTTTCCCCTGCTGTAATACAAAATCTACAATAGGGGAATAGTTGATATGGGAAGTGTATTTATTGAAATCTTCCACTGTATCGGGGCGGTTAGTCTTCGTTTATAATCTGAAATCCGGCTTGTTTCAGGTCTTTCCAATATCCGGGATATGATTTGGTAACGACTTGCGGGTCGGCGATTTGCATAGTAGGGTGGCAGATTATTGCCGGAGCAAATGCCATAGCCATCCGATGGTCTTCGTATGTTGCAATTACGGGAGTTTCTTCCGGTTCACATCGTTCGCCGTTCCACATTAATACGCTGTCATTCTCTTCTTCTATTAGGTATCCCAGTTTTTTCAGTTCATTCCTTAAAGCGGCAATACGGTCGGTTTCTTTTATTTTCAGACTTTGCAGTCCTGTGAAGCGGAAAGGAATGTTCATCAAGGCACAAGTGACGACAAAAGTCTGTGCCAAATCAGGTATGTCAATGAAGTCTTCTTCCAGTCTTTTCGGGGCTTTTCCTGTTTTTTTGAGTTTAACTCCTTTGGTGGTAAACTCTGTAGTTATTCCTAACCGCGAGAATACTTCCGCTCCACGGCTGTCTCCCTGATAACTGTTACGGAATAATCCCAATAGCTCAATTTCAGTTTTTGGGGATAATGCTGCAATTTGGTACCAGTAAGAAGCTGCGCTCCAATCACTCTCTACTGTAAACGGAATGCTTGTATAAGGTTGTGGAGCTACGGAGATGCTGTCTGAAGAGGTCCATGCTGCTTTTGCACCGAAGTCCTGCATTAACTGTAATGTAAGGTTGATGTAAGGGCGTGAAATAATCTCACCGCTCAGATGCAACACTATACCGTTTTTAAGTGCCGGAGCTATCATCAGTAAAGCTGAAATGTATTGGGAACTGACATTTCCTTTCAGCGTAATCTCGTTCCCTTTCAGTTCTGTACCTTTTATGCGTAAAGGGGGGAATCCCTCATTATTGATATAGTTTATTTCCGCTCCCAGTTCACGAAGGGCATTGACCAATATTTGTATGGGGCGTTGTTGCATGCGTGTTGTGCCTGTGATTATCCGTTCTCCCGGTGTGACACTTAAATAGGCTGTCAGAAAGCGCATGGCGGTTCCGGCAGCCATGATGTCAATTGTTTCTTCATCTTGGGTGAGGGCTTTTATCATCACGCGTGTATCGTCGCAATCGGATAGATTGTCAGGAATACAGTTACTTTCTGCCAATGCATTGATAATGAGTGCACGGTTACTGATACTCTTGGAAGCCGGCAATTGAATTGTGGCTTTGATTGCGGAAGGAGCTGAAAGTCTATAACGCATTTTTTTTATTATCTTAGGTTTGAGATGACAAAAATAGGCATTTTTCTTTGATTCTCCTTTCCTGAAGTTCGGGATTTTGTGGCTTAATGTGATTTGTTGTAAGGATTTTATATATTTGTGCTATAAAATTTGTTTATATGAAGATACCGGATATTCGTTTACAAAATCAGCAGTTGCTGAATCCACTTTTCCGTAAGCCGAAAGAGTTGGTTTCTAATAGATTCGGAATTGACGGCGGATCAATGGAATGGGCAGACATGGTATATCCATGAGACATGCCGGACGCGCGGCAAAGTTTCCGGTAGTTTACATCTTCTTCCTTCATACGATGAGTATCTGTTAGGATACAAAGACCGGACGGATGTTTTGCCAAAGGAGCATTATCCGAAAGCATTTACCAATAATGGTTTGTTTTATCCGGTTATTCTTTATGAGGGACAAGTGATTGGGAATTGGAATAAGTCTGTTAAAAAGGGAGGAAAGTTGATTGAACATTCTTGTTTCCAGTCGGAGGATTTTGTGGATGAAGAAGTGTTGAACCAAGAAAAAGAACGGTATATACATTTTTTAGGATAATTATAAAGAAATGAATACCTGTGTGATTGGCGAGCGATTGATGAATGATATTAAGAGCTTGTTTAAATTCTCTTCAGTCATAATATTATAGCTGATATTTCAACTTACCCCGGCTCTTCTTGTCGCGTCCGTCTGT